>NZ_WNKZ01000070.1 GCF_009720835.1 Pseudoduganella buxea
GCCAGCCCAGCGGCGTGTCGGCCACGGGCGCGGCGGTGCCGGCGGTTTGCGCCGGGCGAGGCGCCGCCAGGGTCGGCGAGGCGGCCAGCGAGGCGGCCAACTTCAGCACGCTGCGTCGTCGCAAGTTCGTCTCCATCGCTGCAATCCTTCTCAGTATTGGTAGGCCAGGGTGACGCCCAGCGTGCGCGGCTCGCCGCGCCAGCCGCCCACCGAGCCGTAGTCGCCGTTGACCAGCCGGCGCCAGTAAGTCTTGTCGAAGGCGTTGTTCAGCCAGATCGACGCAGTCCATGCGCCGCCCTGGGACGTGCCTTCCGTGCCGGCCGAGAAGGACGCCAGGCCATACCCGGGCACCCGCGTGAATTCGGCGTTGTCGACCGTGCCGTACATCCAGCTGCGATAGGCGTAGCGCGCGCCGACAAAAGAGCGCAGGCCGCCGGCACCGTTCCAGCTGTAGCGTGCGCTGGCATTGTAAGTCAGGCGCGGGGCGTTAAATAATCGTTCGCCTGAGAGATTGCACGACGCCGGCGGCTTGGGCGCCAGGGTCACGTCGGGTGGGCAGCGGGCGCCGTCGTAGTCCGTGTACCAGGCGTCGTTGTAGACGGCCGCCACGTCGACGGACCAGTCGCGCGTGGGCGCCAGGGCCACGCTCGCTTCCGCGCCGCGCGAGCGGAACGAGCCGGCGTTCATCAGGTAGGTCTGCTGGTCCTCGATGTTGTAGCCCTGGGTCTGAAGTCGGCGATCTCCGTCAGGAACACGTCGGCCTTCAGCTTGGCCTTGTCGTCGGCCAGCGCCGCCTTCACGCCGATCTCGCCGCTGCGGGCCCGCTCCGGCTTGATGAACAGGGAATCGAGGCGGGCCTGCCTGGCGGCACCGGCCGAGATATTCAGGCCGCCGGATTTCTCGCCATACGAGGCGGCGGCGTAGACGCTCCAGTCGGCCGCGGGACGCCACGTCGCCGTCAGGGTGCCGGAGGGCAGCGTGTGGTTCTCCGTCAGGTAGCCGGAGTTGAACGGCACCCGGTTGTAGCGGATGAACTGGCCGCTCTTTTCCTGGACGTTGGCGCGCACGCCGGCCGTCACGTCGATGCGGTCCGTGACGTGCCAGGTGCCTTGCGCGAACGGCGAGATCATGTGGTCGCGCAGGGTGCCCAGGCGGATGATGTCCAGGCCCTTGAAGGCGGCGCTGTCGAGGAACAGGGCGGGCAGAACGGAATTGGCGTAGCGCGTGTGTGCCACCGTTTCCATGTGCTGGCCCAGGTACGTGATGCCCAGCGCGTAGTCGACGGCCGCGCCGGCCGGCGATGGTGGTCAACAGGGCGCGCGGCTGGCGCACGGCGCTGACGTCGTCCAGCGCCGCCAGTTCCGTGAAGGCGGAGGCGGCCGGGTCATCGGCGTCGTGGCGCGAGCCGACCAGCCGGTGCATGCCGGCCGTCAGCCAGCCGTAACTGTGGCGGAATTGATGGTGAAGGAACTGCGTGCGGGGCGTGGACGAAGTAAGGATAGCGCTGTTCATGATTCGGGGCGAAGGGTGTGCGCCCCCGCGCGGCAGGAGAATTCAGCCGGGGCGCGGCGGACCGGCAGGACCGCGTTGTCAATATAGCCAAGGCCACCGGGGGAGAACGAAGCATTTCGACTATCCTTCGTCGGAATTCGGGTAAGGCGCCGGCAGGCTCCCTGCATTGCGCTGTCGGCAAGCTTGTTCGAAAGGCTTTTTGATAAGACAACGGCGGCCGTGCCCGCTTGTCGGAAAGCTGCATCAGGATGGTGCGATTTGCTTTGCTGTGGCGCAATAACACTATTAGTTGCCTTAAGGAATTGTTATACTCGGCCCTTGCTGTGCCGGAAAAAGCGCTCCACCGGCCGCCCAACCCTCTTCGGAAACCTTCCCCATGCCCGACGGCCTTTCCCGTATCGCCCTGACCATGCTGTCGCTGTGCGCCGCCGGCTGCGCCCGCGCGCAGGCGGACGACCTGGCCGCCATGCCGCTGGAACAGCTGATGCAGGTGCCGATGGTGACGTCGGCCTCGCGCTTCGAGCAGTCGGCCAGCGATGCGCCGTCGGCCGTGGTGGTACTGACGGCGCAGGATATCCGCGAGCACGGCTGGCGCACGCTGGCCGATGCGCTGGCTTCCGTGCCGGGCCTGTATGTGACGCAGGACCGCAATTATTCCTACCTGGGCGCGCGCGGCTTCCTGCGTCCGGGCGACTACAACGGCCGCTTCCTGCTGCTGGTGGACGGCGTGCGCGTCAACGACGCCGTGTATGACCAGGCCGTCGTGGGCAGCGACGGCCTGCTCGACATGGACCTGGTGGCCCGCATCGAATATGTGCCGGGCCCCGGTGCCGCCGTGTACGGCTCGAACGCCGTGTTCGGTGTCATCAACGTCATCACCAAGTCCGGCAGCGCGATGAAAGGCCTGCAGGCCAGCGCCACGGCGGGCAGCCTGGGCGAGCGCCGGGGCCGCGTCACGTATGGCTGGCACGCCCAGAACGGCGACGATATCGTGCTGTCGGCCAGCCGCCTGCGCCAGCGGGGGGAGGATTTGTACTACCCCGAATTCGATACGCCCGAGCAGGGCGGCGGCGTCGCGCGGGGCCTCGACGGCGACCGCGCGCGCAGCTTCTTCGCCCGCATCGCCGGCCGCGGCCTGGTGTTCTCGGCCGCCTATGTCGACCGTATCAAGGACATTCCGACCGGTTCGTTCGGCGCCGTCTTCAACCAGCCCAACGCCACGCGTGACACCCTGGCCACGGCCAACCTGTCCTACACACGTGCACTCGGAAACGGCGTGCAGCTGGCGTCGAACCTGTTCTGGGGCCGTGCCGATTACCTGGGCATCGGCATTTACCCGGATGACGCCGGCGCGCCGCGCCGCAATGTCGACGGCGACCACGCCGCGTGGTATGGCGCCAGCGTGCATGCCACCGTGACGGCTTTTGCCGGCCACAAGCTGGCAGCCGGCGTGGAAGTGCAGCGCAATGCCCGGCGCGACCAGTTCAGCTTCGACGAAGACCCGTACGAGCAACTGGTGGACGAGCGCCGTGCCGACAGCCGCTGGGGCGCCTATATCGACGACGAGATCCAGCTGCGTCCTGGCCTGATGCTCAACGCGGGACTACGCTACGGCCGCGACAGCACCATCGGCGGCCGCTTCAGCCCCAGGGCCGCGCTGATCGCCCACCCGGGCCGGCGCGATACGCTCAAGCTGATCTACGGCACCGCCTACCGCGCGCCGAATGCCTACGAGCTGTATTACCACTACCCGAACGAAGGCGGCATGCTGGCCAATCCGGCACTGCGGGCCGAAGTCATCCGCACTGGGGAGCTGGTATGGGAGCGCATGCACGATGCCTACGGCAAGCTGACGGCGTCGCTGTTCCACAACCGCATGAGCGACCTGATCACGCAGCGGCTGATCGATGACAACGGCATGCTGCAGTTCCAGAACACGGACAAGGCCACGGCCCACGGCGTCGAGCTGGCCGGCGAACGCCTGTTCCGTTCGGGCGCGCGCCTGCGGTCGAGTTACTCGTGGCAGCTGGCGCGCGACGGCGCCGGCGAATGGCTGGCCAGCTCGCCCCGGCACCTGGCCAAGCTGGCCGCCACCCTGCCGCTGCCGTTCGCCCGGCTGGGCAATGAAGTGCAGTGCAGCTCGAAACGGCGCACCGAACACGCGATGACGGGCGGCTTTTGCGTGGTCAGCCTGACCTTGTCGTCGACCCCCGGGCGGCGCGCCTTCGGCTGGTCTGCCAGCATCTACAACGTCACGGACAGGACCTATGCCGATCCGGCCGGCCCCGCCTTCGTGCAGGAAGCGCTGGCGCGGCAGGGCCGCACCGTCTCGCTCAAGCTGGACTACGACTTCTCGCGATGACAGCTTGCGGCCACGCCCGGCATCTCGCGCCGCGCCATCTGTGGGCGACGGCGGCGCTGTGCTGCGCGTTTGCCTGCCAGGCGCAGAACGAGGACAGCCGGCTCAAGGCCGCCTATATCTTCAATATCGCCCAGTTCACGACATGGCCGCAAGCCGCAGCCGCGCGGCCGCTGGCCGTCTGCGCCAGCCCGGCGCACAGCTTGTGGGCGGGCCTGCGCGAACTGGAAGGCAAGAGCGCCGCCGGCCGGGCCTGGAACGTCATCGACGGCGGTCAGGGGCGCGACTGCGATATCGTCGTCTACAGTGCCGCCGTCGCGCCGAACGTGGCGCCGCCCGCAGTGCCGGGCACCCTGTTCGTCGTCGACGGCGCCCGCCCGAACCGGTGGCAGGGCACCGTCACCCTGGTCGAGGAAGACGCCCACCTGCGCTTCGATATCGATACGCGCGAGGCGGCGCGGGCCGGCCTGAAATTCAGTTCGCGCCTGCTGCAACTGGCAAGGAACGTGCTGTGATGCCGGCCTCGCCATCGGCCCTTCATGGCCAGCCCGGCCACCAGATCGCCCGCACGCTCGGCGTCGGCCAGCTGGCCGCCGCGCTGTCGGCGCTGGTGTTCGCCGGCGCAATCCTGCTCGGTTACGAGTGGGTGTCGCTGCGGGGCGCGCTGGCCGACGAGACGCGCATGCAGGCCGCCATTGTGGCCGAGAACGTGGCCGCGCCGCTGATGTTCGGCGACCAGGAAGCGGCCGGCGAGATGCTGGCGTCGCTGCGCAACGCCGAGCAGTTGCGCAGCGTCCTGCTGTATAGCCGCGACGGACGGCGCTTCGCCACCTTCGGCTCACCCCGCGCCGACGTGGCAGCGGCCGTGCCGGCCTTCGGCGAACTGGCCGTGACGCAGCAGGTGGCGTACCGTGGCCAGGTGCTGGGTCGCCTCGTCCTGGTGACGGGGACGGACCGTATCCTGACGGGCCTGTTGCGCTACGCCGGCTTGCTGGCGCTGGCCTCGCTGGGCGGGCTGCTGGTTGTGTCGGTCGCGATGCACCGCACGCGCGCCCGCGTGGCTGCGGCCGAACGGGAGCTGCACTACCTGGCCAATACCGATCCCGTGACGGGCCTGAACAACCGGCGTGCCACATATGCCAGCCTGGAACGGGCCATGGCTATCCAGGCCGGGCAGGGCGGGCAGGTGGCCGTGCTGCTGGTCGACCTGGACAACTTCAAGGTGATCAACGACACGGCCGGACACGCGGCCGGCGACGTGCTGTTGCAGCACGTGGCCACGGCGCTGGGCGCGGCCATCGGCGCCGGCGCCGTGGTGGGCCGCATCGGCGGCGACGAATTCGCCGTTATTGCGCCCGTGGCCGACGAAACGGCGGCGCAGGCCATCGGCCACGCCATCGTCGCCGCGCTGCGCGACCCGTTCCTGCTGGAGACGGGCGAGGTGTTCGCCACGGCCAGCGTCGGCCTGTGCCTGTATCCGCGCGACGCCACCGGCATGACCGAGCTGCTGAGCAGTGCCGACACGGCCCTGTACCGCGCCAAGAGCGCCGGGCGCAACCGGCTGGCCGTGTTCGTGCCGGAGATGACCCTGGCGATGCAGCGCCGCGCCCAGATGGAAGCGGAGCTGCGCAAGGCCATCGAGGCGGCCGCGCTGGTACCTTACTACCAGCCCCAGTTCGATTGCCGCACGGGGGCGATGGTGGGCGTGGAGGCGCTGCTGCGCTGGCCCCATCCCCAGCGAGGCATGATCCCGCCGGTGGAGTTCATTCCCGTCGCCGAGGAGTCGGGCCTGATCGTGGAGCTTGGCCGCTGGGTCTTGCACCGGGCCTGCGCCGATGTGGCGGCCTGGGACCGGGCCGGCGCGCCGCCGTTGACGGTGGCGGTGAACGTGTCGGCCCGCCAGCTGAAGGAAAAGGGTTTCCTCGACGACGTGCGCTCGGCCCTGCACGCGAGCGGCCTGGCGCCGGAACGGCTGGAACTGGAGCTGACGGAAAGCCTCTTGATGGACGATGTCGATGCCGCCGTGGCCTTCATGCATGCCGTGCGTGCCGAAGGCGTGCGCCTGTCGATCGACGATTTCGGCACCGGCTATTCGTCGCTGGCCTACCTGCAGTCCTTCCCCATCAACCAGCTGAAGGTGGACCGCAAGTTCGTGCAATCCTTGCCGGTGGCCGGCCACACCATCGCCACCGCCGTCATCGCGCTGTCGCGCGGCTTCGGCCTGTCCGTCATCGCCGAAGGCGTCGAACGTCCCGAGCAGCTCGAATGGCTGCGCGCGGCCGGCTGCGATTACGCCCAGGGCTTCCTGCTGGGGCGGCCGATGCCGGCTGCCGAACTGCTGGCGCGGGCGCGTGCCACGGCCGAAGCGGCCTGAGCCGGTTCAGTTGCCCTGCTTGCGCACCCGCGCCCCGAACGATTTGTCGAAGAATTCGCCCAGGGTCGCTTCCAGCCACTGGGGCGTCAGGTCGGTGCAGGCGATGGTCCCGCCGGCCTTGCCGCTGCCGTCGCGGGCGCGCTGGTCGAAGGCGCTGGTCCACTCGAGCAGGCAGCTGTTCTCGATGGCGGCAAAGGTCAGCATGCAGGCATCCCGGCCCGCGTGAGCGGCCAGGCGGTTCTTCTCAGGCACGAAGATCAGGCGGATGAAGTCGTTCCAGCCGTCGTTGCCTTCCTCCACCTTGCCGTCGTAGTCGTGCTCGTACATCTGCTTGCGCACGGCGGCGAACTGGGGACGCACGACGTTCTCCAGCGTTTGCCGGTACTGCTCCCGGAAATCCAGCCGGGCCTGGCGCGCGGCCTGTTCCTGGGCCGCCATCTTGGCGGCGGCCAGGTCCGCTTCATGCTTGAGCGCGGCTTTTGAGAAAATCGACATTGCTTCCTTACCCAAAAAACATCAGTGTACAACGGCCCGTTGCGCAAATGCGCCACGCCTGCGGCCGGAGCTTGCGCCAGGCGTGACGTGCGTCGGCGCGCATGGTAACATTGATTCCGAACGGCAACATCCGGACAGTCCGGGGGTTGCCCCGAACTCTTCCGGACCCCATCCCCGTCCGACCTGCGGCGACCTCCTGCTCGCTGCGTGCTCACTTTCAAGACCGAAACTCCTATGAAGCTCGCTAACCTCAAAATCGGCGTCCGCCTGTCCCTGCTGGGCGCATTTTTCCTCGTGACCGTGCTGCTCGTCGGCCTCACGGGCTGGTCCGCGCTGCGTGACATGAATCAGCGCAATGCCGCCGGCTTCGTCGAGGCCGGCCGCCTGCTGGCTGCCGTCGACACGGCCCGGATGGCCCAGGTCGATTTCAAGATCCAGGTGCAGGAGTGGAAGAACATCCTGTTGCGCAGCCACGACGACGCGGCCATGACGAAGTACCGCGAAGCCTTCGTCAAGGCCGGCGACACGACGACGAAGCAGTTGCAGGCATTGAAAGACTTGATGATCCAGCTGCAGCTCGAATCGGGCGCCGTCGACGAGGCGATCGCCTCGCGCAACGCGCTGCAGGAGCGCTACCTGGCGGCGCTGAAGGAATATGTCGTGGGCGACCCGGCCAGCGCGAAGACCGTCGATGCGCTCGTCAAGGGCATGGACCGCGCGCCGACCGAGCAGATCGACAAGATCGTGCTGTACATCGAGAAGGAGGCGAAAGCACGCATGCACGCGGTCGAAGCGCAGAACGACAGCGTCTACCAGCGCTCCGTCGTGCTGCTGCTGGTGCTGCTGGTAGCCGCCGTCGCCATCGGCAGCGTCATCGTCATCCTGCTGGTGCGCGGCATCACCGTGCCGCTGGCCCGCGCCCTCGTCATCGCCCGCGACGTGGCCGACGGCGACCTGCGCGCCGAAGTCAATTCGAACCGCCAGGACGAGATCGGCGACCTGCTGCGCGCGCTCGGCACGATGAGCGGCAACCTGGCCAATATCGTCACCCGCGTGCGCGGCGGCACCCAGGCCATCGCGCTGGCCTCGGCCGAAATCGCCACCGGTAACGCCGACCTGTCGTCCCGCACCGAGGACATGGCCGGCTCGCTGGAAGAGACGGCGGCGTCGATGACGGAACTGACCAGCACCGTACGCCAGAACAGCGACAACGCCACCGAGGCGGCGCGCCTGGCCGGCCAGGCCTCCAGCGTGTCCAGCCTGGGCAGCAAGACGGTGGCCGAAGTGGTGGCGTCGATGGGTGCCATCGGCGCCAGCTCGGGCAAGATCGCCGAAATCATCGGCGTCATCGACGGCATTGCCTTCCAGACCAATATCCTGGCCTTGAACGCGGCCGTCGAAGCGGCTCGTGCGGGCGAACAGGGACGGGGCTTCGCCGTCGTCGCCACCGAGGTGCGCAACCTGGCGCAACGCTCCTCGTCGGCCGCCAAGGAAATCCGCGAACTGATCACCGCTTCCGTGCAGGAAGTGGGCAGCGGGCGTGCCCTGGTGGACCGCGCCGGCGCCACCATGCGCGACGTTTTGAGCAGCGTCGAGCAGGTCACGGCCGTCGTCACGGAAATTTCGCTGGCCAGCACCGAGCAGCAGGAAGGCATCGAGCAGATCGGCACGGCGATCGCCCATATCGACAGCGTGACGCAGCAGAACGCCGCCCTGGTGGAACAGGCCGCCGCCGCCGCCGAATCGCTGAAGGCGCAGGCCCGCGAACTCGACGAGGCGGTGGCCGTCTTCAAGCTGGCCGCCTGACCCGTGCATGGGGGAGGGTAGCCGGCAATGGCGGCGGCTGCGATAATGCGCCTTCCCTGACGAGGCGCGTATGACTTCCCCAACCTGGTTACCCGGCGATCCCGTGCCGGACTTCGCGGTCCGCTCCAGCAACAGCGAGCGCTTCCACTTCAACACGGCCGCCGGCCGCTACATCGTCCTCAGTTTCTTCGGCAGCGCGGGCCGCGAGGCAGGGCGTGCCATCAATGCCCACGTCGCGGCGCGCCGTGCCCTGTTCGACGATGCGCGGCTGTGCTGGTTCGGCGTGTCCATCGACCCTCTCGACGAAAGCGCGGGGCGGGTCAGCCAGCTGCTGCCTGGCATCCGCTACTTCTGGGATTTCGACCATGCCGTCAGCCGCCGCTATGGCGCCTTGCGTGCCACGGCCGGCGGGCAGCTGGAATACACGCCGTTCACCCTGGTGATCGACCCGATGCTGCGCGTGCTGGCCGCCATCCCCGTCAACGACGGGCACAACGCGGCGCTGGAACGCTTCCTGGCGCGCCTGCCGGCGCTCGACGCCCATGCCGGCGTGCCGCTGGCGGCGCCCGTGCTGGTGCTGCCGCGCGTGTTCGAGGACGATTTCTGCCGCCGCCTGATCGACCTGTACGGCCACCACGGCGGCACCGATTCCGGCTTCATGCGCGAGGTGAATGGCCAGACGGTGGGCATGGTGGAACACGGCTTCAAGCGCCGCCAGGACTTCGCTTTCGATCATCAGCCGGAACTGGAAACCTTGCGCGCTGCCGTGCGCGCCCGGCTGCTGCGCCGGCTCGTGCCGGAGATCCACAAGGCCTTCCAGTTCCAGGTAACACGGATGGAGCGCTATGTCGTGGCCTGTTACGACGATGGCAGCGCGGGAGGAGGGGGCTTTTTCCGCCCGCACCGCGACAACACCACGCCCGCCACGGTGCACCGCAAGTTCGCATGCACCATCAACTTGAACGCGCACGAGTACGACGGCGGCGAACTGCGCTTCCCCGAATTCGGCCAGCGTACCTACCGTGCGCCGACCGGCGGCGCCGTCATCTTTTCCTGCTCGTTGCTGCACGAGGCCACCCCTGTCACGCGGGGCCAGCGCTTCGCCTTCCTGCCCTTCCTGTACGACGACGCGGCCGCCGTGCTGCGCGAGCAGGGCCAGCGCACCCTGGTGCCGCCGCCCGACTGATCAGCCCCGTGCCGGCCCGCGCAGGCGCGCCGCCAGCGCCGTGTCGCGAAAGCTTGCGACGATGAAGTCGACGAAGGCGCGGGTCTTGGCCGGCAGCAGGCGTTTGCTCGAATAGTAGATCGACATGGGCCCCGCATCGGCATCCCAGGCAGGCAGGATATGCACCAGCGCGCCCGATTCCAGCAGCGGCACGGCGTGCGGCGTGGGCAGCAGCGCGATGCCCAGTCCCAGCGCGGCCGCGTGGGCCATCGCTTCAGGATCGTCGAACACGGCGACGCTGCGGCATTCCGCCACGGCCTCGTCGCCGGCGCCGTTGCGCAGGGTCCAGTTGCGCAGGCGCCCCGAGCCCGCCGAGCGGCGCGCGATGCCGGGCAGGGCGGCCAGGTCGGCCGGATGGCGGGGTTCCCCATGGCGTGCCAGGAAGGCCGGCGAGGCCGTGGCGACAATGCGCACCCGCGCCAGTTCCCGCGCCACGACGCCGGGCGTCAGTTCGATGCCGCCGCCGATGGCCGCGTCGAAGCCGTCGCCCACCAGGTCGACCTGGCGGTTGTCGAACTGCCAGTCAGGCAGCACGGCCGGATGCCGTTCCAGGAATTGCCCCAGCAGGGGAACCAGGTAGGTGCGCCCGAACCCCAGTGCGCAGCTGACCTTCAGGCGCCCGGCCGGCGCGCCGGCATCCTGGGCCAGGCCCGCGATGGCATCCTGCAGCTGGCCCACCGGCCCCGTCACGCGGGCCAGGAATTGCTCCCCCGCTTCCGTCAACGTCACGCTGCGCGTGCTGCGCTGGAACAGCCGCGTGCCGACGGCCGCCTCCAGCCGGGCCACGTTCTTGCTGACGGCAGCCGGTGTCAGTCCCAGGCGCCGCGCCGCGGCCGAGAAGCTGCCGCTTTCCGCGCTGAGGATGAAGGCGTCGAGATAGGTCAGCGTGTCCATTGCGTCAGGCCCCGCCGCCCGGCCTGGCGTTCACGCTTCGGGCCAGGTCGGCCAGCGTGACGCGGCCGAAGCGGGCCAGCAGCAGCGCCTCGGCCTCGCGCAGGGCTTCGCCCAGTTCCGCATTGACGGCCTGTTCGACCAGGCACTCGGCGTGGTCGTTGCTGGCACCGATGGCGAACACGGACGGGCTGCCCAGCGCCCGGTGGATGTCGAGCAGCGTGATGGCCGCCAGCGGCCGGGCCAGCACCCAGCCGCCGCCATGGCCTTTCTCGGATTGCACATACCCTTCGTCGCGCAGGCCCGCCATCGTGCGGCGCACGACGACGGGATTGGTCGACAGCATCTGGGCGATCGTGTCGGAAGTGGCGCGCCCGGCGTGGGCGTCCATGTGGATCAGCACATGGAGCATGCGCGAAAGTCGGCTGTCGTGTCTCATGGACAGAGTATAACCGCGCTCCTGTAACGTTGGTAGTTGCGTGAATGACCGATTCATGGAACAATCGAAGATACATAACCAGGAGGTGCCATGGATGCAATCGTCGTTGGAGGAAGTTTCGCCGGCCTGTCGGCCGCCATGCAGCTGGCGCGGGCGCGCCGGCACGTCACATTGATCGACGCGGGCCTGCCCCGCAACCGGTTCGCCGAGGCGGCCCATGGCTTTCTCGGCCAGGACGGCGTCGCGCCCCACGTGATACGCGCCGCCGCCCGTGGACAGCTGGCGGCCTATCCGTCGGTGCGTTTCGTCGATGCCGAGGCGGTGGCGGCCGAAGCGGTCGATGGCGGCTTCGCCGTCACCTGCGCCGATGGCGCCACGCACCGCTCCGGGCGCCTGATCCTCGCCACGGGTGTGCGCGACGAGCTGCCCGTGCTGCCGGGCCTTGTCGAGCGCTGGGGCCGCACCGTGCTGCATTGCCCCTACTGCCACGGCTACGAACTGGGTGGCGCGCCCGTCGGCGTCCTGGCCGGTCACGCGAAATCGGCACACCAGGCGGCGCTGCTGCCGGATTGGGGGCCGACTACCTTCTTCACGCAGGGCCGGTACGAACCGGACGCGGAACAGGCGGCGCTGCTGGCCGCGCGCGGGGTCGTCATCGAAAGGGTTCCCGTGGTGGCGCTGCTGGGCGAGGCGCCCGGACTGATCGGGGTGCGGCTGGAAGACGGCAGGGTGGTGCGCCTGGGTGGCCTGTTCGTTGCGCCCCGCACCGATCCGGGCCCGCTGGCGCGCCAGCTGGGCTGCGCGATGGATGACGGCTTCACGGGGCCGCTGGTGCGGGTCGATGCCATGGGGCAGACCACGGTACCGGGGGTGTTCGCCGCCGGCGACATGGCCGCGATGATGCACAACGCCACCCTGGCATCGGCCGCCGGCGCGATGGCCGGTTTCGGCACGCACCAGTCGCTGGTGCTGGGTCTTACCAGATGAAGGCGGTCAGCAGGTCGCCGTCGGGCAGCACGCGGTAGTGCACCCGTGCCGGCATGCCCGGCTGCCACTGCATGCACAGCGCCTGGGCGACGTCGAAGTCGAGGTGGTCCGGCGCCACGCGAACCAGCCGGATCGCATCGAAGTCGAAGACCTGGCCGACGGCGTTGAACACGGCCTTGTAGAAGCTCTCCTTGGCCGAGAACACGAGGGCCAGCAGGACGCCGCGCGGCAGCAGGTGCTCGTTAGCGGCCAGCAGCGCCAGTTCGGCCGCATCGACGGCCAGGGTGGCCAGGCTGTCCTGCTGCTCGATCGATGCGGGCGATTCCAGGTCGATGCCGATGCCGTGGCAGGAAGGCGCCGGCAGGGCGACAGCGGCGGCGCGGCGGCTGTTGTGGCTGATGCTGCCCACTGCCCCGGCGGGCCACAGGGGTTCGCGTTGCGCGCCGCTACCGATTTCCGTGACGGCCAGCCCTGCCGCCGCGAGCGCCTGTCGCGCCGCCAACCGGCCATGAAAATATTCGGCCTGGCGTTTCGGCACGCTGCGCTCGATATGGGCCGGCAGCGCCAGGCCCGCGGCGGCGAAGCTGGCGGGCGTGAAGCCGGCGGCAGTAAATTCGACCAGGTGGACCGCCAGCCCGGGCAATGCGGCATCGGGCTGCCAGCGCAGCACCTGGCAGGCGGCGAGGGGTGCGGCGGTGGCGGCGGTGGCGAAGGGCGAGATGGTCATGGCGACCGATGGTAGCACCGGAATGCTTCTACAATAAAGCTTCCGCAACTTCCAGGAACCACCGCATGCAGCCGGAAATCCTCGTCATGGCCCCCAGTCCGTCGCCCGCCGTGATGGCGCAGCTCGACGAACACTTCACCTGCCACCACCTGTGGCAGGTGCTCGCCGACCAGCACGATGCCTTCATCGACCGGGTCGGCGCCGGCGTGCGCGGCCTGGCGACGACTGGCACAATCGGCATCGACGCGGCGCTGGCGGCCCGCCTGCCGGCGCTGGAGATCGTCGCCGTCAACGGCATCGGCGTGGACGCGGTGGACTTTGCCGCGACGCGCCCGCGCGGCATTGCCGTCACCAACACGCCCGGCGTGCTGACGGACGACGTGGCCGACCTGGCCGTGGCCCTGCTGCTGGCGGCCGCGCGCCGCATTCCCGCGTTGGACCATTACGTGCGGGGCGGCCAGTGGGCCGAGCGCGTGCCCTTGCAACCAGCCCGCACCCTGCGCGGCAAGACGGCCGGCATCTACGGCTTCGGCCGCATCGGCAGGGCCGTGGCCGCGCGCCTGGCCGGCTTCGGCCTGGAACTGCGCTACTGGCAGCCGAACGTGGTCGCCGGTACCGGCGTGCCGCGCAGCGCGTCGCTGGCGGACCTGGCGCGTGAAAGCGACTACCTGGTCGTCTGCGCGCCGGGCGGGCCCGCCACGCGCGGCCTGGTCGACGCGGCCGTGCTGGCGGCACTGGGCCCGCAAGGCACCCTGATCAACATCGCGCGTGGCTCCATCGTCGACGAGCCGGCCCTCGTGGCGGCCCTGGCCGACGGCAGCCTGGGCGCGGCCGGCCTGGACGTCTTCGCCAGCGAACCGGATGTGCCGCCGGCGCTGGCGGCGCTGCCGAACGTCGTGCTGACTCCGCACGTGGGCAGCCTGACGGTGGAAACCCGCCACGCGATGGGCCAGCTCGTCGTCGACAACCTGCTGGCGCATTTTTTAGGGCGGGCGCTGCTCACGCCAGTGCCTTGACAGCGCGCCGCGCCGGCATTCGGGGGATACCCGAGAACGCCTGACGAAACCGGTCGCCGGTCCCGAGGGTAGCAACTCGTGTGCTCAGCTTGACCGTCGGCCGTCGACGGGCGCGCAGGTTTGCCGTCGGGGTGACAATGTGTGAGTTTCTTTTTATGGAATATTTGCTATTGTTGGCGGCTATTGGCTCGCCGTCTGTTGTCCTGCTGTCGCCGAAGAAGTCAGTCCGATCACACTGAGAAATCCTAAAAGATGAGTTTGCTCACCAGTATTTCACCGCAAGTCGTCCCCATCATTGCTTTGCTCGTACCAATCGTCGGCGTCGTCGCCTGGGCTGCAGTCAAGATCACGCAGATGATCTTGTTGCATGAAACAGTCCGTCAGCTCAGTTCGAATGGCCAGCCTGTTCCGCCAGCATTATTGGCCAAGATTACAGTCGAGAAGCGCTCCGGGTAGTCCTGTCAGCCAGCCTTGCTTGCTCCGTGAATTCGGTGTCAGGTACCTGCCGATTGCTGCGTACTGCCGACGCTCCGTGCACTTGTCCCAAGCGAAGCGGCTACCCCTGCCGGCCGCCAGGTGTATCGCCCCAAATTGCAGACCAGTACGATTTGTCAGATGAAAGAGATTGTTGATGCCACGATATAGTTGGGTTAAAGACGATGAGCACGTCGAGCACTTCGACAGCAAAGAAGAGATGGAGGCGGCCAAACGTAAGGATTCGAATGAGGTCGCGGGCTGCATCTTGGCGGTCGTCGGCTTTGTCGGAGGCGGCCTGATCAGTTATGCACTGTTGAAGCACTTTGGGTTGATGGAATGGCCAAAATGGGCGCGATTTACATGGGTTGCTACTGGCGCCGTCTCAACAGCCTATGTGCTGGCTCGATTGGCGGGCCTCATCAAAATACTGGTCGGCTTGGCATTGCTGGGCGGGATGGTGACGTGGATAGTACGCCTGATCTGGGATAACGTCTGAACGAAGTCCAAGGTCGAACGATATAGGTGTCTAACACCGGATTGCCATCAAATTGCCAAGTGACTGGCGGGGCAGCGGCCGGGCCGCTTGTAATCTGGACAATACCTCGCGATTCCGTGATAGTGTTGACAACGCCGCGCGAGCCATGCGGCGCTGGGTTCAAGACAACCATCCCTTACCTGGACTTCCGATGACACTGAAACGACTCATCAGCACTGCCGCTGTCGCGGCCGCACTCTTGTGCACGGGCGCCGCCAATGCCGCCTTGTACCAGTTCACCGTCAGCGGCGACTATGCCGCCACCTGGCAGCTCGATTCATCGACGGTTCCCGGCGTCGTCTTCCCGGGCGTGGGCTTCATCTACGGCGACGTGGCGGGAACTTACGACAATGCCGTCAGCGAACTGGCCGACGTGGCGTTCTTCAATGGTTCGCTTGGCGGAGGCTTGAGCATCGAGGATTATTACGGCGGCCAGTTCCTGCTGATCGCCGACGGTCCCCAGCTCTACAGCGGCTCCGAGGCGGCGCCCGCTTTCGTACCCGGCACGTACAACCTGTCCGAATACCAGGGCGACGGACGCTATACGGTAACGGTGTCCGCCGTGCCGGAACCGGCCACCTACGGCATGGTCCTGGCCGGCATGGGCTTAATTGGCGTCGCGTTGCGGCGGCGGCAGGGCAGCTGAGCAGCGTAAGCGCAAAGGGAGGCGCCAGCGGGCGCCTTTACCACGTCACAATGGCAGCGCCGTCTGGTACTTGACCTCGCGCAGCGCCACGTTCGTATTGATTTGCGCCACACCCTGCAGCTTGAACATCACTTCGTGCAGGAAGTTCTGGTAAGCCTCCATGTCCGGCACGATGACCTTGATCGTGTAGTCCGAGCTGCCTGTCGTCTCGTAGCATTCCACCACTTCGGCGCGCGCCTGCATCGCCCCTTCAAACGCTTCCACCACGCCGGCCGAGTGCCGGTTCAGGGTCACATGGGCCAGACAGCACACCATCAGCCCCACCTTGCGACGGTCCACCAGCGCGGCGTAGCGCGTGATGTAGCCGTTGTCCTCCAGCTCCTTCTGCCGGCGCCAGCACGGGGTGGCCGACAGGCCCACCTCCTCGGCCAGTTCGGCGGTGGAAAGGCGGCTGTTCTTCTGCAGCGCGGCCAGGATCTTGATGGAGGGGGCGTCGAGGGAATGGTTTTTCATTTTGTGCCGGAAAATCGAAAGGATTTTCCTGAAACTTAGCATACGGTAGAAGAAACAGGAAAATTATTTCGCATCGGCGCACCTATCATTTCCGGCACGGAGACAAGCTCAACGAGCCAAGGAAATAATAATGAACGCTCACACCAAGCCCGGCCTCGACGCCCTGCAGGCGGCCACGCCCCCCGCCAACAATCCCATCGTCGATCCCGGCTACCAGCTGGACGACAACCTGGCCCGCGAGACGGGCCGCGTCTTCCTCACCGGCACCCAGGCCCTGGTGCGGCTGATGCTGGCGCAAAAACGGCTGGATGCCGCCAGCGGCCTGAACACGGCCGGCTTCGTCAGCGGCTACCGGGGCTCGCCCCTGGGCGCGGTGGACCAGGAAATGTGGCGCGCGCGCAAGCAGCTGGCCGCCCACGCCGTCGAGTTCCTGCCGGCGATCAACGAGGACCTGGGCGCCACCGCCGTGCTGGGTTCGCAGCAGGTCGAAACGGACCCCACCCGCAAGGTCGACGGCGTGTTCGCCATGTGGTACGGCAAGGGCCCGGGAGTGGACCGCTCCGGCGACGCCATCAAGCACGGCAACGCCTACGGTTCTTCGCCCCATGGCGGCGTGCTGGTGGTGCTGGGCGACGACCATGGCTGCGTGTCCTCGTCGATGCCGCACCAGAGCGAGCAGGCCCTGATCGCGTGGAGCATGCCCGTGCTGAACCCGGCCAATATCGAGGAATACCTGGAATTCGGCCTGTACGGCTGGGCCCTGTCACGCTTCTCCGGCAACTGGGTGGGCTTCAAGGCCATTTCGGAAACGGTGGAGGGCGGCGCCGTGGTGGAACTGCCGGCCGCGCCGCGCTTCGTCACGCCAACCGACTACGTTTACCCGGCCGAAGGCCTGCATTACCGCTGGCCCGACCTGCCCAGCCTGAAGATCGAGCAGCGCGTGGCGGAAAAGCTGAACGCCGTGCGCGCCTTTGCCCGCGCCAATTCGATCGACCGCTTCGTCACGCAGGCGCCCGGCGGCGTACTGGGCATCGTCAGCGCCGGCAAGGCCTACCTGGACCTGGTGGAAGCCCTGCAGCGCATGGGCTTGACGCAGGACCGGCTCGAGGAGCTGGGTATCCGCCTGTACAAGCCGGGCCTGACGTGGCCGCTGGAGCCGGGCCGTCTCGACGCGTTTGCCCACGGCCTGCGCGAAGTGCTGGTGGTGGAGGAAAAAGACCCCATCATCGAGCAGCAGCTGAAGCAGCATTTCTATAACCGTCCCGCCGATGCGCGGCCCCAGGTGCTGGGCAAGACCGACCTGGCGGGCCAGCCGCTGCTGGCGGCAATCGGCGAACTGCGCCCGTCGCGCATCGCCCCCGCGCTGATCCGCTGGCTGGCGCCGCACCTGCCCGAGCTGGCCCTGGCGCAATTCCTGCCGGATTTCTGCGCGGCCGACGTGAAGGCCGATCCGGCCAACGCCATCCGCACGCCGTACTTCTGCTCCGGCTGCCCGCACAACACGTCGACCAGGGTCCCGGAAGGCAGCACCGCCATTGCCGGCATCGGCTGCCATTTCATGGCCACGTGGATGGACCGGAGCACCGTGCAGCTGACGCAGATGGGCGGGGAGGGCGTCACGTGGGTGGCGGCGTCGCGCTTTGTCGACAAGCCCCACGTGTTCCAGAACCTGGGCGACGGCACCTACTTCCACTCCGGCTTCCTGGCCCTGCGCCAGGCCGTGGCGGCGCGCACCAACATCACCTACAAGATCCTGTACAACGACGCCGTGGCCATGACGGGCGGCCAGCCGGTGGACGGCAAGCTGTCGGTGCCGCAGATCGTGCAGCAGGTATTGACGGAAGGTGCCGTGCGCGCCGTCGTCGTCACCGACCAGCCGGACAACTACGACGGCGTGGCCCTGCCGGCCGGCGTGACGGTGCACGACCGCAGCGAGCTCGATCTGGTGCAGCGCCAGCTGCGCGACGTGAAGGGCGTGACGGTGCTGGTGTACGACCAGACCTGCGCGGCCGAGAAGCGCCGCCGCCGCAAGAAGAACACGGCCACGCACACGGAATTCCCCGACCCGGCCCGCCGCGTCGTCATCAACGAAGCCGTCTGCGAAGGCTGCGGCGACTGCGGCGTGCAATCGAACTGCCTGTCGATCCTGCCGCTGGAGACGGAGCTGGGCCGCAAGCGCCAGATCGAGCAGTCCTCGTGCAACAAGGACTACTCCTGCGTGGAAGGTTTCTGCCCCAGCTTCGTCTCCGTCGTCGGAGGCCAGCTGAAGAAACCCGAAGCGGCCAGGCTGGATACGGCCAGGCTGGAAGCGGCGCTGGCGCCGTTCTCGGCCCCCGCCCCGCACGATTTCTCGAAGCCCTTCGAGATGCTGGTGGCCGGTGTCGGCGGCACCGGCGTCGTCACCATCGGCGCGCTCGTGACGATGGCGGCCCACCTGGAAGGCAAGGGCGCATCGACCCTGGACTTCATGGGCTTCGCGCAGAAGGGCGGCGCCGTCATGTCGCATGTGCGCATCGCCCGCTCGCCCCAGGCGCTGAACCAGGTGCGCATCGACCTGCAGCAAGCCGACGCCGTGCTGGCCTGCGATGCCGTCGTGGCGGCCATGCCCGATGCGCTGGCCGTGATGCGCCACGGCCGCACCCAGGTCATCGCCAACGAGCGGGAAATTCCGACGGCGGCACTGACGCGCAACCCGGACGCCAGCAACGACATGCCGGGCCTGTTCGCGCAGCTGCGCCGGGCCGCGGGCGACGCCAATGTGCACGGCCTGGATGCACAGGAACTGGCCGGGCGCCTGCTGGGCGAGCCCATCGCCGGCAATATGCTGATGCTGGGCTATGCGTGGCAGAAGGGCCTGGTGCCCGTGTCGATGGCGGCGCTGCTGCGCGCCGTGGAACTGAATAACGTGGCCGTGCCGATGAACCGCCAGGCCCTGCTGCTGGGCCGCCTGGCCGCCGCCGACAGTGCCGCGCTGGCACGGCTGGCGGGCGGCAGTGCCAAGGTGATCCAGTTCACCGCCCCGGCCACGCTGGAAGAGCTGGTCGCCCAGCGCCTGCCCCGCCTGGTGCAATACCAGGACGAAGCTTATGCCGAGCGCTGGCTGGCGGCCGTGCGGAAGGTCGAGGCGCGCGAGCGGGCCGTGGACGGCCCGGGCTCGAAGACGCCCGTGACGAAAGCCGTGGCGCGGGCGCTGTTCAAGCTGATGGCCTACAAGGACGAGTACGAAGTGGCCCGCCTGCACGCCGACCCGGCCTTCCGCGCCAGGCTGAACAGCCAGTTCGGCGGCGACTTCAAGCTCGAGTTCCACCTGGCGCCGCCACTGCTGGCACGCCCGAAGCCCGGCTCGACCGTCCCGGCCAAGCTGCGCTTCGGCCCGTGGATGCTGTCGGCCTTCCGGCTGCTGGCGCCCTTGAAGCAGCTGCGCGGCACGCCGCTCGATCCGTTCGGCTGGACGGCCGAGCGGCGCCACGAGCGGGCCCTGCGCGACGACTATTTCGCGCTGGTGGACGAGCTGTGCGCCACGCTGACGGCGGAGAACAAGGGTACGTGGCTGCAACTGGCCCAGCTGCCCGAACGCATCCGCGGCTTCGGCCATGTCAAAGCGCGCAATGCGGCGCTGGTGGCCGAGGAAGGTCAGCGGCTGCGGGCCCGGCTGATGAGCAAGGATGATAAGGCAGCCTGAAGTGGCAGCCTGAAGTGCAGAGCTGGACGGAACGGCAACCCTGCGCAAATTGCAATTTGCGTGGCGTTGTTCCGACCGGCCTGCGGCGTGCAGTCCTACCCGTCGCGCCGCTCCTGCGTGGGAGAATTTTGTCTCACCGTGACGCTCACGGCAATAACACGAACAGGAGAACGTTATGAAGACGAAACTCGCACTAGCCCTCGCAGCAATGGTCATCAGCGCCGGCGTGGCGGCGCAGTCCACCGGTTCGCAAAGCACGGCCACGGACCCGCAAAAGCAGTCCGATACGAAGAAGCAGAAGAAATCCGACAAGGCCAAGCACGGCAGCAAGCATGAACAGGGCACCAGCGGCACGTCGGGCACCAGCGACATGAGTGGCAGCAGCACGTCGGACATGAATTCGGGCACGGGCTCGACGATGAACAGCTCCGGCGCCAGCGGCACGGGCACCTCCGGCACCTCAGGCATGAACAGCTCCGGCACCAGCGCCACCGGCACCTCCGGCAGCACGATGAACAGCACCACGCCGTCGGGCAACCGCACCGGTCCCGTGGGCACGACGGGCACGACGACCAATCCGTCCGGCACGCTGCCGAACCAGCAGAACCAGCCCACCACGCCGCCGACCCGTTAAACGGGCAGGCTGAGCGAAGCCGCCCTTGGGCGGCTTTTTCGTGCTGGACCCGCCGCAAGCGGGTACCCGTGCAGTCCCATCGAATACAAGCCCACCAGGAGAACTGCCATGCTGGCAATGAACTACCGCGGACCATATCGTGTCCGTGCCGAGCAAAAATCCGACCCCGTCATCGAACATCCCGGCGACGCCATCGTGCGCGTCACGCGCAGCTGCATCTGCGGCTCCGACCTGCACCTGTACCACGGCCTCGTGCCCGACACCCGTGTCGGCACGACCTTCGGCCACGAGTTCGTCGGCATCGTCGAGGAAGTGGGATCAGGCGTGCAGAAACTGAAGGTGGGCGACCACGTGCTGGTGCCCTTCAATGTCTTTTGCGGCTCCTGCTTCTTCTGCCAGCGCGAGCTGTACGGCAATTGCCACAACACCAATCCGCAGGCCAGTGCCGTCGGCGGCATCTACGGCTACTCGCATACGGCGGGCGGCTATGACGGCGGCCAGGCCGAGCTGGTGCGCGTGCCGATGGCCGATGTCGGCCCCACCATCATCCCGCACGACATGGACGAGGACGACGCCGTGCTGCTGACGGACGCGCTGCCCACGGGCTACCAGGCCGCCGAGATGGGCGACATCGCCGAAGGCGACACGGTCGTCGTGTTCGGCGCCGGCCCGGTCGGCATCTTCGCCGCCAAGTCGGCCTGGCTGATGGGCGCGGGACGGGTCATCGTGGTCGACCACGTGGAATACCGGCTCGAGTTCGTGCGCCGCTATGCCCAGTGCGAAGTGGTCAACTTCCGCGAAGTGGACGACATGGCCCTGCATATCAAGAAGATGACGGACTGGATGGGCGCGGACGTGTGCATCGACGCTGTCGGCTGCGAGGCGGCCGGCAATGCGGCCCAGACCTTGACGGGTGTCTACGCGATGATGCAGGCCGGTTCGGCTACCGCACTGCACTGGTGTATCAACTCCGTGCGCAAGGGCGGCAATGTGTCGATCGTCGGCGTGTACGGCCCCACCTTCAACGCCATCCCGATCGGCAATGCACTGAACAAGGGACTGACCCTGCGCATGAACCAGGCCAGCGTCAAGCGCCACCTGCCGCGCCTGATCGAGCATATCCAGGCCGGGCGCATCGATCCGAAGCAGATCATCACGCACCGCGTGCCGCTGGAAGAGGTGGCCGATGCGTACCATATCTTCTCCAGCAAACTGGATAACTGCATCAAGACGGTGCTGATCCCGCCGAACCAGCCGCAGCGCCGCGCCGTTGCCGCCACCACCCTGCCTTGAGGAGACGACCATGACAGACCATCACGATCATGACCACGCCCACGCGCACGGGCACGACGACGACAAGTCGCAGCGCCACGACCTGGCCGTGTTCCAGCATGGCCGCCCGCCCGTGGACCGCTCCGCCATTCACGGCTGGGGGGCCGACCTGGATCACAAGAACCGCCCGGGCTACCCGATGGAGCGCATGCCGCAGCGGCTGGACGCGCCGCTGACGCAGCCAGAGCCCCAGGCACGGCACGTGGAGGTGCTGGTGTCGCCCGAGCGCCCCCATATGACGCCCCTGTTCGGCAGCCCGCAGCCGCCGAAGGGCCTGTCCGGCATGTTGCGCCGGGCCGCCTTCAAGACCACCGAGAACGATATCCGCCACTGGCTGCTGCTGCTGCTGGCGGACCGCGTGAACGTGGTCGAAGGCATCGGCGAGGACCTGGCGCGCGGGCACGTACCGAACGTGTTCGCCGAGATGGGCATCAAGGCCGAGTGGGAACACAACCGCGTCGGGCTGGTGAAGAAAGTGGCCGTCACGGCCGCCGTGGCGGGCGTCGCGTATTACCTGCTGAAGGGGCGCAAGGAGCGCTGAGCGCTGCCTTTGTCAATCCCTTACCAGTCCAGCGACAGCAGTCGCTGGGCCATCCGCGGCCAGCACAGCGTACGCACCTCGTCGCGGCTGGCCCAGCGGAAGCCGTCCACTTCCGGCGTATCCTTGCCCGTCACGCGGTGCGGGAAGAAACTGGTGCAGCGCAGGTGGTCCAGGCTGCACAGGTCGTCGCCGGCATCGACCCGGAACAGGTGCAGCCGCTTGTCGCGCCGGTAGTCGAAGCGCCCCAGGTCCTGGAAGCGCTCGGCATCGAACGACAGTCCCGCCTCTTCGAACAGTTCGCGCCGGGCCGCCGCCAGCGGCGTCTCGCCCGCGTCCAGCATGCCCTTCGGGATATCCCAGTGCGCCGTGCCCGTCACGTGGCACAAGAGCAGTTGACCGGAAGCGTTGACGATCAGGGTGCCGCACGAGGTATCCAAGGCCGTTCCTTGCGAAAAGCTCCATTGTAAGAGCATGGCGGATGCCACGCTGTCGCGATTGTTGTTTCCCGCAGCGCTACACGGCGTTCTCTTGGGAAACTCATCGACAATCACAGTTTCCTACGATAAACTTTCGTCTTGTCCCATGAACGCCGGCACCCCATCCCCGTGCCGGCCGCCGCACGGCAATCACGCGAGCAGATCCGCTCGCCCATCCGAGACCCGACCCCCGACCCCGGCCCGACGTCATCGCATCGAACCACGGAATACTGCTCCCATGTCCCAGCGTTATCGACCTGTCCACTCTTCCCGCGTGCTGCGCCGTGCCCTTGTCGTCACGGCGCTGGGCTGCATGCATGCCGCCACGCGCGCCGCCGACGGCGACCTGCCCGCCTGGACCTTCGGCGGCTTCGGTACCGTCAGCGCCGTGCACTCGACGGAAAAGCTGGCCGACTACACGGCCAGCCCCCTGTCGCCCGGCCAGGCCGGCTACGGCAAGCACTGGGCCGTCGACGTCGACTCGCGCCTGGGCGCGCAACTGGGCGTGCAGCTCGACAAACGCTGGTCGGCTGTCGTGCAGGTCGTCTCCGAGCGCAATGTCGAACACAATTACAAGCCGGAAGTGGAGTGGGCCAACGTCAAGTACCGGGCCACGCCGGACCTGTCGCTGCGGCTGGGCCGCATCGCGCTGCCGCTGTACCTGGCCGCCGACTACCGCAAGGCCAGTTATGCGCTGCCGTGGGTGCGTCCGCCCGTGGAGCTGTACAGCACCATGCCGATCTCGAACAGCGACGGTTTCGATGCCTCCTACCGGTGGAACCTGGCCGGCACCAAGCAGACCACCCAGGTGTTCTTCGGTCGCACGTCGATCCGCCTGTCGCGCGACTTCGACGCCAAGGCCAAGCGCATGGTGGGCCTGACCCAGCGCACCACGGCCGGCGCCCTGACCGTGCAGGCCACGGCCGCCAATGCGATCTTCCAGGTGCCCGCGGGCGGTGAACTGTTCGACGTGCTGTCCCAGTTCGGGCCCGCCGGCCAGGCACTGGCCGCGCGCTACGACATCCGCTCCAAGCGGGTGTCCGTGTTCAGCGCGGGCTTCACGTATGACCCGGGCGCGTGGTTCGTCACGGGCGAGATCGGCCGCACCAATACCCGTTCGCTGCTGGGCGACCAGACCGCCAGCTACCTGAGCGGCGGCTACCGTTTCGGCGCGCTGACCCCCTATGCGACCTTCAGTGCCGTGCACGCGAACATGGACGTGCAGGTGGCGGGCCTGCCCACGACCGGCTTGCCGCCACAGGTGGCCGCACTGGCGCTGCAGGCCAACGCGGTGCTGAACGACTTCCTGCGCGAGGTGCCGACGCAGCATGCCATCTCGGCCGGCGTACGCTGGGATGCCGGCCCGAGCCATGCCTTCAAGCTGCAGCTCGAGCGGGCCCGCCCCCATGACGGCAGCAGCGGCACCCTGACCAATGCGCAGCCGGGTTACCAGTCGGGCAAGTCCTTCAACGTGATCAGCCTGTCGGCCGATTTCGTCTTCTGAGGGGGCACGCCATGTTCAGCCGAAAACTGCAAGCCATCGTGTCCGCAGCCGCCGTGCTGCTGACCGCGAACACGGGGGCGGCCGGCACCAGCGACCTGGTGGTCATCGTGTCCGCACGCGCGCCCGTCACGGCGCTGCGCAGCGACCAGGTGGCCGATATCTTCCTGTCCGAGGCCAACCGCTTCCCGGACGGCAGCGAGGCCGTCGCCATCGACCAGGGTGTGGGCTCGCCCTTGCGCGACGAATTCTACGACCGCGTGGCGCGCCGTTCGCCCGCGCTGATGAAGGCCTACTGGACCAAGATGATCTTCACGGGCCGCGGCCAGCCCCCGCGCGAGGTTGCCAACAGCGCCGCCGTGCGCAAGCTGGTGGCGGACAATCCCGGCATGATCGGCTATATCGAACGCTCCGCGCTGGATGCTTCGGTGCGGCCCGTGCTGGCGGTGCGCTGATGGACAAGGTGATTGCCTCGGCCAGGCGCACGCGCTGGCTGCGCCTGGGGCTGGAAACCTATGTGACGCTGCCCCTGTTTACGCTGCTGCTGCTGGGTGTCATCTGGGGCACCAGCTTCCACTTCATCGGCAAGGAAAGGCTGGCGGCGCAGGCGGGCGCGCGCGAGTCCGTCAACGAGCTGATGGAAACCTATGAAGCGCAGGTGGCACGCAACCTGACGACGATCGACCAGACCTTGAAGGTGATCAAGTATGCGGTGGCGCGCCGCGGCGCGGCCGGCGCCTTGCCGGAGCTGGGCCAGCAAAGCCTGCTGCCGCCGGGGCTCGTGTTCGCCGTCAGCATCGCCGACGCCGAGGGCAATATCGTGGCCAGCAATCCCACCGCGCCGCCGCATCGGGTGGCCGACCAGCGCTACTTCGCCTTCCACCGCGACCGCCCGAACGACGGCGTGTTCGTGGCCGAAACCATGCGCGACCTCGCGCGCGACGAGTGGCATCTGCATTTCTCGCGCCGCCTGAGCGCCGCCGACGGCAGTTTCGCCGGCGTGGCCATCCTGGAAGTGGACCCGACCTACTTCACCAGCGGCTACGAGCGTTCGCGCCAGGGCGACGAAGGCCTGGTGGCCGTGGCCGGCATTGACGGCATTGCGCGTTCGATGCGCGTGGGCGCACGGGACAGCTGGGGCCAGCGCATCGACTTGGCCTTCTGGAACGATCCGGACGGCCGGCCTTCGGCCCAGGTCGACGGCGTGGCGCGCTACACGGCGTCGCGCACCCTGCGCAATTACGGCGTGGTGGCGTTGGTGGGCCTGTCCGAACGCGAACAGATGGCCGCCTTCGAGCAGCAGCGCCGCGCGCTGCTGTGGGAGGCGGGCGTGGCCTCGGCCGTGCTGGTCTTCGTCATGGGACTGCTGTGGGCCTGGTCGTGGCAGGGCGCCAAGGCGCGCCGCCGCATCCGCCGGGCCCAGGAAACCTATGCCGCCGCTTCCGAAGCGAACCTGGACGCCTTTTTCGTGCTGCGCGCGCTGCGCGACGACGTCGGCGCCATCATCGATTTCCGCATCGTTTCCGTCAACAGCCGCGCCGAGCAGATGACGGGCCGCTCGCGCGACCACCTGCGCAGCGCCACCCTGTGCAGCTGGATTCCCGGCGCGCGCGAGAACGGCATGTTCGCCCGGCTGGCGAAGATGATGATCGAAGGCGGCGTGCATCAGGAAGAATGGCGCAACGACCTGCCCGAGTTCAAGGCCGAATGGATGCACTGGCAGATCGTCGGCGTCGAGGGCGGCCTGGTGGCCATCGTGCGCGACATCTCCGAGCGCAAGCGCGACGAGGCCCGCATCGTCCACCTGGCCCACCACGATTCGCTCACGGGCCTGCCCAACCGCAGCCTGATCGGCGACCGCCTGGAGCAGGCCATCCTGCACGCCGAGCGCGAGCAGCAGCAGGTTCTGGTGGCCTTCGTCGACCTGGACAGCTTCAAGCTGGTCAACGACACGCTGGGCCACGCAGCCGGCGACGAACTGCTGCAGGCCGTGGCGGGACGCATGGTCGAATGCCTGCGAAAGAGCGACACGGTGGGTCGCTTCGGCGGCGACGAGTTCGTGCTGCTGCTGCCGCAGCCGCCCGATGGTGATGCGGCGGGCGCCGCCGCGCTGCTCGACAAGATCCTGTCGGCCGTGGTGCGGCCCGTGCTGCTGGAAGGGCAGGAGGTGCAGGTCAGCTGTTCGATCGGCGCGGCCATGTACCCGCGCGACGGCCTCGATGGCGGCACCCTGATGATGAACGCCGACGCGGCCATGTACCGCGCCAAGGAGCTGGGCAAGAACAACTGCCAGTTCTACGCGCACGAGATGAACGCCACGCTGGAGCAGAAGCTGGCGCTGATGGACGGCCTTCGCCGCGCCGTCGACGACCAGCAGCTGCGCCTGGTGTACCAGCCGAAGGTGGACCTGCAGAGCGGTCACGTGTTCGGCGTCGAGGCGCTGGTGCGCTGGGAGCATCCGGAACGGGGCCAGATCCGTCCCGACCAGTTCATCCCGCTGGCCGAAGAAAGCGGCAGCATCGTCGCCATTGGCGAATGGGTGCTGCGCGAGGCGTGCCGCCAGGCGCGTGCCTGGCAGGATGCCGGTCATGCGCCGCTGGTGGTATCGGTCAACGTGTCGCCGCGCCAGTTCGACGACCGGCGCCTGGTGGCGCGCGTGGCCGATGCGCTGCGTGACGCCCGGCTCGACGCGTGCTGGCTGGAGCTGGAAGTGACGGAAAGCCTGATCATGCGCGACGTCGGCCAGGCCGTCGACAAGATGCGCGAGCTCGAGGCGATGGGCATCGCCCTGTCGATCGACGATTTCGGCACGGGCTATTCCAGCCTGGCGGCGCTGAAGTCCTTCCCGATCAGCCGCCTGAAGATCGACAAATCCTTCGTGCGCGACCTGGCCCACAGCGCGGACGACCAGGCGATCGCCCGCGCCATCATCTCGCTGTCGCACCAGCTGCAGATGCGCGTCATCGCCGAAGGGGTGGAGACGGAACAGCAGCGCGACTTCCTGGCCCAGTACGGCTGCGACGAAATGCAGGGCTATTTGTTCAGCAAACCGGTACCGCCAGGCGAGATTCCCACGCTGCTCGAGCGGGCGGTCGCGCCGGCTTGATGGCCGCCCGCGAATGGGGCAGGGCGGCCCCTGCCGATGCGCTATATTGCGGGATCGGGGGGGCCGCCAGCGGACCGTTCGGGCCCCGCGCGTCCGGTGTCACGATAGCGCGCCGGTACGGCGCGATCCGCAGTAGAATTGCAGTGTGGAAAATTTTTTGGCAGGGAGGACAGGCGCGTCATGCAAGTATCGAACCGTATCGCCATCGCCTGGCCGCTGGCCACCACCGCCATGCATGAACGGGTCGATGCGCTGCGCCAGGGCGGCGAGGATGTCATCGATCTTTCCATCGCCATCTCGCATTTCCCGGCGCCGCTGCCCGTGCGCCAGGCCGTGGCGGCCGCGCTGCGCGAGCCACGGCTGCCCTACACGGCCGTGGGCGGCGCACCCGAGCTGCGCGCGGCGCTGGCCGCCAAGCTGCGCGGCGAGAACGGCATCGCCGCCACGCCGGCGCACGTCATCGCCACCAACGGCGCCAAACAGGCCGTCTACGAAGCGCTGTACGTGATGACGGACCCGGGCGAGCGCGTCATCGTGCTGCGGCCGCACTGGCCCGCGTACGCCGCGACGGCGCGCCTGCTGGGCCTGGAGACGGTACTGGTAGACCAGCCCGACGTCATCGATGCGGCCTTCCTGGCCACCTTGCCGGCGGCGCGGGTCCTCGTCGTCAATAATCCCCATAATCCCACCGGCAAGGTGCTGACCGCCGGCGAGCTGGCCGCCGTGCGCGACTGGCTGCGGGCCACCGGCACGGCATGCCTGGTCGATGAAAGCTACGAGAAGCTCGTGTTCGACGCCGTGCACCTGAGCCTGGCGGCCTGCCCGGACTGGGAAGCGCTGGGCATCGTCACCGTGTTCTCGGCGTCGCAAAGCCACGCGATGATGGGCTGGCGGGCCGGCTTCGCCGTGGCGCCACAGGCCTGGGTGTCGGCCATGAGCACCCTGCAGGGCCCCATCACGGCGGCCGTGCCCGCGCTGACGCAGGTGGCGGCCGCGGCGGCCTTCGGCATCGGCGCCGTGTCCGAGCTGCTGGCCGACTACCGCGTGCGGCGCGACATGGTGGTGGCGCTGTTCGCGCCGGTCGCGTGGGCCGCCGTGGCCGCGCCCGCCGCCGGCCCCTATTTGTGGTGCGATATCCGCGCGCTGACCTTCGACACGCAAGGCTTCGCCGAGCTGCTGCTGCAGCGTTATCGGGTCGCCCTGATGCCGGGCGAGGCGCTGGGCTGCCCCGGTTTCATCCGCATCGGCTTCATCGCCGACGACGAAGCCACCTTGCGCCGTGGCGTGGGCGCCATCATCACGCTGGGCGACAGCATGGCGCGCGCCGCGGGAGGGCATGCGTGTTCCGCCTGAACAGCCTGCGCCGGCGCCTGATCCTGCTGGTGGCCCTGGCCATCACGCCGATGGCCGCGATGACGGTGCTGACGGGCCTGCGCGAGCGCGAGCACGCCATCGAGGTGGCGCGCGAGAACCTGCAGCGCGTGGCCAACCTGGCCGCCGCCAACGAGGCCCAATCGCTCGAAGGGGCCCGCCAGATCCTGCGCGACCTGTCCAGCGTGCCCGATATCCTGGGTAATTCGGACGATTGCAGCGTGCTGCTGTCGGACATCCTGTCGAAGAACACGGACTACGTCAATTTCGGCCTGATCCGCCTGAATGGCGACGTCACCTGCAGCGCCGTGTCGTCCGTCGGCCTGGTCAACCTGGCCGACCGTGCGCATTTCCGCCGCGCCGTCACGGAGCGGCGCTTCATCGCCGGCAACTACGTGTTCGGGCGCGTCATCTCGAAGCATACGATCAACCTGACCTATCCCGTGATCCGCGGCGGCGAGGTGGCGGCCGTACTGTTCGCCGCGCTGGACCTGACGGAGCTGGACAAGTTCGTGCTGGACGTGCAGCTCTCGCCCGGCTCGCTGCTGTGGACCGTGGACGCCAACGGCACCATCATTTCGCGCCGTCCCGATCCGGCCGGCTGGTTCGGCAAGAAGATCGGCGGGCCCCTGCAGGAAGCCTGGACGACGCGCCCCAAGGTGCCCGTGCTGCTGACGGACGCGGACGGCGTGCAGCGCATGTATGCCTTCGCCCGCGTGGGCAGGCACGATATTTCCGACTACACCGTGATGATCGGCATTCCCTACCAGGAGATCGTGGCGGCTGCCACGCGCGACCAGCTGATCGCCACCATCGGCCTGGTCGCCACCGTCACGCTGGCGCTGCTGGCCGCCTGGTTCGGCGGCGACATCCTGATCGTGCGCCGCGTGCAGACCCTGGCGCGCACCGCCAACCGCATCGCTTCGGGCTCGCTCGACACCCGCACCGGCATGCGCTACGAGGAAGAGGAAATCAGCGCGCTGGCCCGCTCGCTCGACGAGATGGCCGAGGCGCTGCAGAAGAAGGAAGTGGAACGCGACGCCGCCACCGCCTCGTTGCAGGCGGCCGACCGGCGCAAGGACGAATTCCTGGCCATGCTGGCCCACGAGCTGCGCAACCCGCTGGCGCCCATCAGTTCCGGCGCCCAGGTGCTGAAGATGGCCCACGCGGACAATGCTTCGGTGGCGCGCACGGCCGAGATCATCGCGCGCCAGGTCGAGCACATGACACGCCTGATCGACGATCTGCTGGACGTCTCGCGCGTCACGCGCGGCCTCGTGAAGCTGAACCGCCAACCGCTGGACCTGCGCACCGTCGTCGAAGACGCCGTCGAGCAGGCCTACCCCCTGTTCAAGAGCAAGCGCCAGCAGCTGGAACTGGACCTGCCGCACGAGCCGCTGGGCATCAACGCGGACCACAAGCGCATGGTGCAGGTGGTGGCGAACCTGCTCAACAACGCTGCCAAGTACACCCAGGAATACGGCCACGTGCGGGTGTCGCTGGACCGCGCCGGACCCCACGTGCGCCTGGTGGTGGCCGACGACGGCATCGGCATGGCGCCGGAGCTGGTCACGCGCGTGTTCGAACTGTTCACCCAGGCCGAACGCACGTCGGACCGGTCGCAGGGCGGCCTGGGCCTGGGGCTGGCGCTGGCCCGCACCCTCGTCATGCTGCACGGCGGCAGCGTGCGCGCGGAAAGCGCGGGGCTGGAACGGGGCAGCACGTTTACCGTCGACCTGCCGTTCGAGGAATTGCCCGAGCCGGTCATGCAGCCGGGCGGGCCGGCCGCGCGCGTGGCGCAACCGAACCGCCTGCGCTGCCTGGTGGTGGACGACAATATCGACGCGGCCCAGACCCTGGCGCTGTTCCTGGAAGCGGCCGGCCACGAGGTCAGCGTGGCGCACCGCGCCGCCGAGGCCCTGGAACTGGCCGTGGCGCGGGAGCCGCAGGTCTGCTTCCTCGATATCGGCCTGCCCGACGTCGACGGCAACGAACTGGCACGGCGCCTGCGTGCGCTGCCGCAGACGGCCACTGCCCACCTGATCGCCGTTACCGGCTACGGCCGCAAGGAAGACCAGGAAAAATCGCTGGCCGCCGGCTTCGACCATTATTTTGTCAAGCCGATGGATACGACCAAGCTGGTGGGATTGCTGTCGGTTCTGACGGTGGAAGTGGCACAGCAGGCGTGATGTTTCATTGCTGAGTTAATGGCGGTTCGTAGTAGAATACCAAGTCATTGCTCGTTGCCAAATACCCATGCTCCACGTGCCAGACAGCCTGACCCAGACCACCCGACTGCTCCGCCTGACCACCCCCGTCGTCGCCGACGGCCTGGTGGTGGAATGTCTGCGCGGCGAGGAAGCCATCGGCCAATGCTATGCGCTGGACGTGACGGTGCTGTCGCACGATGCGGCCATTCCCCTGAAATCCCTGCTGGGCCAGCCCGCGCTGCTCGAACTGGACACGACGGGACCGGCCCCGCGCATGTTTCACGGCCATATCACGGAAGCGGCCATCGTCGGCGCGGACGGCGGCCTGGCCCGCTACCGCCTCACTTTGGGACCGTGGTTTGCTTTCCTGCGGCACGGGCGCGACAGCCGCGTGTTCCAGGGCAAGAGCGTGCCCGACATCCTGTCCGCGCTGTTTTCTGGCTGGCAGGGCGCCGGCACCCTGGTGCCGGCCTGGCGCTTCGACCTGGCCGACGCCGCGGCCTATCCGGTCCGCTCGCTGGCCTGCCAGTACCAGGAATCCGATTTCGCCTTCGCGCAGCGTCTGATGAGCGAGGAAGGCCTGTTCTGGTACTTCGAGCATGCGGGCGAGCCCGGCAGCGCCAGCCTGGGCAGCCACACCCTCGTCATCGCCGACCATAACGGCAGCTTCCAGCCCAATGCCCAGCCGGCGGTGCGTTTCACCCAGCCCGGCGCCGTGATGCGGGAAGACAGCATCGACCGCTGGCGCGCGGAGACGCGCTGGACGCCCGACGCCATCGCGCTGTCCAGCTGGGACTACCGGGGCAACCGCAACCGGCCCGTCGGTGCCGCCGCCGCCATCCAGGGCGATTTGCCGCTGACCAGCCGCGACACGCCGGGCGCCTACGCCTACCCGTCGCGCGAGCAGGGCCAGCGCATCGCGGACCGGCAAATGCAGGCGCTGGAAACCCGGCGCGAGACGTGGACGGGGGCCGGCACCGTGCGCACCCTGGTGCCCGGCACGACCTTCACGCTGGCCGGCCAGGCCCAGCTCGACAGCGCGGCGGACGATGCCGCCCGCAGCTTCGTCGTCACGCGCGTGCTGCACCTGGCGCACAACAACCTGAGCGCCGACATCCGCGAACGGGTCCTGGGCACGCTGGGCGAAAGCGCGCTGGCCGTCGCCATCGGCCAGGAAGGGGCACGCGGCCTGCACGCGGTCGGGCATGGCAAGGGCGAGCGGCCCTTGTACCGCAACCGCATCGATGCCGTGCGCTCGGCCGTGCCGTATCGCAGCAGCAGCGTCGACGGCCACGGCCAGCTGCTGCATCCGAAGCCCACCGTGCGCGGCCAGCAGACCGCCATCGTCGTCGGCCCGCCGGGCGCCGCCGTCCACACGGACCGCGACCACCGCATCAAGGTGCAGTTCCACTGGCAGCGGGGCGTGCAGAGCCACAGCCGCCTGGAGCACCCGGCCGCCGCCTCGGACACGGGCGCGCCCGGGGATGACGGCGCCGGCACTTGGGTGCGGCTGGCCACGCCCCTGGCGCCCGTTGCCGGCGCCAACTGGGGCAGTGCCGCCGTGCCCCGCGTCGGCAGCGAAGTACTGATCGACTTTATCGACGGCAATATCGACCGCCCCGTCGTCATCGGCGCCGTCTACAACGGCCGCGGCCAGGCCGACGCGCAACATAACCAGGTGGCACAAGGCGCGGGTGTGGCCACGGGCAATGCCGCCGCCTGGTTCCCGGGCGAGGCTGGCGCCCATGCCCACGCGGCCGTGCTGTCGGGCCTGAAATCCCAGGCCATGAATGCCAGCCAGCAGGGCACGGGCGGCTACAGCCAGCTGGTCTTCGACGACAGCCCCGGCCAGCCCCGGGTAGCCTTGCAACGCCACGCCAAGGCCCACGACGGCACGGATGAATTGAACCTCGGTCACCTGGTGCACCAGAGCGACAACCAGCGCCTGGCGCCGGCCGGCTTCGGCGCCGAACTGAAAAGCGCGCACGGCGCCGCCTTGCGTGCCGGCGGCGGCCTGCTGCTGTCGGCCGACGCCCGCCACGGCGGCAGCGGCCAGCAGCTCGACAGCCGTGAGGCCCTGGCCCAGGTCGGCCAGAGCCGTCAATTGCAGCAGGACCTGGCCGAAACGGCGCAGAAGCACAACGCCGGACTGAAGGGCGCAGGCGGCGCGGCCGAAGCGGCACCGGACCAGCTGCCCGTCATTGCCGGGCTGGCCAAGGTGGAAAAAGCCCTTGACGGCCAGCAGGGCGGCAGTGGCGGCGACACGGGCGGGCAGGGCAACGCCAGCGCCTATGGCGCGCCCCAGCTGCAACTGTCGAGCCCGGCAGGCATCGCCGCCACGACACCGGCCAGCGCCATCCTGCGCGCGGGCACGACCACCAGCATCGCCGCCGGCCAGGACGTCAACCTGGCAGCGCAGGGCAACAGCGTGCACACCGTCAAGGAGGGCATCAGCCTGTTCACCTACGGCAAGGCCAGCGCGGCGGAAAAGCCGAACCAGGAGACGGGCCTGCGCCTGCACGCGGCCAGCGGCCAGGTCAGCCTGCAAAGCCAGTCCGACGTACTGCGGGTGACGGCCGACAAGGCCATCACCGTGGCCAGCGTCGCCAAGAGCGTGACAGTGGCCGCCAAGGAGCACGTCATGCTGACGGCCCAGGGCGCCTACCTGAAGCTCGAAGGCGGCAACATCATGCTCCACGGACCGGGAACGATGACGTTCAAGGCGTCGATGAAGGAGCTGGCGGGGCCGGCACGCGGCAATCCGGTGGCGATCGACATTCCGAAGCCGGGCGATATCCGCATCACGCCGCTTCTCGAGAAACTGAGCACGAAGGTCGTCATCGACCGGCCCCTGCAGGACATGATCTCGGCCACGCTGGGCGGTGCGATTCCCTACCGCTTCATCGACCGGGACGGCCAGGTGGTCGGCAAGGGCACCCTGGACGAATACGGCCGCACGCGCCGCATCTTCCACGACAACCCGGCCGCGCTGACGGTGCTGGTGGGTGAGAAGCGCGACTGGACCGTGATCCAGCACGCCCACGAGGAAGGCTGCGGCTGCGGTTCGCACGAGGATGCGGACGATGACGGCGACGAGGATCACGATCACGATCACGATCACGACCACGGCAGCGACGACGATCACGGCAGCGATCATGAATACGCCGAAGGTCAGGCCGATGCGGACGACGCGCAGGCAAGCCATGAGGACGAGGCCGAGGAGGGCCATGGCCAGGGCGCATCGGAGCCGGACATGTTCGACCTGTTGAAAAATCACTTCCTGGAACGTCTGGTATTCGGCGATGCCGACGTGCTCCGGGCCATCGAGGACGGCGAGGATTAAATGGACTATCGGAGTTTTCTTGCGGCACCGCTGCTGGCGTTGCTGCTCGTGGCGGGCCAGGCCGGCGCCGCGCCGGCGCGCGCCGAGGTGCCGCTGCATTATGGGCCGAACGACGTCAAGGCGGGCGAGTTCTCCTTCCAGATCCTGCGCGGCTTCGTCGGCAACCTGACGGCCAGCGGGTTCGACACGTACACCGTCTTCCTGAAACCGGAGAAGGCAGGCGAGCCGTGGCTGCACGTGACGATGCCGTCGTCGCAGGGCTTGGGCTACAACCTGCGCAGCTATGAAAGCGGCGACGCCAACCTGGTCGCCGTTTCCTTCTACAGGGAAGGCGGGCAGCTGTATGCCGTCGAGGCCGAGCGGACCGGCACGACGCCGGCGGAGCGCCTGAAGAAGGGCGCGGTACAGTTCAAGCGGTACAAGTTCAATGGCGACACGGACGTGCCGATGTTCGAGCGCGACGACGTCGTGCGGGCCAGGGCACCGTTCCAGGATGCGAGCGAAGCGTTGAAAAAAGAATTCTTTGGCGCGGCAGGCAAGTAATGTTCGTCCGTGCCGTCTATTACCGTGAAAAGAAAACGGTTCATTATTTCGATGAAAACGGGGCCGAGACGCTGTATATCGGCGGCTCCTTCGCCTGGCGCATGAATAACCCGGGCAATATGGCCAAGCCGGGCAAGCGCGTCGTGCACGACGTGATCGGCTATGCCCAGCGTACCTCCGATCCGAAAAGCCTGTTCCTGATCTTCAAGGACCGCGCCGCCGGCGAGCGCGAGCGCATGAAGCTGATGCGTGAGGTGTACGGCAAGAGCACCATCAGCGAAATGATGCACCGTTACGCGCCACCGCACGAAAACGATACGGCCGGTTATATCGCCTTTATCTGCAAGCGCGCCAACGTCAAGGCCGACGACGTCGTGGGCAAGCTCAGCGAAAAGCAGTTCAACGACGTGGTGGCCGCGATCGGCAAGCACGAAGGCTACGCGCCGGGCAAGATCGTCGAACTGGGCAAGCCGGCCAAGGCCGAGCTGCGCGACGTCGCCCAGCAGCCCATCGCCAACCAGCCGGTGCAGGTCAAGAGCGGCGAGCACGTGCTCGACACGAAGACCAACCGCCTGGGCGAGCTGCCGCCCCTGTATCCCGATTTGTTCAAGCTGGACCTGTCGTTCTACCACGCGGCGATGGCCGACCAGCCGGAAAAGATCGGCATGCTGGCGCCGTCCGCATTTTCGTCCGACGTGACATTCGTGGCGCCGTATTTCGTGCTGCAGAGCCAGCCGAAGGTACACGAGACGAAGCACCCGGAGCGGCCGTCCGTGCACGTGGTGCGCGCCGGACAGACCCTTTCGAAGATCGCCGCCATGTACCCGGGCCTGACGGCCGAGGCGATCGCGCGCGAGAATAACCTGAAGGACGTCAACAAGATCTTCGAGCGCCAGCACTTGCGACTGCCCGGAGGCTCGGCGACGGCACCTGCGGCCGCCACGCCGCCTGCCGCGCCCGCCAAGCCCGCGGCGCCACCGCCGG
>NZ_WNKZ01000071.1 GCF_009720835.1 Pseudoduganella buxea
GCGCGCCCAAACCAGCTATGCCATCTGGCGGCTGTGCCCGCTGACGCTGGCCGACGCGCTGCTGCGGCGCTGCGCCGATGCACCCATCCTTACCTTGACGGGGGCGGCAGGCATCGGCAAATCCGCACTGGCCCTGGCCGTGGCGCAGCGCTTCACGGCGGGGCGCCGCTGCATCGTCGATGTCGACGGCATGGGCGCAGGCGGCATCGTCCCGGCCATCGCGTCGGCATTGCGCCTTGCGCCCGGAGCCGGACGCGACCTGCCGACTCTCGGCGCGGGCCTGCCGGAAGGTCCGCTGCTGCTGGTGCTGGACGATTGCGATCACCATATGGAGGCGGTCAGCGCGGCCGCCGAGTGGCTGACGCGGTGCCATCCCGGCCTGTGCGTGCTGGCCACCAGCCGCCAGACCCTGCGCGCCGACGGCGAGACGGTGGTGCGGGTGCCGCCGCTGGACGGCGCCGCCGCTATGCAGCTCTTCCTGGACCACGCGCCTCACGAAGGAGCCGGGGTGCTTGTTGCCGCCGCCGCGGACGGCATCGGGCAGGCTTTTGGCGTCCCGCTGGCGCTCGTCCTGGCCGCGCGTGCGCTCGGCGGCGGCACCAGCCACGCAGTCATGCCGCCGCGACATCGCAGCCTCGACGCCGCGCTGGCTTGGGCCGAGCCGCTGCTGCCGACCGGTACCGGCGCGGTGCTGGCGGCGCTGGCCAGCCTGCATTCCTGGTTCGGCTTGGCCGACGCCACCGCACTGCTGTCGGCCATTGGGATCGCGCCCGCACAGGCCCTCGACAGCCTGGCGACACTGGCGGCCCATTCGCTGCTGACGGTCGATACCACCAGCGCCCCGGCGCGCTACCGGCTGTCCCGACCCTGATAAACTTGCTGGTAATCACTGAAGCAAGCGTTCCGGCCCGCTCTGTGATATCAAAAAACATATCGGAATGGCCGAAATTATTATTGGATTGAATTCGCACATCCTCCTAATATCAGGACCGGAAGCAGTTTGATAACTGCTCGGGACACATAATTACAAGATACCGGAGACAACATGACGCACTTCCCCTTGGGCCGTGTCGCGCCTGCACACACATCTTTCACCTTGAAAGTCACTGTTGCCGCGCTGGTCGCGGCGGGTCTGCTCAGCAGCGCATCGGTCAAGGCCCAGGAAGCGGCCACGCCGGCCGCGGACATCGCTGCGGCACCTGCGCCGGCAGCCGCGCCAGCGGGGCAGGATGTCAATGTCGTCACCGTCACGGGCATGCGCAGCGCCGCCCGTAACGCCCAGGCCTTCAAGCAGAACAACGAGCAGGTGGTCGATTCCATCGTCGCCGACGATATCGGCAAGTTCCCCGACAAGAACGTGGCCGAAATCCTCGGCCGCATCACGGGCGTGCAGATCATCCGCGAGGCGGGCGAGGCCAGCAACGTCGTCATCCGCGGCCTGCCCGGCGCCGTCACCCTGCTGAACGGCCGCGAGATGTTCACCGCCGTCAGCCGCAGCCTGTTCCTGGCCGATATTCCCACCACCATGCTGTCGCGCCTGGACGTATATAAATCCCAGGGCGTCGACATGGTCGAAGGCGGCACCGCCGGCGTCATCGACGTGCGCACCAACCGTCCCTTCGATTTCAAGGGTTATACGGCCAGCGTCGTCACCCGCGCGGAAAACCGCGACAAGTCTGGCGCCACCGATCCGCAGGTGTCCGGCATGGTGTCGAACCGGTGGAAGACCGCCTACGGCGAATTCGGCGCCCTGGTGGGCTATTCCTACCAGCGCGGCCGCTACCAGGACGAAGGTGCCTGGGTCGGCGTGCCGCTGTCGCTGGAGCAGGGCATCACGGGCCCGGACACCCTGGGCCGCGTGATGACGTCGGGCGACCGCAAGCGCTGGGCCAGCAACGGCGTGCTGCAATGGCGCCCGAACGCGGACATCGAGGCCTTCGCCGAAGTGATCAGCACCCGTATCGAACACGATGCCGAAACCAACTTCCTGGTCGGCCAGCTGCCCTTCAACAAGGGCGCCACCATCACGAAGATCCCCGGCACGAACTACCTGCAGTCGATCAGCAAGGACGGCGCCGACCAGTGGACGCTGACGTCGACCCAGGGCCGCCGTCACTACTCGCGCACGACGCAGGCCGCCGCCGGCGCCACCTGGGACGTCAACGAACAGCTGCGCGTGAAGACGGAGCTGGCCCGTACCATCAGCAAGTTCCGCAACGCGAACCCGATCGTCGACATTGTCGGCTACCTGCCAAACGTCAGCGGCAGCATCGCCAACGGCGCGGGCACCTTGAATTATCCGGGTGGCGACATCACCAGCGGCGCGAACTTCTTCCTGGAGAAGTTCTTCGACCAGCACAGCCACGACGAGGGCAGTTCGACCGACTGGCGCGCGGACGTCACCTACGAGCCGGCCAACAAGGGCTTCTTCCGCGAGTTCTCCGGCGGCGTGCGCATCGCCGAGCGCAAGGCGGCATCGATCCACGGCATCGAAGGCGCCGTCACGCATCCGGGCGCGTATTCGAGCAGGCAGGTCATGGTCAATTCGATTCCCGGCTTCGTCTGCGGCTCGCCCGCCACGGCCGGCAACTACGGCATCTCCTCGTTCGTCGTGCCCTGCGCCAGCTACCTGCTGAACAACGTCAACGACCTGCGCCAGACCTTTACCGGTTCGACCACGCCGAACCCGGAAGACCCGCTGTCCTACTACGCCGACATCGAGAAGACCCGGGCCGTCTACGGCAAGGCCGATATCGCCTTCAACGCGTGGTCCGTGCCGGTGGACGGCTCGATCGGCCTGCGCGCCGTGCGCACGGAACAGGACCTGCGTGGCAATTCATTGATCAATAACGCCGTGGTGGGGGCCAGCACCAAGACCTCCAGCACGGACTACCTGCCGAACGTGGCGCTGCGGGCCAAGTTCCGCGACGACCTGCAGTCGCGCTTCACGTGGGCCAAGACGACCCAGCGTCCCGTCTTCGCCGACTTCAACCCGGGCCTGGTGCTGCACCAGGCGGGCAACACGACGCTGGCCACCGGCACGTCGGGCAACCCGAACCTGAAGCCGATCGAGAGCAAGAACATGGATGCGTCGCTGGAGTGGTACTTCGCCCAGACCGGCTCCATCACGGGAACCGTGTTCTCGCACGAATTCAAGAACTACATCCGCCGCAAGTCGACGCCGGAAACCTACGACGGCGTCACGTATGATGTGAGCCGGCCGTACAACACGACGGACGGCAAGCTCGAAGGCATCGAGATCGCCTACAAGCAGTTCTACGACTGGCTGCCCGGCTGGCTGGGCGGCTTCGGCCTGGAAGCGAACGGCACCTACATGCATGGCGGCCTGACGGAGCCGGACGGCAAGGTGAACAGCTTCGCCGGCATGTCGAAGTGGGCCTACAACCTGATCGGCCTGTACGAGCGGGGCGACTGGTCGGCACGCGTGGCCTACAGCTGGCGCTCGCGCTTCGTCTCCGAGTACGCCTACCGCGCCACCCAGTACGACCTGGTGGTCGATCCGATGAAATCGCTGGATGCGTCGTTGACGTACAAGCTGACGAAGAACCTCAGCCTGACGGTGGACGGCACCAACCTGACGGACTTCAAATACAAGGATTACCACTCGGTGCCGGACCTGCCGCGCGATATCCGCCGCTATGACCGGACGGTCGGCGTGGCGCTGCGCTGGAAGAACTGACCGGAAGTTGGCACTGATGTTTCAGCTGTTGTCGTAAGTAGGGGGGGGGCGCCGGGCCGGTCTGCGGTTCGCGCCCCGCAGTCATTCTCGAGGATCGTGATGCAAAAATTATCAACGGTGGAAAAAGTAGGTTTCGGTGCGGGCGACATGGCCCTGAACGTGGTGATCTCGTCGATGATGCTGATCATTACCTTCTTCTATACCGATATCTACGGCTTGCACACGCAGGACCTGGCCATGCTGTTCATGGCCGTCAAGATCGTCGGCGCCGTCGCCGACCTGGTGATGGGCCAGATCACGGACCGCTACACCAACCGCTTCGGCCGCTACCGACCATGGTTGCTGTTCCTGGCCGTTCCCTACGGTGTCAGCGTGTTCTTCGTCTTCACGACGCCCGAGTGGGCGTATGACGCGAAGCTGGTATGGGCCTATTCGACCTACATCCTGATGACCCTGATGACGGCCGGCGTCGGCATTCCGTATATCTCGCTGATCAGCGGCCTGACGAGCGACCCGAAGGAACGCCTGTCGGCCAACGGCTACCGCCTGTTCTTCGCCAAGATCGGTGCCTTCATGGTGACGATCATCGTGCCCGTGCTGGCCAAGGAATGGGGCGGCGGCGATCCGGCCGTCGGCTACCAGGCGGCGATGGCCGTGATGGCGCTGATGGGCGTGGTGCTGTTCATGTTCTGCTTCTTCACGACGACCGAACGGGTGCACCACGTCGTCGAGCGCCAGCCCCTGCTGGGCCAGTTGAAGGTGCTGCTGAAGAACGACCAGTGGCTGATCCTGTGCGGTGCCTGCGTGACCGGCACGGTCGGCTACGTGGTGCGCGGCTCCGTCGCCATCTACTATGCCAAGTACTACCTGGGCGGCGACACGGACGTGGTAGCGGCCTTCCTGTCGACGGGCGTGGCGGCCGCCATCCTGTCGATGATCGCGTCCACGTGGATCACGAAAAGCTACTGCAAGGTCAAGCTGTTCCGCAATTCGCAGGTGCTGGTGGCCCTGATCAGCCTGGCCATCTACCTGTTCGTCAAGCCGGGCGATATGGTGCTGGCCTTCGTGCTGTACTTCCTGCTGTCGTTCATCGTCGACCTGCATGCGCCCGTGTTCTGGTCGGCCATCGCCGAGACCATCGACTACGGCCAGGTCAAGACAGGCACGCGCGTGTCGGGCTTCGCCTTCGGCGGCATTTCCGTCTGCCAGAAGGCGGGCATGGGCGTGGCCGGCATGCTGGTCGGCGTGCTGCTGACCCACTTCGGCTACCAGGCCAACGTGGCGCAAAGCGAGCAGTCCCTGAACGGCATCGCCCTGATGCTGACGGTGATTCCGGGCGTGTTCCATCTGGCGATGGGCCTGTTGATGTTCCGTTACCGGATCAGCGATGAATATTATGGAACCGTGAAGGCCGAGATGCGCACGCACGGCTATGTGGCCGGCTGAGTGCCGGCAAAATGCAAGAATGGAGAACACTGTGGCAGAAGTCCTGAAACCCCTGATCGAGCAGCGCGCCGATCCCTTTATCTATCGTCATACGGATGGCTATTATTATTTCACCGCGTCGGTGCCGCAATACGACAGCATCGAACTGCGTCGCGCCAAGACCATCGAAGGCCTGGCCAGCGCGCAGACGCGCGACGTCTGGCGCAAGCCGGATACGGGCCCTTATTCGGAGCTGATCTGGGCGCCGGAGATCCACTTCAACCAGGGCGCCTGGTACGTGTATTTCGCCGCCGCGCCGAGCCGCGAGATCAAGAACAAGCTGTTCCAGCACCGCATGTACGCCATCCGTAACACCAATGCCAATCCACTGGAAGGGCAGTGGGAGTTCATGGGCCAGGTCGATACGGGCATCGACAGCTTCTGCCTGGACGCCACCACCTTTACCCACAAGGGGCAGCTGTACTACCTGTGGGCGCAGAAGGAAGAGGGCATCGACGGCAATTCGAACCTGTACATCGCGCCGATGGAAACGCCGTGGCAGATCAAGGGCAAGCCCGTCATGCTGAGCAAACCGGAATACGACTGGGAGTGCCGCGGCTTCCTCGTCAACGAAGGCCCGTCCGTGCTGAAGAAGAACGGCAGGATCTTCATCAGCTATTCGGCCAGCGCGACAGACCACAACTACGCCATGGGCCTGCTGTGGGCCGACGAGAATGCCGACGTGCTGGACCCGGCCGCGTGGCACAAGTCGGAAAAGCCCGTGCTGGAAACGTGCTACGAGCACAAGATCTACGGCCCTGGCCACAACAGCTTCACCATCGGCGAAGACGGTTCAACCGTGCTCCTGGTCTATCATGCCAGGACTTATACTGAAATCGTCGGCGATCCGCTGTGGAATCCGGACCGCCATACCTTCGTCAAACCCCTGCGCTGGAACGCAGACGGCATGCCCGACTTCGGCCGCCCATCGATCGCCTAGCGGTTTTCAAGTGGGCCCGCTGGTGGCCGCGGGCATGGCCTGCGGCACCGGTGCACAGAACAAGATACGGAAACGAATGGAACTCTCCATAGAACAGGAACCGTTCGGCCAGGCGCCGGACGGCACCCCGCTGAGCCTCTACACCCTGCGCAACCGCAGCGGCATGGTCGTCAAGATCACCAACTACGGCGGCATCATCACGGAAATGCATGTGCCGGACCGCCACGGCAACCTGGCCGACATCACCTTCGGCTTCGATGAACCGGAGCCGTATTTCAGCGACTCGCCGTACTTCGGCGCGCTGATCGGCCGCTACGGCAACCGCATCAGTGGCGGGCGCTTCCAGCTCGACGGCCGCACGGTCCAGCTGGACGTCAACAACGGCCCGAACCACCTGCATGGCGGCACGGATGGCTTCCACAAGGTGGTCTGGCATGTCGTGCCGCTGGTGGGGGACCTGTCCATCGGCCTGAAACTGACGCACACGAGTCCGGACGGCGACCAGGGTTATCCCGGCAACCTGGAGGTGACGGTCACGTACGAGCTGAACGACGCCAATGAGCTGCTCGTCAAATACCACGCGACGACGGACCAGGCCACGCCCATCAACCTGACCCAGCACGCCTACTTCAACCTGGCCGGCAAGGGCTCGATACTGGGCCACGAGCTGGTCATCAATGCCGACCGCTACACGCCTATCGACGAGAACTCGATCCCGCTGGGCCACCTGGCACCGGTGGAGTACACGCCGTTCGACTTCCGCCAGCCACGCAAGATCGGCCAGGCCATCGATGCGGACGACGCGCAGCTGAAGAACGGCCTGGGTTACGATCACAACTTCGTGCTGAACAAGGCGGAATCGAATGTGCTGACCCTGGCGGCGACCTTGCGCGATCCCGGTTCGGGCCGCGTGCTGGAGCTGTACACGCAGGAACCCGGTGTGCAGTTCTACAGCGGTAATTTCCTCGACGGCAGCCTGTCCGGCAAGGGCTGGACCTACGGCCACCGCGAAGCCGTCTGCCTGGAGCCGCAGCACTACCCGGATTCGCCCAACCGGCCCGAGTTCCCCAACACCATCCTGCGCCCCGGCGAGGTGTACGCGACGCGCTCGCTGTACCGCTTCACGACCCAGGCCTGAGAACTGCATCGAAACCGGCCGGTCCGCCTGAGCGGCCCGGCCGGTTTTTTTACGCCACTGCCCGACCATGAAACTGTATTCCTCCCTTGCCGCCATCCTGCTGTTGTCCGCGCTGGGCACGGACGCACTCGCCTTCGACAACCCCCTCGTGCAACAGCGGGCCGACCCCCACGTCACCCTGCACACGGACGGCTGGTACTACTTCACGGCCACCGTGCCCGAGTACGACCGCATCGAACTGCGCCGGGCCCGCTCGCTGGATGCACTGGGCAAGGCCAAGGCGCAAACGGTGTGGCGCAGGCACGCGGGCGGGCCGATGAGCGCGAACATCTGGGCCCCGGAGCTGCACCGCATCGACGGCAAATGGTACCTGTACTTCACGGCAGGCCGGCATGAGGCGCCGCTGGATATTCGCCTGTACGTGCTGGAAAACCCTGCCGCCAACCCGCTGCAGGGGCAGTGGACCGAGCGGGGCCAGCTCGACACGGGCTGGGAGTCGTTCGCGCTGGACGCTACCACGTTCGCCGTGCACGGGCAGCGCTACCTGGCATGGACGCAGCGCCCGCCCACAACGGACAAGCACGTCACCGGCATCTATATCGCGAAGATGGCGTCGCCCACGGCCATTGCCGGCCCGGCCACCTTGCTGACCCTGCCGGAATACCCGTGGGAGCGCATCAAGTTCGACGTCAACGAGGCGCCGGCCGCGCTGGTCAAGAACGGCCGCGTCTTCCTGACGTATTCCGCCAGTGCGACGGACGCGAACTACGCGCTGGGCATGCTGACGGCGAAGGAGGGCGCGAACCTGCTGGACAAGTCGTCCTGGACCAAGTCGCCCGTTCCTGTCTTCGCCAGCAGCGAGGCCACCGGCCAGTACGGCCCCGGCCACAACTCGTTCACGACGACACGCGACGGCAAACAGCGCATCCTCGTGTACCACGCACGCAACTACCGCGACATTCCGGGCGACTCGCTGCACGACCCGAACCGGCACACGCGCGCGCAAATCATCCGCTGGCGGCCCGATGGCAGCCCGGATTTCGGCCAACCTGTCTCCGACAACAAGTAAAAACCGGGGACAGTCCCCTGTTTAGAAGAAAGATTGCTCGAAAAATGGGGTCTGTCCCCATTTTTCTGGAAACTTTCGCTGTCCGATATCTTTTTTGTTATCGCAGCTGAATTTTTATTCATTGGAAAGATATCGTTGCATTCTCTAACATGCTTTCATCGCAGTCCGGTGAGGATAGTCATGGCACCGGGCCCAGAACAACATGGAGGAATGCATGTCAGAGACAAAGAAAAATGTAAAACTGCGCTCGGCCGAATGGTTCGGCACGCAGGACAAGAACGGTTTCATGTACCGCAGCTGGATGAAGAACCAGGGCATTCCGGACCATGAATTCCAGGGCAAGCCCATTATCGGCATCTGCAACACCTGGTCGGAACTGACCCCCTGCAACGCCCACTTCCGCAAGATCGCCGAACACGTCAAGAAGGGCATCATCGAAGCGGGCGGCTGGCCCGTCGAGTTCCCCGTGTTCTCCAGCGGCGAATCGAACCTGCGTCCCACCGCCATGCTGACCCGTAACCTGGCGTCGATGGACGTCGAGGAATCGATCCGCGGCAACCCGATGGATGCCGTCGTGCTGCTGGTCGGCTGCGACAAGACCACCCCCGCGCTGCTGATGGGCGCCGCGTCCTGCGACATTCCCGCCATCGTCGTCACCGGCGGCCCGATGCTGAACGGTAAGCTGAACGGCAAGAGCATCGGCTCCGGCACGGCCGTGTGGCAGCTGCACGAGCAGGTCAAGGCCGGCGAAATCACGATGCACGACTTCCTCGCCGCCGAAGCGGGCCACTCCCGTTCGGCCGGTACCTGCAACACGATGGGCACCGCCTCCACGATGGCCTGCATGGCCGAGGCACTGGGCACGTCGCTGCCGCACAACGCCGCCATTCCCGCCGTCGACGCGCGCCGCTACGTGCTGGCCCACATGTCGGGCATGCGCATCGTCGACATGGTGTGGGAAGACCTGCGCCTGTCCAAGATCCTGACCCGCGAAGCCTTCGAGAACGCCATCCGCGTCAATGCCGCCATCGGCGGTTCGACCAACGCCGTCATCCACCTGAAGGCCATCGCCGGCCGTATCGGCGTCGACCTGGAACTGGAAGACTGGACCCGCGTCGGCCGCGGCACGCCGACCGTCGTCGACCTGCTGCCGTCGGGCCGCTTCCTGATGGAAGAGTTCTACTACGCCGGCGGCCTGCCGGGTGTGCTGCGCCGCCTGGGCGAGAACGACCTGCTGCCGCACAAGGACGCATTGACCGTCAACGGCAAGACCATCTGGGAAAACAACCTGGATGCACCGATCTACGACGAGGAAGTGATTCGCCCGATCGACAACCCCTTGATCAAGGACGGCGGCATCTGCATCCTGCGCGGCAACCTGGCGCCACGTGGCGCCGTGCTGAAGCCTTCGGCCGCGTCGCCGCACCTGATGCAGCACCGTGGCCGCGCCATCGTATTCGAGGACTTCGACCACTACAAGACCCGCATCCTCGACCCGGACCTGGACGTCGACGAAAACTGCGTGCTGGTGATGAAGAACTGCGGCCCGAAAGGCTACCCGGGCATGGCGGAAGTGGGCAATATGGGCCTGCCGCCGAAGATCCTGGCCAAGGGCATCAAGGACATGGTGCGCATCTCGGATGCGCGCATGAGCGGTACCGCCTACGGCACCGTCGTGCTGCACGTGGCGCCGGAAGCCATGGCCGGCGGCCCGCTGGGCATCGTCAAGGACGGCGACATGATCTCGCTGGACTGCGCCGGCGGCAAGCTGGACCTGGAAATCTCGGAAGAAGAGATGCGCCAGCGCCTGGCCGACCGGGCCGAGACGCAGGTGGCGGGTGCCAAGTCGGGCTACCAGCAGCTGTATATCGACCACGTGCTGCAGGCCGACCAGGGCTGCGACTTCGACTTCCTCGTCGGCATGCGCGGTTCCGCAGTGCCGAAGCATTCCCACTAATTCAGAAGAACGACAGCGACACGACCTGGCCAGCGCGCCCGGTCGTGTCGCATGCCTTCAAGGAGATAGCATGCTGCTAGTTCAATTCAAGTCCGGCGACAGCCGCCACGTCGGCATCCTGGAGCAGGACACCATCCGCGTCATCGACGGCTACACCACCACCTACGCGCTGGCCCAGGCGGCCATTCGCGGCAAGCACAAGCTGGCCGAACTGGCCCAGGCCTCCGCCGGCGCCACTACCTTTGCTTTTGCCGACGTCACGCCGCTGCCGCCGCTGGACCACGAAGACCCGGCCCACTGCTACGTCACGGGCACGGGCCTGACCCACCTGGGCAGCGCGGACGCACGCGATGCCATGCACAAGAAGATCGGCGGCGACGTCGAGACCCTGTCGGACTCGATGAAGATGTTCCGCCTCGGCGTCGAAGGCGGCAAGCCTGCTGCCGGCACGGCCGGCGCCCAGCCGGAATGGTTCTACAAGGGCGACGGCTCGATCGTCGCCGCCAGCGGCCAGACCCTGGCCATGCCCGACTTTGCGCTGGACGGCGGCGAAGAGCCGGAGATCGCCGGCCTGTACGTGATCGGCGACGACGGCCAGCCTTACCGCGTCGGCTACGCCATCGGCAATGAATTCTCCGACCACGTGACGGAACGCCAGAACTACCTGTACCTGGCCCACTCGAAGCTGCGCGTGTGCGGCGTCGGCCCGGCCCTGCTGGTGGGCGAGCTGCCCGACCATATCGACGGCGTCTCGCGCGTCCTGGATGCCGGCGGCAAGGTGCGTTGGGAGAAGGCCTTTGTCAGTGGCGAAAAGAACATGTCGCACACCATCGCCAACCTGGAACACCACCACTTCAAGTACGACCTGTTCAAGCGTCCCGGCGACGTGCACGTGCACTTCTTCGGCACCGCCACCCTGAGCTTTGCCGACAACGTCCAGGTGGCGCCAGGCGAAACCTTCGAGATCGAAGCCCCCGCATTCGGCCCGGCACTGCGCAACACGCTGACCGTCATTGAAACCAACGTCGCACAGGTAACCGCATTATGAGCAACCAAGTCAACATCACCGGCGAAGCGCTGATCGGCGGCGTCGCCGTCAAGGGCACTGGCAACCACTTCAAGGCCTTCGACCCGAGCAAGCGCGAACAGCTGGAACCGGCCTTCTACGCGGTCGACGAAGAACAGATCGACCAGGCCTGCCGCCTGGCGGCCGAGGCATTCGACACCTTCCGCGCCACGTCGAACGAAGAACGCGCGCGCTTCCTGGAAACCGTGGGCGAGCAGATCCTCGCCCTGGGCGACGAGCTGGTGCAGCGCGCGTCGATGGAGTCGGGCCTGCCGCGCGTGCGCATCGAAGGCGAGCGTAGCCGCACCGTCAATCAGCTCAAGTTGTTCGCCGAGCTGCTGCGCGAAGGCTCGTGGGCCGACGTGCGCATCGACAGCCCGCTGCCGGAACGCACCCCGCCACGGCCGGACCTGCGTCTGCGCATGATCGGCCTGGGCCCGGTCGCCGTGTTCGCGGCGTCGAACTTCCCGCTGGCCTTCTCTGTGGCGGGCGGCGACACGGCATCGGCCTTCGCGGCCGGCTGCCCCGTCGTGCTGAAGGCGCACTCCGCGCACCCGGGCACGTCCGAGCTGGTGGCACGCGCCGTTGTCAAGGCGGTCGAGATGTGCAAGCTGCCGGCCGGCGTGTTCGCACTGCTGACGGGCACGGGCCGCCATATCGGCCAGGGCCTGGTGGCCCATCCGGCCATCCAGGCGGTCGGTTTCACCGGCTCGCGCGGCGGCGGCACGGCCCTGATGGCCGTCGCGGCGGGCCGTCCGCAGCCGATTCCCGTGTACGCGGAAATGAGCAGCATCAATCCCGTGTTCCTGCTGCCGGGCGCGATGGCCGCCCGCGGCGAGCAGATCGCCCAGCAGTTCGCCCAGTCGCTGACGATGGGCGTGGGCCAGTTCTGCACCAATCCCGGCCTCGTGCTGGGCATCGCCGGCCCGGAATTCGACGCCTTCGCCAAATCGGCGGCGGCCGCGCTGGAAAGCGTGCCCGGCGCGCCGATGCTCACGCCAGGCATCGCCGGCAGCTACCAGGAAGGCATCCAGACCCTGGCCGGTCAAGGCTGCGTGAAGACCTTGGCCCTGGCTGCGCAGGAAGAAGGTCGCGGCGCCCCGGCGCTGTTCGCCACCACGGCCGCCTCGTTCCTGACCGAGCAGGCACTGCACGGTGAAGTGTTCGGTCCCGCTTCGCTGCTGGTGGCCTGCAAGGACGTCGCCGAGATGCGCGCCGTCACCGAGCACCTGGAAGGCCAGCTGACGGCCACCCTGCAGCTCGAGGACAGCGATATCGACGCCGCGCGCGAACTGCTGCCGGCGCTGGAGCGCAAGGTCGGCCGCATCCTGGCCAACGGCTTCCCGACCGGCGTCGAGGTATCGACGGCCATGGTGCACGGCGGCCCGTTCCCGGCCACGGCGGATGGCCGCAGCACGTCCGTGGGCACGGCGGCGATCACGCGCTTCCTGCGCCCGGTCTGCTACCAGAACCTGCCGCAGGCGCTGCTGCCGGAAGTGCTGCGCGACGGGAACCCGCAGGGCATCTGGCGCCGCACCGATGGTGTGCTGGGCAAGGCTTGAACGGTAAAATCAAAAAATCAATAAGGGAGACACTATGACTGAGTTGGCCAAGTTCGGCAGCCTGCGCGGCAAGCGCGTATTCGTCACGGGCGGCGGCACCGGCATCGGTGAAGCCATCGTCGAGACGTACGCGCAGCAGGGCGCGATCGTCGCCTTCGTGGACATCGCGCAGGAGGCCAGCCTGGCGCTGGTCGAGCGCATCAAGGCGGCCGGCCACCCGGCCCCCGTGTACCGCTACTGCGACATCACCGACATCCCGGCGCTGCAGGCCGCCATTGCCGAACTGGCGGCGCAGGTGGGCGACTTCGACATCCTCGTCAACAACGCCGCCAACGACCAGCGCCACAAGCCGGAAGAGGTCACGCTGGAATACTGGAACGAGCGCATCGCCATCAACCAGCGCCCCATGTTCTTCACCTGCCAGTCGGTCCTGGCCGGCATGAAGGCAAAGGGCGGCGGCTCGATCATCAACATCAGCTCGATGTCCTGGCACGCCAAGAACGGTGGCTACCCCGTCTACGGCACCACCAAGGCCGCCGTCATCGGCCTGACGCGCTGCCTGGCGCGCGATTTCGGCCCCTACGGCATCCGCGTCAATACCGTGACGCCAGGCTGGGTCATGACGCAGCGCCAGATCGACCTGTGGGTCGACGACGCGGCCGAAGTGGAAATCAAGAAGGCGCAATGCCTGCCGGGCAAGCTGATGCCCGAGCACGTGGCGTCGATGATCCTGTTCCTGGGCGCCGACGACAGCGCCATGTGCACGGGCCAGGAATTCATCGTGGACGCCGGCTGGGTCTAAGCCGCATGCAGTTCAGCCCGTGTCCACCGTGGGGTCAGACCCGCCGGTGGACACGGGCCCATCCGTAGTTTCCGTTCGCTGTACGCCGCCGGTGGTTTTCGACCGCGCGGCGCTTTCACCGTTACGACTATGAATCTGATCCGCATTCTCGGCGTGGCCGCCTGGGCCGCCACACCCTTCGCCCTGGCCCAGCCGGCCGACACCGTCGCCAGCCCGGACGGCAAGCTGGCCGTCACTGTCGCCAGCGCCGACAACGGCACTATCACCTACGGCATCAGCCGCGACGGCAAGCCCGTGCTGGGCGGCTCCGCCCTGGGCCTCGTCTTCGACGGCGCCGACCTGGCGTCGAAGCTGACGCCGGAAGGCAGCACGGCTCCGCAGCGCGTCACGGACAACTACGAACTGGTCTCCGGCAAGCGCCGCCACGTCAGCTATGCCGCCAACGAGCGCACCTGGCGCTACGTCAATCCGGCCAGGCAGGCGCTGGCCGTGACGTTCCGCGTGTCCAACGACGGCGTGGCGTTCCGCTACCAGGCCAGCGGCGACAAGCTGGCCTTCCGCACGGAGGCGACGACGTTCGCGCTGCCGGCCGGATCGAAGGCGTGGCTGCAGCCGATGTCGGTGGCCAAGACCGGCTACCAGCGTACCAACCCTTCGTACGAGGAGCACTACCGCATGGACATCCCCGTCGGCACCGCCTCGCCGCTGGCGGCCGGCTGGGTGTTCCCGGCCCTGTTCCGCACGGGCGACACGTGGGTTGCGCTGACGGAAGCGGGCATGGACGGCAGCTTCCACGCGTCGCGCCTGCAGGCCGACTCCCCTGGTGGTGTCTACCGCATCGGCGGCCCGGCGCCGGAAGAGACGTACACCAACGGCGCCCTGCTGGCGTCGAGCCAGGGCAGCATGACGACGCCGTGGCGCGTGCTGGCCATCGGCTCGCTTGCCACTGTCGTGGATTCGACCCTCGGCACCGACCTGGCCGCGCCCGCGCCCGCCCAGATTCCCGCCTGGGTCAAGCCGGGCCACTCGTCGTGGAGCTGGGCCATCCTGAAGGACGACTTCACCAACTTCGACACGCAAAAGCAGTTCATCGACTACGCGGCGGCCATGAAGTGGGACTACACACTGGTCGACGCCTATTGGGACAAGAAGATCGGCTACGACAAGCTGAAGGCGCTGGCCACGTACGCCACGTCGAAGAATATCGGCCTGCTGGCCTGGTACAACTCGGCCGGCGCCTGGAACGACACCGACATGACGCCGCGCGACCGCATGCTGACGCATGAGAGCCGCGTGGCCGAGTTCAAGCGCCTGCGCGAAATGGGCGTGAAGGGCATCAAGGTCGACTTTTTCGGCGGCGACGGCCAGTCGATGATCCGCTACTACACGGAGATCCTGAAGGACGCGTATGACGCGCAACTGCTGGTGAACTTCCATGGTGCGACCTTGCCGCGCGGCTGGTCGCGCACGTGGCCCAACCTGCTGACGGCCGAAGCCGTGCGCGGATTCGAGTTCACCACCTTCACGCAGGAAGACCAGGACGCCATCGCACCGCATGCGGCCATGCTGCCGTTCACGCGCAACCTGTTCGACCCGATGGACTTCACGCCGTTGGCCTTCGGCGACATCCCGAAGATCAGGCGCACCACGCGCAACGGCTTCGAGCTGGCCGAGTCGGTGCTGTTCGTATCGGGCATCCAGCACTTTGCCGAGATCCCGCAGGGCATGGCCCCCGTGCCGGAATACGTCAAGGCCTTGCTGAGGGACCTGCCGCGCAGCTGGGACGACAGCCGTTTCATCGCCGGCGTGCCGGGCCAGTATGCCGTCATCGCCCGCAAGGCCGGCAACAGCTGGTACGTGGCGGGCATCAACGCCCAGGACACGGAGCAGGCTTTGGCGCTGGACCTGTCCTTCATCCAGGGGGCAGGGCAACTCGTCACGGACGGCGCCGGCGAGCGGCAATTCAGCAAGGCCGCCCTGAGCGCCGGCAAGTCGGTCGGCATCAAGGTCAAGGCCAAGAGCGGCTTTGTCGCCGTATTCAACTAGATCAGATCAGTCAGTTCAGGCAGTACCCGGTATTCAAATAAAAAAGGAGACGAAGCACATGAAGCACACCATACAGCGCACTATCCTGGCCATCAGCCTGGCCGCCTGCGGTACCGCGTTCGCGCAGGTATCCGTCACGATCGACGCGGCCAAGGCCGGTCCCGTCATCAACAAGAATATCTACGGCCAGTTCGCCGAACACCTGGGCACCGGCATCTACGAGGGCATGTGGGTCGGCCCCGAATCGCCGATCCCGAACACCAAGGGCTGGCGCAACGACGTACTGGGCGCGCTGAAGGAACTGCACGTGCCGCTGGTGCGCTGGCCGGGCGGCTGCTTCGCCGACGAGTACCATTGGAAGGACGGCATCGGCCCGCGCGACAAGCGTCCCGTCAAGGTCAATACCAACTGGGGTGGCGTGGAAGAGAACAACGCCGTTGGCACGCACGAGTTCTTCGACCTGGCCGAGCTGCTGGGCGCGGAGGTCTACGTCAACGGCAATCTGGGCACCGGCACGAACCAGGAAATGTCGGAATGGGTTGAGTACATGACGTCGGACAGCAAATCCACGCTGGCCGAACTGCGCCGCAAGAACGGCCGCGACAAGCCATGGAAGCTGGACTACTTCGCCATCGGGAACGAGGCCTGGGGCTGCGGCGGCAACATGACGCCGGAGCACTACGCGAACCTGTACCGCAACGCCGCCGCGTTCGTCCGCACGCCGCCGAATGCGAAGCCGAAGTTCATCGCCAGCGGCGGCCATGACAACGACATCCGCTGGACCGACGTGCTGACCAAGCAGATCAAGCAGAACATCGACGGCGTCAGCTTCCACTACTACACCATCCCGACGGGCAAGTGGGAAGTGAAGGGAGCCGCCACGGGCTTCAAGGAAGACCAGTGGCTGTCGACGATGAAGAACACGATGGCGATGGACGGCCTGATTCGCAAGAACGTCAAGCTGATGGACAAGAACGATCCGGCCAAGAAAGTCGGCCTGTTCGTCGATGAGTGGGGCACGTGGTACGACGTCGAGCCGGGCACCAATACGGGCTTCCTGTACCAGCAGAACAGCCTGCGCGATGCCGTCGTCGCGGCGCTGAACTTCAATATCTTCCACGACCACGCCGAACGCGTGCGCATGACGAACATCGCCCAGATGGTCAACGTGCTGCAGGCGATGATCCTGACGGACAAGAACCGCATGATCCTGACGCCGACCTACCACGCCTTCCGCATGTACGTGCCGTTCCAGGACGCGACGTCGCTGCCGGTGGCCATCAAGAACAACGGCAAGTACGGCATCGGCAAGACCAGCGTACCGCAGGTCAGCGCCTCGGCCGCACGCGGCAAGGACGGCAAGGTCTACCTGGCCCTCGTCAACACGGACCCGAACAAGCCGGTCGACGTCACCGTCAATGTATCGGGCATGGGTGCCGGCAAGGCCACCGGCCAGCTGCTGACGGCCGCCGCGATGGATGCGCACAACACCTTCGCCGCGCCCGAAGCCGTCAAGCCTGTGCCGTTCTCGGCCCAGGCCAGCGGCGGCAAGCTGACTGTCCAGCTGCCCGCCAAATCCGTTGTCGTGACCGCCGTGGAGTAAGCCATGAACAATTCGATGATGATGAAGGCGCTGGCATTGGCCGGCGTGGTGTCCCTGTCCGCCTGTGGCGGTGGCGACGATGGTGCCGGCAGCACGTCGGCGGCGAAATCGGGCGCCGTGACGGCAGCGGGCGTAGTCTCCGGCGGCGCGCCGGAGCAGCAGGCCGTGACGTTCACGGAGGTGGGCGTGCACGATCCCTCTGTCGTGGTGGATAACGGCACTTTCTACGTGTTCGGCTCCCACCTGGCTGCGGCCAAGAGCACGGATATGATGAACTGGACGGGCATTGCCGATGGCGTCAACGCGGCCAATCCCCTGATCCCGAACGTGTTCACCCAGCTGGCCGAAACGCTGGGCTGGGCGCAGACCAATACCCTGTGGGCCCCGGACGTGATCCGCCTGGACGACGGCAAGTACTATATGTATTACAACGCCTGCAAGGGCGACTCGCCCCGTTCGGCGCTGGGCATCGCCGTGGCCGACAAGATCGACGGCCCGTATGTCAACAAGGCCGTGCTGCTCAAGTCCGGCATGTGGGGCGAGGCGGGCGCGGACGGCACCATCTACGACGCGACGAAGCACCCGAACACGGTCGACCCGAACGTCTTCCGCGACAAGGAAGGCAAGCTGTGGATGATCTACGGTTCCTACTCCGGCGGCATCTTCATCCTGGCGATGGACCCGGCCACGGGCATGCCGCTGCCGAACCAGGGCTACGGCAAGCACCTGCTGGGCGGGAACCACGCCCGCATCGAAGGCGCGTACGTGCAGTACAGCCCGCAGTCCGGCTACTACTACATGTTCACGTCCTTCGGCGGGCTGGACGCCAACGGCGCCTACAATATGCGGGTGGCGCGTTCGCGCAATCCCGACGGTCCTTACGTGGACGGCAAGGGCACGGACATGGCGACCGTCAAGTCCAACCCGGCGCTGCCGCTGTTCGACGACGCCAGCATCGCGCCGCACGGCCAGAAGCTGCTGGGGAACCACCAGTTCGCGCTGGCGGCCGGCGAAACGGGCACACCGCTGGGCTACGTCTCGGCGGGCCACAACAGCAGCTACTACGACCCCGTGAAGAAGCAGTACTTCCTGATCTTCCACACGCGCTTCCCCGGCATGGGCGACTTCCACCAGGTGCGCGTGCACGAGATGTTCATCAACGAGGACGGCTGGCCCGTGGTGGCGCCGTTCCGCTACGTGCCGCTGTCGAAGAGCGCGCCCGTGGGTGGCACGCCCAAGAGCGCCATCGTGGCGGCGACCGAAGTGGCCGGTACGTACAAGATGGTCAATCACGGCAAGGACATCTCGGCCGCGATCAAGCCGTCGCAGGTCGTCAAGCTGTCGTCGAACGGGCGTGTCACCGGTGCCGTCAAGGGCTTGTGGTCCTACCGCGGCGGCAATAACATCAGCCTGACGGTGGAGGGCACGAAGGCTGTCTACAGCGGCGTGCTGTCGCGCCAGTGGAACAGCAATGCCAATGCGTTTACCGTGACGTTCACGGCGCAGAATGCGGACGGCGTGTCGCTGTGGGGCGCCCGCACGGGTAACTGAGGAATCGATCCAGATGAACTGTTTCAAGAAAAATGCCGGCGCGCTGATGGTGGCCGCCGGCCTGTTGGGTGCACTGCCTGCGGCGCAGGCGGTGCAGGTGGGCGTGCACGACCCCGTGATGGCGCAGGATGGCAGCAAGTACTACCTGTTCAGCACGGGGCCGGGCATTACCTTCTACAGCTCGCGCGACATGCGGGCGTGGACGCCGGAAGGGCGCGTCTTCGCCGGCGAGCCCGCGTGGGCGAAGAACGCCGCACCGACATTCGACGGCCATATCTGGGCGCCGGACGTGCAGAAGCACCGGGGCAGGTACTACCTGTATTACTCGGTGTCGGGCTTCGGCAAGAACACGTCCGGCATCGGCGTCACCGTCAACAAGACGCTCGATCCCCGGTCGCCCGACTACAAGTGGGAGGACCAGGGCATGGTGCTGCAGTCGGTACCCGGCCGCGACGCCTGGAATGCGATCGACTCGCATGTCGTCGAGGACAAGGCCGGCAACGGCTGGATGTCGTTCGGCTCGTTCTGGGGCGGCCTGAAACTGGTCAAGTTGAACGACGACCGCACGCGCCTGGCCGAGCCGCAGCAGTGGCGCACCATCGCCGCCCGCGAACGGCCCCCGTTCACGCCGGACAACGAGGCCGGTCCCGCCGAGATCGAGGCGCCCTTCATCTTCAAGAAGGGCGACTGGTACTACCTGTTCGCGTCGTGGGGCCTGTGCTGCCAGAAGGAGAAGAGCACCTATCACGTGGTGGTCGGTCGTGCGCGCGACGCCATCGGCCCCTACCTGGACAGGGACGGCAAGGACATGGCCAAGGGCGGCGGCTCGCTCGTCATCCGGGGCGACAAGGACTGGGTCGGCCTGGGCCACAACAGCGCCTACACCTTCGGCGGCAAGGACATGCTGGTCCTGCACGCCTACGAAACGGCCGACAAGTACCAGCAGAAGCTGAAAGTCCTCGACATCAAGTGGGACGCAGCCGGCTGGCCCGTGGTCGACCCGAAGCAGCTGAACAGCTACCAGAGCACCTTGCTGCCCCCTGCCACCAGATAAGCCCACGGCCGGGTTCGTGTCCACCGTGGGGTCAGACCCCGACATAGACACGGACTCAGCTATCAGAGACAAGCACAGCCCACCAAAAATCGCTTAGCGGCAATCTGCTTCTGGGCGTGGGCGATTGCCCACCGCCGAGCTCGTGTCCATGTCGGGGTCTGACCCCAGGGTGGACACGGGCTCGGCATTTACAGGTTCTTGAGCCATGAAACTCGTATTTCGCCTGCTGGGTGGTGCTGCGCTGGCGTTCGCGCTGTCCGCTTCCGCCGCGGAGCTGTTCCCCCTGCGCGACGTGCGCCTGACCGCGAGCCCTTTCCTCGACGCGCAGCAGACGGACTTGCGCTACCTGATGGCGCTCGATGCGGATCGGCTGCTGGCGCCGTTTCGCCGCGAGGCGGGGCTGCCGATCGTGAAGGACAGCTACGGCAACTGGGAGTCGTCCGGGCTGGATGGCCATATGGGCGGGCATTACCTGTCCGCGCTGGCGCTGATGCACGCGTCGACGGGCGACCCGCAGGTGCTGGAGCGCCTGAGCTACTTCGTCGCCGAGCTGAAAAAATGCCAGCAGGCGGGCGGCGACGGCTACCTGGGCGGAATTCCCGGCGGACGGGCGGCGTGGGCCGACATCATGGCGGGCAAGCTCCACGCGGACAACTTCAGCGTCAACGGCAAGTGGGTGCCCTGGTATAACCTGCACAAGGTCTACGCCGGCCTGCGCGACGCCTGGCACTACACGGGCAACGACGACGCCCGCGTCATGCTGATCGCCCTGTCCGACTGGGCGCTGGCACTGACGTCGAAGCTGTCCGACGAGCAGATGCAGGCCATGCTGAAAAGCGAACATGGCGGCATGAACGAGGTGCTGGCCGACGTCGCGTCGATGACGGGCGATATGAAATACCTGCACCTGGCGCGGCGCTTCTCGCACCAGGCCATCCTGCGGCCGCTGGCGCAGGGCAGGGACCAGTTGACGGGCCTGCACGCAAACACGCAGATCCCGAAGGTGCTCGGCTTCGAGCGCATCGGCCGGATGACGGGGGAGGCGAAATGGACGGACGCTGCCCGCACCTTCTGGCAGACCGTCGTCGACCGGCGCAGCGTCGCCATCGGCGGCAACAGCGTCAAGGAGCACTTCCACGACAGCGCCGATTTCGCGCCGATGATCGACGAGGTCGAGGGGCCGGAGACCTGCAATACCTACAATATGCTCAAGCTCACCAGCATGCTGTTCCAGCGCAAACCGGGCGTGGCCTACGGCGACTACTACGAGCGTGCACTGTACAACCATGTCCTCGGCTCGCAGCGGCCCGGCACGGGCGGTTTCGTCTACTTCACGCCGATGCGGCCGAATCACTACCGCGTCTACTCGCAGGTGAACGAAGGCATGTGGTGCTGCGTTGGCTCCGGCATCGAGAGCCACGCCAAGTACGGCGAATTCATTTACGCCCATGACGGCGCCGACCTGTATGTCAACCTCTTCATCCCTTCCACCCTGGACTGGAAGGCGAGGAACCTTCGCATCACCCAGGCCACGGCTTTCCCGGACCAGTCCAGCACCCGCATCCAGGTCGACGGCACAGGCAAGTTCGCGCTGAAGCTGCGCCATCCCGGCTGGGTCGAGGCGGGCGCGCTGACGGTGAAGGTCAACGGCAAGCGCGTGCTGGCCAGCGCAGGGCAGGACGGCTACGTGCGCATCGAGCGGACCTGGCGGACGGGTGACACGGTAGACGTGACGCTGCCGATGACGACGCGGCTGGAGCAGATGCCGGACGGCTCGAACTGGTATGCCGTGCTGCACGGCCCCATCGTGCTGGCCGCGAAAACGGCGCCGTTCAAGGACGAGAAGCTGAACTTCCTGGCCGGCGATGCGCGCATGGACCATATCGCCCACGGCCGGACCTGCCCGCTGGAAGCGGCGCCCCTGTTCGTCAGCGACACGAAGGATTTCATCAAGCGCTTCCGCCCCGTGCCGGGCCAGCCGCTGACCTTCGAGGCGCCCGGGCTGGTGCAGGGCACCAATGTGGCCGGCCTGCGCTTCATTCCGTTCTTCCGCCTGCACGACTCGCGCTACATGATCTACTGGCAGCAAACGACGCCGGCCGGACTGTCGCGGATGCGGGCGCAAACGGCCGAGGCGGAGGCCGAACGCATCGCGCTGGCACGCCGCACGGTGGACCAGGTGGCGCCGGGCGAGCAGCAGCCGGAGTCCGACCATGCCTTCGCGGGCGAGGGGGCCGACGCCGGCGTCAACGGCGGGCGCCACTGGCGCCATGCGAGCGGCTGGTTCAGCTACCGCCTGACCGACAAGGCGGGCGAGGGCAGGGTGCTGCGCCTGACCTTTGCCGCCGCCGACGCGGGCCGCAAGTTCGATGTCCTCGTCAACGACCGGTGGCTGCGCACCATCGAGCTGGCGGCCGACGCCCAGGCCTTCTATGACGTCGATATCGAACTTCCGGCCGGGATGGCGCGCGATGGCGCCTTGACGGTGAAGTTCGTCGCCCATCCCGGCTCGCTGGCGGGCGGCCTGTACGGCCTGCGCCTGCTGCGCTAATGCGCTTGCGCGCCTGACTGATAACAAAAAAGATATCGCGCAGGACAAAAAATGTATTGGATCGGCATGAGACTTTCTCCTACTATAGCTTCATAAAAAGACAATCCAGGAGACCCGTATGCACCTCACACGCAGGAATTTGATCGCCGCCGCCATCGCACTGGCCGGCACCTCCGTCACCTTCAACGCGCTGGCCGCGAAACCGCTGGTGATCGGCTTTTCCCAGGTGGGCGCCGAAAGCGAATGGCGCACCGCCAATACCGTCTCGATCAAGGACGCGGCGAAAAAAGCCGGCGTCACCCTGAAGTTCGCCGACGCCCAGCAGCGCCAGGAAAACCAGGTCAAGGCGATCCGCTCCTTCATCGCCCAGAAAGTCGACGTCATCGCCTTTTCCCCCGTGGTGGAATCGGGCTGGGACACGGTGCTGCGCGAAGCGAAAGCTGCCAAGATCCCCGTGATCCTGACGGACCGCGACGTCAACGTCACGGACAAGTCGCTGTACGTCACCCTGATCGGGTCGGACTTCGTCGAGGAAGGGCGCCGCGCCGGCCGCTGGCTGGTGGATTACGCCAAGAAGACGCCGGGCAAGGTGCTGAACATCGTCGAACTGCAGGGCACCGTGGGCTCGGCCCCGGCCATCGACCGCAAGACGGGTTTCGAGGAAGTCACCAAGGGCAACGCGCAACTGAAGCTGCTGCGCACGCAGACGGGCGAGTTCACCCGCGCCAAGGGCAAGGAAGTGATGGAAGCGTTCCTGAAGGCGCACGGCAAGAACATCAACGTGCTGTACGCGCACAACGATGACATGGCCATCGGCGCCATCCAGGCCATCGAGGAAGCGGGCCTGAAACCGGGCAAGGACATCGTCATCGTCTCCATCGACGGCGTGAAGGGGGCGTTCGAGGCCATGATGCTCGGTAAGCTCAACGTCACCGTCGAATGCAGCCCGCTGCTGGGGCCCCAGCTGATGCAGGCAGCCCAGGACGTCGTGGCCGGCAAACCCGTCGCCAAGCGCATCGTCACGGAGGAACGCGTGTTCCCGGCCGAAGTGGCGGCCAAAGAATTCCCGAACCGTAAATACTAAATGAGCGGCGCGACGATGGCCGGCGCGGTCCGGCCGGTGCTGGAGCTGTCCGGTATCCACAAGGCCTTCCCCGGCGTGAAGGCCTTGTCCGACGCGGGCCTGCGCCTGTATCCGGGCGAGGTGCACACCCTGATGGGCCAGAACGGCGCCGGCAAGTCCACCCTGATCAAGGTGCTGACGGGCGTCTACACGCCGGACGCCGGCACCATCGTGCTGGACGGCCGCCCCGTCAGCCCCACCTCCACGCTGGAGGCGCAGCAGCTGGGCATCAGCACCGTCTACCAGGAAGTTAACCTGTGCCCGAACCTGTCGGTGGCGGAGAATATCTTCATCGGCCGCTATCCGAGAAAGCTGTTCGGCATCGACTGGGCCACCATGCGGCGCGACGCCGAAGTGCTGCTGCGCCAGCTGGAAATCGACATCGAAGTCACGCAGCCCCTGTCGCACTACCCGCTGGCGATCCAGCAGATGGTGGCGATCTCGCGCGCGCTGAACATCTCGGCCAAGGTACTGATCCTGGACGAACCCACGTCCAGCCTGGACGAAGCGGAAGTGCAGCTGCTGTTCCGCGTGCTGCGCCGCCTGCGCGAGCAGGGCATGGCAATCCTGTTCGTTACCCACTTCCTGGACCAGACCTACGCCATTTCGGATCGCATCACCGTCATGCGCAACGGCGAGCGGGAAGGGGAGTACCCGTGCAGCGCGCTGTCGCGCCTGGCCCTGGTGAACAAGATGGTGGGCGCGCCGGCCGCGCCCGAACCGGCGGAGGCAGCGCTGCAGGCGGCGCAAGTGGCACAGGGCGAAACCCTGCTGGCCACACGCGCGCTGTCGCGCAAGGGCGTGCTGGCACCGGTCGACATCACCATCCACAAGGGTGAGCTGCTGGGGCTTGCCGGCCTGCTGGGCTCCGGGCGCACCGAGCTGGCGCGCCTGCTGTTCGGTGCCGACAAGGCCGACGGCGGCAGCATCGCCATCGGCGGCCGGGACGGTGTCTTCGCCACGCCGCGCGACGCCATTGCCGCCGGCGTCGGCTTCTGTTCGGAAGACCGCAAGCACGAAGGCGCGATCCTGACCCTGTCCGTGCGCGAGAACCTGATCCTGGCGCTGCAGGCCAAGACAGGCATGCTGCGCGCCATTCCGCTCAAGCGCCAGCAGCAGCTGGCCACGGACTATGTGAAATGGCTGGGCATCAAGACGGCCAGTATCGAAACCCCGATCGGCACCCTCTCGGGCGGTAACCAGCAGAAGGTGCTGCTGGCACGCTGGCTGGCGACCGACCCGAAGCTGTTGATCCTGGACGAACCGACGCGCGGCATCGACGTGCGCGCCAAGCAGGAAATCATGGATTATGTCACCACGCTGTGCCGCAAGGGCCTGTCGATCCTCTTTATCTCGTACGAGCTGCCGGAAGTACTGCGCTGCAGCGACCGGATGGTCGTCATGCGCGACCGCAAGGCCTGTGGCGAATACCGCCGCGGCGAGCTCGATGAACAGTCGGTGCTGCAGGTAATCGCCGGCGGCGGCGAACAAGGAGCCCCGGCATGAGCGCCGCGCAAATGAAACCGGCCGACCCGCCCCGTGCCAGCAGCGAGCCGGCCAATGCCGCGCCCCGTGCCGGCTTCGGCAGCCTGCTGGGCCACCCGCTGGCCAAGCCGCTGCTGGCGCTGGCCACCCTGCTGCTGCTGGACCTGATCTTCATTCCCGGCTTCTTCACGCTGGAATTGCGGGACGGCCACCTGTATGGCCCGCTGGTCGACATCGTCAACCGCGCCGCGCCGCTGATGCTGGCGGCGCTGGGCATGACCCTGGTGATCGCCACGCGCGGCATCGACATCTCCGTGGGCGCCGTCGTGGCCCTGTCCGGCACGATGGCCGCCATGCTGATTGGCGGGACGATGGTGGTCAACAACGGCGTGCCCGAGTACGTGGCCAACACGCCGATGGCGCTGGCCCTGGCCGCCGCGCTGGGGGCGGCCGTGCTGTGCGGCGCGTGGAACGGCGTGCTGGTGGCGGGCCTGAAGCTGCAGCCCATCGTCGCCACCCTGATCCTGATGGTGGCAGGCCGCGGCCTGGCGCAGCTGCTGACGGACGGCCAGATCGTCACCGTCTATTACCAGCCCTTCTTCTTCCTCGGCAGCGGCTACCTGCTGGGCCTTCCGTTCGCCTTGTGGATCGTCGCGGCCGTGCTGCTGGTGGTGGGGCTGCTGCTGAAGAAAACGGCCCTGGGCCTGTTCATCCAGGCCGTCGGCATCAATCCCGTCGCGGCGCGCCTCGCCGGTGTGCGCACCGCTACGTTGATCTTCTTCGTCTACGTGTTCTGCTCGGCCTGCGCCGGCCTGGCGGGCCTGATGATCGCGTCGAACATCAAGAGCGCGGACGCCAACAACGCCGGCCTGCTGCTCGAACTCGACGCCATCCTGGCAGTGACCCTGGGCGGCACGTCGCTGGCCGGCGGCAAGTTCAGCCTGGCCGGCAGCATGATCGGCGCGCTGATCATCCAGACGCTGACGTACACCATCTATTCGCTGGGCGTGCCGCCGGAAGTGAACATGGTGGTCAAGTCCATCGTCGTCTTCGCCGTCTGCCTGTCGCAGTCGAGCAGCTTCAAGAAACTGTGGAAGGGCCGCGCATGAACGCCGTGCTGAACTCCGCGCGCGCCCTGCCGGGCGCTCCATACTTCACTTCCGTCGTCACCGTGGTGCTGCTGGCCGTGCTGCTGGTGGCGGGCGGCGCAGCCTATCCGGGCTTCCTGTCCTGGCAGGTCATGCTGAACCTGTTGATCGACAATGCCTTCCTGCTGGTGATCGCCGTCGGCATGGGCATCGTCATCCTGTCCGGCGGCATCGACCTGTCGGTCGGCTCCGTGCTGGCGCTCACCACGATGGTGGCTGCCTGGCTGCTGGGCAGCGCGCACTGGCCGCCGGCGGCCGTCATCGCCGCTGTGCTGGTCATCGGCGCCGTGTTCGGCGCCGCGCAAGGTGCGATGATCCACTTCTTCCAGCTCCAGCCCTTTATCGTCACGCTGGCCGGCATGTTCCTGGCCCGTGGCCTGTGCTACCTGATCAGCATCGAATCGATCACCATCGACGACCCGGCCTTTGTCGCCATCTCGCAGATGCAGGTGCCCGTTCTGGGTGGCTTCCTGTCCGTGGGCGCGCTGATCGCCTTGCTGCTGCTGGCCGTGACGATCTGGGTGTCGCGCCGCACCGCCTTCGGCCGCGCCGTCTACGCCATCGGCGGCAACGAGCAGTCGGCCCTGATGATGGGCCTGGCCGTGGGCCGCACCCGCATCCTCGTGTATGCCTTCAGCGGCTTCTGCGCGACGCTGGGCGGCGTGCTGTTTGCGTTCTACATGCTGTCCGGCTATGGCCAGCACGCGCAGGGCACCGAGCTCGATGCCATCGCGGCCGTCGTCATCGGCGGCACCCTGCTGTCCGGCGGCTACGGCTATGTGGCCGGCGCGCTGTCGGGCGTGCTGGTGCTGGGCACCATCCAGACCCTGATCGCCTTCGACGGCACCTTGTCGTCCTGGTGGACCAAGATCGTCATCGGTGCGCTGCTGTTCCTGTTCTGCGTCGTACAGCGCCTGCTGTCGGCGCGCGTTAAAACCTAGGAGACTCCATGTTGAAGAAGACCCTCGTTGCGGCCGCCCTGGCTGCCGCATCGCTGGCCCTGCACGCCAGTGCGACCGCCGCCAATCCCCTGTTCCCAAAGCTGTACACGGCCGATCCAGCCGCGCTGGTCGACAACGGCCGCGTCTATCTGTACGTCGGCAAGGACGACGCGGCGGCGGACGCGAAGGACTACCTGATGAAGGAGTGGCGCGTCTACTCCACCTGCGACATGAAGAACTGGAAGGACCACGGCGCGCCGCTGTCCGTCAAGACCTTCGGCTGGGCGCGCGCCGATGCGTGGGCCTCGGATATCACCAAGCGTGACGGCAAGTACTACTTCTATTCGACGGTCGACCATGCCACCATTCCCGGCAAGGCCATCGGCGTGGCCGTGGCGGACAGCCCGACTGGCCCGTTCAAGGACGCCCGCGGCAGCGCCATCGTCACCAACGACATGACGAAGGAGTCCGATATTCCCTGGGACGACATCGACCCGGCCGTGTTCATCGACGACGACGGCCAGGCCTACCTGTACTGGGGCAACCGGGTGCTGAAGTGGGCCAAGCTGAAACCGAACATGATCGAACTCGATGGCCCGATCCACACCCAGGGCATCGACAACTTCACGGAAGCGGCCTACCTGCACAAGCACAAGGGCACCTATTACCTGAGCTACTCGCGCGAGTTCCCGGAAGAGACGGCGTATGCGACCGGGCCCAGCGCCACGGGGCCGTGGACCTACCGGGGCGTCATCATGAAGAAGAATGCCGTCGTGAAGACCATCCACCATGCCATCGTCGACTTCAACGGCAAGTCGTACATCTTCTACCATAACGACAAGCTGCCAGGTGGCGGCGAGTGGCGCCGTTCGGCCGCCGTCGAGGAGCTGCGCTACAACGCCGACGGCACCATCGCTTTCGTGCCGCAGACGGCCGAAGGTCCGGCCGCCAACCCGAGCCCCGGCTGCCGCTAGTTCCTTCCCACGGCCGCCATGGCGGCCGCCTCCCAGGGCGCGAAAAATCCCCGGCTGGTTTTTCGCCGCCCGTCATGGCCGCCCGGCGGCCAATGTTATGATCTGCCGATGGATACACTCAACCCGAACTGGTTTCTGCGCGCCCGCCTGAAGACACGCCAGCTGCTGCTGCTGATCGCGCTGGACGAACAACGCAATATCCACCGTGCCGCCGAAGTGCTGCACATGACGCAACCGGCTGCCTCCAAGCAGATCAAGGACCTGGAGGAGATGCTGGACGTGAAGCTGTTCGACCGGCTGCCGCGTGGCATGGAGCCGACCCTGTACGGCGAAACCATGATCCGCCACGCCCGCATGGCCCTCACCAGCCTGTCGCTGGCGCATGACGACGTGATGGCACTCAAATCCGGCCTGGTCGGCCAGGTCGAAGTGGGTGTCATCATGACGCCGGCCATGTCGCTGCTGCCGCAGGCGATCGCCCGCATCAAGCAGCAGGCACCGCTGCTGCGCATCGGCGTGCACCTGGAATCGTCCAATACGCTGCTCGACATGCTGGAGCGGGGCACGCTGGACTTCATGATCGGGCGCATCCTGGAGCGGGACAACAGCTCGCACCTGATCTATGAGGAACTGACCGAGGAGCCGGCGTGCGCCGTGGCGCGCCCCGGCCATCCGCTGCTGTCGAACGACGCGCTGCAGCTGCGCGACCTGGCAGGCCTGGGCTGGGTACTGCCGCCTCAGGGCAGCATCCTGCGGCACCGCTGCGACATGATGTTCCGCCGCGCCGGACTGGAGCCGCCCGCCAACGTCGTCGACAGCACGGCGCTGCTGCTGATCACGGCGCTGCTGGCGCAGACCGACATGCTGCACGTGATGCCCATCGACGTGGCACGGTATTATCAATCCCTGAACGTGCTGGCGATCCTGCCGATCGAGCTGCCGTTCAAGATGGATGCCTTCGGCATCATCCGCCAGCACGATCACCTGCTGTCGCCAGGCGCCAACCTGCTGCTGACGGCGGTGCGCAACGCCGCCAAGGAAGTGTACTGAACGCCGTATAGTCTTCAAGAGGGAAAGGTGGTCCGATGTCGCTCGTGTTCTCCAGCCTGAATCATCCGCAGCGCGTGCCGCTGGCGGCCGAACTGCATTCGCGGCCCTTTCTGAAGCTGCACGCGCCGGAGCGCGTGTCGCACCTGGCCGTGTACGCCGGATCGTCCGCGCGCGACGGCAATGCCCAGGCCCAGCACGAGCTGCTGGCCAGCCTGTGCGCCCACTTCGGCGTGGCTGCGCCCAGCCGCGACGCCAGCTACTTCTATCACGACTTCGGCCGCCTGCGCCTGAAGTGGGAACTGCACACGGAGTTCGCCACCTACACCTTCGCCGCCAGCGGCAGCGAAGTGGGATTCGGCGACATGCCCGATGCGCTGCTGCCGCAGCAATGGCTGCTGTCGCTGAAAGGGCGCGTGATGGTCGCTGCCCACGTGCTGCTGCTGCGCGGTGGCGAAGCCGGCGCCGCGCCGGACCTGTTCGAGGGCGTGTCGCTGGCCGGCAGCCGCGTCATGCAGGGGGGAGAATTGTGGTCGGACTTCCTGATCCAGTCCGGCGGCTTCTCCCGCTTCGTCATCCGCGATGTCGACATGCGCGCGCAGCAGGCCGGCCGCCTGGTGCAGCGCGTGCTGGAAATCGAAACCTACCGCATGATGGCCCTGCTGGGCCTTCCCGCGGCCCAGCGCGCCGTGCCGGAACTGAACGCCGTCGAGCGCGAGCTGGCCGGACTGACGGAGGCGCTGCTGCAGTCGGACGGCACCACCGAACAGGCCCTGCTGCAGCAGATCACGCACCTGGCGGCCCGTATCGAGAAGCTGTCGCTGGAGAACAGCTACCGCTTCGCCGCCTCGAAAGCCTACTTCCGCCTGGTGAACGCCCGCATCGACGAGCTGCGCGAAAGCCGCATCGAAGGCGTGCCGACGGTGGAGGAATTCATGGAGCGCCGCCTGGCGCCGGCCATGAGCACCTGCGAAGCCGTGGCGGCGCGCCAGGATGCGCTGGCGCGCCGCATCGCCAACAGCAACGACCTGCTGCGCACCCGCGTGGGCATCGTGCAGGAAGCGCAGAACCGGCAGATCCTGCAGTCGATGAATGCCAGGGCGGCCCAGCAGCTGCGCCTGCAGCAGGCTGTCGAGGGCCTGTCGGTGGCGGCCATCTCGTATTACGTGGTGGGCCTGATCGGCTACTCCGTCAAGGGCGCCAAGGTGCTGGGCTTGGTCGCCAGCCCGGATGCGCTGATCGGCCTGGCCGTGCCGGTGGTGGCGGCGGGCGTGTGGCTGACCTTGCGCAGCATGCACCGGCGCCTGCACGGCGCCCATCGTTGAACGGACTGCCGTGTTCGATCGGGCATAATGTCGCGTTAGCGCAATTTTAACGGAACACCATGAAGAGTTTGAGCACGCTGGTCTCTACCCTGGTCATGGCGGGACTACTGGGCGCCTGCGCCACGGCGAGCGAGCCGGTGCTGCAAGGTATCTCGCCCAAGGTCACGTCGCTGCGGTTCATCGGCGAGCAGCGCATCGGCCTGAAGCAGCCCTTCGCCGGCACGCCGGTGGGCGGTCTGTCCGGCATCGATTACGACGCCGGCGACGCCACCTGGGTGCTGCTCAGCGACGACCGCTCGAACCTGGAGCCGGCGCGCTTCTACCGGGCCCGCGGCACGCTTGAGGGCGGGGCCTTCACGGCCCTGACGCTGACACAAATGGGCGTGTTGCTGCAGCAGGACGGCACGCCGCATCCGGACCTGAAAGCCTTTGCGAAGAGCGGCGGCACCGTGCTCGATCCCGAATCGGTGCGCGTCGATCCCCGCGACGGGTCCATCTGGTACACCAGCGAAGGCGACCTGCGCATCGGCATGGAGCCGGCCGTGCGCCATGCCGCCGCCGACGGCAGCTTCCTGGGCAGCCTGCCGCTGCCGCCGATGCTGCGCCTGTCGCGGGACGACAAGACGGGCGCGCGCAATAACCTGAACCTGGAAGGGCTGTGCTTCGCGGCCGATGGCGACAGCCTGTGGCTGGCCCTCGAAGCGCCCTTGGTCCAGGACGGCCCCGTGCCGACACCGGCCACCGGTGCGCTCAGCCGCATCAGCCGGCTCGATCGCGACGGCCGGCTACTGGCCCAGTATGCCTATCCGGTCGACCCGATCCCCTCGGCGCCGGGTGCCGGAAAGCTGGCCGAAAACGGCATCTCCGAAATCCTCGCCTCGGGCGAGCACACCTTGCTGGTGCTGGAGCGCGCGGCCGTGCAGGGCGACGACGGCAAGTACCGCAACCATATCCGCCTGTACGAGATGGATGTGCGGGGCGCCACCGACGTGGCGCGGATACCTGCCTTGCTGGGTGCCGCCATCGCGCCGGCCCGCAAGCGCCTGGTGCTGGACCTGAACACCTTGCACTTGCCCGTGCTGGACAACCTCGAAGGCATCGGCTGGGGGCCGCGCCTGCCGAACGGGCACGCCACGCTGGCATTTATCTCGGACGACAATTTCAACCCCGCGGAAGTGACGCAATTGCTGCTGTTCGAGGTGCTCTAGCGGGTACATCATTGCGCCGCGCGGAATAATCAATTGCCGCCGATGGGGATTCCGGTCGTGGGGTGATGCGTTCACAATGAACCCATCCATCCCACCGCGAGGAAGACCATGAAGCTCCACTACCATCCCATTTCCGGCCATGCCCACCGCGTGCATGCCTTCCTGTCCCTGCTGGACCTCGACTTCGAACTGGTGCAGGTCGACCTGGCACGGGGCGAACACAAGTCGCCGGCATTCCTGGCCATCAATCCCTTCGGCCAGGTGCCCGTGCTGGAGGACGACGGCCACGTCATCGCCGATTCGAACGCCATCCTGGTCTACGTTGCGCGCCGCCACGGGCCGCAGTGGCTGCCCACGGACCCGCTGCTGGAAGCGGCCGTGCAGCGCTGGCTGTCGGTGGCGGCGGGCGACGTGGCCTTCGGCATGGCCGCCGCCCGCATCGTGCAGCTGTTCGGTCGGCCGGACGACATGGCGCCGCTGGTGGCGCGGGGCCAGCGCACCCTGGCGCTGATGGACGCCGCATTGACGGGACGCGAGTGGCTTGCCACGCCGGAGCCCAGCATCGCCGACATTTCCCTGTACAGCTACGCCGCCCGCGCACCCGAAGGCTACATCGACCTTGCGCCGTATCCGGCAGTGCGGGCCTGGCTGGCGCGCATCGAGGCCTTGCCCGGCTTCGTGCCGTTCGTGCAGACGCCCGTCGGCCTGGCGGCGTAGGCCATCATGGATACGCGCCAGGACTCGCCGTGGCACGACGGCGAACGGGCCATCCAGCGCAGCATCGGCGCGCAGGAGCGGATGGAGGAAATCGGCCGCAAGGTGGTGCGACCTTACATGCCGGACCAGCACCGCGACTTTTTCGCCCAGCTGCCTTTCGTTGTGCTGGGCACCGTCGACGATTCCGGCGCGCCCTGGGCCACCTTGCGCACCGGCGCGCCGGGCTTCATGACGTCGCCGGAGTCGGGTACCTTGCGCCTGGCGCTGCCTGCTGTGCCAAGCGATCCGGCCGAGGCGGGCCTGGACGACGGCGCCGCGGTGGGCCTGCTGGGCATCGAACTGCATACGCGCCGGCGCAACCGCGTCAACGGCAATTTGCGGCGCATGGCGCCGGGCGCGTACTCGCTGACAGTGGGCGAATCCTTCGGCAACTGCCCGCAATACATCCACTTGCGCGATTTTGAATGGGTGGAGGAAGCGCCCGGCGCCGTCACGGAGCTGGCCGCGCTGGACGACCGGGCGCTGGCGCTGATCGCGCACGCCGGCACGTTCTTCGTGGCCAGCCATGCCGACGGCGCGGCCGGCCGCAAGGTCGACGTGTCGCACCGGGGCGGCCCGGCCGGCTTCGTCCAGGTGGGCGCCGATGGCGTGCTGACGGTACCCGATTACGCCGGCAACCGCTTCTTCAATACCTTGGGCAATATGCTGCTGAACGGCCGCGCGGGGCTGCTGTTCGTCGATTTCGAGCACGGCCACCTGCTGCAGATGACAGGGGAGGTCGAGGTCGTGCTCGATGGCGCCGCGGCCGCCGGCCTGGCTGGCGCGGAGCGGCTGTGGCGCTTCCGGCCGCGCCGCATCGTGTGGCGCGAAAAGGCCATTGCGCTGCGCTGGTGCCGGCGCGGCTGAACGGCGGTGTCAAGCTGCGTCGGCCTTCGGTTCCAGTTCGCGCATGACGAGGTGGCGCAGGGTCGACAGCATGGCCAGGTCGATCGTGGCCGGGTCGCGCGGCACCGTGTCGATGATGCACAGGCTGCCCAGGGCATAGCCGGTGGAGAGCACCAGCGGCGCGCCCGCGTAGAAGCGGATATGGGGGTAGCCCGTTACCAGCGGGTTGTCGTGGAAGCGGACGTCCAGGTGTGCGTCGGGCACTACCATGATCTCGCTGCGCAGGATGGTGTGCCCGCAGAACGAGATGTCGCGGCTGGTCTGGCAGGTCGTGCCCAGGCCGATATTGGCCTTGAACCACTGGCGGTCCGTGTCCAGCAGCGTGATGAGGGCAATGGGCACCTTGAACTCGCGGGCGGCGAATTCGACGATCTGGTTGAAGCGTTCTTCCGGCGGCGTATCCAGGATCAGCAGGGACTGCAATGCGGCGAGCCGCTGGCCTTCGTTGTCTGGGCGCGAGGGTGTGATCATGATGGCGTGGGGCGGCGGACACCGCGGTATTTATCCAGGATGACGCTACTTTACTCCAGGAAATGCGTGTCGCCAAGAAGGGGGGCGGACGACCCGCGCGCCTGCACTTTTTTGCTCCGCTCCCATTGGATTTCTGGCAAGATGCGCCGCAGATGAACTGTGCGGAGACGAGGATGCAAAACGGAGGGCGGCCGCGTTCGACCCGGCACTGGGCCAAGCGCACCGGATGGGCCCTGCTGGCGCTGCTGTTGATGGCCTGGCTGACCGTCTGGTTCTTCCTGCGCGGCAGCCTGCCGGAACTGGATGGCCGGCGTGCCGTGGCCGGGCTGCATGCCGGTGTGACCGTCAAGCGCGACGCGGGCGGCGTGCCGTCCATCGCCGGCAGTCATCGCCTCGACGTGGCCTATGCCACCGGTTTCGTCCACGCCCAGGACCGCTTCTTCCAGATGGACCTGCTGCGCCGCGTGGCGGCCGGCGAACTGGCCGAACTGTTCGGCGCCAAGGCCCTGCCGACAGACCGCCAGCACCGCCTGCACCGCTTCCGCGCGCGCGCCGCCGCCGCCTACCACCAGTTGCCGGCCGCCGACCGCGAACTGCTGGAGCGCTACACGGCCGGCGTCAACGAAGGCCTGAACGCGCTGGGCACGCGTCCCTTCGAATATGGCCTGTTGCGCATGAAACCGCGGCCCTGGTCGGCGCACGATTCGTTGCTGGCGCTGTACGCGATGTACCTGGACCTGCAGGGCAATTCCACGGGGCGCGAGCTGTCGCGCGGCTGGATGCGCGAACATGCCGACGCGGCCCAACTGGCTTTCCTGATGCCCCCGGCCAGCCGCTGGGATGCGCCGCTCGATGCGGCCGACGCGCCCGTGCCCGAGGTGCCGGTGCCGGCGCGGGCGCCGTCGTGGTGGGGCCAGCCCGGCCCGCGCGACGCCGCGCTGCTGGCGGCGGACGACTTCCGCTCGGCCATTGGTAGCAACAACTGGGCCATCGCCGGCAGCCGCAGCAAGGGCGGCGGCGCCATCGTGGCCGACGACATGCACCTGGGGATCAAGCTGCCCAATACGTGGTATCGCGCGCTGCTGCAGGTGCCGGACCGCAGCGGCAGCACGCGGCGGCTGGTCGGCGTGACCTTGCCGGGCACCCCCTTCATCATCGTCGGCACCAACGGCCACGTGGCGTGGGCCTTCACCAACAGCTACGGCGACTACCAGGACCTGGTGACTGCGTCCTTCGACCCGGTCCGCCCGGGCCAGGTGCAGTTGAACGGGCGCTGGGAAACGGTGACGGAGCATGCCGAAACCATTCTCGTGAAAGGGGCGCTGGCCGAAACGCTGACGGTACGCGACACGTCGCTGGGGCCCTTGCTGAAGGCGGGCGGGCGCACTTTTGCCGTGCACTGGATCGCCCACGAAAGCGCGCTGGTGAACGTCAACCTGCGCCGGCTGGAGGGCGCCAGCACACTGGACGAGGCGCTGGCCATCGCCAACACGGCCGGCATTCCGGCGCAGAACTTCGTCGCCGGCGATGCCGCCGGCAATATCGGCTGGACCATCGCCGGCCCGCTGCCGCGCCGTGCGCAGGGACCGGGCGCGCCCGATGCCACCTTCCCGCTGGCCGGCGGCGCACCGTCGTGGCAGGGCACGCTGGCGCCGGCCGAGTACC
>NZ_WNKZ01000072.1 GCF_009720835.1 Pseudoduganella buxea
CGCGCGCCGGCGACGGCAGCGGCGCCGATGCGGCCATCGGCTTCGTGCGCGCCGGCGCGGACACGGGCGCCGTCCACGCCACGCTGGGCTACGACTACACGCTGTCGCCCCGTTCCAGCGTCTACCTCTACCACACACGGCTGCGCAACGAGGCCCGGGGTGCGTACGACTTCGCGATCAATCCGGCCAACAGCGGCGGCACCGCCGCGACAGGCGCCCGCCTGTCGGCCACGGCGCTCGGCTTGCGCCATGCATTCTGACCCGGTCCCCCTGCAGTTCGTCGGGCCAAAGCGGCAGTTTGTCGCCTGGCCGTGGCGTGGGCCCGCGCAGGCCCCTACAGTGGCTCCATCGAATCCACTTGCGCCCGGAGCCACCATGAGAAAGCTGCTGATCGTTACCCTCGTCGTCCTGCTGTCGATCGCCCTGTGCAATGCGCTCGACGCGCACGATTACTACGTCCACTTCGACGGCGACGAGGTCGATGGCCCGCTGGGCGTGCTGCTGGCAATGCTGTTCGCCGGCGGCGGGCTGGTGCTGGGCACCGTCATCATCCTGGCCGTGGCCGTGTTCCTGTGCGTGCTGTTCACCGGCCTGGGCGTGATGGTGCTGGCCGGCCTGGGGCTGGGCTGCGTGGTGGTTGCAGCATTGGCCGCGCCCTTCCTGCTGCCGGTGCTGATCCCGCTGGCAATCGTCTGGTACATCGTGCGGCGCAACCGCAGCAAGCGCGACGAAATGCTGAAAGGCGCCGCCGTCTGACGGCAGGCGCCTGGCTTCTCAGGCAGCCAAGGCTGCCGTCATTGCCATCCCGAAGTCGCGCAAGCCAGCCGCAGCGGCGACACCCCGCCCAGCGTGATGCCGGCCTGGTCCCAGTCCTGCACCGGCAGGCAGCCCGGCCGGTCGGCGCAGCAGGAAGCCGTCGTGATGCCAAGCGCGGCGAAATATGCCGGTGTTTCCCACTCGATCGCGGCGAAATGCGACCCGGAGCGTGTGCAGGCAAACAGGGCAAGCGAAAACTGCGGCGCGACGGCAAAGCCGCAGGGCACGGCCTGGTCCGGCTCATGCCTGCCATCGCGCCGGCCGGCAGCGACGGCGCCGCAGATCATGGCCGTCAGCGGCGCCCGTTCGGCATGCCCCGCCTGCACGATCCGGTTGATAGCTGCCAGCAAGCGGTACTTCATCTCCTCGCGGAACAGCTCCGGTCGCGTGCGGGAAATGAAGCGGCAGCGCCGACGGGCGGCATCGGCCGATGCACCGGTGGCGAGTTCGTCGAGCAGGTCGCGCAACGGCTTCAGGTGTTCAGGCGCTTGCGCCAACCAGACGTCCGGCAGGTCCCATGCCACCGCCGACGACGGGGTGAAGTCGACAATGTCGAATCGTTCCTTGCGATAGTGGGCGAACAGGCGTCCCACGATGGCCTCGATGCGCGCCTGCCCGGCGCCGCTTGCGGCAGCCGCGGCATGGTGCCGCGGGATGCCGCAAAGGCGCAGCACTTCCTCGGCCAGGGTGCGCCGGTAGCTTGCATGCGCCGCCTGCAGGACCTGGGCGATAAACCCGTCCTGCCCCATCTCGCCGTCGTGGCAGCGGCCGAAGAAATAGGCCAGCGAGCGCGCGGACTGCACCAGGATGTCGAACTCCTCGCCGGTGGGCGGACTGCCATGCACCATGACGATACGGGCCCACGAGGGCAGCGACGAGCAGGCGCCGAAGTCGAGCAACTTGCCGTCGAAGCAGATATTCGACGTCGAATTGCCGCTCGGGGACAGGCGATGCACATAGGCGTAGGCAAGCTGCTGCGCCCAGGTGGAAAAGAATGCCAGGAACTGGTCGCGCAACGGCCCGGCACCGCAGTAGGCGCCGACGCCGTGGAACACCTGCTGCACGCGGGCGAAATCCAGGGCGCCTTCGGTCGGATTGGCGGCCAGGAAGCTGTGCGCGCGCTCGAAATGGGCCGGACGCAGCATGCACGGACGAACGATCAGGACCCGTTTTTCGCTCGACGTCGTCAATTCGCCTTGCCATACCTGGACCAGGCCGGTATCGATGATCGCCAGCGTGGGAATGGCGGAACCGGGAAACTCCGCTTCGACGATTTCAGAAAAAATCGTCTCGCGCACCGCTTCCTCCAGGTACGCCCCGCCACTCGAATGGGCCGCGTTGGCGTCGATGCCGATGAGCGGCGTCTTGCCCACGCCCTTGACCAGGTAGCCGTTCACCACCGCCGTGCGGCCGCTGCCGCCGTTGGTGCCGATGCCGGGGCCGCCATAGCGGTCGGCATGGGCGGTCGTCCAGTCTTCGGCGCCGGCCGTGTCCGCGGCAGCCGGCGCCGCGGGCACGACGAAAGCGCACGCAGCCAGCAGGTGGGCGGCGTAGGCAACGGCGTCCTGGCCCAGCGCGTGATAGGCAGGATCGCCGGCCATGGCGCGCTCGTTGAGCCACAGCATGCGCGGCGCGGGCGCGCGCTGCAGTTGCACCGGCACGGCAGAGGCGCCGCTGGCGAACAGGTCGAGCGCGACCGGCCCGGGAAGGCGGTCGAACGCCGTTGCACCCATGCCGGGACGGCCGTCGCGCGCGTTCATGCGCCCCCCAGGCTGGCGATCAGCGCGCCGCGATGGGCGCTTTCCCATGCGGTGAACCGCAACGACTGCGCATCGCGCAGCGATGGATACAGGTGAATGGTCATGTGGTCCGCCGCGATGTGGTCGAAGAAGTGGGTCAACAGCGGCGCAACCAGGTGCGGCGGCGCCAGTACATCGAAAATGCACAGGTGTTCGCCCTCGTTCCATTCGCCGTGCGACAGCGCGCAGACCGGTCGCACCGGTTCGCTGTTCATCGTAAATGCCGAGATCCATCCCCAGGTCAGTAGCGCCGACGCGCTGCCGTCGGGCGCGTGGAGCATATGGAACTGCTTGAGTCCGATAGCGGGCTTGATGGCGGCCAGCGCCAGCGGCAAAGGCGCTTCAGCGTATTTTTGCGTGCGGCCGAGCAGCGTCAATGCCTGTCCGATAGGAAGCGCGTTGTTCATCGCCATCCATCCCGCATGGTGGGAGGTGTAAAAGACCCTTGGCATAGTTCGTCAGTAGCGTGGAGTAGGTGGGCAAGCCGGCAGGGCCAGGCGTTACGGCAGGGCTGGGCGGGCCGCGGTGGCGAAAAAGGCGTGGCGGCCATGGCGGCCAATGCGTTTCGCGATCCGACGGCGGCCCTTGAAGCGGAAGTAGGTGACCTGGTCGGCGTCCGCGAACAGGCGGTCGCGCATATCTTCCAGCACCGCCGGAACATGTCCGGCCGCGATGTGGAAGTCGGTGACCCACAGGCTCGTGCCGGAGGTGCGCTCCGCCCCACTCAGCTCGAACGGTGGGGCCGCCAGCATCTTGTGCTCGGTCTCGGCGGACAAGGTAGCCCACGCGATATAACCGATGAATACGCCAAAGCGGTCGAAATAGAGCTTGATCTGGTTGGCGCGGGCGGCGGGAACCAGCCCGTGCAACATCGGTGCAAGCCGCTTGCAGCGATCCGGCTGCGTCGCCATCAGTTGCGCGACCAAGCCCACGATGATCGCGCATTTCTGCTCCGCATCAATGGACATGCCATTGATGCCAACAATCGTTTCAAAGCTGTACATGGTGGATCGGTCAGCGCGCTAATGCCAGGCCCAGCAGGGCGATTTTCGTCAACAAACAGAGCAAGGTAGCGGCGAGCAATACCAGGTGCGTGCGCAGCAAGGGGTCAATCGCGCGTTCGCTCGCGGGCGCCAGCGCCACCGAGGAACGGGGACCGAATACCCTGGCACCGGACGACAGCAGCAGCGCGACGACCAGCGGCAGTGCCTGTACAGACATATATTCGGGAAGAAAATCTTGCAGGAGCCAGGCCATCGCCGCGGCGAAGGCCAGACAGTCGATGCCCAGGAACAGAAGTGGAGAGCCGTAAAACCGCGCAAGGTTGGCGGCATTGACGCGATCGGATACCGACCCGCGCCTGCCCCAGATCAGCCATTGGGCGCCGCTTCGATCAACTGCTATATACATGGATGACCTTCACAATAGTGGGCACCACGACGGTGCCCACCGATATAGTGGGCACCGTCGTGGTGCCCACCGATAAAACGCTTAGAACGAGCAGTACGAATTGTAGGCGTACATTGCGCCGCCTGCGAAGGCTACGCCAGCACCCAGGCCGGTGCTCGAGAACACGGCGCCCACGCTGCCCACGCCAGCCCAGAAGTTGGCGGTGCTGGAGTATTGCGACGAGGTCATGCTGTTCGAGCAGCCCCAAGGTGCATCTGCGCCGGCGACTTCCTGGTATTCATTTACGGACAAAACTTGCATTGTGTACTCCTCTAATTTTTTATTGATGCCGAAATGCCGGCAAATTATTCTTACCCGATGAAGCTTATTACCACGAGCAGTACGAGTTGTAGGCGTACATTGCGCCGCCGGCAGCTGCCACGCCGAAGCCCAGGCCGGTGCCGCTGAAGGCTGCGCCCATCATGCCAACGCCGCCCCAGAAACCGGCAGCGCTCGAGTATTGCGACGAGGTCATGCTGTTCGAGCAACCGAAAGGAGCATCAGCACCAGCGACTTCTTGGAATTCGTTTACGGACAAAACTTGCATTTTATTTCCCAATACTTCATTTAAAAGCGTCGATAAGTGTCGACGAACCACTTCACGCTGCGGGAATATCTTCCGGCATTCGCCAGATAAATAAACCGCAGCACAAACCTGCCTCGCGAATAATCCATTCGCGACAATAAAAATTACCTGCTTATATATTTACTTTTTAAAAGATTAACGGCAACGGTTAAATACGTCAATTCTTTTCATGTCTTTTTTACGCTTTCAGCGCATTTTTTCTGTTATCGCCTTTTATGCTTTTATATCAGCGCGCCATTGCATCGTGCCGTGCCGACCGGTGCCGGCGTGACAGGCGACGTTTTCCGACCAGCCATGGACATTTCCGCATAAATGCCAGCCAGGGCGCGCGCGCAGCCTTTCCACGTCAGGGCCGCAATATCGTCATGGGCACCCCGCACCATCGCGGCCGCGCGCGCCCTGTCCGTCAGCAGGGTCAGGATGGCCTCGGCGCATGCCGCGACATCCCAGTAGTCGACCTTGCAGGCATGCCCGACCACTTCGGCAATGCCCGACTGCTTCGACAGCACCGTCGGCACGCCCGCATCCATGGCTTCGAGCGCCGAAATACCGAAGGGCTCCGACACGGACGGCATCACATAGACGGCCGAGCGTTGCAGCAGGTGCCGGACTTCGTCCGCCACCAGGAAACCGGGGAAGAACATGGATTTCTCCAGGCCGAGTTCCGCCGCCAGGGCGCGCATGGCGGGCTGCATGTCGCCGCTGCCCGCCATCACGAACTGCACCTCCGGCATGCGCTGCGCCACCAGCTGGGCGGCGCGCACGAAGTAGGCAGGCCCCTTCTGATGGGTGATCCGCCCCAGGAAGCTGACCTGGGGCCGCGCCGCCAGCGGGCGTAGCGGCAAGCACCGCGCATAGGGATCGGCCGCATCGTAGACGGTGACGACCTTCGCGGGGTCCTGCCGGTAGCGCTCGATGATGATGTCGCGCGTGAAATTGCTGACGGCGACGATACGGTCGGCGGCCTCCATGCCCTGGCGCTCCAGGCCCACCAGCTCGGCGCTGGCGTGCACGCCGCTGCGGTCGTATTCGGTCGAGTGCACGTGCAGCAGCAGCGGTTTGCCGGTCAAGTCCCTGGCCTTGATCGCAGCCTGGCAGGTGAGCCAGTCGTGGGCATGGATCAGGTCGAAACTGCCGAGTTCCTCGATCAGCTGGGGCACCCGTGCGGCATAGGCCCGCGCCGCTTCGATCAGGTCCTGCCCGTAAGGCTTGCGGACCGTGGCGCCGGCCGCCGCCGGCAGGTAGGCGGCCGGCTCGGCCAACGCAATGATCCGCACGTGCGCCTGGTCCTCGCCATTGGGGCGGGTTGGAATGATGAAATCGACGTCGATACCGCCCAGTTCGGCCAGGCCGCGCGTGATGCCGTGGCATGCGGTACCGAGGCCGCCGCTGATATTGGGCGGAAATTCCCAGCCGAACATCAACACCTTGATGGGCGGGGCGCTCATGCGCGCTCCAGCAACAGGATGCCGTCGATGTCGACCTGCACGCGGCCGCCGCACACCGTGTAGTGGCGCTCGCCATCGGCGTCCCGCAGGCGCGTGCCCTCCTCGAACACGCTCTCGACCAGGAGGTCGAGAGCCCCAACATGGCAGAGGACGACCAGCACCGCGTCGCCGCTGTCCGGCAGGGTCCGGGAGAAAACATAGGGATCGACGCACAGCCGGGTGTGCACACCCGTCGCGATGGCGGGGTGGCGGCTGCGGAACTGCCCCAGCCGGCACCAGTGCGCCAGCCGCGCCGGGTCGAGCGTCGCCCAGTTCATGTCCGAGCGGGCGGCCTGGGCGGGATCGACGGGTGTGTCGGGGCCGTGCTGGCGCCCGCTTTCGTCGCCATAGAAGATCTGCACGCCGCCGGGCGCCAGCATCAGCGCAGCCGCCGCATAGGGAGTGCGCGCCTGGTCGCACAGGACCGTGTCATGCGACGACAGGTAGGACAGGACTTGATGCCCAGCGGCAAGAGTCGTGGCATAGCGTGCGTACAGGCGGTCGAGCCGGTGCAGCGCCAGGCTGCGCGGATAGTCCTCGCCCGTGTCGGTATCGCCGAAGATGGTCGCGATCTCATGCTGGAAGCTGAAATTGATGAGCGAATCGAAACCGCTGTCGTGGTAGTCGTTGCGCGCGATGCCGTTACCGAACACTTCGCCCGTCATCCAGAATGGGGCCTGGTCGATCCGCTTGGCCGGATGGCGCGCCTTCCAGTCGGCCAGTGCCGTCACGCACGCCTGTTTCAGTTCGCGCCACGTGCGCAGGTCCACATGCTTGCCGGAGTCGCAGCGGAAGCCGTCGATGCCGTAGGTGCGTACCCAGGCGCTCAACCAGCCGATCAGGTAGCCGCGCACCGTGGTGGCAGTTTCGTGAACGGCGCCGCTGTCGGCTTTGCCGGCCAGGAAAGCGGGCAGCGTGACGTGGTGCTCGGATTCGGTGCGGAAGCGTGCCAGGCCATGGCCCGGCGGCGTCGGCGCATTCGGTGCCGGCACCGTATCGCCTTCGCCCGGCATGCAGACCCAATCGCTTCCCCACCAGCGCGCGCGCAGCGCGGCGGGTTCCGCCAGCGCGCCATCGGCGCAGGTCGCCCGCAGCGACGGCGGGTCGAAATAGCCGGGATGACTCATCACGACATCGAGCACGACCCGGATGCCCGCCGCGTGCGCCGCGTCCACCATCGCACCGAACTCCGCGCCGGTGCCGAAGCGCGCATCGGGCACGGTGAAGTCCAGGGGCCAATAGCCGTGATAGGCGTAATGTTCGAACGGGTCGACGGTGGCCGGGCCGAGAATCTGCTGGTACGGCGCGCTGATCCAGATGGCATTGACGCCGAGGGCACCGAACCACCCTGCGTGTATTTTCTCGGTGATACCGGAGAAATTACCGCCGTGGAACTTTCCCACGTTTTCGCCGGTGGAAACAGGCCAGGCAGCACCGCCCGCCGCATGGAAGCGGTCCGTCAGAAGGAAATAGACAATGGGATTTCTGCTTAAAACGTTTTCCGGCAGCAGGGATAAGGCGGCAGATACCATTGCAAAATCATCGAGGCAAATGAGGCAAGAAATAATCAGCGCAGCGCGTGGTCGTGGCGGCGAATGTCCGTAGCGCAACCGGGGTAACGGCAACGCTTGAAAGCGGGCGAATTATAGGTAGGGCATGCGCCGAAAACAATTATTAATTTAAAAATACTTACAGTGTCCCATTTAAACATCAGTTGACGAAAATACAGAAAAATTATTGCAAAAAAGCTAAACGCTCTGCTACAGTCGCCGTCTTTTTCCGGCTGGCGCCCGGACCGGCGCGGCGCACGTTCGCCGGCCATATTTCATAGTTGAATCGCGATGTCCCTGTTCCGTCCCGCAGCCCTGAACGCCCGCCAAGTCAAGTGGCTGGGCGAAATCATCCTGATCCGTCCCCTTTCCTTTGCCGTGCTGACGGCACTTGCCGTCGGCGCGGCCGCCATCATCGTCGCCTTCCTGTGCATCGGCACCTACACCAAGCGCAGCACCGTCGGCGGACAGCTCGTGCCGGATCGCGGCCTCGTCAAGGTGTATGCGTCGCAGGCGGGCATCGTGCTGGAAAAGCGCGTGCACGAAGGCCAGCGGGTGCGGCGCGGCGATGTCCTGTTTGTCGTTTCCGGCGAGCGCAGCAGCAGTACGCAGAGCGACATCCAGGCGGCGATCAGCCGCAAGATCGAGATGCGCGAACAGTCCCTGCGCAAGGAACTGGACAAGACGGGCCAATTGCAGCTGGAAGAGCGCGTTGCGCTGGACCGCAAGATCGCCGGCCTGGAATCGGAACTGGCCAAGATCGAGAACCAGCTGGAAGGCCAGCGCAGCCGCGTGCAGCTTGCCGAAGAAACCGTGCGGCGCAGCGAAGAGTTGCTGGCGAAGTCCTTCGTATCGAAGGAGCAGGTGCAGCAAAAGCAGGCGGACCTGCTCGACCAGCGCAGCCGCCTGCAGGCCCTCGAACGGGACCGCCTGAGCGGCCGGCGCGAACTGGTCAGCCAGGAAAATGCACGGGCCAGCGCGCCCTTGCGCGACCAGAACCTGCTGGCGCAGATCGCACGCCAGCTCACCAGCACGGGCGAGGAACTGACCGAGAGCGAAGCGCGGCGGCGACTGGTGGTCACGGCGCCCGAAGACGGCATCGCCACGGCGGTTGCCGTCGAGACAGGCCAGGCGGTCGATGGCTCGCGCCCACTGGTGAGCGTGGTGCCGGCGGGGGCGCTGATGCAGGCTCACCTGTATGCGCCGAGCAGCGCGATCGGCTTCGTCCAGCCGGGTGACACGGTGCTGCTGCGCTATCAGGCCTACCCCTATCAGAAATTCGGCCATGCGCGTGGCCGGGTGGTTTCCGTCTCCAAGACCGCCCTGCCGTCCAACGAATTGAGCGGCCTGGGCTGGTTCGCCGCCAATGGCGCGGGCAGTTCGCCGCTGTACCTGGTCACGGTCAGGCTGGAACGGCAGTCGGTCACGGCGTACGGCAAGCAGCAGGCAATCCAGGCAGGCATGCTGCTCGATGCCGATGTGCTGCGCGACACGCGCCGCCTGTACGAATGGGTGCTCGAACCGCTGTTCAGCATGACCGGCCACTTGTGACACGCGCCGATTCCCGCCTTGCCTTTTCACCGCACCAAGTGTTGATACCATGTCTTTACTGAACGACCTTTCATTCGGCTTCGGCAGGCGAATGCCCGTGATCCTGCAAACCGAGGCAACCGAATGCGGCCTGGCGTGCCTGGCGATGGTGGCGGCCTACCATGGCAACGGCACCGAGCTGGCCGCGCTGCGGCGCCAGCATCCCGTGTCGCTGAAGGGCGCGACGCTGATGCACCTGGTGAAGATCGGCGAACGCATGCATCTGGGCACGCGCGCGCTCAAGCTGGAGCTCGACGACATCCCCAAGCTCAAGCTGCCGTGCGTGCTGCACTGGAATTTCAACCACTTCGTCGTGCTCAAGGCCGTCAGCGCCAAGGGCGTATTGACGATCCACGATCCGGCGTTCGGCCTGCGCAAGATATCGCCGGACGAGGCGTCCAAGTCGTTTACCGGCGTCGCACTGGAACTGTGGCCGGCGACCGATTTCAGCCCCCGGAAAAGGGCGCAGCCCGTCAAGCTGCGCAGCCTGATGGGCAATATCGACGGGCTGCGGCGCTCGTTCGCGCAGATCCTGCTGCTGGCGCTGGCAATGGAAGTGTTTGCGTTGGTGACGCCGTTCTTCATGCAGTGGGTACTCGACGACGTTATCGTCGCGGCCGACCGCACGCTGCTGACGACCTTGGCGCTGGGTTTCGGCCTGCTGATGCTGATGCAGCAGGTCATCACGACGGTGCGTTCCTGGGTGCTGATCTACATGAGCACGACGCTGAACATCCAGTGGCGCGCCAATGTGTTCAGCCACATGGTGCGCCTGCCGGTCGAGTATTTCGAAAAACGCCACCTGGGGGACGTCATCTCGCGCTTCGGCGCCATCGACCAGATCCAGCGGGGGCTGAGCACCGCCTTCCTAGAAGGCATACTCGACGGCTTGATGACCGTGGTGACCCTGTTCATGATGTTCCTCTACAGTCCCCTGCTGGGCTGGATCGCCGTTGGAACGATGAGCTTGTACGCCCTGGGCCGGTGGGCATGGTATCGCCCGCTGCGCGACGCGACCGAAGAACAGATCATCCACGCGGCCAAGCAGCAGAGCCACTTCCTGGAAACCGTCCGTGGCGTCAAGGCCATCAAGCTGTTCCAGCGCGAGGATGTGCGGCGCGCCAGCTGGCTCACCCTGCTGGTCGACCAGGTCAATGCCGACCTGCGCACGCAACGCATTATCCTGCTGTACCGGTCGATGAACGGCGTGTTGTTCGGTATCGAGAACATCCTCATCATCTGGCTGGGCGCCACGCTCGTGCTGGACGGGAGTTTCAGCGTCGGCATGCTGATGGCGTTCATTGCCTACAAGGGGCAGTTCGACGGGCGCGTCAGCTCGCTGATCGACAAGCTGTTCGAACTGAAGATGCTGCGGCTCCAGGGTGAACGCCTGTCCGACATCGTCCTGACCAAACCGGAAGAAGAACACGGCCTGCACGGCGACGCCGCGATGGACGTCGAGCCGGCGATCGAACTGCGCGAGCTGTGCTACCGGTATGCCGAGAACGAGCCGATGGTCATCAATGGCGTCAACCTGACGATCGCGCCCGGGGAGTCGGTGGCCATCGTCGGTCCATCCGGCTGCGGCAAGTCCACGCTGATGAACGTGCTGCTGGGGATCTTGCCGAGCACGTCGGGCAGCGTCCATATCGGCGGCTTGAGCGTCGCGTCGAACGGCCTGGACACGCTGCGCCGCACCGTGGGCACGGTGCTGCAGGACGACGTGCTGTTTGCCGGATCGATTGCCGACAATATCAGCTTCTTCGACCCGCAGGCCGATCGCGCCTGGGTCGAGGAATGCGCGGCGATGGCCGCGGTCGCGGCGGAAATCTCGGCCATGCCGATGGCGTACAACACGCTGATCGGCGAGATGGGCACGGTGCTGTCGGGCGGGCAGAAGCAACGCATCCTGCTGGCGCGGGCCCTGTACAAGCGGCCCAAGATCCTGTTCCTCGATGAAGCGACCAGCAACCTGGACGTGGAAAAGGAACATGAGGTCAATGCGGTGATCAAATCCCTGCGCATGACGCGCATCATCATTGCGCACCGGCCCGAGACGATCGCCTCGGCCGACCGCGTGGTGGTACTGCTCGGCGGGAAGATCGTGCATGACAGTGCCGCACAGGCGGACCTCGCGGGCGCCGCGGCGCCGGTGCCCGTGAAGGCCGCCTGACGCCCCACGGCGTGCGCGGCCGCGGCTGCGGCCCTAACGCTGCCGCGCCGCATACTCCCGATACCCGCGCGCCCGCAACGCGCACGCCGGACATTCGCCGCAACCGTAGCCCCAGTCGTGCAGCTCTCCCCGCTCGCCCTTGTAGCAGGTGTGCGTGTCGGCGCGGATCAGGTCCACCAGGGCCTGGCCGCCCAGGCGTTCGGCCAGCTCCCACGTTTCCGATTTATCGAGCCACATCAGCGGCGTTTCCAGCTTCAGGCGCGTGTCCATGCCCAGGTTCAGGGCCACCTGCAGGGCCTTCATGGTGTCGTCGCGGCAGTCCGGGTAGCCGGAAAAGTCCGTTTCGCACATGCCGCCCACCAGCACATTCATGCCGCGCCGGTAAGCCAGCGTGGCGGCCACCGTCATGAACATCAGGTTCCGGCCCGGCACGAAGGTGTTCGGCAGGCCATTGGCCTGCATCGTGATCTCGATATCTTCCGTCATCGCCGTCTGCGACAGCTGCGCGATCAGCGACAGGTCGATCATATGGTCATCGCCCAGCTTCGCGGCCCAATCGGGTCGGCCCGTGCGCAGCTTGGCCAGCAGTTCGGGGCGCATCGTCAACTCGATGGCGTGGCGCTGGCCATAATTGAAGCCGATCGTTTCGACCCGTTCGTAGCGGTCCAGGGCCCAGGCCAGGCAGGTGGTGGAATCCTGCCCACCGCTAAAGAGTACCAGCGCCGCGTCGCTTTTCATGATTGCCAATCCTATAATCTCGATAATGATTCCGGCAGCTGTTATCGGAACGCCATGCTTTCGGCATATCCAGTACCATCCTGCTTATTTGCTCAACCGTGCCCTGCTGGGCCGATTACCGGAAAAACTCGAATTTTGGCATATGTCGCGACAAAAGTAATGCAGCAGGTGGCGTTCGCCTGCGCCGCGCTGGCGCTGCCGCTGGCCGTGCTGGCGGCGGACGGCTTCCAGTACAACGTGCGCATCAACGCGCCGGGCGACCTGGACGAGCTGCTGGAAGAGAACCTCGACCTGCTGCGCTACCGCGGCAATCCCCGCACGGACCGCGAGCAGCTGCGCCGCATGGTGCGCACCACGCCGGCCCAGGCCAAGACGCTGCTGGCCACGGAAGGCTATTACAATCCCGAGGTCACGGTGCGCCTGGAGGACGGCGAGACGACGCCGAGCGTCATCGTCGACGTCACGCCGGGCCAGCCGGTGCTGGTCGGCGCCGTCGAGATCGTGCTGAACGGCTTCGAGGCGACGGGCGACACGCCGTTCGACAAGGAAGCCCTGAAGGCCAGCTGGCCTCTGGCCGAAGGCGAGGTATTTCGCCAGTCCGACTGGGAACAGGCCAAGCGGGCCATCCTGCGCGCCGTCGTGCAGACGCGCTACCCGCGCGCCCAGCTGACGGAGAGCGTGGCCACGGTTGACCCGGAAACGAACCGCGCCCTGCTGCGGGTGGCGCTCGACAGCGGCCCGGAGATGCGCTTCGGCGAATTGAAGATCGAAGGCCTGAAGCGCTATCCGGAGTCGATCGTGCGCAACCTGAACCAGATCAATCCCGGCGACGTGTACAGCGAAGCGGCCCTGCAGGCCTACCAGTCCCGCCTGCAGGACACCGGCTATTTCTCCGGCGTGGAAGTGAGCGCCGACCTGAACGCGCTGCTGGGCGAGCAGATGGAAGCGGCGGAGGGCAAGCGCGAGGGCACGCCGCAACCGGCCACGATGGCGCCGCTGCCGCTGCTGGTGCGCGTGGTGGAAAACAAGCGCAAGAACGCCAGCGTCGGTCTCGGTATCTCGACCAACACGGGCGCCCGCGCCTCGGTGGCCTACGACGACCTGGCCGTATGGGGCCTGCGCCTGAAAAGCGCACTGACGATCGAGCAGAAGAAGCAGAACGCCCGGGGCGACTTCTACTTCCCCACCACGGCCAAGGGCTACAACGACAGCTTCGGCGCCGCGCTCGACCGCGAGGACATCGAGGGCGAAACCATCCGCAGTGCCTCCGTCTACGCCAAGCGGGCCTGGGGCACGCCGCTGCTCGAGCGCAGCATCTCGGCCGAGTACCTGAACGAATCGCGTTCGATCGAAGGCGCGCCGTCGACCCACGCCATGAGTTTGCCGTTCACCTATGCCGTCACGTGGCGCAAGCTGGACAACCTGATCTTCCCCACCAAGGGCTATGTGCTCAACGCCACCGCGGGCGGCGCCGTGCTGCCGATCCTGACGGACGAAAAATTCCTGCGTGCCACCGCGCGCGGCATCCTGTACAAGCCCGTCAACCCGAAGAACATGTTCATCTTCCGGGGCGAGCTGGGCGCGCTCAAATCGGGCAGCAAGGACGGCGTGCCGTCCACCTACCTGTTCCGCGCCGGCGGCGACAATTCCGTGCGCGGCTACGGCTACCAGGAGCTGGGCGTGCGCGAAGGCGATGCCACCGTGGGCGGGCGCTACCTGCTGACGGCCAGTGCGGAATACCAGTACTGGTTCCGCCCGACGTGGGGCGTGGCGGCCTTCTACGACACCGGCAACGCCGCCGACTCGCTGTCGGAAATTCATCCGAAATCCGGCTACGGCCTGGGTGCCCGCTACAAAAGCCCGGTGGGCCCGATCAACGTCGACGTGGCCTACGGCCATGCCGTGCGCAAGGCCCACCTGCACTTCTCTCTGGGATTCACATTCTGATGGCCGGCCAAGACAACAACGACAACAACCCGGCAAGCACGCCCGCCACGGACACGCCGGCGCCGCGCCCGCGCCGCTGGCTGCGCCGCACGCTGATCGGCGCCGGCGTCACCGTCGTCGTGCTGGGCGGCGTGGTGTGGCTGCTGGGCCGCGAGACCACCCTGCAGCAGATCGCCGAGCGCGTCGCCCGCGCCAGCAACGGCTCCATCGCGCTGACGGGGGTGACAGGCTCGCTGTATGACCACATGCACATCGGCCGCCTGGTCTACAAGAGCAAGAGCAGCACCATCACGGCCGAGAATATCGATATCGACTGGTCGCCGCTGCAGTTCTTCTCGGCCGGGATCGAGATCAGCAAGCTCGATGTCGCCAATGTGCTGATGCAGAGCACCGGCCCGTCCGAGCCGTTGACGATGCCGGCCACCCTGGCGCCGCCGTTTCGCATCAGCGTGGCCGACGCCAGGCTGGCCAGGCTGGTGATGGTCAATCAACAGGGCGTGCGCAACGAAGTCACGGCGGTACACGCGCAGCTGTACGGCGACAAGACGCGCTGGCAGTTGAAGAACGCGGGCGCGATCACGCCCATCGGCAAGGTCGCTGCGGAGGCCACCATCGGCGCCCAGAAGCCGTTCGCGCTGGAGGGCAAGGCCCGCCTGTCGGAAGTGCAGTACGCGCCAGGCCAGGCACCGGCGCAATTGAACGCCGCCGTCACCGGCAACCTGGGCTTGATGACGGTGGCCGTCAAGGGCACGTCCGCCAATGCCAATGGCGACGGTGTCGTGACGATTGCGCCGTTCGACAAGATCCCCCTGCGTACGGCCGACGTGCGCGCCCATGGCGTCGACCCGTCGCGCTTCCAGTCGGCCTGGCCCAAGGCCAGCCTGAACATGGAACTGAAGGCGCAGCTGGGCACGGGCGAAAACGTGTCCGGCAGCCTGGCGCTGACCAACACGGCCGAAGCGGGCCCGCTGGACCAGGGACGCATGCCGTTGAAAGCCGTCACGGCGCGCCTGGGCGGCACCCTGACCGTGGCCACGCTGGACACGGTATTGATCGACCTGGGGGCGGCCGGCAAGTTCACGGGTGAAGGCAATGTGCACCGCACGGGACCGGATGGCGGCATCGAGACGGCCCAATTCAAGCTGCACACGGACCGCATCGACCTGCACGCGGTGCACGGCAGTGCCAAGCCGACGGCGATCGCGGGCGACATCACGGCCAGGAGCGTCGGCGAAAAGCAGGACTTCACCGTCGACCTGGCCGAAAAGAACCTGCGCCTGACGGCCAAGGCCACCCTGGACGGCGCCAACATCAACGTCACCCAGGCACGCCTGCAGGCGGCGCGGGGCAGCGTCAACCTGACCGGGCAGGCCAGCCTGAAGGACGACAAGCCCTTCAAGGTGGCGGCCACGGTCGAGCGCTTCGACCCGTCCGCCCTGGGCGACTTTCCCCAGGCCGACCTGAACGCGGCCATCAATGCCAGCGGCAAGCTGCTGCCCGAGTGGCGCACGGCCGCGGACTTCACGATCCGCCCAAGCCGCCTGTTCGGCCAGCCGCTGGCCGGCAGCGGCAAGCTCAATGCCGACGCCCGCCACCTGACCGATATCGCCGCCACCCTGGCGCTGGGCCAGAACACGGCGCAATTGAACGGCGACTTCGGCCTGCCGGCCGAAAAGCTGAACTGGAAGGTCGACGCGAAGCAGCTGACGGCCGTGCGCAGCGACCTGGCCGGCGCCGTCAACGCCACCGGCGTGGCCACGGGCGGCTATGCCGAGCCGCGCACCACGTTCGCGGCCGAAGCGCGCGGCCTGGCCATGACGGGCGCCAAGGTGCGCGCGCCGGACAGCCTGATTCGCGCTGCGGGCCAGCTGGCCCTGGCCGGCAAGGACAGGAAGCCCGAAGTGAGCATGAGCGGCAGCGTGGCCAAGGTCAATCCGGCCGCCTTTGCCGCCAGCGCCCCGACGGGCAATATCAATGCCGAGTTCACGGGCAACGCCCGCCTGGCTGCCGACTGGCGCGCCAATGTCGACCTGAAGCTGCAGCCGGCATCGACCTTGCAGGGCGCGCCGCTGACGGGCCATGCGAAAGTGGCGGGCAACCATATCCACGTCGACAATGCCGACGTCGACGTGCGCCTGGGCCCGAACAGCCTGGTGGCCAAGGGCGCCTTCGGCGCGCCGCGCGACCGCCTCGACTGGAAGCTCGACGCGCCCCAGCTGTCCAGCCTCGGTACCGGCTTCGGTGGCGTGCTGCGCGGCTCGGGCACGGCCGGCGGCACGATGGACAAGCCGCAGGTGTCGTTCGGCCTGGAAGGCAATGCCCTGCGCTTCCTCACGCACCAGATCCGGTCGCTGAAAGCCACCGGCACCCTGGGCAATGTGGAAGCGCTGGTGGCCGACATCGATATCGCCGGCTACACCTCGCCCGCGCTGTCGCTGGACCGGGCCCGCCTGCAAAGCAGCGGCACCCGCGCCAACCACAGCTTCGTGCTGACGGCCGCCAACCCCGACTTCGATGCCGCCATGCGCCTGCACGGCAGCTGGGCCGGCGACACGTGGAACGGCAGTATCGACACCCTGCAGAACCGGGGCCGCTTCGCCCTGAACCTGCAGGCGCCGGCGCCGCTGCGCATCGCCGCGCCGAAAGGCCGTGGCGTGGCGGGCCTGGCGTCGCCCGAGCAGATCGCGCTGAGCAATGCCGTCATCCGCCTGGCCGACGGCAGCATCCGCGTCGAGACCTTGCAGAAGAACGGCGCGAAGTGGAGCAGCCGTGGCGCGGCGGCCGGCGTGCCCGCTTCCTACCTGGCACAGTTGTCCAGCGCCTGGCGCAACAACGTCAAGTCCGACCTGACCCTGGGCGCCAGCTGGGCGGTGGCAGTGGCGACCCCCGCCGGCGCCGCTCCCGCGCTGGATGGCTCGGTGCAGGTATTCCGCGAAAAAGGCGATATCACGGTGACGGGCGGCGACAAGCCGTTCGCGCTGGGATTGACGCAGTTGCAGGCCGGCGTCAACGTAACGGGCAATACGCTGCGGCTCCAGGCGGCACTGGACGGTACCCGCGCCGGCCAGCTGAAACTGGGCGGCACGGCGCAGCTGCGCGATGGCCGCATCCCGTCGGACAGCCCCTTGAACGTGACGGGCAGCGTCAACATCCCGTCGCTGGCGTGGCTGTCGCCGCTGGCCGGCATCGAGGGACTGGAACTGGACGGCGCGCTGAAGGGCGTCCTGTCCGGCAACGGCACCGTTGGTGCACCCTCGCTCAATGGCGACGTGACGGGCTCGAACCTGGTGGTCAACTGGGCCGAACAGGGTATCCGCCTGCGCAATGGCGCCTTCGCCGCGCAGATCGCCGGCGACCGGCTGACGGTGCAGCGCATGCACTTCGAGGGCCGGACCGGCCGCGTCGATGCCGATGGCTGGGCGCGCCTTGCCAACGGCGAGGCGACGATGCAGCTGAAACTGGTGGCGGACAAGCTGGAACTGCTGTCGCGCCCGGACCGTACCCTGGTGCTGTCCGGCCAGAGTACCCTGGTGCGCGACGCCAAGCGCTTCCAGCTGCAAGGCAAGTTCCGCGCCGACCGGGGCGATATCGAAATGCCGTCGGAAAGCACGCCCACCATCAGCGACGACGTCGTCATCCTCGGCCGCAGCAAGCCCACCATCAAGGACGCGGCCGAATCGATGCCGCTGAACGTGGACCTGGAAGCAGACCTCGGCGACGACTTCCGCCTGCGCGGCAAGGGGCTCGACGCCTACCTGGCCGGCGCGGTGCACGTGCGCGTGGCGGACCGGCGCGCGCCGCGCGTGAACGGCAGCATCCGCGTCGTCAGCGGCACGTATGCCGCCTACGGCCAGCGCCTGGCCATCGAGCGTGGCGTCATCAACTTCACGGGCGCGTATGACAACCCGGGCCTGAACATCCTGGCCGTGCGCAAGCGGCCGGAAGGAACCGAGCTGACCGAGACGAACGTGGAAGCGGGCGTGGAAGTACGGGGCACGGCGCTGGCGCCGCAGGCCCGGCTCGTATCGACGCCGAGCGTGCCGGACAGCGAGAAGCTGTCCTGGCTGGTGCTGGGCCACAGTACGACGGACATGGCGGGCAATGAAATGGGCTTGCTGGGCACGGCGGCCGGGGCGCTGTTCGGCGGCAAGGGCGGCGGCAGCCTGGCCAACAAGGTCGGCCTGGACGAGCTGGGCGTCGGCCAGGCCTCGGGCAGCAACGGCAGCGCCAAGGGCCTGGAAAACACCGTCGTCACGGTGGGCAAGAAGCTGTCGTCCCGCGCCTACCTGAGTTTCGAACAGGGCGCCGGCACGGCGACCTCGCTCGTCAAGCTGCGCTACAAGCTCAATCCGCGCATCACGCTGCAGTTCCAGACGGGGACGAACAACGCGCTGGATATTCTGTATACCTGGGCCTTCGACTGAGCGGCAACGCCGGGCCAGGCCCGGCGGTGCCGCCTGTCAGTGCACCCGCACTTCGGGATTCTTGTCCGGCACCGGGTCGTCCTGCTCCACGGGAGCGTTCGGATGGTGGGGGTGGGCCGGCTGCGGCACGGGCGAGGGATCGTCTACCGGCACCGGCAGGTCCGGTGCCCGGTGCGCTTCGATGCGCAGGCCGCGCGGTGACACGATCGTGAAAAGCTCCATAAATCCTCCTGTCATTGACGTCAACAACGTTAGCACGGACCCTGTTTTGGCGCCGCAGCGTTACAATTTCACCCCGCATACCTTAATCACCGTTAGACCACCCATGCAATTGACCACCATCGCGCTGCTGATCCTGATTCCCCTGCTGATCTGGCGCATCTATTCCCGCGTCAAGCGCATCTTCGTGCGCCAGGAATCGCTGAAGTGGAAGCATGCACTGGGCGCGACATTATTCCCCTTTATGCTGGTGGCGGCAGGCGCCTCGCTGCTGCCCGATATGTTCGCCGTGGCCTGCCTGGGCGGCGCCGCCGTCGCCGGTGGCTGGCTGGGCGTGTTCGCGCTGAAGAAAACCCGCTTCGAGAACCACGGCCGCCGCTTCTTCTTCAAGCCGTACGACCGCTTCGGCATCGTGCTGTGCCTGCTGCTGGCAGCGCGCGTGCTGCAGATCGGCGTGGAAATCTATGCCAGCCGGCAGGGCCTGAGCCCGCAGGCCGTGACGCAGGAAGCGCTGCTGCACGATCCGCTGTCGCTGGTGCCGTTCGGGCTGCTGGCGGCCTACCTGGCCGTCTACTCGATCGGCATGCTGCGCTGGCGGCGTGCCCAGCCCGTACTGCCGGAGGTCGAATGAACACGGCAACCCTGTCCCCCGCCGACGTGCTCCCTGCGGACCTTCTGCCGGAAGAACCGCGCATCGACGATGCGCCGCGCCAGCAGATGCTGACCGAGCGCTTCCTGCTGCCGGCCCTGCCGGAACTGCGCGCCCTGCTGCTGCACCTGCGCGCGCAACTGGACCCGGCGCTGGCCGAACGCATCGGCGGCGACTATCCGCGCGGGCGCTGCCGCGACATCGCGGTGGCGCTGGAGCGCGCGCTGCTGGAGCTGGCACCGGCGCGGCTGCCCGAGCCTGTCGCGGCGGGCCTGGTGGCCTTCGCCCGCTTCGTCGAGCAAGGCGGCAACGTGCGCCTGGTATGGGGCGCGCTGCGGGGCCAGGGCCTGCGCCACGTCTTCCTGTTCGGTACCCTGTGCGTTGACGTGGCGCCGGACAGCGTCGTGTCCGGCCCGCCGCACGTGACGGTCGTGCCCCTCGCGCAGGCGCGCCTGACACCGGTGCACAACCACCGCCAGTACGCGTTGCTGATGGCAAGCCAGTTCGATGCCCGCGTCTATCCGAACCACGTGCTGCCGGCACTGGCGCCGCACGTCCCGCTCCTGATGCTGGTGCCCGGCGGCAGCGCCAGGCTGGAAGCGCGCGCGCCCTACATGCTGGCGCTGGCGCGGCGCAGCGGCTTCACGTCCAGCTTCGACGCCCTGCACATGAAGGCGATGTCGCACGCCATGTTCAACGTGGTGGCCAACACCCTGGCGGCGGCCGGCTTCGACGTGGCCGACAGCGCCGGGGAAGGCAAGGCAGCCGCACTGGAAGCGTGCCGGCAGGCGCGCGACGCCCGTCCCCGCGCGGCCCAGGCCCAGGAAGAAGCGGCCATCGCCGCACTGAAGAAGGCCAATCGCGCCCTGCAGATCCTGACGGTTTCCGCACCGCGCGCCTGATCAGACCAGGGAGCGCAGCGCTTCCTTCAGGTCGGGATAACGGAAGTCGAAGCCCCCATCGAGCATGCGTTTCGGCACCACGCACTGCCCTTCCAGGACCAGGTCGGCCTGTTCGCCCAGCAGCAGGCGCACCGGCCAGCCCGGCGTGGGCAGCAGCGCCGGGCGGTGCAGCAGCCCGGCGGCCGTGCGCGCGAATTCGCCTTGCGTCGCGCACCGGGGCGCCGTGAAGTTCCAGGCGCCCTGCACCGGTTCCTCGCGCCGCGCGAGCCACGCCAGCGCGCGCAGCAGATCCTCGACATGAATCCACGACAGGTGCTGCCGCCCGCCGCCCAGCGGTCCGCCGGCGCCCAGCTTGATCGGCAGCAGCATCGACGGCAGCGCGCCGCCATGGCCCAGCACGAGGCCGAAGCGGGTGCAGGCCACCTGGACGCCATGCGCGGCCGCTTGCCCGGCCGCCTCCTCCCATTCCCGGCACAGCTGCGACATGAAGATGGACTGCGGCGGACTCGCTTCCGTCAGTTCCTCGTGCACGCCCTGCGGCTGCACGCCGTAGTAGCCGATGGCCGACGCCGACAGCAGCAGGCGCGGTTTCACGGCCGCCGTGGCGATCCACGCGACCAGCCGCTGCGTCAGTGCCACGCGGCTGGCGCGCAGCGCGGCCTTGCGCGCTTCGGTCCAGCGGTGGCCGAGGATGCGGGCACCGGCCAGGTTGACGACGATATCGATGCGCGACTTGCCCGCCAGTTCCGTCAGGGCGCCGATGCAGTGCACGCTGGGGCCCAGCACGCGCAACGCGTTGGCCGGGTCGCGCGTCAGGGCGAAAACGTGCTGGCCGTCCGCCAGCAGTGCCGCCACCAGCTGGCGGCCGACGAAGCCGGTGGCGCCCGTCACGAGCACGGCCTGTCCGGCAGGTCCGAAGCTGAGCGGCTCAGTCATCGCGCAGCCCCTTGGTGAAAGGGCTGCCCCGGTGGCACACATCCCCGTCGCACCGGGGCGCCTGGGCCGGCAGGCGCATGCCGAGCAATCGCGAGACCCGGTAGCGGTTACGTGCGAAATGATCGTAGGCCCAGGCCAGCGCCGGACGCAGGGGCCGGATACGCAGCGGCAGCACGGCCCACTTCATGCCCACCAGCGAATACGCCGCCTGCATGCTGTCCAGGCCGGACAGCACGCGGCCGTCGGCCGTGACGACATGCAGCCGTGCGTTCAGGGCCGCCATGTCCGTCCCCGGCGGGAAGTCGGCGAAACCCGGCGCCGCGATATCGACGAAGGCCAGCGCGCCGCGCCGGTCGTTGCGGCGCAGGGTCAGCATGGCGTCAAGGCAGAAGGCGCAGGCGCCGTCGTAGTACAGCGTCAGTTCCGGCTTGTTCATGGTGTTCTCAGTCATCGCGCAGTCCTTTCACGAATGGGCTGCCGGTCTGGCAGGTAGTGCCGTCGCAGCGGGGCGCGCCGGCCGGCACGCGCATGCCGAAGAAGTCCGATACCTTGTAGCGGTGGCGCGCGAACTGCTCGTAGCACCACGCCATCAGGGGGCGCAAGGGGCGAATCCGCAGCGGCCAGACGACCCAGCCCAGGCCCACCAGCCGGTAGATGGCCTGCATGCTGTCCAGGCCCGTCAGCACGCGACCGTCCGCCGTCACCGAGTGCAGCCTGGCGTTCAGGGTGGCCATGTCTGTCCCGGGCGGAAAATCGGCAAAGCCCGGCGTCGCCAGGTCGACAAAGACCAGCACGCCGCGGCGGTCGTGGCGCTTCAGCATGCTCACTTCGGCCACGCAGAAGCCGCAGGTGCTGTCGACGTAGATGGTCAGTTCCGGTGTCGTCATGGTGGCCTCCTCAGCCCAGCAGCTTGGCGACCTTGCCGCCCATATTGATAAAGCGTTTCAAGGTGGCCGGCGGCAGGTGCTTGTAGTCGTCGTAGCTGTCGGTCAGCATCTCCAGGAATTCCAGCACCTGCGCCATGCGCTCGCGCGTGGCGTCTTCCAGGCCCTTGTCCCCTTCCGCTTCGATGGCGCACTGGCGCAGCACCGTCAGGGTGGGATCGATCTCGCGGCGCTTGCGCTCCTCGACGATGGTGCGGAAGATTTCCCACACGTCCTGCAGCGCGACGAAATGGTCGCGCCGGTCGCCCAGCACGTGCGTCACCTTGACCAGGCCCCAGCTCTGCAGCTCCTTGATGCTGTTGCTGACATTCGAGCGCGCCACGCCCAGCTTCTCGACGATCTGCTCGGCGTTCAGCGGCGCATTGGCCAGGAACAGCAGCGCATGGATTTGCGCCACGGTGCGGTTCACGCCCCAGCGCGTGCCCATCTCGCCCCAGTGCAGGACGTATTTCTGTTCGGTTGGACTCAAGCTCATTATCTTCTCTTATTTCTGTCGTTACAGAAATTTTAGACGAAACGAGCCGGAAGTCAAGGCTGCTGGCCAGCTAAGCCCGGTTCAAACCGGTTCAACCGGCAGCGGCGGTACGGGCATGCCAGCCGGCCATGTCGACACCCTTGATGAGGAGCCACAGGCAAAAGGCGCTTTCCCCCACCAGCGACGGCAGCAGGATCAGGGGGAACAGCATGGCTTGCAGCGACGGCAACAGCACCATGCTGACGCTGTTGACCAGGTAACAGGCGCCGGCCACCTGCATCAGCATGCCCACGGTCTTCGGCAGGTAGCCGGAACGCCGGATCAGGTGGCCGACGATCAGGCATTCGATACCGAAGAACACCAGCGCCAGCCCGAAGGCATTGGCATGGGCGACAACGGACAGGTAGGCCATTGCATGGGCCTGTTGCGGATCGGCGATCTGCACGAAGGCGGCCCCCGTCAACGGCGCCAACACGGCTTGCAGGTGCAGGGCGCCGACGCTTTCAACGGCCAGCGAGACGATGGCGAAGAAGACCGCCAGCAAGGTCAGGTTCCTGTCCACGGGGCGCAGCAGCAGGTACCACGTCCACGTCATGCCCAGGGCGCAAACGAGCAGCAGGTACTGGCCGGCCACGCCCAGGCGCCACGTGAATTCGGCGGCCAGGATATTGTGCGCCGTGGCGGCGGGATCGCCGCCGACGACGAGGCTGCCGCGCACGAGGCCTTCGCCCAGCAGGCCGATGACGATAATGGCGAGATACAGCAGCCCCGCGATACGGGCGATTTTCTGCGTGCTGCCGGTTTGAGTGGCTTGCGTGCTGGATGTCATGACTGTCCTGGTTAATTAGTCTTTCACATGTCAACAATATCTTACAGGTATCGGGAGGTCAACGACAATCGGACCGGAACGAGGCCAGGCACGAGCGCTCAGCCCCAGCTCGGCCTGGTTTTTTTGTACCTACCACAACCGCGGTGCGTACAAACTCTCACAAACTCACGAAACGAAATTCTGCTGAAAAAAGGCCGGCGCAGCCAAGTGCATTATTAAAATTGCCACGCTTTTGTGCGAAGATTCATACCGCTTGTTACTTCACTCTTTGACAAAAGGAACGCCATGAAATTCATGATCCCGGCCGCCGTGGCCGCCGTTACCCTCTTCGCCGGCGGCTCCGCGCAAGCGGCCAGCTGGCAATTCGATGCATTTACCTTCTCGGAGCGCTACCCTGTCTCCGACACGGCTGTAACGGTGGTGTCGCAATCGGCGTCGGCAACTGTCTTGACGCTCGACTCCCTCGCCGCGGCCAGTTCGATCTATGCCGCCATCGACGATTACCAGTATCCCATCGAAGGCCCATGGGGCTACATGATTGAACATGAAATGATGGTCGATACTGAAACTTATGACATTTCTGTGCGCGACGGCTACAAGATCACCGGTTTCACGGTCGACCTGGTCGTGAAGGGCGATATGCGCCCTGGCCAGCCGAACGGCGTCACGACCAACAAGTTTTCCTTCGATTTCTATTTCGGCAGGGAAGGCGATCACACCTCATGGCAGGGAGCCAGCATGGGTGGGATCGAAAACCTGAACGGCACCAGCGGACTTAACAAGAGTTTCGACGACCTGGCCCTGACGGGCAACTTCACGCTGAACGCCTCGCCCTATGAATGGACGGGCGCCCTGGCCGCCCGGAGCTATTCCGAAATGGCCAATATGCTGTACTTCGTCGAGGAATCGTATTCGAACATCTGGGCGGACGAGATCAAGCTGACCTTCCACACCGCCGCCGTCAGCGCAGTTCCGGAACCGGGCAGCTACCTGATGCTGGGCGCGGGCCTGGCGCTGATGGGCGGCATGACCCGGTGTCGGCGCGCCGGAAAGTAAGCCGCGCCCGCGGCTGTCGCGGGCGACGATGAGTGGACGAAAAAAAGCCGCGCAGTGCGCGGCTTTTGCATGCAGCGAACCGGTCAGGCCGCAGCCTGCTCGGGCTTGCGCCGCTGCAGCACGAAGATGAGCTGGGCCCACTGCGTATCCTTCTTCTTGCTGGTGATGAGCGCCAGTTCCGACGGGTCGTAGACGTCCGTGTTGTGCGTCAGCGGCGTCGTCATCAGATACTGCGCGTCCGTGTTCTTCAGGAACTCGCCAACCAGCTGGATATTGCGGATGTCCAGATGGGCGAAGGGTTCGTCGATGAAGACGAAGCCGCCGGAGCCGTCCTCGGACTTGAGCAGGCCGATCAGCAGTACCAGCGACTTCATCACCTGCTGGCCGCCGGACGCTTCGCCGTCGCTCATGCCGATGACGCCCTTGCCAGCGAACTTGAAGCGCACGTGCAGGCCGGCCTGCGACAGCAGCAGGTCGTCGTTCTCCAGCTTGACCGGGTCGGCATGCAATTCGATATTGGCCAGCTTGCCCGGCGCCTTGATGTTCTTGGCGTACTGCTTGATCGTATAGTGCAGCATCCCGGCTGCACGTGGCACTTTGACGAACACGTCCCGGAAATATGTCGGAATTCTTTACACTTCAACCCACGCGCTGCCGACACCGGCGCCGTATGCGGTGCGAAATCAGTCGCTTGGAATCAATGGCACGATCGGTGCTTACACGCTGCGTAGCGGCGGGTTTCTGCCGCGATAGTGTCACCGGAGAATCCCATGTTCCATGCACTTCATGCTGTCAGGACCGTCGGGCGTGTAAAAGTCCGGTGCGCCTCAGGGTTCATACTATGGCTGGCGCTGGCAATGGCGCCGTTCACCGCCTCCGCAGCCCCGCCCGGCACCATCAGGGTGATGGCGATCGGCGATTCCCTGACGAACGGATATCCGCTGACACCGGCCATCAGCTACCGCAAGAAGCTAGGGGAATCACTGACTGCTGCCGGAATCAGCTTCGATTATGTCGGGGGCCGGGATGAAAATCCCGCCGATCCGGAACACGACCTGGCACATGAGGGGAACATCGGTGCCAAGGTGGAGAGCATGATGGGCGGCGCGGCATGGCAGCAATACCGCCCGAACATTATCCTGTTGATGGGCGGCACGAACGATTTTCGCGAAGTCGAAGCCAGCGGCAGTTTCTCCAGGATCCGCGACGTCGTCGATATATTCGTCCTGGCAGATATGATCGCGAAGATCAATGCCGACTATCAAAGTGATGGCGGGAAGGTTGAAATCTTTGTCTCCTCCATTCCGCCGATGGGGTATGCCACGGTCGACGGGAGTTCAAGACTGACGGCGACCATGCTGGAACGGCTTCGCGCAATTCTCGGCAACCCGGCTTACCCGGTCCAAGAAACGAGCTTTACGGCCACGTTCAACCGATTCCTGTCGCGCATCGGCCTGACGCCGGACCTGCATGACATCTTCCAGCGGGCCGATACTGACGGCGCAGCGGGGCTCTCCGAAGCCGAGACCGAGCAGGCACTGAAGTGGCTGGGCGAGTACATCATCAACAAATACATTGGCGACTACAACAACAAGATCCGCACCTTGGCGGTAACGCACCGCAATGTGCATTTCGTGGATGCTGGCGCGGCCCTCACGCTGGCCGACTTCAACGACGGAACCCATCCCGCCACGCAGGCGGCATATGACAAGATGGCGCCCGCCTGGTTCGCCGCACTGTCCGCCTTCGTGAACAGCTTGCCACGCTACTGGGTTGGCGAAACCGGCGACTGGGCGGACCAGTACAATTGGGCTTTCGCGCCCGACGGCGTCGGCGGAGCAGGACAGCCTGTGCGAGGCGATGCCTATTTGCGCCAGCATGATGCCCTCGACCGTATCGTTACGCGCAGTGCCGGGGCCAGCGAGCTGTTCATGTCACGCCTCGAGATCGATGCGCTCGGCAGCGGCACCATGACGCTGCGCTCCCGTCAAGCCATGTCCGTGCTGCTGATTGTGGCCGGCGCTGCCGGCCAGGGACACGTCGACCACCATGCCGGCAGCACGATCACGGTCCCGAACATCGTGCTGGGTTCCGAGCCTGGCAGCAGCGGCAGCTATCGGCTGGCAGATGCCGGCAGCCTGCTGAAATCGGGGAACGTGGAGGCGGGTTTCGCTGGTGCCGGCAGCTTCGTCCAGGAGGGCGGCACCAATGACCTGCTGCGCCAGCTGATTCTCGGCTTCGCCACGAGTGGCACCGGATCGTACAGGCTGGAAGATGGCACGCTGTCGGCCAACCAGGAATTCATCGGCCTGCATGGCAAGGGGCACTTCGTCCAGAACGGTGGCGTCAACCGCGTGGAATACAAGAGCTACACTGCCGGCAACGTGTCCGGCACGCTGTCCATCGCCAGCGAGCCCGGTGGTCAAGGCACGTACTCCATGCTTGGGGGTACGCTCGAGGCCGTTCGCATCGCCAATTTCGGCACTTTTGATTTCCGTGGCGGCACCGTGCGCGCACAGTTCCAGAACGATGGAGAATTGCGCCTGCATGGCAGCCTCGCCTTGACCGGCAGTCTGGCACAGGCGGCCGGGGGCAGGCTGTATATCGAGGATGCGCTCGCCGGATGGTCGACCGCTGCACTGCACGTCACGGAGACCGCGTCCTTCGCCGGCCCAATTATCGTCAATCTCGCTGCCGGGGCTGCACCGCAGCTGGGACAGGCATTCGAGATCCTCACTGCAACGGCCGGGCTCGACGAGGAGTTGCCTTCCATGGTCAGATTACCGCTACTGCCCGGCAAGTTGATGGCGCGCGCCGCCGTGGCGGGCAATGCACTGGCCGTCCGCATCGATACCGTGCGTTGCGAGGATGTCGAGCTGGTCCGCCAATCGGTCGGGCAGGCCGGCGCCTTCCTCCCCGCCGACGTCAACCGCGATGGCATCGTCAACGTGCGTGACGTCGCGGCCATCGCTAAAAAACTCCCCACAGGCACGGTCTGCGGGCGTTAAAAAATCCAGCACGAGGAGCCACACCATGTCGCACCGCATGACAACCCGGATATTGCACGCACTGACCGGCTTACTGGTCGCATTGAGCTTCCACGCCGTCGCCATACCAATACTGAGCACCAACGTTTCGACGCCGTCCATTGGCATGGGGCAAATGTTCAGCGTGTCGATCCAGGTCGACGACGTCAACGATCTGTATGCCTACCAGTTCGATCTCGCGTTCGACCCGGGACTGGTGGCCATTGCCGGCGTTGTAGAGGGCAGCTTCCTGCCGGGCGGCGGACCCACGATATTCAACCCGGGCCTGGTCGATAACACGACGGGCCGGCTGTCGTTCACACTGGGTTCCCTGATCGACGACTTCCCTGGTGTCAGCGGGTCCGGCGAACTGGTGCGGGTTGACTTCATGGCGCTGCTGGCAACGGGCACGACCTCGTTCGAACTGGAGAATTTTATCCTGCTCGATTCCAGCTTGCTCGATATCGCTGCCAGCCCGCCGCTGGCAGGTGCCGTGACGGTCGTGCCGACTCCCCCTTCGCTGGCGCTGATGGTGCCATTGCTGCTGTGGCTGGGATGGGCCCGCAGGCCGCGGAGCTGACGATGCCGCACTGAAAAAGCCGCGCAGTGCGCGGCTTTTTCATGGGGCGAACACCGGTCAGGCCGCAACCTGCTCCGGTTTCCGGCGCTGCAGCACGAAGATGGGCTGGGCCCACTGCGTGTCCTTCTTCTTCTTGCTCGTGATGAGCGTCAGTTCCGACGGGTCGTAGACGTCCGTGTTGTGCGTCAGCGGCGTCGTCATCAGGTACTGGGCGTCCGTGTTCTTCAGGAACTCGCCGACCAGCTGGATATTGCGGATGTCCAGGTGGGCGAAGGGTTCGTCGATGAAGACGAAGCCGCCGGAGCCGTCCTCGGACTTGAGCAGGCCGATCAGCAGCACCAGCGACTTCATCACCTGCTGGCCGCCGGACGCTTCGCCGTCGTTCATGCCGATGACGCCCTTGCCGTCGAACTTGAAGCGCACGTGCAGGCCGGCCTGCGACAGCAGCAGGTCGTCGTTCTCCAGCTTGACCGGGTCGGCATGCACTTCGATATTGGCCAGCTCGCCCAGCTCCTTGATGTTCTTGGCGTACTGCTTGATCGTGTAGCGCAGGCGCTCGATGTAGGCGCCGCGCGCGTTGGCCGTGGCCTCGATGGCGCGGTTGTTCTGGTAGCGCCGCTCTTCCGTCTCCACCTTGCGGCTTGACAGCTGGTCGTTCAGGCGGTGGTACTGGTCGATCACGGTGGCATCGAGTTCCCAGTCGTCGCGCGCCAGGCTGGCCTGCAGGCTGGCGATACGCAGGTCCACCTGGTGCGCGTTCTGGTGCTGCTGCACCAGCGCCAGGCGCCGCGCGGGACGCCGCCATGCGCCCGGCAGGTGGCGCCACTGGCGGCGCAGCGCCAGCAGGGCGCGGGCGTGGTCGCTGCGCTGTTCCAGCTGACGCTTGTAGTTCAGGCGCATGCCCGCTTCCGCTTCCGACAGCGCCATGCGCGCGCCCTGCCACGACGAATCGGCGCGCGTGCGGGCCACGGTGGCGTTCTTCATCAGGCCTTGCAGCTCGCCCAGGCGCGTGCCCACTTCCAGGCGCTCGGAACGCAGCGGCACGGCGGTGCGGGCCGCTTCGTCGAATTCGTCGGCTCGGGCCGACAGCTCCTTGACGGCATCGACACCGGCCACGCGGGCCTTCAGCGCGCTGGTCTCGGCCGCCAGGCGGCTGATCTGCAAGGTGAACTTGTCTTCTTCCGCTTCCAGCGCCGGCAGGTTCTTCTGGATTGCGTCCATCCGCTGCGTGCGGCCGGCCGAACCGAAGCGGTAGCGCGACACTTCGACGAACAGCGAGCGGCCGCCGCGGCGTTCCTTGTGGTACGCGTCCGGCGTGATCCATTCCTCGATATTGCCCAGCTTCGCGCCCTGCTCGACCGAGTCGACGCGGGTGATGCGCGAGAGCTGGTCGATCAGCCATTCCGGCGCGCGCGCCGAGAAGCGCACCACCGACAGCAGGCTGTCGTTCTTCGGCTCGTGCGCCTTGACGCATTCGGGCACGATGAAGTGGCGGTAGCGCTCCTTCTCGGCCAGGCGGTAGGCGGCCGAGGCGTCGGACGCATTCTCCAGCAGCACGACGGAGGCATAGCCACCCAGCACGCCTTCGACGGCGCCCTGCCATTTAGGGTCCGTCACTTCGACGATATCGGACAGCATCGCGTGCGCGATGTTGGCATCGCGCAGGGCGCGGCGCATCGCGCGCACATTGTCCGGCTCCGGCATGGCCGTCTTGCCCTGCAGGGCGGCGATGGTGGCCTTGTCGGCCGCGATGCGCGACGAAATCGTGTCGCGCGCGGCGCGCAGCTTGCCCAGCTCCGCTTCCTTCGCTTCCAGCTGCACCGCCACGTCGGCCACGTCGGCGCCGGCTTCGCCGGCCATCTTCTGCAGGCGCGCCTTCTGTTCGATCAGGCTGTCCAGCGGCTTGAGCTTGCCGTTCAACAGCGACAGGCGGCTTTGCAGCGCCGTCGATTCCTGTTCCAGCAGGGTCTCCTGCTGCTGTGCGTCCTGCAGCAGCTTGGCCTGGCGCTCGACTTCCTTGCGCCGGTCCGTGATGACCTGGTCGACCTGCGACAGGGGCTTCTTCGCCTCGCGCAGCTGGCGGCCCAGGTTGTTCGCCTTCTCGCGCGCCTCGTGATACTCCAGCGACGGCAGCACTTCCTCCTGCAGGTTGCGGCGTTCCTTGTGCAGCGTTTCCCACTGGTGGTAGTTGGCCACGCGCAGGCGCAGCGCTTCCAGGTTGGCGCGCGAGCCGTCCAGCTCCGACTCGAATCGCTTCAGCTCTTCTTCCGTGTCGCGCTGGTGGCGCTTGGCTTCGTCGTAGGCGTCCAGCACTTCCTTGTCGCCGAAGACCTGGAACACCAGGTCGAGCAGCTGGCGCGGCGCGTACTCGCACAGCTTGTCCGTCTCGCCCTGCTCGAGCGCCAGAACCTTCGCCATCGCCGGCGACAGGCCGGCACTGGCCAGGCGCTTGCGGTAGTTCTCCACGCCCAGCCAGTCGTTCGCTTCCGTCACTTCCTCGATCTCGACGTTCCCCGGGCGCATCAGGTACTGGCGCTTCCAGTCGCCGCCGTTCTTCTGGATCTGGCAGAACAAGGTGACTTCGTCCTCGGCGAAGAAACCGCTGGCGCGGAACGGCCGGTTCGACAGCTGGCGGCCGGAGGGCTTGTTGTCGACCACGGCGCGCAGCCACGCGCTCTGCTGGCCGGAGTGGCGGGCATAGTGCTTGTACGTGCGGCCCATCGAGCAATCGAGGCCGAACAAGGTGCGCAGCGCGTCGAGCAAGGTGGTCTTGCCCGAGCCGTTCTGGCCGGCGATGGTGATGATCTTCGCGTCGAGCGGGATGTTCTTGATGCGCTGCCAGTAATCCCAGTGGACCAGTTCGAGCGATTTGATATGGAACATGGGTCAGCCTTGGTTCGGTGGTTCGGTGGTGTCGGTGCCGGCATCCTGGTCCGCCGCTTCGGCGGCCGCGCGCGCGGCGGCAGCATCGATGACGGCCGCCTCCACTTCGCGCGCCATCGTGCTGGCGGTGCGCGAGGCGGCCCGCTCGGCGTCGTTGGCGGCGGCCGCTTCGGCCAGCGCGGCGCGCGGGATGTGGACGATCTGCGCCGGGGCGCGCTTGAACACGTCGGCCAGCGCGCCGTTGATGATGCGCTCCTTCAGCAGGTCGGTGTCCATCAACAGGTCCAGCAGCGGGCCCTCGACGATGATGTCGCCGCGCCGCTCGATGAAGCCCAGCTTCGACAGGATGCCCAGGTTCATGTCCATGCGTGTCTTCTTGCCCAGCTTGTCGCCGAAGTCGGCCAGCAGGGTCTTGTGCGGAATGCCGATCGACGTTTCTTCCGCGCGCGGCACGGGCTTATCGCCGCCGAACATGTCGTTCTGGTCGTCCTCGGCGCTCTGGTGGGTTTCCTGGCGTTCGCGCTTGGGCAGGATGATCAGGGCCCACAGCACCACCAGCAGGGCCACGCCGTCGCGCGCCAACCCAAAGTTATTGTTCTGCCACGTGTCGCGCGCGCCGAAGATCTTCGGCTCGATGGTGCGCGAAAGGGCCAGCGTCACATGGTCCGCATACACGTTGTCGAGCAGTTTCAGGCCGGTGGCCGTCAGGCGCGCGTCGACTTCGGCGCGAAACAGTTCGTCCGACAGCACGCGCTTGACCAGCTTGTCGTCGCGGCGCAGGGTCTGATGCGTCAGCAGGCGCGCGATCAGGATTTGGGAATCGTCATTCATCGGCCTTGCCGCTTTCCAGGTCTAGTGAGAGGGATGCCAACGTCATTGCCGCCACTTCCAGGTCGGCCAGCTGCACCATGGTGTCGCTCGGATTGAAGCTGATCGGCAGGCGCGCCAGTTCGGCCGTCGCGCCCTGCAGGCTGGCCTCGGAGGCGTCGCCCAGCAGCGGCAGCAGCGAGGCGCGGTAGGACGCCACGGCGAAGCTGGCCGGCAGCAGCGATTCGTGCGCGGGGATCTGCCTGGGCGATTCGGCCGCGATGCTGGGGAAGTTGTTCAGGGTGGCAAAGTCCGACAGACGCGCCAGCCAGTCGTCCAGTTCCTTGGCCATGGCCGGCGTGTCGTTGATCGTCGTCGGCGCATCCGTGCCCGAAGGCAGGCCGCCCACGGCGGTAACGGCGCGCTCGGTCAGCAGCTCCGTTTCGGCCACGTCGATCATTTCGGCCGGCGTGATGAACAGGGGCTTGACCGGCTGGTCGATGGCGTCTTCGGCCAGCGAGGCCAGGTCTTCGTGGGCCAGCAGCCAGCGCTTGATGTCGGTGGTGGACAGGCCGGACTGGCCCAGGTGCACGCGCTGGCGCTCGATCTGGTTCAGCGCGCGCGAGAACATGCCCTGCATATTGAGCAGCGCGCTCTGGGCCCGGCCGATGGCCTGGGCCGCGCGGTGGGTGGCGTGGTCCGCGTTCTCGTCGCTGGTGATGGCCCGCAGGATCTCGGAGCCCTTCTCGACCCAGTCGCAGGCCGTGTGCCACTTGGCCTGCGATTCGCGCAGGCGGAATTCGGAACCGGAGGCGATGGCGTCGCGGAATTCCTCGGTCAGGTCGACCAGGCGGCCCAGCAGGTGATGCAGCTGTTCCACGGTGACGCCGCCGATGGCCTGGGCGCCCGCCACCTGCGACAGCAGGAAGCCCATCTCGGCGTTGTCCTCACCCTGGCCGGGACCGAGCAGGCTGTCGATGGCCGACAGCACGTTGCGCGCCATCGGCGTGACGCGGTAGACGCCCTGCTGCGCGTCCCATGCCAACAGCTGGTTCGAACGCAGGCGCGTGAGCACCGTTTCCAGGCTTTCCGGCAGCAGGTAGGCAAGGCGGGTATTGATGTCGGCGCGCGAGAAGGCCGACGACGCCGTGTCGTTGGCCAGCTCGCGCAGCACCAGCAGGCGCACCAGCACGCTCTCGAAGCCGCCGTGGAACAGGGCCGTGAAGACCTGCAGCAGGGGCTGCGCGCGTTTCAGGTGGAAGACCTGCTCGATCTCGTCGACGGCGACATGGGGCTGGAAGTGCGCCTGCAGGGCGGCATTCTGCTCCTGCTGTTCCTGATGCTGGTCGGCTGAATTGGGGTCGGCAGCCGTGGCTGCACTTGCTGTGTAACTCATTACGCTCCGGGTGTCTGGCCGGCCCGGTGCAAGTTTGTCATGACCTTGCCGACCCGGGCGGGGGCGTCAGTATACCAGTTCCGGAACGCAAAACCCGGACAGCCGGGTTCGGATGGCTGCCTGCGACTGCTTATTTCTTGTTCACTTTATCGAGAAGTTGCTCGAAAGAATCGCCATCTTCCTCCGTGAACACGAGCCGTACGGGATACCAGTCCAGGCTGGGAGCCAGCCACAGGTCCACCTGCTGGCCCTGTTTCGACTTCGGCGGCGACTTGCTGAAGTGGACCGCCTTGACCTCGCCGTGGCCCGTCTGCACGGGTTCGATGCCGACCACCTTGAAGGTCCAGGCCTCGGCGTTGCGCCGGCCCGCCACATACAGCGACCATTCCGAGCCGGGCGTGAATTTCTCGGGCGTGGCGCGGGCAATCGCCGCCAGCTGCCACGGCGCGCTGCTGCGATCCTGCTCGCCCCCTTTCAGGGGCACGGTCTTGTCGCCATCGGCAAAGGCGATGACTTTCGCGTCGCGCTTGAAGGTGGTGGTGCCGGCGCCCTTGCGGATGCGTTTTTCGTAGTACGTTTCCGGCGCCAGGCCGTAGGCATCGACGCCGCCTTCGCTGCGGTATTCCAGCACCTTGCCGAAGATGCCGGAACGCGCTTCCGTCACCAAGGTGTATTTGCCGCCGCCCTGCTGCCACGTGATGGTGCCGTTGCCGGCCAGCGGAATGCCGTGGCTGTTGGCCTTGACGGAGTAGACCAGTTCGGCCGACGGCGGCAGGTTGGTGGCACGCTTGACGCTGGGGTGATCGTCCGGCGCGGCGCCGGCGCCGGCGGCAATGCCGGCCAGGACTGCGAAGGTAAATAGTTTGCTGTGCATCGTGTTCCTTAATGAACGGGCGGCTGCAGGATCTTCGTGACGGTCTGCGTCGTCACGGCACCATTGCCTTCCGTGTTCCTGATCTGGACGGGATACCAGCCCAGGCTGGGCGCGAGCCAGATATCGAGCCGCGCGTTGTAACTGCCGGGCCGGGGCGGGCGCGCCAGGCGCCACGTCACGAGCCGGCCCATCTTCGTTTCCAGTTCCTCTTCCCCCACCAGCACGAAGCGGTACATCGTCGCGCCCTTGTCCTCGCCCACCTGGATATCGATATCGCCGGCGAACTGGTTGACGTCGCCCCGGCCGATGGCCGCCAGCTGGAACGGCACGGTGGCCTTGTCCTGCGCGCCGGCCAGCAGGGGCACGCTGGCGGCGCTGGCGGAAAAGCTGATGCGCCGCTCGTCGTGGTGGAAATGCGTGGCCGTCATCGCGCGCGAACGCCGCTTCTCCGTCATCTTGACGGGCGCGATGCCGGCATCGTCGATGCTGCCTTCACTCGTCAACGACAGCAGGTCGACGCGCGCGACCAGCACGCTGATGCCCACGTTCAGGCCCACCTGGTAGCTGCTGCCATCGGTCTGCCAGTGCATGTCGGCCACGCCGCTCCAGTTGCGGCCATCCGCATCCTTGCGCCGCACCTCCAGTTCGAACGCGGCAGGCGGCGGCAGGTTGACGCGAAAGCGCCGGCCGGCCGCTATCGGCGGCGTTGCGGCCGCCGGCGCGGGCTCGGCGGGGGCCGGCA
>NZ_WNKZ01000073.1 GCF_009720835.1 Pseudoduganella buxea
CCGCCACGCCGGCCACGCCACCGGCCGCCACGCCGGCCACGCCGGCCGCCGGCGCCAACGCGCTGGTGCTGCAGGTGAACGAGGATTCGTGGATCGAGATCCGCCGTCCCGGCGCCAAGCCGCTGATTTCGCGCCTCGTCAAGGCCGGCAGCACGGAAACCTTCGAGATCGATCGCCAGTCCACCCTGGTGGTGGGCAAACCCGATGCCGTGCGCGCCACCTTGCGTGGCCAGCCGCTGGACCTGCCGAAGATCCCGAACGGCACAATCGCCCGCGTCACCGTCAAGTGACGCCGCCGATTTCGCCTGAACCTTTATCCAGTCCGCCAACTCCGTAATGAGCATGTCTTCCCTGATTACCCCGGCCGCCTTCGCGCAGGCCATTCCATCCGGTCCCACCCCGCGCCGCGCCAGCCACGGCGTGCTGGTGGCGCATGGCGCCCGCAAGGTGTGGGTCGGCGGCGACAATCCCGTCGTCGTGCAGTCGATGACCAACACCGACACGGCCGATGCCGTCGGCACGGCCATCCAGATCAAGGAGCTGGCCCGCGCCGGCTCCGAGCTGGTGCGCCTGACGGTGGACCGGCCCGAGGCCGCCGCCGCCGTGCCGTATATCCGCGAGCAGCTGGACCGCATGGACATCGACGTGCCGCTGGTGGGCGACTTCCACTACAACGGCCATACCCTGCTGACGGACTATCCGGACTGCGCGGCGGCCCTGTCGAAGTACCGCATCAATCCGGGCAACGTGGGCAAGGGCGCCAAGCGCGACACCCAGTTCGCCCAGATGATCGAAGTGGCGATCCGCCACGACAAGCCGGTACGCATCGGCGTCAACTGGGGCTCGCTGGACCAGGCCCTGCTGGCCCGCATCATGGACGAGAACGCCGGCCGCGCGCAGCCGTGGAGCGCCCAGGCCGTGATGTACGAAGCCCTGATCACGTCGGCCATCGAGAACGCCGTGCGGGCCGAGGAAATCGGCCTTTCCAAGGACAAGATCATCCTGTCCTGTAAAGTGTCGGGCGTGCAGGACCTGATCGCCGTCTACCGCGCGCTGGCGCAGCGCTGCGATTACCCGCTGCACCTGGGCCTGACGGAAGCGGGCATGGGCAGCAAGGGCATCGTCGCCTCGACCGCCGCCTTGTCCGTGCTGCTGCAGGAAGGCATCGGCGACACCATCCGCATTTCGCTGACGCCCGAGCCGGGGGGCGACCGCACCAAGGAAGTCGTGGTGGGCCAGGAGATCCTGCAGACCATGGGGCTGCGCAAGTTCGCGCCAATGGTCATCGCCTGCCCGGGCTGCGGCCGCACGACGTCGACGACGTTCCAGGAACTGGCCGACGATATCCAGACTTTCCTGCGCGAGCAGATGCCGGAATGGAAAAAGACCCACCCGGGCGTGGAGGCGATGAACGTGGCCGTGATGGGCTGCATCGTCAACGGCCCGGGCGAATCGAAGCACGCCAATATCGGCATCAGCCTGCCCGGCACGGGCGAGTCGCCCGCCGCCCCCGTGTTCGTCGACGGCCAGAAGGTCGCCACCCTGCGCGGCGATGCCATCGTGCAGGAGTTCCAGCAGATCGTGCTGGATTACGTGCAGAAGAACTATTCACCAGTTACCGCCTAAGTTAGCGCTTTATACTCATGTCTGATAATAAAAAACCTGAAAAGATCGCGGCAATCAAGGGGATGAACGACATCCTGCCGGCCGACGCCCACCTGTGGGAGATCTTCGAGAACACCGCCCAGTCGATCCTGCAAAGCTACGGCTACCAGAACATCCGCACGCCCATCGTCGAGGAGACGCGCCTGTTCGCGCGCGCCATCGGCGCCGTCACGGACATCGTCGAGAAAGAGATGTACTCGTTCACCGATTCGATGAACGGCGACCAGCTGACCCTGCGCCCGGAAGGCACGGCCGGTGTCGTGCGCGCCGTGCTGGAACATAACCTGGTCTACGAAGGACCGAAGCGCCTGTGGTACAAGGGCCAGATGTTCCGCCATGAGCGGCCGCAGCGCGGGCGCTATCGCCAGTTCCACCAGTTCGGCGCCGAAGCCGTCGGCTTCGCCGGCCCGGACATCGACGCGGAACTGATCATGCTGTGCCGCCGCCTGTGGGATGACCTTGGGCTGGAGAACATCCGCCTGGAACTGAACTCGATCGGCGACGCGGACGAGCGCGCGCGCCACCGCGTCGACCTGATCGCCTACCTGGAGCAGCACGAAGCGATCCTGGACGCGGAAGCCAAGCGCCGCCTGCATACGAATCCGCTGCGCATCCTGGACACGAAGAATCCGGCCATGCAGGAGATGGTCAACGGCGCGCCGAAGCTGCTGGACTACCTGGGCGAGGCGTCGCGTGCCCACTTCGACGGCGTACGCAAGATCCTCGACCGCAACAACGTGCCGTACACGGTCAATACGCGCCTGGTGCGCGGCATCGACTACTACAACCGCACCGTGTTCGAATGGGTCACGGACGAACTGGGCGCGCAGGGCACCGTGTGCGCCGGCGGCCGTTACGATCCGCTCATCGAAATGTTCGGCGGTAAGCCGACCCCCGGTGTCGGCTTCGCCATGGGCATCGAACGCCTGATCGAGCTGATGAAGTCGGCCGGCGAGACGGCCGCGCCGAACCAGTGCGACGTCTACCTGGTGCACCAGGGCGAGGAAGCCCAGATCCAGGCCTTCATCCTGGGCGAGCGCCTGCGCGACGCCGGCCTGGACGTGATCCTGCACTGCGCCACGCCGACCGGCGCGGGCAGCTTCAAGAGCCAGATGAAGAAGGCCGATGGCAGCGGCGCCGCCTTCGCCGTCATCATCGGCGAAGACGAAGTGGCCAACAATACGGCCACCGTCAAGGCCATGCGCGGCGCCGAAGGCGAGCAGCAGCAGGTCGCCGTGCCGTTCGACGGCGTGGTCGACCACCTGGTGAACGAGATCACCTGCGGCGACGACTGCGACCACGACCACCATTACCACCATTAATTCAACCATCCAACCCGCACGACGTTGCGAGAAGTGAGACAAGCATGGCATACGATCTCGAAGAACAAGAACAACTGGCCAGCCTGAAGGCCTGGTGGGCGAAGTACGGCAACGCCGCGACCTGGGTCGTCATCGCCGGCCTGGCCGCTTATTCCGGCTGGACCGGCTGGAACTACTACCAGCGTACCCAGTCGAGCGAAGCATCGGCGCTGTTCGATGAAATGCAGGGCGCCGTCGGCAAGGACAACGCCAAGGTGCAGCGCGCCGCCGCCGACATCGAAAGCCGCTACGGCAGCACCGTGTATGCGCAGATGGGTGCCCTGACGGCCGCCAAGAGCGCCTTCGAAGCCAAGGACATCAAGGCCGCCAAGGCCAACCTGCAGTGGGTGATCGAGCACGGCAACGAGGAATACAAGGCGCTGGCGCGCGTGCGCCTGGCCGGCGTGCTGCTGGACGAGAAAGCCTACGACGAGGCGCTGAAGGTGCTGGGGGGCGACGTGCCGCCGCAGTTCGCCGCCAGCGTCAACGACCGCAAGGGCGATATCCTGGCCGCGCAGAACAAGCTGGCCGAGGCCCGCACGGCCTACCAGGCCGCGCTGTCGGGCATCGACAAGAAAAGCCCGGCGCGACAGCTGATCGAACTCAAGCTCGAAGCCGTCGGCGGCACCGTGCCCGAAGAGAAGCCGGCCGCGGCGGCCTAAGGCGCCGGCACCTGCGTCCGAATCTGCATCCGACACTGCGTCACCGTCCGCCCGCGCCTTCGCTGCGCGCGGGCCGCAAGCCCCACCCCAAGAGGAGCAAGTAAAAACTTATGCGTATCACCGGAAAAGTAATCGGCGTGAGCCTGCTGGCCATGACCGCGGGTTGCGGTACCCTCGGCTCCCTGAATCCGTTCAAGGAAAAAGAAAAGAACCCCCCGGCGAAGCTGGTCGACATCAAGTCGCCGATCCCGGCGCGCATCGTGTGGAAGCATTCGGTCGGCAAGGCCGGCCTGTACGTGTTCTCGCCGGCCCTGGCCGACAACAGCGTGTTCGTGGCCGACAACGGCGGCAACGTCGAACGCCTCGATGCCGCCACCGGCAAGTCGCAGTGGCGCATCAAGGCCGGCACCGACCTGACCGCGGGCGTGGGCTCGAACGGCAAGGTGGTGGCGGTGGGCGGCACCAAGGGCCAGGTCCTGGCCTTCGATGCGGCCAACGGCAACCAGTTGTGGAAGGTGCAGGCATCGTCGGAAGTGCTGTCGGCACCGGCCGTCAGCGACGAGCTGGTGATCGTGCGCAGCATGGACAACAAGATCACGGCCTACGACATCAAGACGGGCGAACGCAAGTGGTTCATCCAGCGCACGACGCCGCCGCTGACCCTGCGTAACGCGCCGGGCCTGGTGGTGGCCGCGCCGAACGTCTACATCGCCCAGCCGGCCGGACGCCTGCTGGCGCTGGCCCTGTCGAACGGCGTGCCGCGCTTCGAAGTGCCCGTGGCCGAGCCACGCGGCACGACGGAACTGGAACGCGTGTCCGACATCGGCGGCAATCCGGTGGTGCTGGGCAGCGATATCTGCGCCGTCACCTACCAGGGCAAGGTCGGCTGCTTCGACCTGCAGACGGGCGTGCCGCGCTGGACCAAGGAGACTTCGTCCGACGTGGGCGTGGCCGTCGACCAGCGCTTCGTCTTCGTCGCCGACGACAAGGGCGCCGTGGCGGCCTACAGCCGCGAAGGCGGCCAGAGCGCGTGGAAGAACGATTCGCTGGCCAACCGCGTGCTGTCGACGCCCCTGTCGTACGGCCGGGTCGTGGCCGTGGGCGACTTCCAGGGCTACGTGCACCTGCTGTCGCGCGAGGATGGCGCGCTGCTGGGCCGGGTGGCCATCGACAGCAGTGCCATCCAATCCGCGCCCGTCGTATCGGGCTCGAACATGATTTTCCAGACCCAGGCGGGCACCGTGGCCGCCATCGCGGTCGAGTAAGTCGTCATTTGTAAAACCGGCCGCAAGGCGCGGCCGGTGTGGAATTCCTAAAACCCTGCAGTAATAATGACCGCCTTGGCGGTTGAGTTGAAATAAAAATGAAGCCGGTTATAGCACTCGTGGGTCGCCCGAACGTCGGGAAATCGACCCTATTCAATCGTCTGACCCGCTCGCGCGATGCGCTGGTGGCGGACTTGCCTGGCCTGACGCGCGATCGTCACTATGGCGAGGGCCGCATTGGCGAACGTCCCTTCCTGGTCATCGATACGGGCGGTTTCGAACCGGTCGCCAAGGAAGGCATCATGTTCCAGATGGCCCTGCAGACGAAGCAGGCCGTGGCCGAGGCGGACGTCGTCGTCTTCCTCGTCGACGGGCGCCAGGGCATGACCCCGCACGACAAGACCATCACGGACTTCCTGCGCAAGAGCGGCCGTCCCGTGCTGCTGGTGGTGAACAAGGCCGAGGGCATGAAGTACACCTCGGCCGTGTCCGATTTCTACGAACTGGGCCTGGGCGATCCGTATGCGATTTCCGGCGCCCACGGCGACGGCGTGCACGACCTGGTGCAGGAAGCGCTGGACAAGGCCTTCTCGTCCCGCCCGGACAATGCCGAGGAACTGCTGCCGGCCGAGCGCGGCATCAAGCTGGCCCTGGTGGGCCGCCCGAACGTGGGCAAGTCCACCCTGATCAACACGCTGCTGGGCGAAGAGCGCGTGATCGCCTTCGACATGCCGGGCACGACGCGCGACTCGATCGAGATTCCGTTCGAGCGCGACGGCAGGCACTACACGCTGATCGACACGGCCGGCATCCGCCGCCGCGGCAAGGTGTTCGAAGCCATCGAGAAGTTCTCGGTGGTGAAGACCCTGCAGTCGATCTCGGAAGCGAACGTCGTCGTGCTGATGCTGGACGCCCAGCAGGACATCTCCGAACAGGATGCCCACATCGCCGGCTTCATCCTGGAAAGCGGTCGCGCCCTGGTGCTGGCCGTGAACAAGTGGGACGGCCTGACGTCGGACCAGCGCGACCAGGTCAAGATGGACATGGACCGCAAGCTGGACTTCCTCGGCTTCGCCAAGACCCACTTCATCTCCGCCCTGAAGGGCACGGGCATCGGCCCGCTGATGAAGTCCGTCGACGCGGCCTACGGTGCGGCCATGGCCAACCTGACGACGCCGAAGCTGACGCGCGCGTTGCAGGAAGCGGTCGAGAAGCAGGAACCGAAGCGCAAGGGCGGCCTGCGGCCGAAGATGCGCTACGCCCACCAGGGCGGCATGAATCCGCCGATCATCGTTATCCACGGCAATTCGCTGGACGCCATCACGGACCCGTACAAGCGCTACCTGGAAAAGCACTTCCGCGATACCTTCCAGCTGGTCGGCACGCCGCTGCGCATCGAATTGCGCACGGGTAAAAATCCTTTCGACAAGCGCAAGGAGTAACGCCGGCCGGTGGGGTCTGTCCCCGTTAAGTGAAGGCCCTAGTGCTCGCCACCAGCGTAACAAGGGGACTGACCCCATTTTTTTAGCCAGCGCCTCAATGATGCCAGCAAAAAATGGGGTCAGTCCCCTGGCAAGGCTATCGGCAAGCGCGGAAGCCGTCCCTTAACGGGGACAGACCCCATAGCCAGTGCGGCCGGGGTCCGTCCCCGTTAAGTGAAGGCTCAAGTGCTCGCCACCAGCGCAACAAGGGGACTGCCCCCATTTTTTTAGCCAGCGCCTCGATGACGCCAGCAAAAAATGGGGTCAGTCCCCTGGCAAAGCTATCGGCAAGCACGGAAGCCACCACTTAACGGGGACAGACCCCGTAGGGGACAGACCCCGCATGCACCGGCCCCGCAGGGCACGAACGCCAAAAAAATCCGCCAGCCCGACCCGTTTTCATCCCGAACGCCCCTGCATAATTCGTAAAAACAGGGTACAGTAGCTTCGAAGCATTTCCCACGTGCGGTGGGGTTTTTTACCTCTGCAATGAGAATGCAAACGCAACCCGGCAGCACTTGAAATCAAGCGTTTCGCCTCCAATTCCAACACAACAACATAAACTGGAGCTGTTATGAGCAATAAAGGGCAATTGTTACAAGACCCATTTCTGAATGCGCTGCGCAAAGAGCACGTTCCTGTCTCGATTTATCTGGTCAACGGTATCAAGCTGCAAGGCCATATCGAATCCTTCGACCAGTACGTCGTCCTGCTGCGCAATACCGTGACGCAGATGGTCTACAAGCACGCCATCTCGACCGTGGTTCCGGCCCGCGCCGTCAACCTCAACATCGAATCCGAGGCAGAGTGAACGCGTTGATCGTCCAGACAACGCCGTTCATTGCCCAGTCGCTTCAAACTCGCCTGACCGTCGTATGCGCGCAGCTTTAGTCGGTGTAGATTTCGGTCAGGGCGATTTCGCTGCCAGCATCGAGGAATTGATGCTGCTCGCCCGTTCCGCGGGCGCGGACCCCATCACGACCATTACCGGCAAGCGCTCCAGCCCCGATGCCGCCTATTTCGTCGGCAGCGGCAAGGCCGACGAGATCGGCCACGCCGCGCAGGACCTGAAGCTGGAAATCGTCATCTTCAACCATGCACTGTCGCCGGCCCAGCAGCGTAACCTGGAAAAGCGCCTGAACGTGCGCGTGCTCGACCGCACCAGCCTGATCCTCGACATCTTCGCCCAGCGGGCCCAGAGCCACGAGGGCAAGCTGCAGGTCGAGCTGGCCCAGCTGCAGCACCTGTCGACCCGCCTGATCCGCGGCTGGACCCACCTGGAACGGCAAAAGGGCGGTATCGGCCTGCGCGGTCCCGGTGAAACCCAGCTGGAGACGGACCGCCGGCTGATCGGCGAACGGGTCAAGGCACTGCGGGCCCGCCTGGCCAAGCTGCGCAAGCAGCACGAGACCCAGCGTCGTGCCCGTGGCCGCAACAAGACCTTCTCCGTGTCGCTGGTCGGCTATACCAATGCCGGCAAGTCGACCCTGTTCAACACCATGACGAAGGCCGGCGTGTACGTCGCCGACCAGCTGTTCGCCACCCTGGACACGACCTCGCGCCGCATGTACATGGGCGAGGACGCGGGTCACGTCGTCATTTCCGATACGGTCGGCTTCGTGCGCGAGCTGCCGCACCAGCTGGTGGCGGCATTCCGCGCCACCCTGGAGGAAACCATCCACGCCGACCTGCTGCTGCACGTCGTCGACGCGGCCAGCCCCGTCAAGATGGAGCAGATCGAGCAGGTCAACATGGTGTTGCGCGAGATCGGCGCCGATCACATTCCACAGATTCTGGTGTGGAACAAGATCGACGCAGCCGGCCAGGAGCCGGCGGTGGAACGTGATGAATATGATAAAATTTCTCGCGTTTTCATCAGCGCGCGCACGGGCCAGGGACTGGAACTGCTGCGCGACGCCATCACCGAGGCAGCCAGGGACCAGCGGGAAGCGGACGCCCATCCCCGCGACGACGTCGCGCCGGACGCTATTTCCACATTCACCCATGTCGGAACACATTAAGAACATGCCTTTTTCCTCTCTAAAGAAAAGAATAGGCTTGAAGCTGTCGCTGAACGATCCCCGCTGGGGCCCGGACAAGGACGGCAACAAGCAGGCCCAGGAAGGCAAAAAGCCCGGTGAAGGTCCGCCGGACCTCGACCAGCTGTGGCGCGATTTCAACCAGCGCCTGAACGGCCTGTTCGGTAACAAGAACCGCAACAACGGCGGTGGCGGCAACGGCGGTGGCGGTGGCGGCGGCGAGCTCAAAGGCGCCGGCATCACCGTCGGCGCCGTCGCGGCCATTGCCGTGCTGGTGTGGCTGGCCAGCGGCGCCTTCATCGTCCAGGAAGGCCAGAAGGGCATCGTCACCACCTTCGGGCGCTACAGCCACGAAACGCCGGCCGGCTTCAACTGGCGCTGGCCGTATCCGTTCCAGGCCAACGAGACCGTCAACGTGTCGCAGGTGCGGACGGTGGAAGTGGGCTACCGCACCAATGTGCGCAACAAGCAGGCAGCCGAATCGCTGATGCTGACGGACGACGAGAACATCATCGACATCCAGTTCGCCGTGCAGTACCGCCTGTCCGATCCGAAGGCCTGGCTGTACAACAACCGTGACGCCGAGGACACCGTCCGCCAGGTCGCGGAGACGTCGATCCGCGAGATCGTCGGCAAGAGCAAGATGGACTTCGTGCTGTACGAAGGCCGCGAGAAGGTGGCCTACGAAACCCAGCAGCTGATGCAGCAGATCCTGGACCGCTACGCGTCCGGCGCCATGGTCACCAACGTGACGATGCAGGCCGTGCAGCCGCCCGAGCAGGTGCAGGCCGCGTTCGACGACGCCGTCAAGGCCGGCCAGGACCGCGAGCGCCAGAAGAACGAAGGCCAGGCCTACGCCAACGACATCATCCCGAAAGCGCGCGGCTATGCCTTCCGCCTGCTGCAGGAAGCCGAGGCCTACCGTTCGATGGTCACCGAGAACGCGTCGGGTAACGCCGACCGCTTCAAGTCCGTGCTGGTGGAATACCAGAAGGCACCGGGCGTGACGCGCGACCGCATGTACCTGGACACGATGCAGCAGATCTTCGCCAACACCAGCAAGGTGATGGTCGACTCGAAGGCCGGCAGCAACCTGCTGTACCTGCCGCTCGACAAGCTGATCGCCCAGGTGGCCGCCGCCGAGGCGACCCGCAGCAACACGACGGCGCCACCGCCGGCCGCCGTGCTGCTGCCGCCGCCCGAGAACACCATGAGCACGACCGATCCGCGCCGCGCGCGGGAATCATCGCGCGACCGGGAGAGCCGCTAAATGAACCGTATCGTTACCTTCCTCGTCACCGGCTTCATCGCCGTGATGCTGTTGTCCTCGACCGTCTTCGTGGTCGACCAGCGCAAGTTCGCCATCGTGTTCGCACTGGGTGAAGTCAAGCAGGTCATCAGCGAACCGGGCCTGCACTTCAAGCTGCCGCCGCCCTTCCAGAACATCCTGTACCTGGACAAGCGCATCCTGACGCTCGACTCGCCCGAAGCGGACCGCTTCATCACGGCCGAGAAGATGAACATCCTGGTCGATTCCTTCGTCAAGTGGCGCATCGTCGATCCGAAGCTGTACTTCGTCAGCTTCAGCGGCGACGAAGGCCGCGCGCGCGACCGCATGTCGCAGATCGTCAAGGCGGCGCTGAACGACGAGATCACCAAGCGCACCGTGCGTGAAGTGATCTCCGGCCAGCGCGGCAAGGTGATGGACTCGATCCGCAACAAGGTCGTCGTCGAGGCCAAGCAGATCGGCGTGCAGATCCTGGACGTGCGCCTCAAGCGCGTCGACTACGTCGAGCAGATCAACAACTCGGTGTACGAACGGATGAAGGCCGAGCGCCTGCGCGTGGCCAACGAGCTGCGTTCGACCGGTTCGGCCGACTCCGAGAAGATCCGCGCCGACGCCGACAAGCAGCGCACCGTGATCCTGGCCGAAGCCTACCGCCAGGCCGAGAAGATCAAGGGCGAGGGCGATGCCGCCGCCAGCGGCATCTATGCCGAGGCATTCGGCCGCAACCCGGAGTTCTACAAGTTCTACCGCAGCCTGGAAGCCTACCGGGGTTCGTTCAAGACCAAGGCGGACGTCATGCTGGTCGACCCGAACTCGGAGTTCTTCAAGTACTTCAAGGGCTCCGGCGCGGCAGGGAAATAAGCCGGCAACGGCAATCCGCAGCAAAGGCCGCCGTCGCAGGCGGCCTTTTTTTTCCTCTTTATCACCACTTTCGCGTAAAATATGCGGTTCGGCCGCCCGTGCCGACGTGCGCCTTTGCGCCCATGACTGTTTTTTAACAAACCGGTTCTCCCATGCCGAATTGGCTTCTGCCTGAACATATCGCCGACGTACTGCCATCGGAAGCGCGCAAGATCGAAGAGCTGCGCCGCCTGATGCTGGATAATTTCCGCCGCTACGGCTACGAGCTCGTGATGCCGCCGCTGCTGGAATACGTCGAATCCCTGCTGGCCGGTGCCGGCCAGGATACCGACCTGCGCACCTTCAAGCTGGTCGACCAGCTGTCCGGCCGCATGCTGGGCCTGCGTGCCGACATGACGACGCAGGTCGCCCGCATCGACGCGCACCTGCTCAACCGCGCCACCGTCACGCGCCTGTGCTATGCCGGCCCCGTGCTCCATACCCGCCCGTCCGGCCTGCACGCCACGCGCGAGCCGCTGCAGATCGGCGCCGAGATCTACGGCCATGCCGGCCTGGAAGCGGACGCCGAAATCCAGGAACTGGCGCTGGCTTCGCTGGAGATGGCGGGCTTCGCCGAAGTGCGCCTGGACCTGGCCCACGTTGGCGTGCTGCGCGCCATCCTCGACCTTGACCCCGCGGCGGAGCGCGATCACATCGCCATCGTCGGCCTGCTGCGCGCGAAGGATGTGCCGGGCCTGCGCGAACTGACCGCCGGCTACGCACCCGCCACGCGCGACGCGCTGCTGGCCCTGCCGAACCTGTATGGGGACGTCGACGTGCTCAGGGCGGCGCGCACGGCGCTGCCGGACGTGCCGGGCATCGCCAAGGCACTGGCCGAACTGGCCGCGCTGGCGGCGTCCGCCATCGGCCGCGCCGACGTGGCGATCGACCTGGCCGACCTGCGCGGCTACCAGTACGAGAGCGGCGCGACCTTCGCGCTGTACGTGCCGGGCCTGCCGAACGCGGTGGCGCGCGGTGGCCGCTACGACCATGTGGGCGAGGCCTTCGGGCGCGCCCGCCCGGCCACCGGCTTCTCGATGGACCTGCGTGAACTGGCGCGCCTGTTGCCGACGGCGGACCGCAAGCATGCCATCCGCGCGCCGTGGGGCAACGCGCCCGAATTGAAAGACAAGATCGCCGAGCTGCGCAAGGCCGGCGAGGTCGTGATCCAGTCCTTGCCGGGTCACAGCAATGAACAGGACGAGTTCGAGTGCGACCGCGCGCTGGTGCTCGACGATAGTGGTAGTAACTGGATTCTTAAAAACTTAGGTTAAGTGTGATGTCAAAGAAAATCACTGCAAAAAACGTGGTCGTCATCGGTACCCAATGGGGCGATGAAGGCAAGGGCAAAATCGTCGACTGGCTGACCGAACACGCCCAAGGCGTGGTGCGCTTCCAGGGCGGCCACAACGCCGGCCATACGCTGGTCATCGGCGGCGTCAAGACTGCGCTGCAGCTGATCCCGTCGGGCATCATGCGTCCCGGCGTGGCCTGCTACATCGGCAACGGCGTCGTCGTGTCGGTACCGGACGTGCTGCGCGAGATCGACAAGCTCGAAGCCGTCGGCGTCGAAGTGGCGTCGCGCCTGAAGGTATCCGAAGCCTGCCCGGTCATCCTGCCTTACCACAGCGCGCTGGACGCGGCCCGTGAAGCGGCCCGCGGCGCCGCCAAGATCGGCACCACCGGCAAGGGCATCGGCCCGGCCTACGAAGACAAGGTGGCGCGCCGCGCCATCCGCGTCGCCGACCTGCTGAACGAAAAGCGTTTCGCCGAGAAGCTGGCCGAGAACCTGGACTACCATAACTTCGTGCTGGAAAACTACCTGAAGGCCCCGAAGGTGGAATACCAGAAGACCCTGGACGACGCGCTGGCCTACGTGCCGCGCCTGCGCCCGATGGTCGCCGACGTTTCCAGCGCCCTGTACGCTGCCCACAAGGCCGGTGCCAACCTGCTGTTCGAAGGCGCGCAAGGCTCCCTGCTGGACGTCGACCACGGCACCTACCCGTTCGTCACCTCGTCGAACTGCGTGGCCGGCAATGCCGCCGCCGGTGCCGGCGTTGGCCCGAACATGCTGCACTACATCCTGGGCATCACCAAGGCCTACACGACGCGCGTCGGCTCCGGCCCGTTCCCGTCCGAGCTGCCGACCGATGCCGGCGTCGGCCATCACCTGGCGCAGGTGGGCCACGAGTTCGGCACCGTGACGGGCCGTGCCCGCCGCTGCGGCTGGTTCGATGCCGCGCTGCTGCGCCGCTCCGTGCAGATCAACGGCGTGTCGGGCATGTGCCTGACCAAGCTGGACGTGCTGGACGGCCTGGAAACGCTGAAGCTGTGCACCGGCTACCTGGTCGACGGCGTCAAGGTCGACATCTTCCCGGTCGGTGCCGAGGAAGCGGCCCGCTGCGAGCCGATCTACGAAGAGATGCCCGGCTGGACCGACACCACCGTCGGCGCCAAGTCGCTGGCCGCACTGCCGGCCAATGCACGCGCTTACATCAAGCGCATCGAGGAGCTGGTCGGCGTACCCGTCGACATGGTCTCCACGGGCCCGGACCGCGAGGAAACCATCGTCCTGCGTCACCCGTTCGAATAATAGAAGAAGCAAGAAGCAAAGGAATCACATGAACGCCCCTCAATCCAACGAAAAGCACCTGTGGGTGACCTGGGATGAATACAACCGCCTCGTCGAGCGCCTGGCGCTGAAGGTCCACGAGTCGGGCTGGAAGTTCGACATGGTGCTGTGCCTGGCGCGCGGTGGCGTGCGTCCCGGCGACGTCTTCTCGCGCATCTTCGACGTGCCCCTGGCAATCCTTTCCACCAGCTCCTACCGCGCCGAAGCCGGCACGGTGCAGGGCGACCTGGATATCGCCAAGTACATGACGATGACGAAGGGTCCCTTGTCCGGCAAGATCCTGCTGGTCGACGACCTGGCCGATTCGGGCGTGACCCTGACGAAGGTCATCAAGCACCTGCAGGAAAATTTCGAGGGCGTGACGGAAGTGCGTTCGGCCGTGATCTGGACCAAGGGCTGCTCCACCTTCAAGCCGGACTACCAGATGGAAGAACTGCCGCACAACCCGTGGATCCACCAGCCGTTCGAGGACTACGACGGCCTGCGTCCGCACCAGCTGGCGGCATGGATCAAGAAGGGCGAGCTGTCGCAGTCGTAAGACCGCGAGCGGCTCCCATGATGGCGGAGGGCTTTCGAGTCCTCCGCCATTTTTTTATCGCCCCTGCTAACATGGCAGCGACCCCATAAGAACAACAGAACGAGAAAGCGCCCATGACCGAAAGCTTCTTCCAGACCTTCATCCTGCTGTTGCTGGTGACCGACCCCTTCGGCAACGTGCCCCTGTTCGCCACGGCGCTGGCGCCCGTCGCCCCGGCCAAGCGCCCGAGAATCGTCGTGCGCGAGTGCCTGATCGCCTTCATCGTGCTGCTGACGTTCATGTTCTTCGGCCGCCACTTCCTGCAGGCGCTGAGCCTTTCCGAAGTATCGCTGCGCATCGCCGGCAGCGTGATCCTGATGATGATCGCGATCCGGATGGTGTTCCCGCACCCGGACGGTGTGCTGGGAAAGTCCGATGGGGGCGAGCCGTTCATCGTGCCGCTGGCCATTCCCGCGCTGGCCGGCCCGTCGGCACTGGCCACGGTGCTGCTGTTCTCGCGCGAGAGCACGGGCGAAGTCGTCATGCATGTGGCCGCGCTCGCCGCCGTGGTGGTGATCTGGCTGGCGGTGTTCCTGGGCGCCGAGCGGCTGCAGAAGGTGCTGGGCACGCAGGTGATGACGGCGTTCGAGCGGCTGATGGGCCTCATACTGGCCGCGATGGCCGTGGAGATGCTGCTGGGCGGCATCCGCGAATTCGTCAAGACACTGTAAAGGAGAAGCGATGCGATGGATGACGATGCTTTCCGCCGCGGCCTTCGGCCTGGCGGCACTGGCCCCGGCGTCGGCACAGGAGCCGCGCTGCAAGCGCTCGGGCAGCCAGGCCGAACTCAATGCCTGCGCGGCCGACGATTTCAAGCAGGCCGACAAGGAACTGAACGCCACGTGGCAGGCCTTGCTGCGCAAGGAAGCCGGAGACAAGGTCTTCACCGCCAAGGTGCGCACGGCGCAAAAGGCCTGGCTGGCGTTCCGCGACGCCGAACTGGAGGCCCATTTTGCCTGCGACAGCGATGACAGTCGGATGTGCTGGGGGTCGATGGAGGGCATGTCCTACCTGATGCGCAAGAAGGACCTGACGCAGCAGCGCACGAAGATGCTGAAGGATATGCTTGAGCATGGGCATGGGCACTACCAGTAAGACAGGACGGCGATGCCGCGCCATCCTCAATTCGGTGTCTGACACCTGATTCGACATCCAATGCAAGCACCTGTTCCACCGAGCCGCGGGCACCGTGGCTGGTGGCTTGTACGGGGACGCGTGATGCGCGATACTCACCGCTGCCGGATCGACGCCGGCAGCCGCTCGCCACGCCGCGGCCATTCGGCGGGACCAGCAAGAATGCCCATGAAAATACGCGCCGCCATCATCATCGTCACCTTGCTCGCCACCTCGTCTGCCAGCGCGTTGAGGGTTATGCCCCGGCCCACGACCACGTTGACCCGCGCCCTGGCTTGCGATGGCGCCGCTCCAGAATTGGTTCTCAACGCCATTGAAACCCTGGGCAAGCCCGATACGAATGCGGGTGACTATATCCTCGAAAAGCCCCTGATTCTCTTCGGCCTGCCGGTCACGCACGTTACCGTCACGGACAGCGCAGGCGAATCGGGCCCCACCTATATCGCCAAATTCCCCGACGTCGATATCAACGAAGTCGTGGCTGCGGCGCGGCTGACGCTGCGCGCTGGCGGCTATATGCGCGATACGGACGACGGCCGCTTGTCGATCGACATATTCGACCGCGTCGTCGTGGGCCTGTCCTGCACGCCGCGGATGCGCCGCGCCGACAGTCCAATCCACATGATGACAGGCTGGCTTCAGTCGCGTTGACAGCGCCGCGGCAGGGTTGGTGGCATGCATTCCGCGGCTCAATTGGCTGTCAGACACGGGAATTGGTGAGCGTGATTAGGTGTCTGACGCCGAATTGAGACCGAATCGGCAGGCATGAAAAAACCGCCACGGCGCGAGCGGTGGCGGTCGGTGGGGCGGGCGGGGCGCTACTTGCCCGTGATCGAAATGACGTCCGCACCCGGGGCGCCGAACAGCTGTTCCTTCAGCAGGTGCAGCTGGTCGCGTACCTGGGCGGCTTTTTCGAACTCCAGGTTCTTGGCGTGCTCGATCATCAGTTTTTCCAGGCGCTTGATTTCCTTCGACACCTGCTTCTCGTTCATCGTCTCGTACTTGGCCGTCTCCTGCGCCGCCTGCAGCTGTACGGTTTCCCTGTTCGGGTCGTAGACGCCGTCGATCATGTCCTTGATGACCTTGTTGACGCCGCGCGCGATGATGCCGTGCTTCTCGTTGTGGGCGATCTGCTTGGCGCGGCGGCGCTCGGTCTCGTCGATGGCCTTCTTCATCGAGTCCGTCATCTGGTCCGCGTACAGCAGGGCGACGCCGTTCAGGTTACGGGCGGCGCGTCCGATGGTCTGGATCAGCGACCGTTCCGAGCGCAGGAAGCCTTCCTTGTCCGCGTCCAGGATGGCCACCAGCGACACTTCCGGCAAGTCCAGGCCTTCGCGCAGCAGGTTGATGCCGACCACCACGTCGAAGGTGCCGATGCGCAGGTCGCGCAGGATCTCGACCCGTTCCACCGTCTCGATATCGCTGTGCAGGTAGCGCACCTTGACGCCGTGGTCCGTCAGGTATTCCGTCAGCTGCTCGGACATGCGCTTGGTCAGGGTCGTCACCAGCACGCGCTCGTTCTTGGCGACGCGGTCCTGGATCTCCGACATCAGGTCGTCCACCTGCGTGCGGGCCGGGCGCACGATTACCAGCGGGTCGACCAGGCCGGTCGGACGCACCACCTGTTCCACCACCTGGTCGGCGTGCTGGTTCTCGTAGTCGGCCGGCGTGGCCGAGACGAAGATCGTCTGTCGCATCTTGCCTTCGAATTCCTCGAATTTCAGCGGACGGTTGTCCAGCGCGGACGGCAGCCGGAAGCCGTAGTCGACCAGGTTGGTCTTGCGCGAGCGGTCGCCGTTGTACATGGCCGACAGCTGGCCGACCAGCACGTGCGACTCGTCCATGAACATCAGCGCGTCCTTCGGCAGGTAGTCGATCAGGGTCGGCGGCGGCTGGCCCGGCATGGCGCCGGACAGGTGGCGCGAGTAGTTCTCGATGCCCTTCGTGAAGCCGATTTCGGCCATCATTTCCAGGTCGAAGCGGGTGCGCTGCTCGAGCCGCTGCTCCTCGATGAGCTTGCCTTCCTGGCGGAAGAACTCCAGGCGGTCGCGCAGCTCGGCCTTGATGCTTTCGATGGCGCGCAGCACGGTCGAGCGGGGCGTCACGTAGTGCGAGCCGGGGTAGACGGTAAAGCGCGGAATCTTCTGGCGCACGCGGCCCGTCAACGGGTCGAACAGCTGGATCGATTCCAGCTCGTCGTCGAACATCTCCAGCCGCACGGCCAGCTCGGCGTGCTCGGCCGGGAAGATGTCGATGGTGTCGCCGCGCACGCGGAAGGTGCCGCGGCCGAAGTCCACTTCATTGCGCGTGTACTGCATCTGGATCAGCCGGGCGATGACGTCGCGCTGGCTCAGCTTGTCCTTGGCGCGCAAGGTCAGGATCATCTGGTGGTATTCGTTCGGATTACCGATACCGTAGATGGCCGACACGGTGGCGACGATGACGACGTCGCGCCGCTCCATCAGCGACTTCGTGCACGACAGCCGCATCTGCTCGATGTGCTCGTTGATCGACGAGTCCTTCTCGATGAACAGGTCGCGCTGGGGCACGTAGGCTTCCGGCTGGTAGTAATCGTAGTAGGACACGAAGTACTCGACGGCATTCTGCGGGAAGAACTCGCGGAACTCGCTGTACAGCTGGGCCGCCAGCGTCTTGTTCGGCGCGAAGACGATGGCGGGCCGGCCCATGCGGGCAATCACGTTGGCCATCGTGTAGGTCTTGCCCGAGCCCGTCACCCCCAGCAGGGTCTGGAACGACAGGCCGTCGCTGATGCCCTCGCACAGCTGTTCGATCGCCGTCGGCTGGTCGCCGGCAGGCGGGAAGGGCTGGTGCAGCTTGAACGGCGAGTCCGGGAAGGTGATGACGGTGGGTTCAGGAATATTGGCAAGTGATAAATCAGCCATGAAGTCAGACCTTTGCTAGAATAGTGAGCTGACATGCAGTTATGCGACCGGTTTTTCCGAACAATCTTCGGTACAGTCGTTTGCTGTTGTCATTGCAGCCGTCAACAATCCGCCGCGAACCGCTTCCAATCGAATCCAATCTTATCATGACGAACCCTTCCGTTTTTAGTGCCATCGAGATGGCTCCGCGCGACCCGATCCTGGGTATCACCGAAGCATTTAACGCAGACACCAATCCCGCCAAGATCAACCTGGGCGTCGGTGTCTATTATGACGACAACGGCAAGGTGCCGCTGTTATCTTGCGTACAGAAGGCCGAGAACATTCTGATTGAGCAGCCGGCCCCCCGTACCTACCTGCCCATCGAGGGCCTGGCGGCGTACGACAAGGCCGTGCAGGAGCTGGTATTTGGTGCCGACAGTGCGGTTGTTCAAGAGCGCCGCGCGATCACCGTGCAGGCCATCGGCGGCACGGGCGCGCTGAAGCTGGGCGCCGACTTCCTGAAGCGTTTCTCGCCGGAGTCGGACGTGTACATCAGCGACCCGAGCTGGGAAAACCACCGCGCGCTGTTCGAAAGCGCCGGCTTCAAGGTGCACAACTACGCCTACTACGATGCCGGCACCCACGGCGTCAATTTCGACGGCATGCTGGCCGCGCTGAAGGCCATGCCGAAGGGCGCCGTTGTCGTGCTGCACGCCTGCTGCCATAACCCGACGGGTGCCGACCTGTCCCAGCAGCAGTGGGACCAGGTCATTGACGTCGTTGTCACGGGCGGCCTGATTCCGTTCCTGGACATGGCTTACCAGGGCTTCGGTGCCGGCATCGCCGAGGACGGCGCCGTCGTGCGCCGCTTCGCCGCCACCGGCGTGCCGCTCTTGGTATCGAACTCGTTCTCGAAGTCGTTCTCGCTGTACGGCGAGCGCGTCGGCGCCCTGTCCGTCGTCGCCGCCAGCGCGGAAGAAGCGTCGCGCCTGCTGTCGCAACTGAAACGCGTCGTGCGCACCAACTACTCGAACCCGCCCGTGCACGGCGGCAAGGTGGTCGCCACCGTGCTGTCCACGCCGGAACTGCGCCAGCTGTGGGAAGACGAGCTGGCCGCGATGCGCGTGCGCATCAAGGAAACCCGCGACGCCTTCGTGCGCAAGCTGAAGGAAAAGGCGCCGGAGCACGATTTCGACTTCGTGCGCCAGCAGGTGGGCATGTTCTCGTACTCGGGCCTGACGAAGGAACAAGTCAACCTGCTGCGCGAGCAGTCGATCTACGCCGTCGACACGGGCCGCATCTGCGTGGCCGCGCTGAACTCGCGCAACCTCGACATCGTTGTTGACGCGATCGCCAAAGTCCTCTAAAATCCTGCTTCTTCGTTGACGAGCGTCAATGAAGAAGTTGGGCAGAGAAAGTGCGGTGGGGAAACGAGTTGTACAAGTTGCTTCCAGCGTATATAATCTGCCTTCTAATCCCTGATAGCTCAGTCGGTAGAGCGACGGACTGTTAATCCGCAGGTCCCTGGTTCGAGTCCAGGTCGGGGAGCCAGAATTCTGAAGAAGCCACACTTTGTGTGGCTTTTTTCTTTGGCGTTGTCACCCCGTCGCAGTGAACTGTCCGGACAGCATCTAGGTGCCCGCAGGGAACAATGCAGCCCGTAAAAACTGCTGCGGCGTACTCAGGTGTCGACAGTCGAGCCCGTGTATCCAGCCCAGGTAGTGGGGCAGGTAGCGACTCGCCACGCCATGAAAGCGGATCAGCCAGTTCTTGTCGCCTGTGCAGTGCGGGCAACAGCGCATGCGCGCGCCGCGGTCTTCGATGATGGCCAGGCAATCGGCCAGCGAGACACAACGTTCGAACAGCCGGCGCAACCCATCCCCCTGTTCGCCGGTCAGCCTCGTGAGCCAGGTCAGGCATTGCGTCCGCACTGCGGCGTACTCGTCGATTTCCAAGCTCGCCTCCGCTTCGGCCTATGCCGACTTACGGTATGACAATGGTCGAGCCAACAAGTTCCTTGCGACCGGGGCACAGCGCCTTTTCTTTTGGGGATTACTATCGATATGTGCGGCGGCAACGGCGCGGCTCGTACTTGCCGATATGTCCCACGCCATCCCATAAGCTGAAACTCAAACCCCACGAACCCGGCCAGGAAGGCAATCGCAAGCATGTCATCGCCGCCTGGCGGGCGCGGGTAACGGCCCTCGGAGAGCCAGCGGCGCCCCCGCAGCGTCAACCCCGGTGACCCCGGCCGTCCCGTCACAGCCGCTGTGCGGGAATGGGCCGCACGTCGATGGCGCCGTCTTCGCGCGTGTAGACGGCTGTCACGGCCAGCTCCACCGTGCTGATGATTTCCAGAATGCCCGTCGTCAGCGGCACGTCATCGGCCTGGGCGCCCAGCAGCAGCTCCTGCAGCCGGCAGCAGTCGTCCATCGTTGCCGTGTGCGGCGGCAGGGTGATGATGTCCTGGGCGCGGATGGTCGCCACCTTCGGTTCGCGGCCGATGACGGCGCCCGCCAGCACGAGCGGGATGATGCGTTTCAGGACGGGCGCGGCCGTGTCGTGCACGTTGTGGACATTGATCTCCGTGGCGTAGCTGCCCGGCCGCATGGGAGCGCAGCCGCAGCAGGCATCCTTCTGTTCGCCGCAGACGAAGGTGATGCTGTAGACGAACAGGCGCCGCTCGGCGGGGCCGACGACGACAGGTGGCCGGCCAGGCTGGCCGATGACGATGCCGGGCGGCTCGCCCGCACCCAGGTCCCAGCACAGGTCGATGCGGTAGCTGCCGTTGCCCACGTCCGTCACGGGGCTGGACAGCACCGAGCCCGGTCGCGGTGCGATGGCCATGCCCGCCGCCCGGCCGGGGCCGAAGCGGTTGCCGTAGCGGTCGCGGGGCGTGAAGGTCATGCGCTGGCATTGCCTGCCGTCGGGATCGGTGCCCAGCGGTGTCGTGCTGACGGTGGTGGCGCCGGCGTCGATGCCCACGTCGACGTGCATCGTCCACACCAGTTCGCGCGAGCCGTCGCAGTGGCCGTAGGTGGCGCGGGCGTGGAAGGTGTAGTGGCCTTCCATGCGCAGGTAGCCGGGCAGTGCGATGCCCAGCGAGCCGGCCGCCTCGAAACTGCCCCGCGTGTTGGCCGGGTCTTCCTTCAGGACGAACTGCTCCTCGATATAGTGGATGGCCGGCCCGTTGCTCTCGATCGCCTGCAGGGTCGCCTGGCGCGCCGGGATCACGTCGCCGGCGACGATTTTTTCCGGCCCCAGGCCGTGCTCGCTCAGCAGGTTGCCCAGGCCCGCATCCGGACGCGACACCGTCAACGTCATCGCCACCTCGTGCGGCCAGTCGCCATTGGCCTGGCGCACCCGCAGCAGGGGCGAAATGTCGTCGCCCGTGTAGAAGCGCGCGCCGGCCAGTTCGCGCTCTTCGGGTTCGCGCAGCAGGCGCGGGCCGCCGGACGGGATGATGGACACGAAGTAGCGCAGTGCCGGCGCCGGCGGCGGGAATTCGCCGCCGCCCGGGCGCAGCACTTCCACCTGCCACAGCCCGTCGCGTTCGGTGGCGACCGGGAGCGGCACGCGCAGGTAGGTCCAGTTGCGACCGTTGGCCGTTTCGACGGGGCCGCCCGGCAGCACCAGGTTGCCGGCCGGCGTGCGCAGGCGCACGACGAGGAAGGCATCCGTGCGGTCCCAGCCCACCACGGCCGTCAGGCTTTCCTCGCCGCAGACGCGGAACGACAGGGGTGGCGCATCCTGATCGGCCGGCAGGTGCGATTCGGGATCCAGCAGTACGCCCGCCTCGAAGATGTTGCCGAAGGCCTGGGAGAAGAACTTCAGCAGCGCCAGGCCGCCGCTGGCGCGGGTGAACAGGCCGCCATGATCGGCTGCCAGGGTGCTCAGCAAGGTGCTGTCCAGGTTGGAATCCGAACCCAGGCCGATGGCGTGCACGGCGATGCCTTCCAGCGACGGCTCGACGTCGGCGATCCATGGCGCGCGGTTCTGCAGCCCGTCCGTCAGCAGCAGGATGGCGCGGGGATTCGCACCGGGCATGGGGAACTGGCCCCGGGCCGCGTCCAGCCCGCCGCCGATGCTGGTGGCGCCGCCCGGCGTCAAGGTGCCGACCAGCCCGCCCGCGTACGGCGCCGGGCCGATCAGCGCGTTCTTGTTCGGGTTCGTCACGGCCGCGATGGCGAAGGTGGGTGCCCCGGCCGTCGTACTGAACGACACGAGGCCGGCGCGGTTGCCCGTATCGGCCTGCACGAGCTGGACGAACAGCGACACGGCATCCTTGGCGGCGTCGATCTTGCGCCGGCCCGTGCCGTCGGATTCCTCCATGCTGCCGGAGCGGTCGATGACCAGCACCACGTCCCGCGTGACGGGCGGTGGCGGTGCCGGCGCGATTTCCGTGAGGATTGTCGCCGTCGGGAAGTACAGCAGTTGCGAGCCGGCGCACGGGGCGCCGTTCGACAGCACGCCGACGATGCGTCCGGCCGCGTCGAACAGGCCGGAGCCCGAGCTGCCGCCGGAGACGTGGAAGGTGGTGGGCACGCGCACGCCCATGGCGCTGCTGGCCGTGACGGTGGCGAACGAGGCATGGGGCAGCGAGATCTTCTTCACGGCGCCGTTCGGGTGGTGGATGCCGAACACCTGTTCGCCCACGCCTGGCAGGTCATGCCGCAGCTGGATCGGCGCGATGCCGGGCGGCGCCGTCTTCAGTCGCAGCAGGCTGTAGTCGTAGCCGGAGTCGTAGCGCCGTTCGAGCGCTTCCGCCACCTTGTGGAAGCGGGCGTCGTAGCCGCCAGGCCGGTTGCCGGCGCAATCGGTGGCGTAGTCGAAGGTGACGGAACTGGTCAGCGCCTCGTCGGGCGAATGGCAGTGGCCGGCCGAGATCACCTTGTCCGTGTCGACCAGGGTTACCGTGCAGGTGGAGACGTATTCGACGGGCGAATAGGTGTCCGGCGGGTGGATGGTGACGATCATGCCGACGCTGCGGGCCACCTGGGCGCGCAGGTCCGCGGAGGGAATGCAGCCGACGTTTTCCCAGTTCGGCGGCTGCGTGCAGAACCAGAACGGGTCGTAGATGGGTTCCGTGTAGACGGGGTCCGGCAGGAAGGGATCGCTGTTCGACAGGGCCGTGGGATCGAGGCCGCCGGCATGCCGTTCGCCCCGGCCATAGCGGTCGATCTCGGCGCCGCCGGCCGGCGCGCCCGCCGCGACGTAGCGCACGGGGATGGTGGCGCCCAGTGCGTGCACGTTGATGGGCCGGGTCCAGAAGGCGGCGCCATCGGCCGCCGTGAACACGTCCGTGTCGTAACCCAGGTCCACTTCCAGCTGGTTGGCGCCAGGCAGGCTGACGCCCTGGAAGTGCAGCATGACGAACTTGGTGCCGTCCGGCGCGGGGGTGTGCGCGAAGGCCACTTCCCACACGCCGGGAGAGGTGGGCGGTGCACCGCTGTCCGGGCCGATGGCAAGCGGCGCGCCCAGTACCTGGACGATGCCTGTGATATGGGACATGGGCCCTCCTGTCAGGCCGGGATGCCGGCAATGGGGACCACGTCGATGGCGCGGTCGGTGGTGTAGACGGCCGTCACGGTGACGTCGCCCGTCACGGTCAATTCCATCAGGCCGATGGTCAGCGCCGCGACGTGGGCGCCGAACAGCAGCTCGGTGATGCGGCAGCAGTCGTCCAGGGTTGCCGTGTGCGGCGGCAGCTCGATGCTGTCCTCGGCGCGGCTGCCGGCGAAGCGGGGTTCGCGCCCTACCGGCGCGCCGGCCAGCACCAGCGGGATCACGCGCTTGCGCACCGTCACGGGCCGCTGCGAGTGGTTGTGGATGCTGATCAGGGTGGCGTAATGGCCCGGCCGGACGGGCGTGCAGCCGCACGCTTCGGGCTGCACGCCGCACACGAACTTGACGGAATAGGCCACGGTCCTGGGCCGGCATGCGGGCACCGTGATGGCCACCTGCTTGGCCGCCACGACGACGCCGTCGGCCACCACGTCGAGCGTACCGGTGACGTGCTGGTCCTCGGCCTTGCAGTCGATGCCGCGCAGGCGGACCTCGAATTTCAGGACGTGCTCCTTGTCGCCGGCCAGCGGGCCGTAGCCGGCCGTCGGCGCGATCGATACGACGAACGGGGCCACGGTCGCCGACGGTACCAGTTTGACATTGGCGATGCCCCCCACGGCACCCTTGACGAGCTCGATGATGGTGGTGACGATGGTGGTGGGATCGATGCCCGTGGCGAACTTGCCGCCGGTGGCCGTGGCAATGCGCGTGCCCTGGCCGGCCGCGCCGCCGACGCCGCCGCAGGGGCCGGCGTAATCCCCGGAGTGGGGCACGGGATCGTCGTCCAGCCCCGGTGTCGCCGTCGAGATGGCCAGCACGGCGATTTGCTGCGCCACCAGCGCGGCCGTGGCGCTCGCTTCCGTGACGGCCGCGCCCAGGCCGGACAGCGCTGTGCAGACGGGGTCATGACCCGGTGCGTCGCCGATCCACACGATGATCCGGCGCGCGCCGGCACGCCAGCCGATGCCGCCGCCGGGCGGTTGGGCCAGCTGCTCCAGCGCGAACAGCTGGGCCTCGGCGATGTCGCCGCCGCCGGATGCCACCCAGGCCGCGAAAGCCGCCGCCACATCCGCCGCGACGGCCGTGGGCGCCAGCTGGTGGGTGAAGGCCGCGCCGCCTTCGCCGACGAAGTCCTTGTAGTTGCCCACGCCGAAGGCGAGGTCCAGCCCGAGGCCGGCCAGGGCCGTCAGCACCGTGTTGCTGCCGGCCTGCACCGCGGCCAGGATGGGGCTCATCGAGCCGGTGGTATCGGCCAGGAAATAGATATCCGCCTTGGCCGGGCCCGCATTCCTGGGCACGGTGACGGTGATGGTTTCGTCGACGATGTCGCCCGGGTTCAGCGTCAGGACATTGGTGGCCGGCTGCACGGTGATGGGCGGCAGGGCGGCCGCGCGCACTGGCCGGGACGCCCGCGCCAGCGGGTCCAGCCCAGGCGGGCGCTGGCGCGGCGTGCCGTCCCCGGCCAGCACGATGGACCAGGACGGGCCGTTCGGCTCGGCCGCCGCCACGGCCGTGAATTCATGCAAGGGCTCGCCGCCGGCCCCTTGCAGCGGGGCGGCATGAACGAGAATGAGCTCCTGCGGCGGCGCAGTCTCCTCGCGCTGCCGCTTCAGTAGCACCAGTGCGTGCCGGGCCAGTTCCTGGGGCGTCATGGGCACCTCGAGCGGGGATGGAGCTCCAATGTTAGGTCCGCCGGTAGCGGCTTGAACTGCGTCAGATCAAAGGGGGGATGGATTTGCGCGGACGCAACGCTAGAGCGAACTGAGCCGTAGACGGGCGGTTTCGCGCCGCCGGCGACCGCCTTCAGGGCCCCGTTTCCCCGTTTCGTCACGACGCTGTTGCAGTCATGGCAAGGGCACGGGAGAATGGCGTCTCCCCATGCCGACATTGCCGACGACGACCATGCCCGACTCCCTCACCGCACCCGCAGCCCTGCCATCGCCCCGCCGTGGCTTTCCGTGGCGCCGCTTCGGCAGCGACGCGCTGTACATGGTCGCGCTGGGCATCATCTGCGCGCTGATCATTACCTATGCCTTCGGCAACGGCACCGGCTTCTGGGTCAACCTGGTCATCTCCGCCTGCATCGGCACGATTGCCTTCACGATCATCGACGGCGTGCGGCTGGCCGTGTGGGGCGAGGGCCGGCGCCCGCCCTGGCTGGCCTTCGGCGGCCTGATCGCGCTGGGCGTCGCGGCCGGGCAGATCCTGGGGGCGCGGCTGGCCGGGCAGATCCTGGGACTGGAACTGTCCGGGCTGCACACCTTGGGCACGACACGCACCACGGGCATGCTGCTGTTCACCCTGCTGGCCACGGGCGGCGTCAGCCTCGTCTTCGCCAGCCGCGACCGGGTAATGCGGGCCGAGGCGGCCGCGGCCGAGGAAAAGGCGCGGGCCGAGGCGACGGCGCGCCAGGCCGTGCAGGCGCAACTGCAACTGCTGCAGGCACAGATCGAGCCCCATATGCTGTTCAACACGCTGGCCAACCTGCAGGGCCTGATCGCCCTCGATCCGGCCCGGGCGCAGAAGATGCTCGACCAGCTGATCCAGTTCCTGCGCGGCACCCTGTCCTCGTCGCGCGCACAGGAAACCACGCTGGCCCAGGAGTTCGCACTGCTGGACGCCTACCTGGGCCTGATGGGCGTGCGGATGGGCTCGCGGCTGACGTATGCCTTCGACCTGCCGGACCCGTTGCGCGGCGTGGCGCTGCCGCCGATGCTGCTGCAGCCGCTGGTGGAAAACGCCATCGCCCACGGCCTGGAGCCCACCATCGACGGCGGCCACGTAGCCGTGTCCGCCCGGCGCGACGGCGACAAACTGGTGCTGTGTATCACCGACACCGGACGGGGGCTTGACGCCGGCCCCGGCAAGCAGGGCACGGGCGTCGGCCTGGCCAACACGCGCGAGCGCCTGCATGCCCTGTTCGGCGAACGGGCCGGCGTGACGTTGACGGACGCTCCCGGCGGAGGCACCCTGGCGTGCGTCACCTTGCCCATATAAGAGAAGAGAACCATGACGACTGCCCTGATCGCCGAAGACGAACCCATCCTCGCTGCCACGCTGGCCGCGACCTTGAACCGCCTGTGGCCGGAGCTGGCCATCGTCGCCACCTGCGGCCATGGCCAGGCCGCGCTGGAGCAGGCCTTGGCGTTGAAGCCGGACGTGCTCTTCCTCGACATCAAGATGCCCGGCAAGACGGGACTGGAGGCGGCCGAGGAGCTGGCCGAAGCGTGGCAGGGGCCGCAGGCGTTTCCGCAGGTGGTGTTCGTCACGGCCTACGACGACTACGCCGTGCAAGCCTTCGACAACGCTGCCGCCGACTATGTGCTGAAACCCGTCAGCGACGAGCGCCTGGGCCGAACGGTGGCGCGGCTCAAGGACCGGCTGAAGGACAGGCAGAAAGGCGGCGAGGGGCAGGGCATGGACGCGCTGATGGCCCAGCTGCGCGCGCTGGCCCAGCCGGCGCCGGCGGCCGAGCGGCTGGGCCTGATCCGGGCGGCCGTGGGCAATACCGTGCGCATGATCCCCATCGGCGACGTGCTGTACTTCGAGGCGCTGGACAAATACGTCAACGTCGTCACGGCCGACGGCGAAGCGCTGATCCGTACCACCCTGAAGGAGCTGCTGCCCCAGCTGGACGACAAGCAGTTCTGGCAGGTGCACAGGAGCACCATCGTCAACGCCGGCAGCGTGCTGGCGGCCCACCGCGACGAGGCCGGCAAGGTGGCGCTGCAGATCCGCCACCGGCCGGAACGGCTGCGCGTCAGCCCCCTGTATGCCCACCTTTTCCGCCAGATGTAACGATGGATAAAAATTACTATTGTTGACGGCGCCACGGCCGTATATAATGCGGCCTCTTTTCCCTGATAGCTCAGTCGGTAGAGCGACGGACTGTTAATCCGCAGGTCCCTGGTTCGAGTCCAGGTCGGGGAGCCAGAATCCTAAAGCCGCGTTTATGACGCGGCTTTTTCATATCCGGCGCATTGGAAACCTGCATTACCGAAGCCACAAGAATCGGAGCGTGCGCACCACGAGACATGGGCGACACGGCGCTGCCACGAGCGGCGCGCGGCAAGACCGCACCCGGCACAAGAGCGGAGACGACGTTGTATACCTTTTTCTTTAAACCCAGGAAGGCAATAGATGAAACTCTCCAAGATGCACAAGCGTCTGCTCGCTCTGACGGCCATGGTGCCGATGGCCGCGATGGCGCAGGAAGCCACCCAGGCAACGACGCAGGCCGCCAGCGGCCAACTTGAAACCGTGACCGTGACGGCCCAGCGCCGCACGGAAAACATCAAGGAAGTGCCGGTGTCGGTCTCGACCCTGCAGAACGAAAAGCTGGACGTGATCCTGTCCGGCGGCCAGGACATCCGCGTCCTGTCCGGCAAGGTGCCGAGCCTGAACATCGAATCGTCGACGGGCCGCGTGTTCCCCCGCTTCTACATCCGCGGCTACGGCAATGCCGACTTCTCCATCTTCGCGTCGCAACCCGTTTCGCTGATCTATGACGACGTGGTGCAGGAAAACCCGATCCTGAAGGGTTTCCCCATGTTCGACCTGGCGGGCGTGGAAGTGCTGCGCGGCCCGCAAGGCACGCTGTTCGGCCGTAACACGCCGGCCGGCGTCGTCAAGTTCGAATCGGCCAAGCCAAGCCTGAAGGGCGTGGAAGGCTACTACAACTTCTCGCAGGCCACGCACGGCACCGTCAACGTCGAAGGCGCGGCCAATATCCCCCTGTCGAACGAGTGGGCCATGCGCGTGTCGATGCTGCGCCAGCACCGCGACGACTACGTCTCGAACGCCTTCACGAAGGAACCCGATTCGCTGGAAGGCTATAACGAACACGCCGAGCGCGTGCAGTTCCTGTACCAGCCGAACGGCACCTTCAATGCGCTGTTCAATATCCACCAGCGCACCGCCGCCGGCAGCTCGCGCCTGTTCCGCGCCAATATCATCAGGAAGGGCACGAACCAGCTGGTGGACGGCTTCGACGCCGAGAATATCTATACGAACGGCCAGAACTACCAGAACCTGACGACGCGCGGCGCCAACGTGCGCCTGTCGTGGGACCTGGGCGCCGTCAAGCTGTACTCGATCACGGGCTATGAAACCATCGCCAGCTACAACAGCCGCGGCGACATCGACGGCGGCACGCCCGCAAACGGTCCCGGCTTCATTCCCTTCCAGGTCGAGACGGCCTCCGTGCTGCCGGACCTGAAGCAGTACTCGCAGGAGTTCCGCGTCGAATCGAAGAAGGCAGGCCCTGTCAGCTGGCAGGCCGGCGTCTACTACTTCGACGAAGATGCCACCGGCGGCAGCGACAACTACAACGTGCTGGGCGCCCGTACCAGCCGCGTCGTCAGCAACCAGCAGAACAAGGCCTGGGCCGCGTTCGGCTCCGTCAACTACGCCGTCACCGACGCCTTCACGCTGCGCGGCGGCCTGCGCTACACGAACGACAAGAAGGACTTCGCCACCCTGGAAGCGTCCAACGTGACCCTGATCGGCCCGTCGTCCGTCAGCACCAGCAAGCACAAGGCGAACTGGGACCTGTCCGGCACCTATGCGCTGAACCAGGACGTGTCGCTGTACGCCCGCGTGGCCACGGGCTTCCGCGCCCCGTCCATCGCGGCACCGTCGGCCTCCGTGCCGATCACCGTGGCCGACGCCGAGACCATCACGTCCTATGAAGCCGGTATCAAGGCCGACCTGCTGAACCGCCGCGCCCGCGCCTCGTTCTCCGTCTACGACTACGACGTCAAGAACCAGCAGCTGACGGTCGTCGGCGGCGATTCGAACGTGACGAAGCTGATCAACGCCGCCAAGACCAAGGGCCGCGGCATCGAAGCGGAAATCGAAGGCTTCGTGACGCCGGACTTCAAGCTGGCCGCCAGCACCAGCTACAACTTCACGGAAATCCGCGACCCGTCGCTGTCCGTGAACAAGTGCGCCCAGTGCACCGTGACGGACCCGATCAACGCCGCCGGCCGCGTCGTCATCGACGGCAACGCGCTGCCGCAGGCACCGAAGTGGATCGTCAACCTGTCGGCCCGCTACAACTGGCCGCTGGCCGAGGGTAACCTGTTCGTGCTGACCGACTGGTCCTACCGCAGCAAGGTCAACTTCTTCCTGTACGAAGCGGCCGAATTCACCGGCAAGCCCCTGACGGAAGGCGGCCTGCGCGTGGGCTACAACTGGCAGGGCGGCAAGTACGAAGTGGCCGTCTTCGGCCGCAACATCACGGACCAGCAGCGCATCACGGGCGCCATCGACTTCAACAACCTGACGGGCTTTATCAATGAGCCGCGGCAGTGGGGTGTGCAGGTCAAGGGTTCGTTCTAACGTCTGATCGTGCGGCCCGGGGCTGAACCTTGCCCTGGGCCGTTTGCATCAATCGTTGGTGGTGGATCGATGAAAACGCCCCAGGGCGTTGTTGCGGGCCCTTGCCGTGCAGGTGCACTGTCTGCGGGCCCGCGCCTAGCCCTGGGCCGTTTGCATCAATCGTTGGTGGTGGTGGCCGGGCAAAAAAGTTTTGATGCCCCCTGGACAGTTTGAAACGGCCTGCCTATAATACGGCCTCTTTTCCCTGATAGCTCAGTCGGTAGAGCGACGGACTGTTAATCCGCAGGTCCCTGGTTCGAGTCCAGGTCGGGGAGCCAGAACTTGGTAGTATCGGAAAGCCCAGCCTTCATGGTTGGGCTTTTTGCATTTCAACGCCCTTTTACGTGAACGACAATATGGACAGTATCGACCAGCGCTACCTCGTGCAGCAGAACAAAACCAGCGGTGGCGACAAGGCGCCGCCCGTGTTTGCCAAGGTCATGCGCAGCAAGGAGGGCGTGTTCGAAGGCGTCTCCTTTATCAAGAACAAGGAAAAGGCCACCATTATGACGGTGGCCCAGGCGCAGGAAGTGATCGCGTGGGCCGCGAAGAAGAAGGCGGCCCATGAGTACGTGACGAAGATTATCTGCGTGGGGCAGTGACATGCCAGGGCGGCAGGGCGCCGTGAAGCGCGCCATCCTGCTGGCGCTTGCCGCCCTTTCGCACTTGAGTGCCGGCGCGGCCGACGTCATCGTGCCGCACCTTGCCGGCACTTGGGGCTCGGCCGCATCGCTCCACGCGGGGACGGCCGGGCAAACCGAGCTGCACTTGCAGCCCGATGGCTTCGGCCTGATGGCCGGTTCGACGCCGGCGTCTCAACGGATCGACGGCGGCGCTGCGGACAAGCCGGCGCCGCGCGCCGTCATTGGCTTCCCCGTGCGTGCCACCGGCGATGGCGACATGCTGACGTTGCAGCCGTTCCTGCCTGGCGGCGGTCGGCAGGCGGCGAAGATGGCGCGCATCGCGATCGCCTGCGTCCACGCGGCGACTGAAGCTGTCCTCACCTGTACTGGACCTGACGGCGTCGCCACCGCCATGCGGCGCCGCAGCGCCACGGTCCCGAGCGAAGCGGCCGCGCAGATCGAAGCGGCGCGGCGATAACGCCGGCGTGCCTTATCCGGCCGCGCCCAGCAGCCTGGCAATCGCCCGGTTAAACGCAGGAATATCGTCAGGCTTCCTGCTCGTCACCAGCTTGCCGTCCACCACCACCTCTTCGTCGCTCCATTGGGCGCCCGCGTTGCGCAGGTCCGTCGACAGGGTCGGCCAGCTCGTCATGCGCTTGCCCCTGGCGATGCCGGCGTCGATCAGGGTCCATGGGCCGTGGCAGATGGCGGCGATCGGCTTGTCCGCCTTGGCGAACGCCGCGATGAAGGCGATCGCTTCTTTCGACAGGCGCAGCTGGTCCGGGTTCGACACGCCGCCAGGCAGCACCAGCGCGTCGAAGTCGCCCTGACTGGCGTCGGCCAGGCCCAGCTCCACGGTGAACCTGTCGCCCGCGTCCATGTGATTGAAGCCCTGCACCTGCTCGCCCTTGTCCTTTGGCGAGATCAAGGTCACCTGGGCGCCTTGCCCTTCCAGGAATTCGCGCGGGCCCGTGTATTCGACCTGCTCCACGCCGTCCGTCATCAGTACCGCCACCTTCTTGCCGTTCAATGCTTGTGCCATGGTTTTCTCCATTGATGTTGTGAGAAGCCCAAGCATGCCAAAATGGCGCGGGGCGCGCCGTGCGCGCACGAACATTGGAGGATCGATGAGGCAGGACGAGACCGGCGAGCTGTACACCGAAACCATCGACGGCGACCCCACGCGGCCCTTGCTGGTATTCCTGCACGAAGGCCTGGGCAGCACGACGCAGTGGCGCGACTTTCCCGCCCGGGTGTGCGCCGCCACCGGCTGCGCGGGGCTGGTCTACGACCGGCGCGGATATGGCCGTTCGCCGGCGCTGCGTCACGCACGCACGGTGCACTACCTGCACCATTACGCCTTCGAAGAATTGCCGGCCGTGCTGGCGCGGCACGTGGCGGGCCGCGACTACCTGCTGGTCGGGCATTCCGATGGCGGCAGTATCGCGCTGATCCACGCCGCCGAACAGCCGGCCGGGCTGCGCGGCATCGTCACCTTGGCGGCCCATGTGATCGTCGAGGAAGTAACCCTGGCCGGCATCCGCGCGGCGCGGGGGGCCTATGCCGAAGGCAAGCTGCGCGGCCTGGCCCGCCATCATGGCGACAAGACGGACACGATCTTCCGGGCCTGGGCCGACACGTGGCTGTGGCCCGCGTTCGCCCATTGGGACATCCGCTACCTGCTGCCGTCGATTGCCTGCCCCGTGCTGGCCTTGCAGGGCAGCGCCGACCAGTACGGCACGGTGGCGCAGCTCGATGCCATCGCCGCCGGCGCGCAACAGGCCCGGGTGCGCATGCTGGAAGGCTGCGGCCACTCGCCCCAGCAGGACCAGGGCGCGCTCGTCACGGAACTGATCCGCGCCTTCGTGGGCTGAGGAACCGCTGATTCATTCATGGTGGCGATGCTAGCCCTGAGAAAACGCGCCCAGCTGCGCCCCGGTATGACAGGGCGCTTGCGTCTTGCTGAACACGTTTTTCAGGACCAATCTCGTCCACCAGCAATCAATCAGCTTCCTAGAAGCCGCGGCAGGCCGCGTCGGCATTGCGGCTGGTGCAGATGCGGGCGCGGCACAGGCGGCCTTCCTCGCCACCGACCTTGCCGCAGCGCTGCAGCAGCGATTCCGTGCTCTCGGCCACCCGCGCCTCGACGATATCGCGTGCGGCCGCCAGGCCGTTGGCGTGGGCGACGATGGCCGTCAGCAGCGCGACGTCGCTGTCGGTCACGGGCGCCGCCGCCAGCACGGGCACGGTGGCCGCGCGCACGGCCGTCTTCACGCGCGCACGCACGGGCTGCGCGGCATGGGCGACGACGCGGGGGGCAGGCACCGGTGCCTTGACGGGCACCCTTCCCAGGTCCGGTTCGTTGACGATGGCGGCGGGTGAGTCCGCCGATATGGCCGGTGCAGCCGGTGTGGCAGGTGCGGCCCCTGCGGCCGGCAGCGCCGGTTCCGCCACGGGCGCCTGCCACACCATTTTAGGTTCTGCCTTCAGCACGGGCGTCGTGCCGCCGAACAGCCACCATCCCAGCAGCAGTACCAGCGCGACGGCGACGGCGATGGCACCCAGGATGCCGCCATTGAGATTGACGGCGATGCCGCGCGCCACGCCCGACCGGGTGCCACCGCCGCCGATCCTCCCCGCCAGGCTGGCCTCCCGGTCCAGGCTCGCCAGGATGCCGTAGCCGCCCACTGTTGCCGTCTGCCGCTTTATATCCACGTTGTTCTCCCAAAGCTTGATGTAGGCGACCCGGGCGGGTCCCGCTGCGCATTACGATAGGGCAATGTTGCCGGAAGCCAGTGTGGCGCGGCCGGCGGCGGTTCACTTTGACGGAGCGCATGATGTTTCTCATTTCCATGTTTTTCCTGTTCGCCGCCACCTGCCTGGGTGGCTGGCTCGCGTTTTTTCCGGCCGGGCGCGAGGTCGTGTGGGGCGCCACCGTGGGCGCGGCCCGGCGCCTGGCGCGGCGCCTCACGGGGGCGCGGCAGGACG
>NZ_WNKZ01000074.1 GCF_009720835.1 Pseudoduganella buxea
GGGTGGGGCGGCAACGCCGGCGAGGGCGGCCAGCCCCACGGGTCGGCCGCCCGAAGTGGCGCCCCTGTTCGAGGCGCCCGGCGTGCTGACGGCGCGGGGCCGCACCGTGCTGGAGCCATCGTTCCAGTTCGGCTACTCGTCCAGCAACCGGGTAGCACTGGTGGGCTACACCATCATTCCGGCCCTGTTGATCGGCCTGATCGACGTGCGGGAAGTAAAACGCAATTCGGTGACAGCGGCGCTGACGGCGCGGCGCGGGCTGACGAATCGCACGGAAGTGGAGCTGCGGGTACCGTATGTCTACCGCTCCGATGCCACCGTCAGCCGCGAGCTGTTTACGGGCACGGCGGTGGAACGGGTGTTCGACACCAGCGGCAAGGGCTTGGGCGATATCGAGCTGTCGCTGCGCCACCAGCTCAACGACGGCGGTGCCGACCGGCCATTCTACGTGGCCGGCTTGCGCGTCAAGACCCGCACGGGGCGTGATCCCTTCGAAGTCGTCACGGACTGCACGCGGCGCTGCGTGGGCGAAAACGCCACCGGCACCGGCCTGCCGCTGGACCTGCCGACGGGTTCCGGTTTCTACGGCATCCAGCCGAACCTGACGTGGCTGTTCCCGTCCGATCCCGCCATCTTCTTCGGCAGCGTCAGCTACCTGCACAACGTCAAGCGCGAGAACGTCAGCCGCCGCGTGCTGAACGGCGAGATCGAACCGCTGGGCGAAGTCAAGCCCGGTGGTGTATTCGGCTTCAATTTCGGCATGGGCATCGCCCTGAATGACAAAGCCTCGTTGAGCCTGGGCTACGACCACAGCTCGATGGGACGCACCAAGCAGAACGGCGTCACGGTGCCCGGTTCCGTGCGCACGCAGCTGGGCACCTTGCTGATGGGCTTTTCCTACCGATTGAGCGAGCAGCGCGCCGTCAACGTTACGGTCGGCGCAGGCCTGACGCGTGATACGCCGGATGTGTCGCTGTCGGTGCGGGTGCCGCTCAACTTCTGAGCACCGGGCGGCACCCAGGTGCCGCGCCCGACCGAGAAGCGTCATACATTTCCTTGATTCAACGCATGAATCCTGTAACCAATGGTAACGGAAGCACAGGCTTGCCATTGTTGTCGCACGGGAGGATTTCACTGCTGATTGCAGCTCGAAAGCATGTGTTTACGCTATCGTAGCGGTTCGATACATCCATAAAAAGGAATAACACGATGTCACATAATTGCACCGGGCGCCGTGCCGCGCTGACCGCGATGGCTGCCGCCCTGCTGTTCGCCGGTAGTGCCGCGTTCGCCGCCGCGCCGATGGTCAAAACCCAGGGTCCCGGCTTCTATCGCATGATGGTGGGCGATATCGAAGTGACCGTCGTCAGCGACGGTACCGTCGACCTGCCGATGAACCAGCTGCTGCAGTCGTCGCAGAAGAAAATCAACGCGGCGCTGCACGACCATTTCCTCACGTCGCCCGTGGAAACTTCCGTCAATGCCTACCTGATCAACACGGGCACGAAGCTCGTCATGGTCGATGCGGGCGCCGGTCTTCTGTTCGGACCGACCCTGGGCAAGCTGCAGGCCAATATCGTCGCTGCCGGCTACCAGCCTGACCAGATCGACGAGATCTACCTGACGCACATGCACCCGGACCATCTTGGCGGCCTGATCAATATCGACAAGCTTGCCTTCCCCAACGCCGTCGTGCGCGCGGACAGCCACGATGCCGATTTCTGGCTCAGCCCCCTGGAGCTGGCGCGGGCCCCGGCGGACCAGAAGACCAATTTCCTCGCCGCCATGGGCATGCTGGGACCGTATGCGGCCATCAACCGCTTCTACCCGTTCACGGGCGAGACGGAACTGGTGCCGGGCGTACGCTCGACGTCGAGCTACGGCCACACGCCGGGCCACACGACGTATGTAGTGGAAAGCCGGGGCGAGAAACTGGTGCTGATCGGCGACCTGATCCACGCCGGCTTCATGCAGTTCGACGATCCGTCCGTCACCATCATGTTCGACAGCGACCGCCGTGCCGCAGCCGCGTCGCGCAAGGCCGGCTTTGCCGACGCGGCCCGCCATGAAGTGCTGATCGGCGGCGCCCACCTGGCTTTCCCGGGCCTGGGCCACCTGCGCAGCAGCGGCAAGGGCTACCAGTTCGTGCCGCTGAATTACACCGTGCCCCGCTGAACGGCGCCGCATTGAACGAAAAAAAGGTCGCGCAAGCGACCTTTCTTATTGCAGCGTTTGCCAGTCACCGGGCCGGCACCAAGGCCGGCCATGGTTCGGCATGGGGAAATCAGGCCAGTGCCGGATAGTCCGTGTAGCCTTCGGCGGACGGGCCATAGAACAGTTCCGGCCGGGGCGCGTTCAATGGCGCGCCTTGGCGCAAGCGTTCCGGCAGGTCCGGGTTGGCGATGAAGTCCTTGCCCCAGGCAATCGCGTCGGCGCTGCCGTCGTTCAGCGCGGCCTGGGCCGCTTCCAGGCTGAATTTCTCATTGGCGATATAGACGCCGCCGAAAGCCTGCTTCAGCACAGGGCCAAGACTGTCCTCGCCCTGGGCTTCGCGGGCGCAGATAAAGGCGATTTTCCGGCGGCCCAGTTCGCGCGCGACGTAGGTGAACGTGCCGGCCGGGTCCGAGTCGCCCATGTCATGGGCGTCGCGGCGCGGCGCCAGGTGCATGCCGACCCGGGCGGCACCCCACACGTCGATGGCCGCATCCGTGACTTCCAGCATCAGGCGGGCGCGGTTTTCCACCGGACCGCCGTAGGCGTCCGTGCGCTGATTGCTGCCGTCCTGCAGGAACTGGTCCAGCAGGTAGCCGTTGGCGCCGTGGATCTCGACGCCATCGAAGCCCGCTTTCCTGGCGTTTTCCGCGCCGTTGCGGTAGGCGGCCACGACGTCAGCGATCTCCGCCGTTTCCAATGCACGGGGCACGGGGTAGGGACGCATCGGGCGCAGCAGGCTGACGTGACCGTTGGCGGCGATGGCGCTGGGCGCGACGGGTGCCTGGCCGTCCAGCAGCGCCGGGTCCGAGATGCGGCCCACATGCCACAACTGCATGAAGATCTTGCCGCCCTTGGCGTGCACGGCAGCCGTGACGAGCTTCCAGCCTTTCACCTGCTCGTCCGACCAGATGCCGGGCGTGTGCTCGTAGCCGACGCCCTGGGGCGTGACGGAGGTCGCTTCCGACAGGATCAGGCCGGCGCTGGCGCGCTGGGCGTAGTACTCGGCCATCAGCGCGTTCGGTACGCGGCCGGGGTTGACGGCGCGGGCGCGCGTCAGCGGCGCCATGATGACGCGATTTTTCAGGGTCAGGTCGCCGATGGTGATGGGGTCGAACAGAGTCGTCATAGTGTCATCCTGGTGGAGATGGCCGGCGCGCCAGGGCGCTACAGACCGAGGTTTATATGCTCGCGGAAACCTTGAATGACGTCCTCGTTGCGCCTGAACATATTCCACTGTCCCAGCCGCGTCACCGTGATGAGCCCGGCCTTCTGCAGGATCGCCAGGTGGCCCGAAACGGTCGACTGCGACAGGCCGCATTGCTGGTCGATCATGCTGGCACATACGCCCAGCGACACCGGGTGCAGCTGCCGGGCGAAATACACTTCCGGTTCCTTCAGCCACGCGAGAATCTGGCGACGGACGGGATTGGCCAGGGCCTTGTGGATCGCGTCGATGTCGAGTTCGGTCATAATTCGGTTTCCTCCGATGCGTATATCGGTTTTATCCGATCCGCATATTGGTATTCTACGATACAAATAAAAATCCTGCCGGCCACCGCCACCGTGGCTTTCTTGCCGCGCCGACGCGGCCTGACAGCTATTGCACCCGGGACAGAATGATATACTGCCGCCTCACCCGTGGGGACGGCCCCACCTGGCGCGCAGGCGCCGATGGGATATCGGCAGGGACGGCCTTGCCAATTTCGGAGAATGATATGGCGTGGTTTTGTCTGGCGATCGCGGGCCTGCTGGAAGTGACATGGGCCATCGGCCTGAAGTACACGGCCGGGTTCACCCGCCTGATTCCGTCACTGTTCACCTTGCTGGCCATGCTGGGCAGTATCGGCATGCTGGGCCTGGCACTGCGCACCTTGCCGCTGGGCACGGCCTACGCCGTCTGGACCGGCATCGGCACCGTCGGCACGGCCGCCTTCGGCATGATGATGCTGGGCGAACCGGCCGGCGCCGCCCGCCTCGTATGCATCACCCTGATCGTTGCCGGCATTGTCGGCCTGAAGCTGCTGTCGACGCACTGAGCGAGCTACCCGGCCGCGGTCAAAGCCCTTCCACGGCGCGGGCCAGGTAGAACCACTCGTTGCCGGCCGGTGCCGCGCTGTCCGGGAACAGCATGACGGCATCGTAGGGCGCCAGCACGGGCGTCCCGTCGGCGCGCCGGCCGATCTCGGCGCCGGCCGCGACCCGGTCGAAACTGGACCAGGGGCGGGTAAACACATCGTCCTCGTGCGCCTTGTCGACCACTTCCCGCATCGACAGTGCTTCGATGGCGTCCATGGCAATCGGCGCCGGCGCGGCTGCATCGATCATGCCCAGGTGGGCCAGGGTGTTCAGGATGGCGCGCCGGGCCACTTCCGGCGCCTGGGGATCGAGGTGCTGGCCGCATTCCAGGGTCAGCGCATAGCCGCCCGTGCTGCGCATGTATTCTGTCGTGCCCACGCCGTAGCGCAGCACCGTCGCGAGCCGGCTGTCGCCGCGCAGGCGCCGCTGCACGCCGGCGCCGTAGGTGCGCAGCCAGCCGTCGACGAAGCGGCGCACGCCCAGAACCCGCGCCAGCGAGCGTTCCTGTTGTTCATGCCGGAACGGCTCCAGTCGACCGTCGTTGTCGCGCGGGCCCACCATGACGAACGGTTCGCCCGGCGCGTTGTACGAATGCAGGTCGAGCAGCACGTCGTGCGCCGCCAGCAGCGGGCACAGCCAGTTGGCGACGCGGTCCTCGAAGTCGACCGGCGCCGCCTTCGGGAACAAAGCGCGGTTCAGGTTGCGCTCGCCGGCGCGCTGGCCCAGCGCATAAGCCAGCGGATTGGTCACGGGCACGAAGGTGACCGTGCCGCGCAGGACGAGCAGGGTGCCGGCGTCCAGCTGCGCCATCACCTGGCCGATGGCCAAGGTGCCGGCCATCTCGTTGCCGTGCACGGCGCCGGTCACGATCAGGCGCGGGCCCGGCTCCTGGCCAGCGTAGGTGACGGATTTGAATTGCAGTGCGCGTGCATCGGCCATGCCGGCTTCCTCGAAAGATGTAGGGGCGTATTCTAGCGGCATTCGCCCGGCACGCCAGGAATGGCGGACAGCGCGCGCGGGTAGAATGACGTCCATGATGCCGACTGTCCCGACTCCCCACCAGCGCCTGCACGGCCTCGACACCCTGCGCGCGCTGGCGATCCTGCTGGTCTTCGCCAACCACTACATGAATTTCGTGACGGACCGGGCCACGTTCGGCTTCGTCAGCGAAATCGGCTGGACGGGTGTCGACCTGTTCTTTGCCCTGTCCGGCTACCTGATCGGCAACCAGATCCTTGCCGGGCTGCGCGCCGATGCCTTCTCGTTGCCGCGCTTCTACGCGCGCCGGTTGCTGCGCACCCTGCCGAATTACTACGTGGTGCTGGCGCTGTACGCCTTCTGGCCCCTGTTCGCCGGCGGGACCCACCATGCGCCGTGGTGGAAGTACCTGACCTTTACGCTGAACTTCGACCTGATGCCCGGCACCCGTTTCTCGCATGCGTGGTCGCTGTGCGTGGAGGAGCAGTTCTATATGGTGCTGCCCGCGGTCGTGCTGGCCATTGCCTGCTGGCAGGGCGCCGTGCGGCTGGGCTGGTGCGTCATCGCCGCCTGTTTCGGTGCCGGGATGCTGCTGCGCGCCCACGGCTGGGACGTGGCACATCAGCCCCATGGCGGCACCAGCGCGTTCTACCGGGAAATCTACTACGCCACCCTGTGCCGTTTCGACGAACTGGTGGCGGGCGTGGCGCTGGCACTGCTGAAGAACCACCACGCCGCCCTGTGGGCCCGCCTGACTGCCTGGGGCAACCAGACGCTGGTGCTGGGCCTGCTGGTGGTGGCGTGCGCGTGGCGCATCTTCCTGCTCGACCATTTCGGCCGCACGGAAACCATCTATGGCTACCCGCTGCTGGCGCTGGGCTTTGCGCTGCTGGTGCTGGCCGCGCTCAGCCCGGGTTCGCTGTTGAACCGGTTGCGCGTGCCGGGCGCGGGCGCCATTGCACTGTGGTCGTATGCGATCTACCTGACGCACAAGCAGTTGTGCATCATCCTGGCCACCCGCCTGGCGCCGTTCGGCCTGGACGCGGACAATCCGGCCGGCATCGCCGTGCTGCTGGGAGCCAGCATCCTGGCCGGCTGGCTGCTGTATGCGCTGGTGGAAACGCCGTTCATGCGCCTGCGCGAGCGCTTCGTGCCGCCCGTGCCCATGAAAAAACCCGCGACCGGGGCCGCGGGTTCGCTGGTCTAGGATAAGTCCCGGATCAGGATTTCTGCGCTTTGCGACGGGCCAGATAGCCCAGCAGGCCCAGGCCGCCCAGCATCATGCCGTAGGTGCTTGGCTCCGGCACGGCCGACACCGACAGGTGCAGGTCGTTGACGGTGGCCCACACACCCGGCTGGTCTTCGGCGGCCATCGTCAGCGACACCAGGTTGCCGGTGGAGACGAAGCCGACGAAGGAATTCAGCTCAGGGGTCGGCAGCGTGTAGGTGACGGTCGCGCCGGCGCTGTCCGTGGCGGTCAGGATCAGGTAGTCGGACGAGGTGGACGAACCGAACAGGTCGGAGCCGAAGAAGAAGCCACCCGCGCCGTTGACATTGTTCAGGTTGAAGGTGATCACGTCCAGACGGTGGCCGCCCGTCAGCCAGAAGTCGCTGAAGTCGTCCGTGGCGCCCCACAGGGCATCGGAGTTTTCGCCACCGCTGACGGTGTAGCTGTAGTCACCCGCGGCACGGTCCAGCGGGCCGATATATTCATCCAGGTCCAGGTCGTCGAAGGTGTCGACGCCCGTGTTGCCCACGGCGGCCAGGTAGGCAGCCTGGCTGGTGTAGGTCGTGATCTCGGCTTGCGCGGCGCCGGCGGCGCACAGCAGAACTGCGGAAGCAATTGCGGTCGAAACAAAGCTTGGAAGACGCACAGTGAACTCCTTGACGATTGAGAGAGGATTGCTAGCTGCTTGTGGCAACTGCATCTCTACTGTACTCCAGCGGCTTGACATTGCAACAATTACTTAGGCATTACTTAATGCAATTTTTGCTGTCCTGTTTGTCATTTATTTGTCATTTTCTACAGTAGCGACGCGGCTTTCAGGCTCATCCATAAGTGACTTTTTATCCCGCAAAATCGTTGCCTAAAAGGCACAGTCTCCTAAGGCCAGTTGACAGACGGTTAAAAATTTCGTTAATGAATACACCAGGGTTGTTTATTGCATTTCAATGATATCGAAGGGCGTGTCGGTGTTGCCGAGGAAGTCCAACACGGCATTGATGCGCTCGTTCGCGTCCAGGTGCGCCGTGCCGGCGATCGTTGCCTTCAAGCCCGGCATGGCTTCGACGATGTCCGTGCTGCGGTAGGCGCCGATCAACAGGGCCGCCAGCTGGGCCGCTTCACGACGATGGCCCAGGCGCAGGCGCTGCTCAAGCAGGCTGAACAGGGCGCGCTGCATGCGCGGCGTCGGATTGACGATGTGGGCGAATACCAGCGGCGTGTTGGCGATGGCATCGCAGATGCGGCGCTCGATCTCGTCCGGCGGCACGTTCGACGCGATGTCGAAATAGGCCGGGCGCCAGCGCGTGCGCGCATACGCGTGGCCCGGTGGGAATGAGTCGGCCGTGTCGAGCCCGAGGGCCCGGCTCAACCGCTTCAGCAGGTGCAGGATGGGACTGGTCATGCCGGCATTTTAACGTGCCGGCACTGGTCGGTGCGTCAATGGGCGTGGGCTTCCTCGCCCAGCTGGCCTGCGCGGAAATCCTCCACCGCCTGGGCGATTTCCTGCTGCGTGTTCATCACGAACGGGCCGTACTGCGCGATTGGCTCGTTCAGGGGCCGCCCGGCGATCAGGATGAAGCGGCTCGCTTCCGTCGTTTCCACCATGACGCCGTCGCTGGCGGCATCGTTGGCGAAGATCGCCATGCCGCGCGCCGCCACGGTGCGCCCGGCAACCGTCACGCTGCCCCGGTACGGATACAGGAAGGCATTGTGTCCGGGCGGGATGCGCTGGCTGAACGTCGCGCCGGCCGGCACCGTCACGTCCAGGTACACAGGCTCGGTGTTGTCGCGCTGCACGGCGCCCGCCACGCCATGGCTGGCCCCGGCAATGACTTTCACCATCGCGCCGGACGGCGTCGTAAAGGCAGGCACGTCGGCTGCCTTGAAATCGCGGTACCAGGGCGCACGCAGCTTGTCCTTTGCGGGCAGGTTCAGCCACAGCTGGAAGCCTTCCATCCGGCCTTCCTGTTGCTCCGGCATTTCCGAGTGGATCACGCCACGCCCTGCCGTCATCCACTGCACGCCGCCATTTTCCAGCAGGCCTTCGTTGCCGGCGCTGTCGCGGTGGCGCATGCGCCCCTCGATCATGTACGTCACCGTCTCGAAACCCCGGTGCGGGTGGCTGGGAAAGCCGGCGATATAGTCGTTCGCCTCATCCGAGCCGAAATTATCGAGCATCAGGAAGGGGTCGAGCCGGCGCTGCAGCGGCTGCGTCAGCACCCGGTTGATCTTCACGCCGGCCCCGTCCATGACGGCCTGGCCCTGGATGATGCGTTCCACCGCGCGGGGCGCCTTGACGTCGTCGTTCCGTTCGATTGCATTCATGCTTTTCTCCTTGTCGCTTGTCTTATACCAGGGCCGCGATCTGTTCGTCGGCTTCGCTGCGGGCCCGCGCCACGGCGTCCGGACCCATGCCGTGCCCTTCGGAGAACACGAACTGCACATCGTCCAGGCCGACGAAGGACAGGAAGGTGCGCAGGTGCGGCAACTGCGTGTCCGATGGGCCGCCCTTGTGCAGGCCGCCTCGGGTAACGGCGACGAAGACCTTCTTGCCCGTCAACAGGCCGACTGGGCCGGTGGGGCCGTACTTGAACGTCACGCCGGCGCGGGCAATGGCGTCGAACCAGCTTTTCAGTTGCACCGTGATGCCGAAGTTGTACATCGGCGCGCCGATGACGATGACGTCGGCGGCCTGGGCCTGGGCGATCAGGGCGTCGTCCAGGGCCACGCGTTCTGCCTGCTGCGGCGTGCGCTGGTCGGCCGGCGTGAACAGGGCCTGCAATGCCGCTTCGTCCAGCACGGGGTGGGGCGCGGCAGCCAGGTCGCGGCGCACGACGGTCGCTTCGGTACCGGCCGCGAGGCGGGCGACAATCTGGTCTGCCAGGCGGGTGGATTCGGAACCACTGCTGCGGGCGCTGGAGTTGATCTGCAAGATGTTCATGGTGTGCTCCTGTCGGTTTTGTCGGTTGCAGCGTTCGCTGCGATGGACAAACTTTACCCGTTCCAAAAACGTTTAAAAAGACAGTAAAATGGATAACATTAGTCCACCTATGGAACAATGATGGAAATCGATCCCGCCGACCTGCTGCTGTTCGCCCGCATCGTCGAGTGCGGCAGCTTCAGCGGCGCCGCCGAGCGCTTGCAGCTGCCCAAGTCCACCGTGTCGCGCCGGCTGTCCTTGCTGGAAGGGCTGTTGGGCGAGCGCCTGCTGCAACGCACGACGCGCCGCCTGGTGCTGACCGAATTCGGCACCAGCCTGCTGGAGCATGCCCGCAAGGTGTCGGAAGAAACGGCGGCGGCCGGCGCGCTGGCCCAGCACCGCCAGCAGGCACCGGCCGGGCTGTTGCGCGTGTCGATGCCGGCCGACTTCGCCCACGAGGCGATGACGGCCGTGCTGCCCGCCTTCATGGAGCGCTATCCCGCCATTTCACTGCAGCTCGATCTGTCGCCGCGGCGGGTCGACCTGGTGGCCGAGGGTTTCGACCTGGCCGTGCGCATGGGTGCCTTGCCGGACGATGCCACCCTGGCCGCGCGCGCCGTCGTGCTCAGCACGTGGTCGCTGTATGCGGCGCCCGGCTACACGGCGCGGCGGGGCCTGCCCGAGCATCCGGACGAACTGTTCCGCCACGACCTGCTGGGCCTGGGGCGCTCGCAGGCCGGCATGGCCCAGTGGACCCTGTTGCGGGGCAAGACAGTATGGGAGCGCGAGCTGCCGGTGCGCATGTCGGGTAATTCGCCGGAGCTGCTGGCGCGGCTGGCCGTCACGGGCATTGGCATCGCCAGTTGCACGGACCGCTTTGCCGCGCCGCTGCTGCGCACGGGCGCGCTGGTGAAGGTGCTGCCGGAGTGGGGCTTCCCGCCGGTGACGGGCTGGGCGGTATTTCCCGGGCGCCGGCTGATGCCGGCCAAGACCCGGGTGTTCCTGGATATGCTGGAGGGGTATTACGTATCGAGTACCAGCCCCGATGCAAAGGCCGGACCCGGACCCTGACGGGTCGGCCCCGGCACCTGGGGGCTTAACGCAAATTGGCCATCATCTCGCCCAGGCGCACGGCGCCGGCCGGCTGCCACCCGGGGTTGAACTGCAGCGTGTCCTTGGGGAACAGCATCACGACGGTCGAGCCCAGCAGGAAGCGGCCCAGTTCCTCGCCTTTTTTCAGCACGATGTCGCGGTCGGCGTACGTCCACTCGCACAAGGTCGGCTGGCGGGGAGGATTGACGACGCCGTGCCACACGGTTGCCATGCTGCCCACGATGGTGGCGCCCACCAGGGTCATGACGAAGGGGCCGCTGGCCGTGTCGAACACGCACACGACCCGCTCGTTGCGGGCAAACAGGCCCGGCACGCCCCGCGCCGTCGTCGGATTGACGGAGAACAGCTCGCCCGGCACGTAGATCATCCGTGTCAGCTTGCCGTCGACGGGCATGTGGATGCGGTGGTAGTCGCGCGGCGACAGGTACAGGTTGGCAAAAGCGCCGTGGCGGAACTGGTCCGCCAGCGCGCGGTCGCCGCCCACCAGCGCCGTTGTCGAGAAGCGGTGGCCCTTGGCCTGGAAGATCTGGTCGTCCTCGATGGCGCCGAACTGGCTGATGCGTCCGTCGACGGGGCAGACGAAGTCGGCATCGGCCAGCGGCCGGGCGCCATCCTTCAGCGCGCGCGTGAAGAATTCGTTGAAGCTGTGGTAGCTGGCGATGTCGGCATTGGCCGCCTCGTCCATGTTGACGTCGTATTTGCCGACGAACCAGCGGATCAGCCGCGTCGTCATGGCGCCGCCTTTCGCACCCGCCACCCGGCCGGCGAAATTGGTCAGCGCACCTTTCGGCAACAGGTATTGGGGCAGTACGGCAAGACGGTCGGACACGATGGGCATTCCTCAATGATCAAGATCGCATTATAGCCGCGTGTGCAAGGGCCCTGGCGCATCCCCGAAACAGAAATATTTCCGCAAAACCAACATGTACGATGTAAAACGACTTACAATTGATCATCTTGTCAATTTTATAAGCACCAGATACCCCATGTTCGATGCCCCGAAGCTGCGTGATGTCGCCGCGGCTGCAGCCTTTGTCGCCGCCACCAGTGCCTTCCACCCCAGCCATGCCCAGAGCGTCGATGCCGCGCCGGCCCCGCTGAAACCAGCCGCCGCTGCGGCGGCGGCCGACGGGGCCGATGCCAGGCCGGCCCCGGAACCGATCCAGCAAGTCGAGGTGAAGGGATCGAGCACGACCTACGATCCCCGCCGAGACGACACGGCCAGCAAGATCATCGTCACCAGCGAGGAAATCGTGCGCTTCGGCGACACCTCCGTCAACGATGTATTGAAGCGCCTGCCTGGCATCACGGTGGGCGGAGGCGGGCGGGGCGGGTCGGACATCCGCATGCGCGGCCTGGGCAGCGGGTACACGCAGGTGCTGCTGAACGGCGAGCGGGCGCCGGCCGGCTTCTCGATCGATACCTTGTCGCCCGAGCAGATCGAACGGATCGAAATCGTGCGGGCCGCCAGCGCGGAGTTTTCCACCCAGTCGATCGCCGGCACCATCAATATCGTGCTGAAAAAGAACGTCCGGACGGCCCAGCGCGTGTTCAAGCTGGGTGCCGGCAAGAGCGGCGACGCCAGCAACCCGTCGGCCAGCCTGCAGGTGTCGGACCGCATCGGCGCGACCAGCTATTCGCTGTCGGCCAATGCCTGGCGCTACCGCTACGAGCGCGAGACGCCCACGCGCGAGACGTGCACCGCGCCGGACGGCCGGCTGACCCTGTCGCGCCAGTCCACCCGGCACGACAGCGGCAGCCCGCAAGGCCTGGGCCTGGCGCCGCGCCTGAACTGGACCCTGGCGGGCGGCGACACCGTCACGTGGCAGAACTACCTGAACTTCCAGGACACCGAATACCGGGGCGAGGAGAGCATCGCCACGGTGGTTGGCGAGCCGCCTCCCTACCAGTCCCGCTCGATGCGCCAGGACAACCGCACGGTTTTCGCCAAGAGCGACGTCAACTGGGTGCACAAGCTGGCCGGCGGCGGCAAGCTGGACGTGAAGCTGGGCGGCAGCGGCGTGCGCACGCGCGGCACGTGGAACGAGCTCGACTACCGCAGCGGCAGCGGCGCGCTGGGCCGCGATGCCACCATCGTTACCCGCAGCACGGACCGGGAGGCCAACACCCAGGGCAAGTATTCGACTCCGCTGTGGCCGGATCACGCGCTGTCGATGGGCTGGGATGGCGGCCGCGCCAGGCGCGTCGACGCCCGCATCCAGCGCGAGCGCGACCTGCCCGGCGCCGTGCCGGAGAACACGGACGAAGGCTACCGCGCCACGGTCAGCCGGCTGGCCCTGTATGCCCAGGACGAGTGGAATGTGACGCCGCGCTGGTCGATGTACGTGGGCGTGCGCTGGGAAGGCATCGACACCACCAGCGAAGGCGACGGCTTCGATGCCGTGCGCCAGAAGACGGCCGTGTGGAGCCCGCTGGCGCAAACCTTGTACAAGCTGCCGGACAGCCGCGACCAGGTGCGCCTCGCGTTGACGCGCACCTACAAGGCACCGCCCGTGGGCAACCTGATTCCACGCCGCTTCACGTCCACCAATAACAGCCAGACCGAACCGGACCGTCGCGGCAACCCCGACCTGCAGCCGGAACTGGCCAGCGGCGTCGACGCGTCATATGAACACTACTGGGCGGAAAACGCGCTGCTGAGCGCGGCCGTGTCGATGCGCCGCATCAGCGGCTATACGCGCCAGGGCCTGTTCCTCGACGGGGCCGGGCGCTGGGTGTCGTCGCCGATCAATGACGGCAGCGCCGTCACGCGCAGCGTCGAGCTGGAAGCGAAGTTTCCCCTGTCGGCCGTCATGAAGGACGCGCCCGGCGTCGACCTTCGTGCCAGCGTCAGCCGCAACTGGTCGCGGGTCGAGGCCGTGCCGGGGCCGGACAACCGGCTCGACCAGCAGGTGCCCCTGTCGGCCACATTGGGCGTCGACTACAAGAGCCGCGACGGCCGGCTCAGCACGGGCGGCAGCTTCGCCTTCAAGACGGGTGGCGACGTGCGCATCGACGTCAACCAGGCGGGCTACCAGCCGGTGCAGCGCGACCTGGAGCTGTACATGCTGTGGAAGTTCGATGCCCGGTACCAGCTGCGCGTGGCCGGCACCAACCTGCTGGGGCAGGATTACCGCTACAGCAATGCCTATACGGACGAGGAGGGCGTGCGCCGCCGCTCGGGAACCTTCCCGGTCTATCCGATGGCACGCGCCACCCTGGAAGTGCGCTTCTGATCGTCGGGCGCTGACCGGACCCTTCGGTTTCCGACTGTGTATGATCTCGGCATCAGTCCGCCATCGCCTCGAACTCGCACCGGAGCCCCCATGAAAATCCCCCGCGGCACGCTGGAACAGTGGCAGGTCCTGCAGGCCATCGTCGAATGCGGCGGCTACGCCCAGGCCGCCGAGGCGCTGCACCGCAGCCAGTCCTCGGTCAGCTATATGGTGGCCAAGCTGCAGGAGCAGCTGGGGGTGGAGCTGCTGCAGATGGATGGGCGCCGCGCCCGGTTGACGTCGCAGGGCGAGCTGCTGCTGCGCCGCGCGCGCGAGCTGCTCGACCATGCGTTCGCACTGGAAGAGCTGGCGCTCAGCATGAATACGGGCTGGGAGGCCGAGCTGCGCTTCGCCGTCGACAGCCTGTTCCCCAGCGCGCTGCTGGTGGAAATCCTGCGCGAGTTCGAGCCGCTGGCCCGCCATACCCGGCTGCACCTGGAAGAAGTGATCCTGTCCGGCGCCGAGGACGTGCTGCTGGAAAAACGTGCCGACATCGTCATCGCCAACGGGGTACCGGCCGGCTTCCTGTCCGATCCCCTGATGGATATCGAATTCATCGCCGTGGCCCATCCGGCCCACCCGCTGCACGCGCTCGAACGCAGCCTGGGCGAGGACGACCTGACCCGCCACCTGCATATCGTCGTGCGCGATTCGGGCCACCTGAATCCGCGCGACGCGGGCTGGCTGGGCAGTACGCAGCGGTGGACCGTCACCAACCCCGTGACGCGGATGGAAATGATCTGCGGCGGCCTGGGCTTCGGCTGGCTGGCCCGCCACAAGATCGCCGACCAGCTCGAAACAGGCTCGCTGAAGGCACTGCCCCTGCGTTCGGGCCAGAAGCGGCGCATCTCGCTGGCGCTGGTGGTGGCCAATGCCGAGCGGCCCGGCCCCGCCGCCTGCCAGCTGGTATCGATCATCCGGTCCACCGTGGCCCGGCATGCGCGCAGTACGGCGGTCGGCTGCCCGGAGTTGTAGCCGGAACGGCTGGCGGCAATGCCGCCGGCCGCCGATCAAATCGGCCGGACATTATCCTGCCCCTTATTGCGCCGGTGCCGCCATGCCGCGCGCGCCATTCCCGCGCCATGTCCGCGTCATTCATCCGCACCGCTGCGCGCCCCCGTTCCCCATGTCGGATTACCGGCAGGCTAATTGCCGCGCCTGCGTTGGGGCAATACGAAAAGGGCCAGCTTACAAGCGGCTTGCGAGCGGCCGGCACGGCCAATCGGGTCTCGCCGCGGGGCCGCGTGACTTCCATCCGGAACGTCATCGGGGGGCGGGTCCGGCATAATCGGGAGTTGGATTTTATTCTCATCGAAAGGTTCCCCCGGATTCATTGCGAATAAATGTGGAATATCCGGTCGGTCTTATGGTAAATTGGCGGTACATTCAATTCTCACAGATTGTCACACCCCGGTTTTTCACGTTCAAAGGATATAGAGATGACGACCTACCAGGAATACCAGGCCAAGATCGCCGAATTGCAGAAGGCGGCCGAGACGGCACGCAAGAACGAAATCAACCAGGCCAAGGAACAAATTGCCAGCATCATGCGCGAATACGGCCTGACCCAGGCCGACCTGGGACCGGCCGTGAAAGCCGTCAAGCCCGTCAAGCCACGCGCCCCCGTGCCGATGAAATACCGTGACGACGCCACCGGCCAGACGTGGACCGGTCGCGGCCGCGCGCCGAAATGGCTGGAAGGTCGCAAAAAGGAAGACTTCCTGATCAAGCAGTAATCCGCTTGATCAGGGGGCAGCCGGCAGCTCCCCCTGCGTCCGGGGCGCACGGGGGGGTGCCGGTTGTGTCGGCAGATCGATTGCCGACGGGTTGCGGTACAACATGCGCCGCGCATTACGTTTTGCAATACAGTGGTATTGCAGACGCATCGCCAATTGTCGAATCCGGAATCGCGAACGGATCAACTGCCGACGATATTCAGGATATTTCCGTCGGGGTCCTTGATCCAGACGAGTTTCATCCCTTCGCCAATGTGTATGTCGCCTTGTAGCGACAGTCCCGGCATCTGGTAGTGTTCAAACGCGACGCCCTTTGCTTTCAAGGCTGCCGCAATCTCTTCGAGTTCGTCGCCCACTGCCCACGTTACCGCCGTGGCTTTATTGCTGCCCGCGAAATCCGAGCGGTACACGATAATCTGCGAACTCCCGCTCAGATAAGACAGCAATTCCTCACCCTCGTGTCCGCTTTCCTGCAGACCCAGGGTCTTTCCGTAGAATTCCCGCGCTGCCGCAATATCGCGCACCGCGATCGTGGCCATTGCTTCCGTATTTGCCAGCATCACATTCTCCCAGGGGTGGTGAGCGGCCAGCCTACCACGCTCCCGCGCCGTTGCCTCGGGAGCGGCAGCCGGCCGCGATTCGTGCGAAGATCGAACCATGATCCCTTTGTTCCCGCTCAATACCATCTTGTTCCCGGACGGCCAATTGGCGCTGCAGGTGTTCGAGGTGCGTTACCTGGACATGATTCGCCGCTGCATTGCCGCCGGCGAGGAATTCGGCGTCGTGCCGCTGGCCAAGGGCGACGAGGTGCGCAAGCCCGGCCAGCAGGAGGCGCTGGCCAGCGTCGGCACCCTGGCCCGCGTGGTCGAGTGGACGGCGCCGCTGCCCGGGCTGATGCAGATCACCTGCCTGGGCACCCAGCGCTTTCGCATCGAGGCGGCCGAGCAGCTGCCCCATGGCCTGTGGATGGCCGACATCACCCGGCTGCCCGACGACCTGACCATCCCCGTACCGTCCGAGCAGCAGGACGTGGCCAATGCGCTGGGCGCGCTGATCCGCACCCTGCAGCAGCGGGGCGTCGGCCCGGCGCAGATGCCGATGCATCCGCCGTACCGGCTCGACGAAAGCGGTTGGGTGGCGAACCGCTGGTGCGAGCTGCTGCAGCTGGAACTGTCGCAGAAGGAGCTGCTGCTGGCCCAGCAGAATCCCGTGCTGCGCCTGGAGCTGGTGCAGGATGCGCTGACGGACAACGGCCTGCTGAACTGAGCGGCGCGATCGGCGTCGCTGGCTCCATCGGTGCGGCCCGCCGTGGCGCTGTCGCGGGCCGCGCCGTGCCGCTAGACTGGACCTTCCATCGTTTGCGTCCGTCACCATGTACTGTCAACCCGTCTTTGCCGAGGAGCGCCGCGCCGTGCAGCATGCACTGATGCGCGCCCACCCGCTGGCCACCCTGATCGTGTCCACCGACGACGGCCCCAGCGCCGACCTGGTTCCCTTCCTGCTGTATCCCGACGAGGGCCCCTGCGGCACCTTGCGCGCCCACGTGGCCCGCGGCAATCCCCTGTGGCAGGCGCTGGCCGGCGGCGCCCGTTGCCTGGTGCAGTTCCAGGGCCCGCAGGCATACGTCAGCCCCAGCTGGTACGCCAGCAAGGCCATGAATCACAAGGTCGTGCCGACGTGGAATTACGCGGTGGTGCAGGCCCACGGCGTGGCGCGCGTGACGACGGATCCGGCGTGGCTGCTGCGCCAGCTGGGCGACCTGACGGCGGCGCAGGAAGGGCACATGCCGGCGCCGTGGCAGATCGGCGACACGCCGCCCGGCTTCGTCGACGGCCTGCTGCCGGCCCTGGTGGGCATCGAACTGCCGGTGGCGCGGCTGCAAGGCAAGTGGAAGGTGAGCCAGAACCGCTCCGACGTGGACCGCGCCGGCGTGGCGGCCGGCCTGGACGCGGAGGCGGCCCCGATGGCTGCCCTGGTGCGGGGCCTCAGGCCGGCGTGAGCGCGTCGGGCACGGCATGGGCGCGCACGGCCCACGTCACGCCCAGTACCAGCAGTGCGATGGCGGCCATTTCCAGCGGCCGGGGCCAGGCCTGGCGGTAGAGGAAGCCATACAGCAGGGCGAACAGCGTCTCGAACAGGATCAGCTGGCCCGACAAGGTGACGGGCACCTTGCGGCTGGCGACGTTCCACAGCTGGTTGCCGATCACGGAGGCGCCCAGCGCCAGCAGCCCGTTACAGATCCAGAACAGGCGCCAGTCGCGGCCCGTAGCGGCGGCGCCGGGGCCCGTGACGTCCTCGTGCCACAGCGCGAATGCGGCCGCGCCGATGACGAGGGCGATGGTGCCCGACATCAGCCCGTAGAGAGCCGACCACTCGCCGCTGGTGAAATGCGGGTTGGTCTTCAGGTAGCGGGCATTGTCGACGGCATACCAGGTCCAGCACAGCAGGGCGCCGGCGGCGCAGGCCACGCCCGCCAGGATGCGCAGCGGCGCGCCCCCTGCGCCTTGCGCGTGCAGGAACACGTCGGCATTGATGCAGGCGATGCCGGCGCCGACGATCAACAGCGGCATGGCCAGCTGGCGCAGCGGCACGGCGCCGGCGTCCTTGCGGCCCATCAGGGTCACGGTGATCGGCAGCACGCCGATGATCAGCGACGTGGGCGCCACGCCGGCCAGCCGCACGCCCAGTGCCAGCAGCATGTAATAGACGATATTGCCCGCCAGCGCGTGGCGCACCAGGGCCGTCATGTCCGACCGGTCCAGCCGCGCGGCCAGGCCGGAGAGCTTCGGCGCCAGCAGCACCATCGCCATCGCGCCATAGGCCGTGTAGCGGCCCACGGCCAGCTCCAGCGGCGTAAAGGCCGTCAGCAGTTCCGGCACGATGAACACCATGCCCCACATCGCGCCGGCCAGCAGCCCGCACAGTACGCCTTGCCACATATTGTTTCGCTTTCCTTCAAGTTGTTCCGGTTTCGAGTCCTGCGCCGATTTCTCCCCCCTTGCGCTATCGTTGACGTCAATCACATGGCGGGAGACCTGCATGACCGAGCAAGACATCATTGCCGCGCTGCGACGGCAGGCGCGGCCCCTGGAACAGGGCGAGGACTTCGATTTTCTGCTGGACTGCATCGGCGATGCGTCCATCGTGCTGCTGGGCGAAGCGACCCACGGCACGGGCGAATTCTACCGGCTGCGCGCGGAAATCAGCCGCCGGCTCATCGTCGACCGCGGCTTCGACGCCATCGTCGTCGAAGCCGACTGGCCAGATGCGCTGCGCGTGAGCCGCTACGTCCAGCACGGCGGCGACGACATGTCGGCCGAAGGCGCGCTGGGCGGCTTCAAGCGCTTTCCCCAGTGGATGTGGCGCAATCACGAGATCGTCGACCTGGTCAACTGGCTGCGCCTGCACAACGGCCACGTGGCCAGCCCGGCGCGCCGGGTCGGCTTCTACGGCATGGATCTATACAGCCTGGCCCAGTCGATGCACGCCGTGATCGACTACCTGGAACGGGCCGATCCGCCCGCGGCCGCGCGCGCGCGCCAGCGCTATGCCTGCATCGACCACATGGCCGAGGACCCGCAGCGCTACGGCTACGCCACCACGTTCGGCATGAAGGAAGACTGCGAGCGCGAAGTCGTGCGCCAGTTGACGGAGCTGACGCGCCAGGCCAACGCGCACCTGAAGGAGGGCAGCGGCCAGGTGCCGGACGAGCTGTTCTACGCACAGCAGAATGCCCGCGTGGCGCGCAACGCGGAGACCTACTACCGCTCGATGTTCCAGAGCCGCGACGAGTCGTGGAACGTGCGCGACTCGCACATGGCCGAAACGCTGGAGGCGCTGCGCGAACATATCGGCCAGCGCACCGGGCGGCCGGCGAAGGTGGTGGTGTGGGCGCACAACTCGCACCTGGGCGACGCGCGCGCCACGGAAATGGGCGGGCACGGCCAGCTGAACCTGGGCCAGCTGGTGCGCCAGCGCTACCGCCCCGAGGATACCTTCCTGCTGGGCTTTACGACGCATACGGGCACGGTGACGGCGGCCACCGACTGGGACGGCGTGGCCGAATTGAAGCAGGTGGTGCCGTCGCGGCACGACAGCATCGAGCGGCTGCTGCACGATGTCGGCGTGCCCCGGTTCCTGCTGCCGATCCGGGGGCAGGACAGCGTGCTGGCGCGGCTGCCAGGGCGCCGGCTGGAGCGGGCCATCGGTGTCATCTACCGCCCCGACACGGAGCGTCACAGCCATTATTTCGAGGCCGACGTGGCGCGCCAGTTCGACGCGCTGGTGCACGTGGACCGCAGCACGGCGCTGCAGCCGCTGGAACGCTCGGCGCTGTGGCCGCAGGACGAAGTGCCGGAGACGTATCCGTCCGGGCTGTAGCCGCGGGGCGCGGCCGGCGCCGGGCACGAGCGGGACGGCGCGGCCGGCGCCGGGAAAGAGCCGGACGGCGCGGCCGCCGCCGTCAAAGGATCAACACCAGCATGACGTTGGCGATGACGGACAGCCAGAACCAGGCCTGGAACGAGGCCTTGACGGTCTTGTGGCGCAACCGGCGCTGCGCCAGCAGGCCGCCCGGCCAGCCGCCCACGACGCCCAGGAGCAGCAAGGTGCGTTCGGGCGTGCGGCGCCGGCCCTGGCGGGCCGCCGACTTGTCGCGGGCGTAGGCCACGTAGCACGCGGCACTGGCCAGCAGGTACCAGCCCAGCACGACGGCCAGCAGGGTGCCTGTCAGCGCCTCGTCGAAAACAAAGGGATCAGAAATAGCGCAGTCCCAGTGCGGCCTTGACTTCGTCCGCCGTCTGCGCCGCCACTTCGCGGGCGCGCATCGTGCCTTCCTTGAGCAGCTGCATGACGTAGCCCTTGTCCTTGGCATACTCCTCGCGGCGCGCGCGCACCGGCGCCAGCATCTCCTGCAGCACCGCTTCCAGGCGCTTCTTGACGATCGAGTCGCCCAGGCCGCCGCGCGTGTAGTGCGCCTTCATTTCCTCCAGCGCCGCCTTGTCCGTGTCGAAGGCATCGAGGTAGATGAAGGCGACATTGCCTTCCAGGTGGCCGGGGTCCGCCACGCGCAGGTGCAGCGGGTCCGTGTAGACCTTCTTCACGGCGGCTGTGATTTCGTCGGCGCTGGCGCCCAGGTTGATGGTATTGCCCAGCGACTTGCTCATCTTGGCCTTGCCGTCGATGCCCGGCAGGCGGCCGATTTCCGGCACCAGGGCCTTGCACTCGACCAGCACGTCGCGGTTGGCCAGGCGGTTGAAGCGGCGCACGATCTCGTTGGTCTGCTCGATCATCGGAATCTGGTCTTCGCCCACCGGCACGATCGAGGCCTTGAAGGCCGAGATGTCGGCCGCCTGCGACGCCGGGTAGGTCAGGAAGCCGGCGGGGATGTCGCGCTCGAAGCCGCGCAGCACGATTTCGGCCTTGACGGTGGGATTGCGCTCCAGGCGGGCCACGGTGACCATGTTCAGGTAATAGAAGGTCAGTTCGGCCAGTTCCGGGATCTGCGACTGGATCAGGATGGTGGACTTGGCCGGGTCGATGCCGACGGCCAGGTAGTCCAGCGCCACTTCGACGACGTTGCGGTGCACCTTGTTGGTGTCTTCCATATTGTCCGTCAGCGCCTGCGAGTCGGCCAACATGATGTACTGCTGGTATTGGTGCTGGTACTCGACGCGGTTGCGCAGGCTGCCAACGTAGTGACCCAGGTGCAGCGGGCCGGTGGGGCGGTCGCCCGTCAGGATGACGGCGGGACGGCCGGACGGCTCGATGGTCCTGGTGGTGGCGCTGGCGTCGGCCTGGTCGGATTGGGTGGCCTGGTCGGCGGCGTGCTGGTCTTGCTGGCTCATAGGGCTTCGGTTCCGGGTGGCCCCGGCCAGGCTGCGCCATGAGAAACGCCACCTGGCAGAGGCGGCGTTGATATTGAAATCACATCACTTTGCAGTGGCCGCGCGCTGTGAGCGGCGCCACCAGAAAAACACACAGCGATGGGATTGATGAAAATTCATGCCGGTATGATTTCAGTTTGGCGCCGCCCTGTCAAGCCGGGGCGGTGCCAGGCGGTCAGCGGCGGTTCGGATTGTCGGGCCGGTCGTCGTGGCGGTTCGGCACGCCGTCGCCATCGCGGTCGCGGTCGACCCGGTTCGGCACGCCGTCGCGGTCGCGGTCGCGCTGCCGGTCGTTCTGCTGCAGATGGTTCGGGATGCCGTCGCCATTGCGGTCGCGGTCGACGCGGTTCGGAATGCCGTCGCCATCGCGGTCGCCATCGCCACGGCGCCATTCGGCGCGGGAGAATTCCCAGCGGCCGTCGCGCTCATGCCAGGCCGGCGCATTGTAATGGTAGCCGGCGCGGGCCCTGACGTACTGGCCCTTGTGCCACACGTGGCGGCGGCCGTTCCAGTCCCAGTAGCCCGGGGTCCACACATACCCGCGGCGGGCGGCCGGCACGTGTTCATGACGCGGCTCCGGCGGCGCCTTGCGCACGACGATGACGTCGGCGCTGGCAGTCAGCGGCACGGCGACGGTTCCCACGGAAGCGGCCAGCATGGCGGCAATCAGCAGTTTCTTCATGATGTACTCCTTGTTTCGGTGTGTGTGAAGCCATTATTGACCTGCACTTGTTACAGGGATGTGCACGCACCCGATTAGCTTGTAAGCAGTTGTTTCGTTTCCCTTGGTGTATCGGTCTCGTTGCCCTTCTTGCAAGTGCGTTGTAGTATTGCCCATTCTTGTATTTGCCATTCTTCCCACGAGAGAGCTCCATGCGCCTGCGCCGTTCGAGTATTGCCCTGGTCTGTTCCCTGTTTTCCGCCCTTGCGGGCGCGCAGACGCCGCCGATGGCGCCCGATATCGGCGCGAAGTTCGAGTCGCCCGTCGACGCGGCGGACTACGTCAAGCGCGTCGTCATGATTCCCATGCGAGACGGCGTCAAGCTGCACACGATCATCGTCGTGCCGAAGGGCGCCAAGGGTGCGCCGATCCTGCTGACGCGCACGCCGTACAACGCGGCCGGGCGCACTTCGCGCAACGTCAGCCCCAGCATGCTGTCGATCCTGCCGCACGGCGACGAGACGGCCGTGCAGGGCGGCTATATCCGCGTTTTCCAGGACGTGCGCGGCAAGTACGGCTCCGAAGGCGACTACGTGATGACGCGGCCCCTGAAGGGACCGTTGAACAAGACCAGGACGGATCACGCGACGGACGCGTGGGACACAATCGAGTGGCTGGTCAAGAACGTCGGCGAAAGCAACGGCAAGGTCGGCATGCTCGGTTCCTCCTACGAAGGCTTCACGGTGCTGATGGCGCTGGCCGACCCGCACCCGGCCCTGAAGGTGGCCGTGCCCATGAGCCCCATGGTGGACGGCTGGCGCGGCGACGACTTCTTCCACAACGGCGCCTTCCGCGTCAACACCTTGCACTACCTGGCCAGCCAGACGACGGCGCGCGGCAGCGGCGCCAGCCTGGCCACCGGCGTCTACGACGACTACGACAGCGTGCTGCGGGCTGGCTCGGTGGCCAACTACGCGAAGCAGTTTAGCCTGGACAAGCTGACGTTCACGAAGAAGCTGTTCGAACACCCGGCGTACGACGACTGGTGGCAGGGGCAGGCGCTGGACCGCATCCTCGCCACCCGTGAGCTGAAGGTGCCGACGATGATGGTGGTGGGGCAGTGGGACCAGGAAGACATCTACGGTGCCTACGTCACCTACGCGGCGATGGAAAAGCATGACAAGGACAACCGCCGCAACCACCTGGTGATCGGGCCATGGCGCCACAGCGGCGTCAACTACGACGGCTCCAGCCTGGGTGCGCTGAAATTCACGGGCGACACGGCGCTGGAGTTCCGGCGCGACACGATGCAGCCCTTCCTCGACCAGTACCTGAAGGACGGTGCGCCGCAGGCCGATACGCCGCCCGTGCTGTCCTACCAGACCGGCACGAACCGCTGGCAGCGGCTGCAGCGCTGGCCGCTGTCCTGCGCCACGAGCTGCCCTGCCGCCAGCAGGAGCGCCTACCTGAAGGACGGCTGGCGCCTCGACTTCACGCCGCCCGCCGCCGCGGACCGGGCGCAATACGACGAGTACGTGGCCGATCCGGCCCGCCCGGTGCCGTTCGTGCCGCGCCCCGTGCGCATGAGCGATCGCGAGGTATGGCAGCCCTGGCTGGTGCAGGACCAGCGCTTCGTGACGGACCGGCCGGACGTGCTCAGTTACGTCTCCGCGCCGCTCACGGCGCCCATGCAGCTGTCCGGCGCGCCCGTCGTCAACCTGTTCGCGTCGACGACGGGTCAGGACGCCGACTGGGTCGTGAAAGTCATCGACGTCTATCCGGACGAGGTGCCGGGCCAGCCCGCGCTGGGGGGCTTCCACCTGCCGCTGTCGATGGACATCTTCCGGGGCCGCTACCGCAACAGCCTGTCCGCGCCGGAACCGGTGACGCCGGGGAAGATCGAACGCTACCGCTTCGAGCTGCCCAACGTGAACCACGTCATCCGCCCCGGCCACCGCGTGATGGTACAGATCCAGTCCAGCTGGTTCCCCCTGTACGACCGCAACCCGCAATCCTGGGTGCCGAACATCTTCCACGCCAAGGCCACCGACTACATCAAGGCCACCCAACGCATCTACCACACGGTTGACGCCGCCAGCGCCGTCGAACTACCGGTCGTCGACGCCGCCGCCAACTGACCCAGCCACGGTTCAGCCCGTGTCCACCTTGGGGTCAGACCCCGACACGGACACGAGCTCAGCCACGGATGAGCAGATGTGTCCGCATATTACTGTGCGCTGACGTAACGTCCCGGCTGGGCGCCGGGCGACTGGGCCAGCAGGCTGCGCATCTGGCGCGCTTCTTCCAGCGGGGTGCGGCCGAAGAAGCGCTTGAACTCGCGCGAGAACTGGGACGTGCTTTCGTAGCCGACCCGGCCCGACGCGCCGGCGGCGGACAGGCCGTCCTGCACCATCAACAGGCGCGCCTTGTGCAACCGCGTCGTCTTCAGGTACTGGATGGGCGACGTCATCGTCACGGCCTTGAAGCTGGCGTGGAAGGCGGCCACGCTCATGCCCGCCTCGCCGGCGAGCGTGGCGACGTCGATGGCCGTGTGGTAGTGCGCATGGATGCGGCGCAGCGCCTTGCCGATCTTGCCGAACTGGCTCTGGTGCGCCAGTGCCGCGCGCAGCGCACCCCCCTGGTCGCCCGTCAGCACGCGGAACAGGATCTCGCGGCGGATGGCGGGCGCCAGCAACTGCGTCTCCAGCGGTGAATTCAACGCTTCCAGCAGGCGCAGCACGGCGTCGCCCAGTGCGTCGTCCAGCGGCGACGCCATGATGCCGCGCGGCGCCGCCGGTGCCTCGGCCTGGGGCCGGGCCTGGTCGACGGCCAGCGCCAGTTCGGCCGCCATCTGCAGGTCGATGCCGATGGAGATGGCCAGCATTGGTTCGGCCTCGCTGGCCCGTACCGTCTCGCCTTCGAACGGCAGCGGCACCGACAGCACGAGGAACTGCTGCGCGTGATAGTCGAACGAAGAGTCGCCCAGCCAGCCCCGCTTGTGGCCCTGGCAGACGATGACGATGCACGGCTCGTACAGCACGGGTGCACGCACCGACGTGCGGTTGGTGCGCATGAACTTCACGCCCGGCAGGCCGCACAGCGTGTAGCCTTCGTTCGGCGCCAGGGTACTCAAATGCCGCACCATGCGCGCCTGCCGCGCCAGTGCCCCAGGTGACATCTGCAACGTCGCCATTTTTTTCACTCCGGTCAGAATCCGGCAGTCATTATCACCGCAAAACGCGCCATCGGGCGCCGGGGCTGGAGGATCAGGCAATCTTCTTCCATCAATGCGCAACTCCGCCACGGCGCCACCGCCTACACTGCCTGCATCGACCATTCCATCGAAAGCCACCATGCGCCATGCCACCAAACGCAAAATCGTCCTGATCACGGGTGCCAGCGGCGCCATCGGCGCGGCCACGGCGCGCGTGCTGGCGGCCGCCGGCCATCACGTGGTGTTGGGAGCGCGCCGGATCGACCGCCTGCAGGCCCTCGTGGCCGAGCTCCGCGCCGCCGGCGGCAGCGCCGCATGCCGGACCGTGGACGTGACGGATGCCGACGATTTCCAGTCTTTCGTGCTGGCCGCACATGCCCGCCACGGCAGAGTCGACGTCCTCGTCAACGGGGCCGGCGCGATGCCGCTGTCGCGGATGGAAGCGTTGAAGCTCAAGGAGTGGGACCGGATGATCGACGTGAACCTGCGCGGCGTGCTGTATGGCGTCGCCGCCGTGCTGCCGCTGATGCAAGTGGCGCGGGGCGGCCGGATCATCAACCTGGTCCAATGCGAAGGGATGGCCGGTGGCGCCGTGCTTGACGCCACCGGCAGTGCGGTCAGGACGCTGTCGGCGGGCCTGCGCCGCGAAGTGGGTGACGATATCGGCGTTACCGTGATCGACCCGTCCGGCGCGGCCGACACCGTGGTGCGGGCCATCGCGGACGCCATCGGCCCGCTGCCGCCTGTCGGGCCTTCTTTCCCTAGGCTTTCATCGCCACATGACGGTGGCGGAAGTAGCGCCAGGCCACGAAGATGGCCGCAGCCTGCATTGCCGCGCTGACGAAGAAGGTGGCGCCGATGCGCCAGTCGTTCGCCGGCAGGTGGCTCACTTCGCCCAGCAGCACGCCGCCGACCAGCGGCATGACGATGACACCGGCGCTGCCGATGGACTGCAAGGAGCCCATCAACTCGCCCTGGCTCTCGGCCGGCGTGGCCTTCGAGATGATGCCCTGCAGGGCCGGGCCCGCCGCGAAGGCCAGCAGGTTACACAGGATGAAGACGTACATCATCCAGCCTTCAGTGGCGATGCCGTACAGGATATAGGTAATGCACCCCGAGGTCAGGCCGAGCAGCGACAGGCGCACTTCGCCGAAGCGCCGGATCAGCACCCCCAGGAGGCCCGCCTGCACGACGGCGGCGGCCAGCCCCACGCAGAACAGGGCGATGCCGTTCTGCGCGGGCGACCAGCCGAAGCGAAAGTGCGTGTACAGCACCCAGGTCGAATGCAGCATCATCTGGCCCATCGTGACGAGGGTGTAGACGATGACGAGGCCGCGGATGTCCTGGCGCCGGGCCAGCTTCATCAGCCCCGCCATCGGATTGACGCGAGTCAGCTTGAACTTGCCGCGCCGCGATTCGGGCAGCGATTCGGGCACGTAGAACCAGCCGTAGACGAAGTTCGCGGCCGACAGTATGGCCGCCACGTAGAACGGCAGGTGCAGGTCGATGCCACCCAACAGGCCGCCCAGCATGGGCCCGGCGATGAAGCCCAGGCCGAAGGCGGCACCGATCTTGCCGAAGCTCCTGGCGCGGTTGTCGTGGGTGGAGATGTCCGACGCATAGGCCGAAGCCACCGACATGCTGGCCGAAGACATGCCGCCGATGACGCGGCCGATGAACAGGCACGCCAGGTTGGGCGCCCAGGCCGTGGCCAGGAAGTTCAGACTCATGCCCGCCATCGAATACAGCAGGACGGGGCGGCGACCCACCCGGTCGCTGATGGCGCCCAGCATGGGCATGAAGATGAACTGCATCAGGCCGAAGGTAGCGCCGAGGGTGCCGTACCACATGGTCTGCTGCTCCCTGGCCGTCACGAACTCACCCACCAGGATCGGCAGCACGGGCACGATCAGGCCGATGCCCAGCATGTCGATGAAGACGCAGACCAGAACGAAATTGAGCTTGCCCGGCGAAACGGCGTCGGCCACTTGCGGCAGGGGACGGTGATCGTTCATGGCCGGCGTCCGGTGGGAGCTAGGTGCCGGACCAGTCGGCGATGAAGCTGGCGCGGAAGGCTTCCAGCTGTACCAGCCGCGCTTGGGCAACCCGGCGTCCGGCGGCAGTGCGCATCATGCCGGGCAGGGTGGCCAGCTTGACGGCGATATGGTCGAGCGAATAGGCCCGGTCGTCCAGCGTGCGCGACAGGCCGGCCGGATCGCTGTCGTGGGCCAGCTTGCTGCCCATGCGGCCGGCCGTGTAGAACATGCGGGCCAGGCCGATGGGGCCCAGCGCGTCGAGGCGGTCGGCATCCTGCACGATGCGTGCTTCGATGGTTTCCGGCGCCAAGCCAGCCGAAAAGCTGTGCGTCTCGATGGCGTGCATCACGCCGGGCAGCAGGTCGGCGGGAAAATCGAGGGCTGCCAGTTCGCGCCTGGCCAGCTGCGCCGCCTGGCGTGAAGCAAGGTGGCGCTCCGGGTGATTCTTTGGCAGGTTGACCAGGTCGTGCAGGTAGCAGGCGGCCAGCACGATCAGCGCATTCGCCTCGGCATGCTCGGCCAGCAGCTGCGCGGCATTGCGCCAGACCCGGTGCAGGTGATTCACATCGTGGGCGCCGTCGTCGCCGGCCGCGGCGGCGGCCAGGGCCACGAGGCGGGGTTGCCAGGATTGCAGCGCGCCATCCATTTTTTGCGTTTGCGTCATCGTTTATTGTTGGTCAAGGCAGTCGTGCATTGTGCCACGAATGGCACACATCCCGTAACGGCAAGACAATTCTCGGTGTTTCCATGTGGAATTTTTATCGCCAAATATCTTGGCTTGCGGTAACATCCACGTTCATTCACCAATAGACTTCCGGTCGCGCCGGGGGTCATGCCACCCGCCGGGTGCGCCAAAGGAAGCCCATGTCCACACCTGAAAACAGCACCATGCCCGCCGAATACCTCGCCTTCACCCTGGGCAAGGAAGAATACGGCATCGATATCCAGAAGGTCAGCGAGATCCGAAACTACGAAAGCCCGACCCGCATCGCCAATGCGCCGGAATTCGTCAAGGGCGTGCTGAACCTGCGCGGCATCATCGTGCCCATCGTCGACATGCGCATCCGCTTCTCGCTGGGCACGCCGGAATACGGCCCCTTCACCGTCGTCATCATCCTCAATATCGGCAACCGCGTCGTCGGCATGGTGGTCGATGCCGTGTCGGACGTGACGACCCTGCTGCCCGAGCAGATCAAGGCCACGCCGGACATGGGTTCGACCATCAACACCGAGCATATCGTCGGCCTGGGCACCATCGACGAGCGCATGCTGATCCTGGTCGACATCGACCGCCTGATGTCGAGCGAGGACATGGGCCTGATCGAACGCATCGCGGCCTGATCCGCACGCCAAGGCCACGCACATGAAATTTTTCGACAATATCGCCATCGGCAGGCGGCTTGCGCTGGGCTTTGCCGTCACCATCCTGCTCGGCATCCTGATTGCCGCCATCGCCATCTGGCGCATGAACGACGTGTCGCAGGCCACCCACGCGATGATGGATTCGCCGCTGGCGAAGGAACGCATGCTGAGCGACTGGTACAGCAAGATCGACAGCGCCGTGCGCCGCACGTCGGCCATCGCCAAATCCAGCGACCCGTCGCTGGCGGCGTATTTCGCCGACGAGTCGAAGGCTTCGTCGGCCATCTCGGCCGACCTGCAGAAAAAGATCGAGGCGCTGCTGGTGGCCGACGACGAGAAGGCCCTGTTCGCCCGCATCAGCGAGCAGCGCAAGCAGTACCTGTCCAGCCGCGACCAGGTGGCCAAGCTGAAGGCCGCCGGAGACCTCGACCAGGCATCGAAAATATTCGAAGGCACCTTCGTGCCCGTCGCCGGGAAATACCAGTCGATGATCCGCGACCTGCTCGACATGCAGCGCGCACGCATCGATGCGATGGCGGCCGAGATCGACACGATCGGTGCACGCAGCCGCAACATCATCGTCGTCCTGGCTGTGCTGGTGGTGGCGCTGGGTGCCATCAGCGCGTGGGTGCTGACCACCGGTATCACGGGCCCGCTGCGCGAAGCGGTGGCAGCGGCCGGCCGCGTCGCCAGCGGCGACCTGACCGGCAAGATCGAAGCGGGCTCCCGCGACGAAACGGGTCAGCTGTTGCAGGCGCTGGGCGCGATGAACCAGTCGCTGTTCGATATCGTCACCCAGGTGCGCAGCGGCACCGACAATATCAAGGTTGCCTCGGCCGAAATCGCCGCCGGCAACCACGACCTGTCGGCCCGCACCGAGCAGCAGGCCGGCGCGCTGGAAGAAACGGCATCGTCGATGGAAGAACTGACGTCGACCGTGCGCACCAACGCCGACAGCGCGCGCCAGGCCAACCAGATGGCGGCCGACGCGGCCGGCGCCGCGGCCCGCGGCGGCGACGTCGTAGCCCAGGTGGTGGGCCGGATGAATTCGATCGACGCTTCGTCGCGCAAGATCGTCGACATCATCGGCGTCATCGACGGCATCGCCTTCCAGACCAATATCCTGGCATTGAACGCGGCCGTGGAAGCGGCCAGGGCCGGTGAACAGGGACGGGGCTTTGCCGTCGTCGCCTCCGAAGTGCGCAACCTGGCGCAGCGCTCGGCCGCCGCCGCCCGCGAGATCAAGGACCTGATCGGCGCCTCCGTGTCGGAGGTGGCCGAAGGCAGCCGCCTGGTGGCGCAGGCCGGATCGACGATGGAGGAAATCGTCGCCAGCGTGCACCGCGTCAGCGGCGTTATCGGCGAAATCACGGCCGCCAGCACGGAGCAGAGCGCCGGCATCGAGGAAGTCAACCAGGCCATCACGCAGATGGACAGCGTCACGCAGCAGAACGCCGCCCTGGTCGAGGAATCGGCCGCCGCCGCCGAATCGATGCAGCAGCAGGCCAATGCGCTGGCTGATGTGGTCAGCGTGTTCCGCACCGGTGCCGCACCGGCGACGCGTGCTGTGGCACTGAACTAGGAATTGTTGCTGTAAAAATGGGGACAGACCCCATTTTTGCAGCAACTTTTACACCGTCGTCCGCTACACCGCGTCCAGCGCCTGCTGCGACAAACGGTCCGCCTCGCCATTGCGGTGCCGCGGCACCCACCGCACCGCCACGTTCCCAAGCACCGCCACCAGGGCCAGCGCAGCTGCGCGGTGGTGCTCCAGCCCCCGGGCACCGGCGCCCGCCGCCAGCAGCATGTCATGTACCACGACCTGGCTGTCGCCATACACCACCAATTCCGTCACGCCCCGCCGCGCCGCGTCCTCCAGCAGTGCGATCAGGGCCAGGTATTCGGCGTCGCCGCTGCTGCCGTCGCCGGCGCGCCGGCTCGTTTCACTGCGCTCACCCGCAGGTCCCAGCAGCAGCGCGCCGATGCCGATGCGGCCCGGGTTCGGCGTGGCCGAGCCGTCGAACCAGCCGTGCCACAGCAGGGGCGAGGGCGGTACGGGCTGGCGGGCCAGCTTGGCGGCAGCGGCCAGGGCCTGCATGGCGGCTTTCCGGGGAAAGTGCGTCGGTAGGTTCGTGCTCATGGATCGGCCGCTTAATACAGCCACGTCACGTGAAACCAGCCGGCCAGGCGTTCGGCAAAGGTAAACCAGGCAACGGGAAACGTGGCAGCGGCCAAAAAGCATGCGGCAGCGCGGACGCCGTCGGCCGGTTTGTCAAGCCTCGCGAAGCGCCCCTGCCACAGTATGCCCGCCAGCCCAAGGCCGCCACCGGCGACGACGGCGAGGATCAAGGCAAAAGCGCCGGCCGGCACGGCCCGGTGGGCGACGGCGCCGAAGGCGGCCAGCATGATGGCGCTGCTCAGCGCAACGCCCATGCCGAGCAGGCGGGCGACGGCGCCAAGGCACGCCGGGGCTCGGGACGCGGCGCGAATGCCGGTGCTGGCACCCAGCCAGCCGAAGCCGCACAGCATGGCAAATAACAGGGGCAGCAAGATCAATCCCAACTTCACTTCCTCATGACGATTCCAGGCGACAGGCCCGGCGGCCCGGCATGGCACTGTACACGATGGTGGAACCGGGTGAGAAGCTTTGCAATCCCCGGCGATCAAGGCAAGGCGCCCCGGTCCATGCGCCTGCAGGCCGAACCCGTATGGGTCGCACCTGCAACGTGCAAGCTCGCTTGCAACGGATCAGTCGTCCAAGGTATCTTCCGGCTCCGGCCGCAAACCGAACACATCGACAGCTTGTTCGAACAGATCGGCGTCGATATCGGCGTGGTCAGTGATCAGGGACGCGAAAAAGGCGTAGACATCCGAGTCAGTCGCAATCCACTTGATCTGCTTGTTTGCCACGGCGGCGGCAATCAAGCACTCCGCGTCCTGGTCGGTCAGCGTGTCCTTGAATGCCGCCAAGTGCGCTATCGCAGCATGTGTGCTGGCAAAGCTGGCGCTATTGATGAGCGATTGGATGGCTTCCTCCTTCGCCGGGTCGAATGGTTTTGGTGTGGAATCGCTGGCCACATCGATCGGTACGTGCGATTCGGCGTCGGCGCCGACGGGATCCACCAGCGGCGCTGCCTTCACATCGTCGCCGGGCGCTTTCCCTCCGGCCTGGGATTTGTTGGCTTGATGGCGTTTCAAAAAAGAACGCAACTCAGGATACAAATGCAATCCGCCGCCTTTTTTTGGTTCTTCACGGATTGACGTGAAGGCGAGGCTGAAATGAGGAAAGCGGTGAAGAAGAGATAGACTTGTTGTGCGACCAACAGTTCTTAACTCAACCCACCGCTTTCATGGCAAATCATAATCTTGAGCTCCCGTTCTGGGAAGGCTTTTCCGTTACCTACATT
>NZ_WNKZ01000075.1 GCF_009720835.1 Pseudoduganella buxea
CCGTTGCACAGGCCCAGCAGCACGGCCACGGCCAGCGCGAAGGCGCTGCCGTCGGCCAGCGCCGGTCGCACGGCGCCGGCCACCGCCACGGCGTAGCGCACGCAGAACACCGTCAGCATCAGTACCAGCGGCAGCCAGCTGCCCGCCTGCGTGACGGTGCCGGCGGCGCGGTCCACGGCCACGGCGCCCTGGCCGCGCCATGCCAGCAGCACACCCACGGCCACGGCGCCCAGCCAGGCCAGGGCGGGCAGTCCGGGCGCGGCGAAGCGGCCGATCTGCAGCAGCGCCAGCACCGTCATCACGGCCGGTATGATGAACAGGCTGCGCAGGCTCGCCGTGCGGGTGCGGCTGGCGGCGACGCCCCGCGTGACCAGGAAGGCCAGGATGGCCCAGACGTAGAGGGGTGTGTGGCCGACGATTTGCTGCAGCATGATGGGTTCTCCGTGGGGTTGCGATGGAGCGATGATGCGGCTGCCGCGGTCTTGCCGCCATGGCAATGCGACGGGAACGGCCGGCGCGGGCGCGAACCGGGTCCGGAACGGCGCGAAACGGAGCAGGCGGCGGCCGATGCCGCGGCCTCTCCCTTCCGGCAGAGCCATGGCCGGACTCCACAGCGGGACGACGAGGCGCGCCCGTTTCCCCTATGATGGATGAACTTAAGAAAGGATTTCCATGCCCAACCTGAACATCAACGGCACCGATACCGCGCTCGACGTGCCGGACGATATGCCCCTGCTGTGGGCGCTGCGCGACGTGGCCGGGCTGACCGGCACCAAGTTCGGCTGCGGCGTCGCCCTGTGCGGTGCCTGCACCGTGCACCTGGACGGCCAGGCCGTGCGTGCCTGCGTCACGCCCGTGTCGGCCGCCGCCGGCAAGAAGATCGTCACCATCGAGGCCGTCGGCCAGGACCCGGTGGGCGCGAAGGTGCAGCAGGCCTGGCGCGAGATCGACGTGGTGCAATGCGGCTACTGTCAATCCGGCCAGGTGATGGCCGCCACCGCCTTGCTGCGCGCCACGCCGAAGCCGAGCGATGCCGATATCGACAATGCCATGTCCGGCAATATCTGTCGCTGCGGCACCTATGGACGTATCCGCGCCGCGATCAAGATCGCCGCGGCGAAATAAGGAGACCGCCATGGGATTCATGAAAGAGCTGGCAAATACCGGCGTGTCGCCGTCGCGCCGCCGCTTCCTGCGCGTGGGCGCCGCCGCTGGCGGCGGCCTGCTGGTCGGCTTCATCCTGCCAGGATGCGACCGCAAGGAATCGGACCGCAAGGAACTGCCGTCGGAAAAAGCCGTCGGCAGCGCCGCCACCGCCGTGTCGAACCGCGCGCCCGGGCTGGCGCCGAATGCCTTCATCCGCATCGACCGCGATGGCGTCGTCACCCTGATCATGCACAAGGTGGAAATGGGGCAGGGCACCTACACGTCGATGCCGATGCTGATCGCCGAGGAGCTGGGCGTGGACCTGGCCAAGGTCAAGCTGGAACATGCGCCGGCCGACAACAACCTGTACAGCGACCCGATGCTGGGCGGCCAGGTCACGGGCGGTTCCACGTCAGTGCGGGCGGCCTGGAAGCCCCTGCGCGAAGCCGGCGCGGCCGCCCGCAGCGTGCTGGTGTCGGCCGCCGCGCAGACGTGGAACGTGCCGCCCGAGCAACTGGCCGTGGCCAACGGCGTCGTCACGCACGGCGCCACGAACCGCTCGCTGCACTTCGGCGAACTGGTCGACGCGGCCGCCAAGCTGCCGGCGCCGAAGGCGGTGGCGCTGAAGGATGCCGCCACCTACACGCTGATCGGCAAGAAGCACGCCCGCCTCGATTCGGCCGCCAAGGTCGACGGCACGGCCCAATTCGGCATCGATGCGAAGCTGCCCGGCATGGCCATCGCCACGGTGGCGGCGTCGCCCGCCATCGGCGGCAAGCTGAAAAGCGTGGACGAACAGAAGGCGCTGGCCGTCAAGGGCGTGCGCCAGGTCCTGAAGCTGGACAACGCGGTGGCCATCGTGGCCGACCATATGTGGGCGGCCAAGCAGGGCCTGGCCGCAGCCGCGCCCCAGTGGGACGACGGCGAACACGCCAACCTGTCCACCGCCACGATCATCACGGAGATGATGAACGTGTCGCGCCAGACGGGCGCCATCGCCACCGACAAGGGCAACGCGCTCAAGGAGCTGGGGCAGGGCGGCGGGCGCAAGGTCGAGGCGGTGTACGAAATGCCCTTCCTGGCCCACGCCACGATGGAACCGATGAACTGCATGGTCGACCTGCGCGCCGACGGCTGCGACCTGTACTGCGGCACCCAGGTGCCCAGCCTGGCCCAGGGCGCGGCGGCCAAGCTGACCGGCCTGCCGCTGGAAAAGGTCAAGGTGCACAACTTCTACCTGGGCGGCGGCTTCGGGCGCCGGCTGGAAGTCGATTACGTGACCCAGGCCGTGGCGTTCGCCAAGCTGCTGGCCAAGCCGGAACCCGTCAAGTTCGTCTGGACCCGCGAGGAAGACATCCAGCACGACATGTACCGGCCGTACTACATGGACCGGCTGGCGGCCAAGCTCGATGCGAAGGGGCGGCCGGTGGCCTGGTTCCACCGCGTCACGGGGTCCTCCGTGATGGCCCGCTTCGCGCCGCCGGCGGTGAAGAACGGCGTCGATCCGGATGCGGTGGAAGGCGCGGCGGACCTGCAGTACTCCATCCCCGGCCTGCACGTGGAATACATGCGCCATGAGCCGCCGTTGCCGACGGCGTTCTGGCGCGGGGTCGGCCCGACCCACAATGTGTTCGTCGTCGAAAGCTTCATGGACGAACTGGCGCACGCGGCGAAACAGGACCCGGTGGCCTACCGTCGTGCCCTGCTGGACAAGTCGCCGCGCCTGCTGGCCGTGCTGAACCTGGCGGCCGAGAAGGCCGGCTGGAGCACACCGATGAAACCGGTGGCGGGGCGCAAGGTGGGCAAGGGCGTGTCGGCCCAGTTCGCGTTCGGCAGCTACATGGCGCAGATCGCCGAAGTGTCGGTCGGCCCGGACGGCGACGTGCGCGTGCACCGCGTCGTCTGCGCGCTCGACTGCGGCCAGGCCATCAACCCGGACGGCATCATCGCGCAGATGGAAGGGGGCATCGTGTTCGGTCTGACAGCGGCGCTGTGGGGCGAGATCACGCTGGAGAAGGGCCGCGTGATGCAGTCCAACTTCGGCGACTACCGCATGATGCGGATGAACGAGGCACCCACCATCGAGGTCCATATCGTCAACAGCCACGACGATCCGGGCGGCATCGGCGAACCCGGCACGGCCGGCATCGCGCCCGCGCTGGCCAACGCCATCCACGCTGCCACGGGCCAGCGGCTGCGCAAGCTGCCCGTGTCGGCGGTGCTGAAGAAAGCGTAGCGACGAGGCCTTTTCGGGGCCGGACCTGACAGGGCCCGACCCCGGTGGCAGTCATTGCCCTGCGATCATCCGCCGCATCGCGGCGGGAATCTCCCCATTACGCCGCCGCAGCACCTGGTCCCCATCCGGCGCGCGCAGCGTCAGCACGTGCGTGGCCCGGTCGTAGTCCAGCATCAGCGCCGGCACGCCCGGGGCGGGCACGATCCTGCCGCTGCGGGCATCCTTGTCGAGAATGGTGGCAATGACGGTGTCGCCCTGCAGCGTGGTGCGGATGCGCAGGCCGACCACGGGCGGGCAGGCACCCTCGGCGCAGGGGCGGGCCGGGCGCGCACCGGCGACGATGGCGCCGTTGCCGTCCGCGCTCAGGTAGGCGGCCGTGCCGCCCACCAGCGTGTCCCCGTGGAAGAGGGCGTCCTGGGTGCTCCACGCGCCCGCCAGGTGGGCCGGCAGCACGGGGGCGGCGCCAGCGGGCACGATGGCCAGCGTCAGCGCCGCGGCCAGCAGGCCCGCGGCCCGCTTCATGACCCGCTTCCTGGCCGGTTCATGGCCGTTTCATGGCCGCTTGCGGCGCCGGCTGGCGCAGCCTTCCGATGCGAGCAGGGTCAGGAGCTTGTCCGGCGGCACCGGCTTGACGAGGTAATCGTCGAAGCCGGCCGCCAGCGCGCGTTCGCGGTCCTCGGGCTGGCCATAGCCGGACAGGGCGACGGCATACAGGTGTTCCGCACCCTCGCTTGCGCGCAGCCGCTCGATCACCTGCAGGCCGTCCAGGCCGGGCAGGCCGATATCGCAGATCAGCACGTCGTAGTCGCCGGCGCGGGCCAGTGCCAGGCCTTCGGCGCCGTCGTAGGCCGCCGTCACATCGTGCTCGTCCAGCATCAGGAAGCTCTTCAAGGTGTCGCACACGTCGACATTGTCTTCGATCAGCAGCACCTTGCAGGCCGTGTGGGCCGGTTCCTCGGCCATGGGGGGATGCGGCAGCGGCGCCGTGGCGGCGGCCGGCAGGTCGACCGTGAACCGGCTGCCCAGGCCGATGCCGTCGCTGTGCGCGCTGACACTGCCGCCGTGCATCTGAACCAGGTTGCGTACGACGTTCAGGCCCACGCCCAGGCCGCCCTCGGACCGGGCCAGCGAGCGCGGGCCCTGGGTGAACAGGTCGAAGATATGGGGCAGCACGTCCGGTCCGATGCCGGTGCCGTTGTCGCTGACGGTCAGCCTGACGTGGGCGCCGTGTGCGTCGGACTGCAAGGTGATGGTGCCGCCGTCATGGGTGTATTTGGAGGCGTTGCCGAGCAGGTTCGACAGCACCTGGGTCAGCCGCACCTGGTCGCCGTCGAGCACGACGTCCGGGTCGTGCAGCACGACGCGCAGCTGCTGGCGCCGTTCGGCCACGCGCGGCTGCACCGTCTCCAGCGCGCGCTCGACCATCTCGGCCAGTGCCAGCGGCGCCACCGCCAAGGTGATCTTGCCGCTGCTGATGCGGGCCGCGTCCAGCAGGTCGTCCAGCAGGCGCGCCATGTGCTCGACCTGGCGGCTGATCACGCCGTGCAGGGTGGCCAGCTCGCGCGACGCCTGCGGCATCCGGTCCAGCATTGCCGCGGCCATGCTGATGGGCGCCAGCGGGTTGCGCAGCTCGTGCGCCAGCATGGCCAGGAATTCGTTCTGGCGGCGATTGACCGCCTCGGCCTCGTCCTGCAGGCTCTGGGCGTTGACGGTGGCCATCACCAGGTGGGCATTGGCCTCGCGCAACTGGGCGTTCTCGGAACGGGCCTGGGCCAGCGCCGCGCGCAATTCCGCTTCGCGCAGGGCGACGTCGGAGAGCGGCTGTTCCTGGTCCGCCATGATCTGCCTAACTGCCTGACTGCGCGGACGGATGCCCGGACAGCATGCCGTCGAAATGCACCCGGGTCGCATCGATCTCGAGGCCGTGGTCCGTGATGCGGAAGGTGCGCAGTGCGTGGCTGTGCGAGACGCCACGCATCTTGACGACGGTGATGACCTTGCACAGTTCGCCGTCCATCTCGACGTAGCGCATGGCGATGATGCCGTCGGCCAGGAAGGCGATTTCCGCTTCGGAAAAACGCAGCTCCGTGAAGCGGTCTTCCATGCCCAGGGTGACGAGCACCGTCACGCCCAGCTTGGCCAGGCTGGACAGGATGCGGAACACGGACAGACGGAACTCGCGGCGGAATTCCGGTGCCAGGTACAGCAGCACTTCGGACAGCGAGTCGAGCACGACCCGCTTGGCGCCCGTGGCGACGATGGTGGTGAGCAGATCGTCGAGCAGTTCGTCGATCGACAGGTCGAGCGAGCGGCTTTCGACGATGGTCACGTGGCCGGCCTGCACCATCTCGGCCAGGGCCGCGTTGCGCAGGCGCGACGTGCCCTTCTCGAAGTAGGCGGCCACGCCTTTTTCGCCCCGGCGTACGCCTTCGGCCAGGAACTGGGTGCCCAGGATGGTCTTGCCGGAACCGGACGGGCCGGCCACCAGCACGGAGTGTCCTTCGGGAATGCCGCCGTGCAGCAGCACGTCCAGCGACGGCACGCCGGACGAGACCAGGCGCTTTTCCACGTCCACCGGGCGGCCCGGCAGGCGGTCGTCCGCCAGCGGCGGCAGCAGGCGCGGGAAGATGCGCACGCCGTCGTTGCCGATGCGGAAGGTATGCATGCCCGACATATGGGCCTGGCCGCGCATCTTGACGACGCGGATCTTGCGCACCGTCGAATTGTCCTGCTGCAGCTGCGACAAGGACAGCACGCCGTCGGCCACTGTCATGATGGGGTTGGCTTCCTGGTCGATGTGCACATATTCGCCGATCAGGAAGCTGGTGGCCTGCCAGCTGGTCATGCGCGTGCCCAGTTCCTGGATGAAGTACTGCAGGTCGGCCACGCCTTCGCTGCCGGCCTTGGCCGTCTGCGCAACGGAGCGGAAGGAATCGACGAAGACGAGGCTGGGGGCGAAATCCTCGACTTCGCGCATGATGCGTTCGAGCACGCCGGAAAAATCGCCGGCGCGCAGGTCCTCGGCCAGGTTGATGTAGCGGATCGCGCTGCCCACCTTGTCGAGCTGGAAGAAATCGTACTGTTGCTGGTAGCGCAGCATCTTCAGGGGCGGTTCGCCCAGCACCGTGAAGAACAGCGCGCGCCGGTCCGGGGTGGCCAGGGTGAACATGATCTGGTGGGCCAGCGTGGTCTTGCCGCTGCCGGGAGCACCGGCGATAAGGTTGAAGGAATATTCGCCCAGCCCGCCGCCGAGCAGGGTGTCCAGTCCCGGCACGCCCGTTGCCAGCATTCCCAAGCTTACTTTGTCGCTCATTTACTTCTGCTCCCCTGCATTTTTTTGCGTCAGCGCGCCCGTCCAGGCGGCGTCCAACAGCCTCGTCGTCAGTGCTTCGCCGATCAGGTCGGAAAGCAGGCTGGTGAACGTCACCAGCAGTGCCGCGTTCGCCTCGAAGGCGAGCGGCGGTTCGGCCCGACCCAGATCCTGCTGCAGTATCTGGAACAGCGCCTCCGGTGTCTGTGCGGTGGGACCCACGGTCAGCCAGTTGAACCGCGCCGCCAGCACGCGGCCCGTACGGCCGTACAGGGCACCGAAGCCGCTGTCGCCGATCAGGGGACTCAGGTGCACGGCCAGGGTCCGCCACGGCAGCAGGTGGTGCTCGGCGAACGCGGCCGCGTCCGCGCCGTCGGGTTGCGCCAGCATGGCCTGGATCAGCCGCTGGCGCTTGTCGTCTTTTTTATCCATGCATGCTGATTAGTGTGGATGGGTTTGCTTGAGCGGTCACGCCGCCATTCGGCAGGCATTATATCGTCCGGCCTGGCCGCTACTGCGTACTGCTGAGCTCAACGGCCGAGGCATCCAGCCAATTCATCGAGCCGATGCAACGAGCCACTTGCATGCGTTAACCCTTGCAGGCGATAGTGGCACTGTTGATGCGATAAGGCAATCACTATGCGTCATCGCGCCGGGCTGCCACAAAACCCATAACAGTATTGCAAGTATAACCGGGGCGCACGCCCCATGGGCACCATAGTTTTTTGGCGAGCTCAGCAGAAAAAGACGGGCCGTGCTATGCTGCCCGGCCTCATTTTTTACGGCCCGCACGCGCAGGCCTGTCGCCATGCATTCCGCCTCAGATTCGAACCTCCCCACCATCATCGCGCCGCGTGGCGCCGGCCCGGCCGAACTAGCGCTGGCCGTCGGCGGCCTGGCCATCGGCACCGGCGAATTCGCGTCGATGACGATCCTGCCGCTGGTCGCGAACGACCTGGGCACGACCCTGCCGGCGATGGGTCACATGATCAGCGCCTATGCGCTGGGCGTCGTGGTGGGCGCGCCCCTGATCACGATCTTCCTGGCGCGCATGCCGCGCCGGCTGATGCTGGTGTGCCTGATGCTGATGTTCGCCGTGGGCAATTTCCTCGGTGCGCTGGCGCCCACCCCGGGCCTGTTGATCGCAGCCCGCTTCCTGGCCGGCATTCCCCACGGCGCCTACTTCGGCGTGGCCGCCCTGGTGGCCGCCGCCCTCGTCACGCCGGATAAGCGGGGCCAGGCCGTCTCGCGCGTGATGCTGGGCCTGACGGTGGCCAATATCGTCGGCGTGCCGCTGGCGACGTGGCTGGGGCAGGTGCTGGGCTGGCGTTCGGCCTTCGTCATCGTCGGCCTGCTGGGCCTGCTGACGGCCGGCCTCGTGAGTTTCCTGCTGCCCGCCATCGCGGCCGGCAACGCCAGCCCCCGGCGTGAGCTGGGCGTGTTCCGCCGCCTGCAGGTCTGGCTGACCTTGCTGATGGTGGCGATCGGTTTCGGCGGCCTGTTCGCGCTGTATACCTATGTGACGCCGACCCTGCTGCAGATCACGCACGCGTCGCCCGTCGCCGTTTCGGTGCTGCTGGGCCTGATGGGCGTCGGCATGACGGTGGGGAATCTGGCGGGCGGCTGGCTGGCCGACCGCTCGCGCACGGCCACCATCTTCGGCGTGCTGGTGTGGAATGCGCTGATGCTGGCCTGCTTCGCCTGGACGGCGCCGCACCTGTGGCTGGCCGGCCTGAACCTGTTCCTGATCGGCACCGGCATCGCCGTCGTGCCGGCCGTGCAGACGCGCCTGATGGATGTGGCCGGCGACGCCCAGACGGTGGCGGCGGCCCTGAATCATTCGGCCTTCAATATCGCCAATGCACTGGGCGCATGGGCCGGCGGCATGGCCATCTCGGCCGGCATGGGACTGTCGTCGACGGGACCGGTGGGCGCCGTGCTGGCGCTGGGCGGCATCGTCGTGCTGGGCATCTCGCTGGCGGTGGACCGGCGCACGGGGCCGGCACCGGCGCTGGCTGCCGCGAAGTAGGCAGCAAGCCAAGCCGCAATAGCCTGAACCATGAGGCGGCCCCGTGGTCCGACCCCATGGACGGTGGCGGCCGGACGTATGCAATCAGGACGACGCCGTCCGCTGGTCGGAGTAGCATGTCACTAGCAGACGAATAGCAATTGGTAAAAGCGCGTGAAGGCGCGAAGCGGCCGCAGCGACGGCCGCTTGTCGTCGCCGTCGCCCAATCGGCGGCGGGCGCACCTCGATCGAGCGGGCGGTAACTATGGACATCATGCATGATCCGCAGAACTGGCAGCTGGACCGCCATGCGGGCGAGCTGGGGCCCTTCCTGAACCAGCTGCGAGACTATGCGCTGTATATCCTCGATCCCGACGGCATCATCCGCAGCTGGAACGCGGGCGCCGAGCAGCTGAAGGGCTATCCCGCCGAAGAAATCCTCGGCCGCCACTTCTCGATTTTCTATCCCCCCGAGGAGCGCGCCAGCGGCAAGCCGGCCCAGGCGCTGGCCATGGCGGCCCGCAACGGCAGTTACGAGACCGAAGGCGAGCGCCTGCGCGCGGACGGTTCCCGTTTCTATGCCGCCATCCACATCAGCGCGCTGTACGACGCCGACCGCGAGCCGCGCGGCTATGTCAAGCTGGCGCGCGATATCAGTGCCGCCAAGGCCAGCGAGATCGCCCTGCGCGACAGCGAGGCGCGCTATCGAGCCCTGTTCGAGCACAGCAACGATGCCATCGTGCTGGCGCTGCTCGATGGCGCCATCCTGTCGGCCAATCCGGCAGCCTGCCGCCTGTTCGGCTACAGCGAGGAAGAATTCGTCCGGCACTCGCGCGACGATATCGTCGACATGACGGACCCCAGGGTCGAGCCGGCCTGCCACGAGCGGGCCGAAACGGGGGAGGCCACGGCCGAGCTGACCTTCATCCGCAAGGACGGCACCCGTTTCGAAGGCAGCGTCACGTCCAGCCTGTGGCAGGACAGCCAGGGCCGCGAACTGACCAGCCTGATGGTGCAGGATGTCAGCCGCCGCCGTGCCGAACAGGAATCGCTGCGCCAGAGCGAAAGCCGGCTGCGCCTGCTGTACGAACACGCGCCCGTGGGCATCGTGCTGTCGGACCTGAACGGCGTGCTGATGTTCGCCAACCGCAAGTTCATCGAGATGTCCGGCTACGCGCCCGTGGAACTGGTGGGGCAACACTACCTGAGCCTGTCGATACCGGAAGAAGCGGGCAGGACGGCCGAGCTGATGCGCTCGCTGTTCGCCAACGAAGTCAAGACGGTCCAGCGCGAGCGCCACATGCGCCGCAAGGACGGCAGCGCGTTCTGGGTGCGCGTGACGGCCGGCACCATGCTCGACGAGAAGGGCCGGCCGGAATACGCCATCGGCGTGTTCGAGGACATCTCCGAGCGCAAGCAGGCCCAGCTGGATTCAGCCCGCAGCGAGGACCGCTTCCGCGCCACCTTCCAGAACGCGCCGCTGGGCATTTCCGAAGCGTCGCTGGAAGGGCGCATCGTGAACGTCAACGCCAAGCTGCTGGAGATCCTCGGTTACGAACGGGAGGAACTGATCGGCCGCTACTTCGTCGACCTGACGCACCCGGCCGACGTCGAGCAGACCACGCAGCTGTACGACCAGCTGCGCAGCGGCCAGATCGACCATTACACGCTGGAGAAGCGCTACCTGCGCAAGGACCAGTCGTTCGTCTGGGTCAAGGTGACGGTGTCGCTGCAACTGTCCGACGGCAAGCCGGAATACAGCATCGCCATCGTCGAGGACATCACGGAACGCAAGCGGGCCCAGGAAGACCTGCGCCTGGCAATGGAGCGCTCCTATCACCTGGCCAACCACGATGCGCTGACAGGCCTGGCCAACCGGGCCCAGTTCAACGACCGCCTGCGCGACGCGCTGGCCTATGCCCGCCGCGACGGCCATATCGTCGCCCTGCACTTGCTGGACCTGGACCGCTTCAAGACCATCAACGACTGCATGGGCCACCTGACGGGCGACCTGCTGCTGCAGGCCGTGGCGGCGCGCATCACGTCGCATATCCGCGCCACCGACCTGGCCGCGCGCCTCGGCGGCGACGAGTTCGTCGTCATCCAGACCCACCTGGCCGATCCCAGCGCGGCCGGTTCTCTGGCGGACAAGCTGGTCGGCGAGCTGTGCGAGCCCTACCTGCTGGACGCTCAGGAAGTGCACAGCGGTGCCAGCATCGGCATCGCCCTGTATCCGAACGACGCGGACGACTGCGAGCAACTGATGCGGCTGGCCGACCTGGCCCTGTACGAAGCCAAGCACCGGGGCCGCTACAACTACCAGCGCTACCGCGACGAGATGGGCGCGGCCGTGCGCGAGGCGCTGCGCCTCGAGCAGGAGCTGCTGCGGGCCCTGCACGAGGACGAGCTGTGCCTGCACTACCAACCCCAGTTCGACATGCGCACGGGCCGCATCACGGGTGTGGAGACCTTGCTGCGCTGGCGCCATCCGGATCGGGGAATGCTGACGGCGGCGGATTTCATCCACGATGCCGAAAACGTGGGGCTGATGCTGCCGATCGGCGAATGGATCTTGCGCACGGCCTGCGAGCAGTACCGCACGTGGCTGCGCGAGGGCTTCGATGCGCCGCTGACCTTGAACGTGTCGTCGCGCCAGCTGAAGCACCCCCGCTTCATGCCCGTGCTGCGCGACGTGCTGCAGTCCACCGGGCTACCGGCGGGCAGCCTGCAGCTGGAGTTGCGCGAAAGCCTGCTGCTGGACCCGAAGTCGCCGGAAGCCTTCCTGCGCCAGTTGAAGGGCACCGGCGTGCAACTGGCGCTGGACAATTTCGGCACCGAGCTGACGGCCCTGTCGTCGCTGTCGCGCTTTCCGCTCGACGTCGTCAAGCCGTGCCGGGCGCTGGTGCGCGAATCGCTGTCCGGCGTGCCGCAGAATTCCATGCTGGCCGCCATCGTCGGCGTGGCCCACGGCCTGCACATCAGCGTCTGCGCCGAGGGGGTGGAAACGGCGGCCGAACTCGATTCCGTCAAACAACATGGCTGCGATTCCGCCCAGGGCAACCTGCTCAGCACGCCCCTCGATGCCGAGGCCATGGTGCGCCTGATCGAGTTCCACGCGCACTGAACGTGGCGCGCGGCCCGCCCACGGCCCGGCTTGCTATACTCGGGCCGTTTTTTTCACCCGCCCGCGACCATGACCCACCCCGACGATGATGACGAACTGATCCAGGAACTGGCGCTGGCCGGACAGGGCATTGCCCTCGTCAAGATGGAGGGGCGCGTGTTCCTGCGCTTCGAAGGTGTCGTCGACGAAGCAGGCCTGCACGTGCCGTATGCGCTGGTGCCGGCCCAGGGGGTGCTGGCCAAGCCGTCGAAGTGGCGCAAGCTGGAACGCGAGGCGCGGGCCGCCCTGATCGCCGAGCGCGCAAACGAGCGGGCCCGGCGTGAACTGGACGAACACGTGCGTGCGTTCGTGCGCGAACTGGCCGAGGAGTGCGAGGATGCCGGCCTGGCGCCGATGGACTTCCTGCACACCCTGGCGGACCTGCAGACGTCCGAGCCGGCCGGGGCCATCTTCGACCGCATTCGCCAGCGCCTCGGCCACGCCGTCGAACGCCAGCGCGAGGAGCAGCACGCCGAGCGCACCCGCCAGAGCATCAACCTGGCCGAATATCCCGCCTCGTTCGACGTGGCCCGGCGCCTGCCGCGCCGCTTCATCGCGCTCCTGGGCCCGACGAACTCCGGCAAGACCCACAAAGCCATGGAAGCGCTGGCCAAGGCCGCCAGCGGCGTCTACCTGGCGCCGCTGCGGCTGCTGGCGCTGGAAAACTACGAGCGCCTGCTGGAAGTGGAAAGGCATGGCAAGCCGCTGGCCGTCAGCCTCGTGACGGGCGAGGAACGCCGCCTGGCGGAGGGCGCCACCCACGTTGCCAGCACGGTCGAAATGCTCGATACGCGCACGGCCGTCGACGTCGCCGTCATCGACGAAATCCAGATGCTGGCCGACCGCGACCGGGGCGCCGCCTGGACCGCCGCCGTCTGCGGCGCGCCCGCCCGCACCGTCTACCTGGTGGGCGCGCCGGAAGCGCGCCGCGCCATCGAGGCGCTGGCCGAACGGCTCGAATGTCCGCTGGAAGTGCATGTCCTCAAGCGCAAGGGGCCCCTCGCGATGGAGCCCGGGCCTGTGCGCAAGGTGAAGAACCTGCGTCCCGGCGACGCGCTGATCGCCTTTTCCCGCCGCGACGTGCTGATGTGGCGCGACATGGTGGCCGAGATGGGCCACTCGGTGGCCACCGTCTATGGCAACCTGTCGCCGGAAGTGCGGCGCGCCCAGGCCCAGCGCTTCCGCGACGGCAGCGCCGACATCGTCGTCGGCACCGATGCCATCGCGATGGGCCTGAACATGCCGATCCAGCGCATCGTCATGACGGCGTCGATCAAGTTCAACGGCGTCGAGGAAGAGGAAATCCCGGCCGCGCTGGCGCGCCAGATCGCGGGCCGGGCGGGGCGCTACGGCATCCACGAGGAAGGCCTGGTGGCCGGCTATGACGCCGACACGCACGAAGTGATGCGCTCGCTGCTGAAGGAAAAACCGGTACCCCTCAATACCAGCGGCTTCGCCGTCGCGCCGACCCTGGAGCACCTGCACCGCATCGCCGCCGTCACGGGCGAAACGGCGCTGGCCAAGCTGCTCAAGCGCTTCATCCACAATATCGACGTGCCGGACGGCTTCTTCTACCCCCGCATCACGGAGGACCAGAACGAGCGCGCCGAATGGCTCGACACCTTGCCGCTGACGGTGGCGGAGAAGTTCACACTGTCGCTGGTGCCGGTGACGACGCGGGTGGCATCGCTGCAAAGCGCGTGGGAGCACTGGGCCATGTCGCTCGCGAAGAAGAAGGTCACGCGCCTGCGCACGGACGATTACGTGCTGCACCACATGACGTTGCAGGAAGTGGAGGACATCTGCCGCCTGTATTCGGCCTACGCCTGGCTGGGCTACCGGCTGCCCGAGTACTTCCCCGACGTGACGCTGGCCCAGGACATGTCCCGCGAAGCGTCGAGCCGGGTCGATTCGATGCTGCAGGACCAGAACGCGTCGGCACGGCGGCGGCGGCCGCGGCGCTAGCACCGCCATCGGAAAATTCGCAAAATTCGCGGACAGTCCCCGAATTTTGCCACACTGGTGACGCAGGCGTCAGCCCGTGACTTCCACCACGCGGCCGTTCAGCGGCTGCACGGGGCGGGCGTTCATCGGGTACAGCTTGCGGAAGCTGGCCAGCTGGGCCTTGGAGAGTTCGACGGGCTGGCGTAGCACCTGCCAGTGCACGCCTTCGCTGCAGGGCGGCGTCGTCAGCGAACCCATGTAGGCGTAGTAGTGATGATCGCCCGGCAGCAGGGCGGCCAGGTCGACGTCGCCCTCCACGGCGTGATGGTCCCCCGCATGGGCCGGCAGTCCGGCGAACAGGGGCTTCAGCGCCGCATTTTCCTTGCCCTGCTTGAACAGCACGGCCACGACGGCCAGCTCGCCCGCGGCGTTGCGGTGTACCAGGTGCGCCACCAGCGGATAGTGCTTGCCGTTGACCGTTTCCTCGCTGGGTGTGTGGAAGTGGAACTGCAGCAGCTTGTAGTCGCCGCTGGCCAGGTGCACCTTGCCGCCGTCGGCCAGGTTGACCTGCACCGTGTGGCCGTTGTTGACGATATCGGCGCCGCTGGCCGTGTAACTGAAATCGATCGGCGCCGGGGGACCGGCCTTGGCATGGCGGATGTCGACGGGCGACTGCGCGTGGCCCAGCTTGCAGGCGGAGAAATCGGGCTCCAGTTCGGCCCAGTGCGCCGTGCCGGCCTTGCCCGTGTATTCCCAGTGGGCGCCGGCCTTGTCGGCGGCCTGCACGCCCGCCATGGCCGCCAGTGCGGCGGCCAGCAACATCATCTTCATCTTCATCGATACGCTCTCTAGATAGGACAGTGGGGAGCGGGACACCCGACAAGAAACTTGCATCCCGCCAGCCGCCACCGTAGCAAGGGCGGCGGTAAGATTCCGTTAAGGCATGCTGAGCCGAAACTTAAGCTGGACAACATGGGCGCCACCAAGATCTGCTGACCTCGCATCCGTTTTGTGATAACGTTTTCAGACAACAATAACCTGGAGACGTCATGGACCAACAACGAGGCCGGCTGACCTTGGTGGATGCCCTGCGCGGCTTTGCCATCGCGTCGATCATGCTGCTGCACAATATCGAGCACTTCGACCTGATGCACCGGCCCGACGGCCAGCCGGCCTGGCTGACCAGCATGGACCGGGGCGTGTGGGACACCTTGTTCTTCCTGTTCGGCGGCAAGTCATATGCCATCTTCGCGCTGCTGTTCGGCGTGACCTTCCACCTGCAGTTCGGCGCGCGGGCCGCGCGCGGCGAGGCGTTCCGGGGCCGCTTTGCCTGGCGCATGGTGTTGCTGCTGGGCTTCGGCTTCGTCAATTCGCTGTTCTACCAGGGCGACATCCTGTCGCTGTATGCCGTACTGGCCTTCTCTCTGCTGCCGGTGGCACGCTTGCGCGACGGCGCCGTGCTGGCCATCGCGGCGTTGCTGCTGCTGCAGCCGGCCGCGCTGGTCGCCATCGTCGAGGCCCTGCCGGCGCCCGCCGTCACCTTGCCCGACCCCGCTTCGTGGGCGTATTTCGGCCGCAGCACGGCGTACCTGGCGCACGGCTCGCTGTGGGAAGTCTTCGCCGGCAACCTTGTCAACGGCAAGACGGGCGTCATCCTGTGGAGCTTCGAAAACGGCCGCCTGTTCCAGATCCCCGCGCTGTTCATGGTGGGCATGGTGGCGGCGCGGCGCGAGCTGTTCGCCGTCAGCGATGCCAGCCGGCGGTTCTGGCGCCGCGCGCTGCCGCTGGCCGTGGCGGCCTTCGTGGTGCTGTACCTGGTGCGCGCCAACCTGGGCGGGTGGATCGCCGCCGAAGGCCTGCGCCGGCCCGTGGACGTGATCGTCCAATCCTGGTCGAACCTGGCGTTGATGGTGGTGCTGGTGGCGTCGTTTGCGCGGCTGTTCCTGGCCGGAGCGCCGGCCCGGTGGCTGGGCCACCTGGCGCCGCTCGGACGGATGAGCCTGACGAGCTACGTGGTGCAGTCGCTGGTGGGCACGAGCTTGTATTACGGCTTCGGCCTCGGCCTGTACCAGGTGACGGGTGCCACGGTCTGCCTGCTGCTCGGCATCACGCTGGCGCTGGCGCAAGGCGCGCTGTCCGCCTGGTGGTTGCGGCACCACCGGCAGGGGCCGCTCGAAGCCCTGTGGCATCGCGCCACGTGGCTCGGCAGGCCCCGGCCGGTCCTGGCGCCCAGCGCCGGATGAAGCCTTCAGTCGCCGGGCTCGCCCAGCCACACGATCCGGCCGTTGCCCGCTTCGTTCAGCCGCGTCGTCAGCGCCTGCGCGGCCGTCACGGGCAAGGTGAAGGCGATGCGCACGTCGTCGCCGTGGCTCACTTCGTCCAGCTGGGCCCCGGCCCCGTCCAGCTCGCGCCGCAGCAGGCCTTCCAGTGCATACGGCACGGCGCAGCGCAAGGTCAGTGCCTTGACGATGGCGATGCGCTCGGCTTTCAGCAGGGCCTGGGCTACGCTGTCCGTATAGGCGCGCACGAGTCCGCCCGCTCCAAGCTTGATGCCGCCGAAATAGCGCACCACCGTGGCCAGCACGCCTTCCAGGTCCTGGTGGCGCAGTACGTCCAGCATGGGGCGGCCCGCCGTGCCGCCCGGTTCGCCGTCATCGACGGCGGCGGACTGGCCGCCGGCCAGCAGCGCCCAGCACACATGGGCCGCGCCAGGATGCCCGGCCTTCAGCTGCGCCACGACGGCCTGGGCGGCGGGCCGGTCCGTCATCGGCTGGACGCAGCAGATGAAGCGGCTTTTCTTGATGATCAGCTCAAAGGAGCAGGGGGCGGCGAGAGTGTGCGGCATCGAACGGCGGCGGCGGTGAAAGAGGGCGATTGTACCGCGCCGGCACCGTAGGTATTTCCAATCGCTCATGCGTTGAAGGCCATGTTAGTCTGGACCGTGGCCCGCCACCCGCTTCAGCAACGGCGCGGCCCATGCAAACTGGGAGGTACGATGGAACCAGCATTGAACCGGCGCTCGGACATGGCTTTGGCCCGCATCATCGACCATGCCGTGGCGGTGGCCTGCACGCACGGCTGGCGCTACGCGGCGCATTACCTGGAAAACCATGGCGTGAACGCGGCCACCGTGCGCCGCGTGATCATGGGCGACGGCAGTGCCCGGGCCGGCCGCGGCTGCCCGACGCCGTGGTTCGGCGTGCCGGCACGGGAGCGCGAGCAGGAACACGAGCTCGGTGCCATGAGCGACGGCGCCCGGCGCGAAGGCGCCAAGTCCTGATTCGCCGCGGAATCCGTCAGGTAACCTCAGGTGACCATCTCCGATGCCTGGTCGGTCCGCTGCGAGCGCGCCCCGGCGCGACGGCGGGTGGGGTCGTACAGCACGCGCATGATGGTTGCCGTGCCCACGCAATGCATGCGCAGGAATTCCTCGGCATAGTGCCGGTCATGCCGGCCCAGCAGCACCAGGGCCTGGTCGATGATGGTGGCCAGCTCGCTGTTGCTGCGGACACAGCCGGCATGCGCCCTTACGGCGGGACTGCGGGCCGACAGCTGGGGAATGGATTTGCGTACGCGGTCGTCGCCGAGGGCCGGATGCTGGGGGTCGCCGGCCCGGCGCGGCCCTTCCCGCGACAGCACGCGCAGTGCGACATGGCGCGGCACCTCGCGCATGCGCATATGCCGCCAGGCCTTGACGGGCCCCCACAGGATATCGATATCGAGTGCCGCGGCCACGGCAAGCGATGTATGTTGGTCGTGGCGCTGGTCGTCGTTCATCCTGGCCTCGCGAGAGTCGTTGACGAATTCCGTTGGCGTGCCTGCGGTGTTGACTGCGGTGTTGACTGCGGTGCTGCTGATGTCTACTGCGTGCTGTGTGAGCTAGTCTGCCTGCTGCCTCGCTTCACCGCGGGTCACTTGCATGCGCGCCGGCTGCCGGCGTGGCGGTGAAGGGATGGATGTGTGACCTTAGCACGTAACGGCGGTTGCTTTCATTGAATTTGGCAATGGATTTCGCGCGCGCGGTCGCCACGAAAAAAACGGCCCCGCATGCGCGGGGCCGTGACGCCTGCAAGCTGCCCGTTCAGGCCGCGCGGCGGCGCAAGGTGGCCAGGCCGGCCAGGCCCACGCCCAGCATCAGCCAGGTGCCCGGTTCCGGCACGGCCGCCAGCGGCGCGGCGGTGTAGGTCACGGCGACATCGGCCAGGTTCGAGTCGAGGAAGATGCCGTCGCTGAAGGCCAGCGGCGTGGTGCCGTAGCCGATCACGTCGAAGCGGATATGGGCCAGCGCGCCGCTGCCGCTCACGCCCGCCGTCGGGCCGAGCAGCGTGTTGAAGACGAACGACACCTTGCCGGCGCCGTTGTCGATCACGTCGTAGCCGCCGTAGGTGGCGCCGCCGGTGCCCAGGAAGGCCCCTTCGGTGACGGCGGTGGCGCGCAGCACGGCCGGATCGTACGACAGCGAGAACTGGTAGGCATACAGGTCGCTGGCGTCGTCGATCAGCACCGACAGGTCGACGGTGGAGCCGACGATGGCCGGATTGGGCGAGGCGTCGATCGACACCACGGTTTCGGCTTGGGCCGCGCACGCGGCGGCGCCCAGCAGGGTTGCAACGACCAGGCGGTTTTTCCAGGTTTGCCAACTATTCACGGTTTTCTCCTTTGCCCCGCGCGGCCCTGCCGCGCGGGTAATTGATGGTCCGCCGGAGCGATCCGGCGGAGGAAGGCGTCATGCCAGGGACGGCGCGTCAGTTGCAGGCGCTGCCGGCGGGCAGGCTGCGCGACACGCTGGCCACGTCGCGCACGTCGACGACACCATCGGCATTGACGTCGGCGCGGGCGTCGAAGCCGACCTGGCCGGTGCGCTTGCCGAGCGACGCCTTGACCAGCGCGACGTCGGCGCAGCCGATGCTGCCGTCGCCGTCGACGTCACCCGTCACGCGGATGCGCAGGTCCGCATTGGACACGTCGAAGAACACGTTGCCCAGCGCTTCGACCTTGATGCGTGCCGCGTCGGTGGCCAGCGCCGGCAACGTCACCGCCTTGCTGCCCGTGTTCGGCGTGCTGGCCGCCAGCACATGGGGATAGGTCTTGCCGCCATCGACGGACAGCACGATGCGCACGTTGGCCGTGCTCACCGGTGCCACGTTGGTGTTGGCCACGCTCCACGTGACGGTCTGGGTCGAGCCGCCCTCCACGGTCGCGGCGCTGTTATGCGACGTGACGAGGAAGGGACCGGCGTTCTGCGCCAGGGTCAGTTTCGTGCTGGCGCTGTTGACGCCGCCCTGGCCGTCGCGCGCCGTCAGCTTGAAGTTCAGCGCGGCCGGATTGGCGTTGTCGCCCGCGCCGCGGTAGCTGGCCGTCGGCAGGTATTCCGAGTAGCAGTCGATCTGGGCGGCGGTCGGCGTGGCGGCCGGCGTCGGGCAGGCGCCCGTTTCGGCGTTGGTGTTGTTGATGAGCAGCTGCGGCAGGTCGGGGAACACGCGGGTCGGCACGCCGGTCGTGTGGTTCTCGCCGGGCGAGCCGTACTTGATCGAGTCGGCGCTGCTGACGACGGCGCGCACGCCGAACTGGCGGAACAGGGGGCCGTTGACCTTGCCGTTGCTGAGCAGGGCGGTACCGTCGTCGCCGCCGATGTCGTTCTGCTCCCACAGGTAGGTGAGCGCGTCGCCGTCGGCATCGACGGCCGTGCCGGTCAGCGCGAACGGCGTGCGCAGCGGGATGGTGTAGCCCGGTGCCACCGTCACGACGGGGGCCGCGTTGCCGGTGGCGCTGATGCTGCCGCCACGCTTGGTCAGGCCGCCCACGGCCACTTCGCCGACGAAGCCGCTGACGCCGGCCGAGCCGTTGACGATCTCGAGCGGAGCCACGTCGACGCCAGCCAGGGTGCCGCCGAAGGTGGCCGTGAAGCCGCCGTCGGACAGGGCGCTGATGGTGACGACGCCGCCGTTCGGCCAGCCTTCGATGGCGCGGATGGCATTGCGCACGGCCGACACGGTGTAGTTGGTGCCCCGCACGATCGGTGCCGACAGCTTGCCGTTCCAGCGCACCTGGAACTGGGCGCCGTTGCTGCTGAAACCGCGCAGCGCCGCCGCCTGCACTTCGTTGACGCTCGTTTCGGCGCCGGACGTGTAGGCGACGATTTCGTCGAAGCTGCGCTGCGACCAGTAGGGATCGCTGTGCGGTTGCAGGTTGTCCGGACCGCAGATGCCGGCATAGGCCATGATCGACGAGCCGCTGCCCGGTTCGACGGACGTATCCGGATTGCGGTTGCCGCCCGTGCAGCTGCCGTTGGTGCCGTTGAAGGTGTGGTTGCCGGAGAACTGGTGGCCCAGTTCGTGGGCCACATAGTCGACGGCGAAGTAGTCGCCCACGGGCGTCGGCACGCCCGTGCAACCCTGCGCCTTGCCGTTCGCGCCCACCACGCCCAGGCTGGCGATGCCGCCGCCGTTCAGGCCCAGGGCGATGTGGCCGACATCGAAGTTGCCGGCGCCGGCCAGCAGGCCCGTGACGATGCGGTTGCGGCTGAGCAGGCTGCTGCTGCAGCCTTCGGCCTGGCTCGGCGTGTAGCAGGCCGTGGCGCCGCAGGGGCCGTTCGCGCCCGTCATCTGCGCATCCGTGTCCAGGTTCAGCGCGTCGGTGGCGTCGATCAGCACGAGGCGGATCGAGGTTTCGTCTTCGTAGATCTGCGTGACGCGGTTGATCAGGGTGACCTTGGCCGCCGTGACGTTGGCCGAACCGCCGAAGTAGTTCGCATACGACGGGTCGGTGACGAGGGCCAGGCGGTAGGTGCGCAGCTGGTTGCCCGTGGCCGCATCGACGCTGGTGGCGTCGCTGACGACGTGGAAGGTGGCCTCGCTGGTGCGTTCGCCGTCGCTGGCCGTGACCTGGTAGGCGCCTGGATTGCCGCCCTTGTCGGCCGGCAGCGTGGCGCGCACGGCGCCGTCCTGGCCGGCCGTGGCGACAACGGTCTGCAGCGGCGCCGCATCGCCTTCGGCGCGCACGACCAGCGTAACGCTGGCGCCGGGCGTGAAGCCGGCCCCGCGTACCTCGAGCTTGTCGCCGGCATGGTAGAAGCCGCGCGTCAGGCTCAGCTGCGCTTCGGCCAGGTCTCTTTCCAGCAGGGGACCGTGCTGGTTCGGCAGGTCGCGCCGATGGTAGCTGGCGTACACGCTGTCATCGAGGTGGTAGTAGGGGTCCACATACCAGCTGCCCTGCGACGAGCGTACCGAGGCGTGCAGGCCCAGCGGGGTGATGTCCATGCGCAGCGTGGCGTTCGGATCGTCCACGCCGCGGCCCTTGTAGGTCTTGATGTTCGGGTGTTTCGCCGCCAGGCCCGCTTCCATCACGGGCGAATCGACAATGACGAAGCGCTGGTAGCCGCCGTCCGGGTGGGGCAGCGAGATGGTCTGCTGGCCCGTGACGGCGCCGTCGCCCCGCTCCTGGGGCGCGCCGGCCGCCAGCGACTTCATGCCGGACTTGTCGAGGGTGGCAGCGTGGAACTTGCGAGGCTTGACGGAGAGTTTTTTTGCGCCCCCGCCGACCACCAGCGAGTCCGTCGGCACGGCCACGCTCTGCCAGAAGGCGGCGGCAGCCTGTGTCGTCACGGGAGCGGCGGTCTGGGCCGCGCCGGCATGGGGCAGGATGGCTGCCCAGCCCAGGGCGATACACAGGGCGAGGGTGGTTCTGGCACCGGGGCCACGCGGGTTGCGCGGCTCCTTGCGCCCGTCCTGGTGGGACGGGGTCGAAAACTTGATACTCATGCGGTGTCCTTTCGCGTCTTGGGTTCTCTACACTTCGTGGTTGTTATGCTGGTGTGTCGTCTTTCGGATACGTCCTTGGAAGCGGCCGCCGTCCGGGCGGCATTGTTGCGATGCCGGCATGTAAATAATGCAATGCAAGCCAGGCAAGTATTGACCAATTGCACTTGTGCGACAACCGGTATTGATGCGGTGTTGTAAAGCACGCAGCTCTGCCGGAAGAGGCTTTGACGGGGACGCGGAAGTGCGGTAGACGCGAGGGGAGGGCGGAAGGATTGTCGGCGGGGACGGCGGCGAGCCCCCGCCCGCTGCGGGCTGTCGTGGCTTGTCGTTGGCTTACTCGAGTGTCCAGACGTACTGCAGCTGCAGCCACGCATCGACCGGCTTGCCGTCGACGTTGGCCGGCGTGAAGCGGCATTCCGCCAGGCCCAGCAGGGCAGCATGGTCCAGGTCGGCATGGCCGCTGGACGTGCCCACGTCGGCGTAGGCGATGCGCCCATCGGCGGTAATGAAGTAGGCCAAGGTGATGGTGCCGGTTTCTTCATAGCGCAGCGATGCGCGGGGCCATACGGGCTTGTCGCAGGTCGCCAGGTCCACCGTGGCGCGCAGCGGTTTCGTGCCGGGAGTGGGCCGCGCCAGCGGGGGCAGGCCCTTCAGGACGCCGGCCTTCGCTGCGGCGTTCGCATCGATCGCATCGAGCGCGGCGCGGAACACTGGGGCCATGGCGCCGTGCCCCTGGGCGGCGGCCTCGTAGGTGGAGCGCAACGTGGCCGGCCGCTGTGCCCACTGGTAGGCCAGCACGAGGGCCGCCGTGGCGTCCGGCACGTTGTCCTGCGCCGCCAGGGCGCGGCCCAGGTCCAGCCAGTACGGCCCGTAGGACGGCATCTGGGCGAGCGACTGGCGCAGCACCTTCGCTGCGTCGGCCGGTTGCCGGTTCTTCAGGTAAGCCAGCGCCAGCGCGCGCCGGTTTTCGGGCAGCCAAGAGTGGATGGCCTGCGGTTTCTGCAGCACGCCGACGAGCGCCGTGCCGGCATCGTCGACACCGGTCGCTTCGCTGTACGGACGCACTTCCTGTGCCGTCGCCGGCGGTGCGTCCTTGGGCCGCAGCTGCGTCATGCGCGTCATCAGCGCCAGTTCCTTCACATGGTCGCCGCTGCCGGCCTGCGCCAGCAGCGCCGCGATGCACGTCTCCGCGCTGACGCAACCGGCCTGCCCGGCCTCCTGGGGCGCGAACCCCGAGGCGCCCGCAGGGCCGGCAAAGGCCGTGCACAGGGCAAGCAGAAGAAGGGGGCGGCGAACGGACATCATCGAAAGCTCCTGGCTGGGCAATAAGGGGTAGCGATGGTAGCCGAAATTTCATCCTGGAAAACTATCGAAGACTATCGCCAAGGCATGGCCCCGGGGGCGACGTGCCGGATGATAGGATGGCGCTTTGATTTTCGACGCAGAGGAAGCCATGACCGTATTTGCAATGCCCGTGTTCGACGCCACCGTCATCTACGAAGGCAAGGAGCTGTTCAAGGGCAAGGGCGCCGCCGGCATGTGGGCCGACAAGCTGGCCGCCGAGATCGGCGGACCCGTCACGGTGGAAAAGATCGGCACCGGCTGGGCCCTGTGCGGGCGCAGCGACGATGTCGATTGCAAGTGGGGGATTTATGGGCAGCGGTTGAAGCGGCTGGATTGAGCGGCTATTTGATGGGCTAGAACCAGATCTCCATCGAGCTGAAATCGCAGCTGCGCGCGCATTCCTGGAAGCGTCTCGTGGAAGAAGTGATCAGGTCGATGTGCCCGCCACTGACCACGCTGCCGAGCTGGCGTATGCGGAAGAATGACACTACGCCGGAACGGGTTCCGATACCGTCAACGGCTGCTTTTTCATGCTTGTACAGTTCTGGGGTCGTTCCTACTGGCGCCTGCTTGGGTTCCTGAGAAGGCCCACCCGGGACGGTGGAGCAACGCGTCCTTGCAAACTCATGTTCCTTGCGACCCTCTTCCTAGACCATCCAGAGCGACTCTCGAGATAGAAAGCCAGATCTTTTCTCAAAGATGATATCTATACGGATTTCATAAAATTTTCATCCAGCGCATAATTAATGAAGAGGTCGTCCTCCGGAATGCGGTAGCCCGGATAAGGTAATATATATCCGATGAAAAATCCGAAGATCAGATCAATGGCGATATCCTGAGGAAGGAATGTGCAGGGGCGGAACGCAGGGGCAGCCGATTTGCCGATAACCCCGGTTTCAATAAAGGCCGAGACGACCAGTTCAGAGCAGAAGAGCCTGGATGATGGACGAGCTTCCGGTGCCTCATCGTTATCAAAATACCCCTTTATTCGCCGCAGTTGGGTAGACAGCGCCTCTTCACGTTGCGCGTCATATTCCTTGAGTCCAGACAAGTTAAATTGCTTTCCCAACGAGGCGTCGGCGAATTTACTTAACAGGGACAGTCGGTTGCCATCCCATGCTTTTGTATTCCTCAAAACCGCGACGTGGCCATACTCGTCGAGTAATGCGGCTGCATTCGTCAGCCTTACGCCGCCCCCTGACGACTCGAGGATAGAGCCCCTCTCGCAGCAGATGGCTGCATGGGAGTAGCCAGATTCGCGCCCAGAACGGGCCTCGCGCATATCGGGAGAATAGCAAAGGATCACGTCGCCAGGAATAATGTCATCGGCGGTAACGAGTGCGTGTTCGAGCTTACGTATCATCGTTTTCCTCTTAAGAATCCGTGCCGAAAAAATCTTGCCAAACGCTGCCTCTCTTTCCGGAATGGTCTGGTCCAATAAAAGCAGTCCGGTGTTCCTTTATGATTCTCCCCATCCATATCATGACCGCAGCTGCTGCAATGGGAGGGCTGCCCCGCTTTCGGTTCTCGACCGCAGTAATCATGGCATCGGGACCAAATCGCGAAATGCTATTTCATTGTCTATGCTGAGGGCTTGCCGGATGGCGACTCAAGAACCCATTTTGCTGAGCAGCACAGTTGTCAAAACGAGGACGACGATGGAAATTAAGGTTAAACCTGCGGCTGCAACTCGACTCATGAGTTTGCCGCTGGCTTTTCGCCTTTCGAGCATCACGCCCGGTATTGCCCTGACAATTGCTGAAAGCAGAATGGAAGCGAAAAATATGAAGGAAAAGATCACCCAAGGCGGCATTCCAAAGCTGGGAAAATGATTCGACCAGTAGCCCACTATCAGCGCTCCGAAGCTCAACGACGATGTGTGGAAAATGAAACTTTCCAACGGTTCAGCCAAAACCTTTCGTAGCAAGAAGCTCACTTCATCATTCGTCACAAGCGCCAGCAAGGATGCGATCAATGTCAGATAAAATAATGCGAGAGGAAATGTGCTGTAATGGTGCAAAAATGAATCACCGAAATCCAGCGCAAGAGTAAGAAACTTCGTGTCACGTAATTTTTGTGTGCCCAAAGCGATCCACGCGAGTATGAAACCGCAAAACGCGCTTTGTAAAAAGTGGATTATGCTTGGTAGAATAAAAATCGCGGTGCGTCGCATTGGCTGCAAGTTGGCCAGCTCATCCGGATGAAAATATTCCTTGTACTTTTCTATCTTATTTTCAAACCAGCTGGATTGTTTTGAATCGTTTGGCGCACCATCCGGGGAGCTAGGATTGGCTTGCTGTTTTTTATCGGTGTTTTTTTGCATGTTGAATGGAAGCTCGAGAGAAAAAATTAATTCGGATGCGTCAGGTTTTTTCGTGCGCCGGGTTGGCGGAGCGGCGTACGCGATAAGATCAGGGATAGGTTCGGAGCTGACCGAATCGACGAAATGGCCGCCAGGCAGGCATGGTCCAGGGTGCGAAGGCAGCTCCGTGGCTCGTGCCCGTTGTCAGGAGGTCTCAAAAAATTGGTTTCGGGAAAGTTTATCCTAAAGTATTGATGCTGTCTAATTTCATGGTGCTGCTCTCCTTTTCCCACATGGATAACGTTGTTGTAGTTGCTTCAGAATGAATTGCGAAGCGTTTTTCATTCGTTCTGCTGACGGTAATCCGGTAGTCGAGCTGCGATTTGATACGCCAGGTCCGGTGTGTCCAAGACCTGCGCGTCACACCCCAGCCGGCCCTCGGCGCTGTGCCGTACACCGTCGAGGTAGGTGTATGCCTTTTGCCGCTCGATGTAATGGTGCGGCGGCATCTTCTCCGGGTGTCGCATCTTCTATACAAAGCCATCGCGGTTCATCGTGTAACTGCGCGCATTGGCTGCTGCCTCGAGCGGGCATAGCAGAATGACGAACCACGCCTTATTCATCAGGCCTCCCTTTCGCGTCTGAAAACTGATCTTCGCATCGATGACTGGCGTCCGGCATGACGCCCGGTATCAGCCGGCTGGAGTAGCGTTTGACTTCTCCCGCGACGGCCGGCCTGTTAGATTGAAATGACGGAACAAGGTCCATGGACGGCGCACGCCACGCGGTGCAGGGAACGTCGATGACGCCAACCTCTTGGATGGAAACAGCGTCAGCGTCCAGACGGTATCCCCCATGAAATGAAAGCTGATTTCATCCTCTGCGGACAAGTCCAATTGCGAAAGGGCCCCGGTCGCGTACATGGCGCCAATGGTGGCCCAGTCCACGATATGCAACTGGCTGTCGAGGAGATAGATGCGTAAAGTGTCTTCGTGCAGGATGTCGTCGGTTACCAGCAGCAGCAGAAAATCTTGCCATTTCAGCGCCGTCTCCAATACGGCACCGATGACAGCCTTTCCTGTGGGCTTTCCTGCCATCCAAATTTCGCTGCGAGGTAATTCATCTGCCGACAACGACCTGGTCAACTGGAGTGAAGTCGCCGGGAATGGGCTCAGTCGCATGGGGTTACCAGATATAGCTTGTACCGAATGCGGCCATTGCGCCACCGACAAACGCCCCGACTGTGACGCAGACAGGAGCACCCGGCCCACACGCAAGGCCCGCCAGCGCTCCACCGGCAATTCCGCCGGCAATGCCAGCACCGTTTGCAGCAAGCTCCCTTCTGATAGCCAGCGGTTTGTTGGTCGAGGTCGCGACGGAATAGACTGAAAGCCCCATCGACAAGAATAGCAGCCCCCGGCCGGCATAAGAAATTCTGCTCATGGCACGTGTGATATTGGGGTTCGATCTGCCGGCTGAGGACACGATCTCCGCATACACTGCGTTTTGTTTAGAGCTGGTCAAGCGGGAAAAATTCGCCGATTCACCGAACATCTTCCTCGTTTGACGTGCAATCAACAGGTTCAACGAAAGTCCCTCGGACTTGATGCGCTGTGCCATTGCCCTGCCCACCGGCGTGCTTCGGGAGCGAATTACCTCCATCACGACATTCCGGGTTTCTTGCGCCTGTTGAGCTGCGCTTGCCCACGTAATGCGGTTCGCAACGGCATCGGCGCGCAATTTCTCTGCCATGCGCTTGATTTCTCGGGCGTACGCAAGTCGGGCGGAAGAGTCGATCGTCAGATGGGCGCCGACGTTGGCGATTTGCGCTTCCAGGGCCTTGATCGTATCTTCGAAGATGATTTGGTCATCAGCAGTCCTGTTCGTGTCCATTTGTTTACTCCGTCGACATTTGGACTCTCAGGGTAGGCGTCACATCTGCCATGTCGTTTGTGCCGGCGCAATTGGGTGCCGGCTGCTGCGCTACCTCATGCATAAGGGGAGCGGATGCCACCTCGCATTTCGGACGGCTGGCCTGTCGCGTCCGTTCCCGTCTCGACGTTCATATATCGATTTCGTATAGCAATCCACAAATAAGTAATAGATTGCCATTCTGGTACGAGGCGTAGGATTTCCCGATGCAGTCGTTGTACGACGACTGCATGCGATGCACGCAGTTGAAACTCCGCACTTCATAAAACCAAGACAGAGGAGACACATCACATGCATTTCCCACGCTTCCCCCGTACCATGCTGGCCACGCTGATCGCTGAAATGCTCGTCGCCGGCGCAGCTTCCGCCCAGACCGTCGTCGATCCCGTCATCGACCCCGCCGCCAAAGTGGTGGTCAGCGGCATCCGCGCCTCGCTCAGTTCCTCGTTGACGACCAAGCGCATGCAGGATGGCGTCGTCGATGCCGTGTCGGCCGAGGATGCCGGCAAATTCCCGGACACGAATATCGCCGAATCCCTGCAGCGGGTGACGGGTGTGCAGATCCAGCGCAATAACGGCGAGGGCCGTTATATTTCCGTGCGGGGGCTGGGTCCGGAATTCAATAATGTGCTGGTCAACGGCCGCACCCTGACGAGCGACACGGGCGGGCGCGAATTTTCCTTCGACCTGCTGTCGTCCGACCTGATTTCGAAGGCGCTGGTGTACAAGACGTCGCAGGCCTTCCTGCCCGAGGGCGGCATCGGTTCGACGGTGGATATCCAGACGGCACGGCCCCTGTCCGGCAAGGTGGGACATTCGTCGGTGATCAATGTGTCGTCGTCGTGGGATTCCAATTCGAAGGACTACACGCCCAATGCGGCCGGCATGTATTCGTTCGCCAATGCCGAGCGCAGCTTCGGCGTCACCGCGTCGGTGTCGTATACCGACCGCAGCTCGAAGCAGAACAAGTCCATCACGGATGCGTGGAATTACCGCGATGTGTCGATGATCGAGGGCGACCTGAATTCGCGCGGCCTGACGATGGCCGACGTCACCACGCGCAAGCTGTATATCCCGCAAAGCTTCGGCTACCAGCAGGAGAACGAAAGCCGCGAGCGCCTGGTCGGCAATTTGACCGTCCAGTTCAATCCCAGCCCCGGCTGGAAGATGACGGCCGACGCCCTGTATTCGCGGCTGGACCAGCGCAATGCCGTGATCACTTTCAGCGACTGGAATAATCCCGTCCAGCTGGGCGTCAAATACGACGGCAACAACCAGATCACGAGTTTCCTGCGCCCGGGCGCCAGCTTCTATGCGAACAACCCGGCGCTGGCGGGGCCGGGGAAGCTGCTGGGCGAGGCCAATTCGAACGACATGATCGTCAAGGGCGGCGACCGGCTGTCGGTGACGAAAGCCTTCGGCTTCAATTCGAAATGGCAGCTGGCGCCGGACTGGAAACTGGAAGGCGATGTCTCCACCTCCCGAACGACGTCGAAGACGCCGGACATGTGGGTGGTGGCGGGCATGGTGCCCCGCAACGGCGATACGCTCACATTCGGCGCGATGCCGTCGCTCGTGTTTGGCGACAATATCGCCGACCCGAATGCGGTAAAGGCCCACGCCGTGTCGAACGGCGACGTGCGCAACAGCGACAAGCTGCACGAAGGGCGCCTGAACCTGGCGTGGAACCACGAGCTGGGTGCCTTCCGGGGCATCGATGCCGGCATTGGCTATTCGCAGCGGCGGGTCGGGCGCACGGAATGGGAAAGCGATTCGTGGAATGCCTTCAGCGGTTATCACGTGGCGCTGCCGTCGTCGCTGTTTACCGTCACGCCGCTGGACGGCTATTTCGGCGCGCAGGCGCCGTCGCATTACCTGCGCTTCGACCCGTATGCGTACATGGCTTACCTGAACCAGCCGTCGATGCTGGCGCAATCGAACGATCCGGCCCTGTATTCGGACCTGTCGCGCTACCCGAACGGCCCGATGGCAATCGATTATTCGCGGCCCGCATCCACCTGGGGCGTGAAGGAAAAGGTATCGAGCGTCTTTGTCGACACACGCTGGGAGGGCGAGCGCTGGTCGGCCAGCGCGGGCATTCGCGCCGTGCACGTCAAATCCCAATCGACGGGCATCAGCCGCGTGCTGCTGTCGGCAGTAAAGAGCCCGAACGACACCACGTATATCCTGACCTATGGACCGTCCGCCGCCACCACGGTGGACAACAGCTACAACAGCTTCCTGCCGTCGGCAAATATCAAATTCGACGTGACGAAGGACATGCTGCTGCGCCTGGGCGCATCGAAAACGGAGACGCGTCCGACCTTGAGCCAGATGGGCGTGGACAACTGGTACGGCGGGCGCTTCGGCGACGTGCAGACGGGCGGCGGGAATCCCTACCTGAAGCCGATGCAGTCGAAGAACCTGGACCTGTCGTACGAATGGTATCTGTCGAAGACCAGCTATGTCAGCGCCGCCGTGTTCTACAAAAAAGTCGCCGACTTCCTGGAGACGCGGCTGGAAGATATCCGCCTGCCGCAATACGACGAGGTGGTGCACGACTCGCGCGTGCGCAACGGCCAGTCGGGCAGGATCAAGGGCCTGGAACTGGCGGGCCAATACCTGTTCGACACGGCCGTGCCGTGGCTGCGGGGCTTCGGCGTGATGGCCAACTACACCTTTGTCGATGCCAGTGCCAGCCGCGAAGGCGATACCGGCACCCTGGAGTGTGGGTACCCCGGCCTGTCGAAGCAGTCTTACAACGCCTCGCTGTTCTACGAGAACAGCAAGTTCCACGCGCGGGCCAGCTACAACTGGCGCAACCACTTCTCCGTCGACTGCGGCGGCGGCAGCACCTTGCCCCGCAACCGCGCCGCCTACGGCCAGCTCGACGCCAGCCTGCGCTACAACGTCACCCAGGCGATTGCGCTGTATGCCGACGGCATCAACCTGGGCAACAAGCGCATGCGCGAGTACGCCAGTAACGAGAGCCAGTTCCTGACCTTGGAGGATGTCGGGCGGCGGGTCAACTTCGGCGCGCGCGTGGCGTTCTAGTGCAATGCCAGAGCCAGGGATTGGGACTGGGTCGTACCCGTAGGGACTGACCCGGTCCCTACGGGTACGCCAGCACCCCCAGAAGGCGCGGGCGCCAGCTCAAGGCCAGCGCCACGCCCAGCGCGGCGGCGGCCAGCGCCATGAGTCACACCAGCACGGCCATCGTCGGATGGTCCGCTTGCAGGCAAAGCACCAGCGCCGCGGCTAGGCTGGCGGCGCCCAGCAGGCGCAGGCGCCGCGCGACGGCCGGCGTCGGCACGCCGCCCCGCACCTGGGACCAGTGCACTTCCATCGACAGGGCCAGCCAGGCCATCCCCGCCGGGCACGCGATCAGCGCACCGGCCAGCAACGCAGCTTCACGCATGGACGGCTCCTTCGCCTTGTTGCCGCGCTGCCGGCAGCGCGCGCAAGCCGAGCTTGCGTTCTGGGAAAGCACAGAAGGAGAACTTGACTGGAACATCGGTTCAGTACGCGCTTCGTCCATAAAAACGCCAATCAAAATAATGACGAGTAAATTTTTTGTCATGGTTTATGGACGTGATGCGTTGCTGCCCTGCAAGTTGCTTACGATTGTTTTTTTCAGGAACGAGGGCAGGACTACAGCGCTGATGCGTTTCAGCGATCCGGACAAGCCGAGGGCCGACGCGACGGTAGTGCCGGGTTTTCCGGCCATTGCCGTGCCGTACGCATTCAAAACCGTCACCCCGTCCAACAGCTTTGTCCGCAACGTCGACCAGGGCCTCTTGTTTAATCAACGCCAGTAATGCATACGCACCGCCTTTTTGCAGCGGCTGCAAGGCGCTAGCCGCTTGCTGCGCCGCTTGCGCCATCGCGCCAGCCTTACCGGCTGCGCCCCTCAAAAGTGTCGAAGCGCGGCCCGGTGTCGTATTCTTGTATCGTCTCAAGTTTTTCTGTTCTCAATGGGGGGTGTCGGGAACGTTCCTAATCTTTCCGCTTATCGGATAAGGAATTTTTTCGGTATCGACATAGCCTTAAACAATTTCTTTCTTATCCGTAACCCACGGAGCCGGAATCCAGTATAGTCTCATCTTAAAGTTGCGCAAATTTCATCGATCAGCACTTGTGCTTTGGTATCTCCATTTTTCTTCGCCATTTCTGCCCAGTATAAGGCGCCATGTATGTCTGGGTTTTCTTTGTAGAACAATAAGAAAGATAAATTGTATTGTGCGGCAGTATGGCCAGCACGTGCCGAGCGTTCGAGCCAATGCTGCTCCTTTTCGTTATCAAACTCTGAAAACGCGTAATATTGCGCAAGTCGAAATGCTGCGTCCTTATCACCACGGTTTGCTTTATCCGTCAGCTGAGATCTCTCGAACTTGCTAAGCCAATATGTAGAGCCTGTTGATATCGGCCCCGAGTTCTTTTGATCGTCCATGGTTGTATTCGCTTTCGCTATGTCTTGATTGAAATAATTGAATATGGAATATAAACATACGGAAACAGCTGCCTTGGAAAACTTCCTTCTTGATCTATGGATCAAAGACATGCCATGCGCCTTCTTGATCGGTGTCCATTGTGCCGTCTGGCTTCATGCCTGCTGGCTTGAATCGCCACGAGTTTCCTAGACACTCGCGAGCCGCTTGAAATACTGCTTTTCATACTCGACCGGCGACAAGTCATTGCTGAAGCTGTGCCGGCGCTTCGGATTGTAGAACATCTCGATGTAATC
>NZ_WNKZ01000076.1 GCF_009720835.1 Pseudoduganella buxea
GGCGCCGCGGCGGCGGCGGGCACGCTCGTCGTCGGCCGTGATGGCCGCCACGCGGCGCCGGCCGCGCCGGTGCAGGAAGTGGGCCACGGCAGCGCCCAGCTGCTCGTGCGAGAAACCCACCAGCATGTCCAGCGGATTCGGGCTCAGGTCCCACGTCTCCACTACGGGAATGCCGCTGGCGGCCAAGCGGCGCCGCGCCAGCTGCGAATGCATGATGCCGGTCAGGATCACGCCGTCGGGCCGGCGCGCGATGATAGTCTCGAGCAGCGCATCCTCGCGCGAGCCGGCATAGCCGGACTGGCCCAGCATCATCTGGTAGCCTGCGGCCGCCAGGGTGTCCGTCAACGCCTCCACCGTTTCCAGGAACACGGAGCCGGCCACGGTGGGCACCACGGCCGCCACCAGCCGGCTGCGGCGCGAAGCGAGGCCGCCGGCCAGCAGGTTCGGCACGTAGCCGGTCCGCTCGACCGCTTCGCGCACGCGGTGCAGGATGTCGTCGGACACCGCCTGCGGCGTATTGAGCGCGCGCGAGGCTGTGATCGGTGCCACGTTGGCCATGCGCGCCACGTCGCGCAAGGTCAGGCTCATGCCCTTGCGGCGACGCGGTTTCGGCGCCGCTTCCGGCGCCGTTTCCGTGGCTTCGCTGTCGTTCATCATCGTCTCTTCTCCTCGCCGGCGGCATCGAGAACGCCGACCTTGTTCGTGTATTGCCGCTCCTTGGCGTCGTAGTAGGCCTTCAGCGTATGGAAGGCTTTCTTGCGCTCGCCCGTCGCCGAGATCAGGCCCTTGCGGTTCCAGAAGTCCTGGTAGACTGGATGCGGCCGGCGCGGCGAGCGGAAGTCGACCAGTATCCAGGGCGTGATGCCGCGCAGGCCGGGAATCGCGTCGAGCATCCTGAACTGGTTCTTGTAGAGCTGGTCCTGGTACTCCTCGGTCCAGCGGGTGTCGGCGTCGCCGTGCAGGCCGGCCAGCGCATCGGCGCCGAATTCGGTGACCAGCACCGGCTTGTCGTGAGGGATGGTGAAGCGGTAGTCCAGCATGTCGCGGTTGCTGGCCCAGTACCAGCCGGCGTATTCGTTGAAGCTGATCAGGTCGAGCCGCTCGGCCAGCGGGTCCTGCATCGTGATCTCACGTCCCTCGCGGTGCACCTCCAGCGCGGCGGCCACCAGGCGCGTGTCGTCCAGCGCGCGCACGGTGTCGGCCAGCTTGCCCATGAAGGCGTTGCGCGGCGCACTGACGGGGGTTTCGTTCCCAATCGACCAGATCGCCACGGCGGCGCGGTTGCGATCGCGCACGACGAGGTCCGTCATCTGCTGCGCGGCGTTGGCGAAGGTGGCCTCGTTCTGCCACGCGATGGTCCAGTAGACGGGCACCTCGGCCCACACCATCAGTCCCATTTCGTCGGCCAGGCGCAGCATCGCTTCGCTGTGCGGATAATGCGCCAGCCGCACGTAGTTGCAGTTCATGTCCTTGGCCCACTGCAGCAGCATGCGCATGTCGCCCTCGCCCCGCAGGCGGCCGGGGATCAGGGGATTTTCGTCATGCAGCGACACGCCGCGCAGGAACACGGAGCGGCCGTTGAGCAGGATGTCGCGCCCGCGCGTGGCGATGGTGCGAAAGCCGATGCGGTCCTCGACCCGGTCGGCACCGGCGGCGATTGTCACGCCGTACAGCTTCGGATCCTCAGGCGACCAGTAACGCAGCGAGCTTACGGGGATGCTGATGGCGGCGCGCCCGGTGGCATCCGTGCGCACGGTGGTGGCCAGCTTCGCTTCCGGAATCGTCACCGTGACGTCGGGCTGGTGCGCCGGGCCGTCGAGCTGGACGAAGCCTTCGATGCGGTGCAGGTCGTTTTTCGCCAGCTGGATCTTGTAGTCGACGATATGGGTAGCCGGCACCTCGGCCAGCAGCACGTCGCGCGTGATGCCGCCGTAGTTCCACCAGTCCGTGCTGACGGTAGGGATGGCGTCGGCATGGCGCGTGTTGTCCGCCTTGACCACCACCGTGTTCTGGCCCGGCTTGAGCTGGTCCGTCACGTCGAACTGGAACGGCGTGAAGCCGCCGATGTGCGTGCCCAGCTTCCGGCCGTTCAGGTAGACGTGGGCTTCGTAGTTGACCGCGCCGAAATGGAGGAAATAGCGCTTGTCCGCCCGCGGCGGCGCCTCGAAACGCCGCCGCAGCCACACGGTGCCTTCGTACAGCTCCAACTTCGCCGCCTGCGAATTCCAGTCGCCCGGCACCGCCAGGGTGGGCGAGCCGTCGAAGCTGTACTCCACCAGCTCGCCCTTGTCGCGCGGCTGGCGGTCGTCATAGAAGCCGCCGCTGCCGCTGGCCGATTGGTCGTAGGGCTGGCGCCGGTAGTCGTAATAACCGGTCTCGTAGGGGTCGACGATGTACTGCCAGCGCCCGTTCAGGCTCTGGTGCGCCCGGGCCTGAATATTCTGCAAGGTCGGCGCTGCCAGCGCAGGCAGCAGGCACAGCAACGTCACACCGCACGCCAGGGCCTGGCGGATCTTTTTGTGCATCGCGTCTCCACATTGTCCGGTGCGGCTTGGTACCGCTACCAATTCTGATAAAAATAGTAAGTCGGACGCAGGGGAAAGTCAAAGCAAAGATTTGCTGCTGATCTGGCCGGATGGCCAGACAAGGCCGGGTGAGCTAAGTGAGCGCTTCCAGCAGCAGGCGCAGCCGCGTTTGGACATACAGCTCGACGTTGTCGCGATGCCGCACGGGCTTGATCATTTCGCCAACCAGACGCATGAAGTCCTGCATGATGATCTGCCTGAGCAGCGCAACAGTCTCCGGAGCGGCGAGCCGGCCAATATCCTTACCGAGCAAATACACGCCAGCCAGGTCCGGATCGTAACCCCCTGCCTCGATGATGCCCTCTTCGTCGTAAACGCGGTCGATATTGCCGGCGGCGGTATAGTTTTCCATCAGATGGATGAGGTCACGGGCATCCTTCGGATTGACTTTTCCTCGATCGGACCATGCGATCAGTTTCAGAACCCCCAAACCTGGCAACGACACTACTTTCCCTTCCAAACCGGGCATAAGAACGACGTTTACCGCTGCGGCGAGCACGTCGTTATACCCGGCCACATTCATGATGGTTTTCATGTCCGGCGGCCAGGCCACCTCGTTTCGTTCTCCTCCGATGTCGCCAAACGGTACAAGGTCGAGCGGAAAATCGAAATCCCTGGCCTTGTAGTACAACCGCTGCAGGGCTCGCTCTTCATCCTTGAATTGGCCGCTTGCGACAAGGCGGGCCTTGACTGCGTCGAACTGCCCCCAATCTTTTACGGCGACGGCAAAATCCACATCCCTCGTCCCACGTGGCGATGCAAGCCCCAGAACGTGGTACAGGAGGATATCCCTTGCTGTCGCGCCGACCAGCATGTAGTCGATCCCTTCGGCCCGCGCTGCCTCGGTCACTGCACGCAAGATGTCGATGGTGATCGGATCGACGGGGCGGTCAGGGTGAATCGAACGAAGCGTCAATGAATTTCTCCCTGATCACCTGGGCTGTCTCCTGCGTACGGGGATCGAGTATGGCAAGCAGCTCAGAATAAACGAGCAGGGGCGGCGCCATAGCTGACACGACCGCGTCGTCGCAGTGCCAGAATTTTTCGAGCAATACAACTTCGCCGGAAGCATCCGGCCTGAGGCGATACCGCTTGACCAGGGCCTTGACGGCACCATCCATTTGGTCTGAAGGGATGTACAGCGTTTGCGTGGCAGGCCGCAGATATGCCGTCATTTTTTCCGCTGCAACCTCCGCTCCCCACACGAAAGGGAAGCCGGCGTCGGGGCCGAATGTCTTCCACCAATCCCTATCGGGCGCGCTGAAGCGCCGTTCGTGCAACTTGGTGCGCAACGTGGTCGGGTAGTTGATCGCCCATTCATCGACCAGGCGACGCGGCTCGATCAATTTTCGCCGCTGGGTACTACCGCGATGCAGCAAGAAGCCGCGGGTATCGAGATCCTCGAGGACATTGTAGACGGTGCCCAGCGCCACACCGGCGCAGCGCGCAATGTCCTTGAAGGGCGCATTGATCAAGCCTGGCTGCGACAGCAGGACGAAGACCACTCGCAATGCCGCCGTATTGGTCAGCCCTTTCGCCCCCTTCACCGCCAGCTGTCCGGACTCGTTCCTCTCACCTGTGATGAACACGAAGAAACCACTGGAGCGAAGGTAGGCATTGCCGCAGGTGTCGATGAACTGAAGGCCGATTTCCCGACAATGTTTGGCCAGTTCGCTCGTTATCGACGGGACGACCAACATACCCTGAAGATCGGGCAATTGTCGCTCTCGCAAAACGTCGGACAGCCGCCGCTGGATCTGGTCGATTCGTATCTTGCGATCAACCGACGTCTTGCACTCGACAAGATACGAGGTTGTTCTTCCGTCATGGATCAGATCAAGTATGCCGTCAGCTTCATGCCTGGCCGGCAGTGCCGGATCAAGTTGGCGCAGTTGGCTCTGAAAACCTGTGTTTTCTCCGAGCACGCGCACAGCCTCCTGCACCAGTGCAATCTCTCCTTGCTCTGCAGGTGACGTTCCCGACCAATGCATTCAGATTCCTGACTTCCAGACACGTGAAAAATCATTCTATCGAATAAAGCCTGAATTTTCAATTTTTATGCATATTCACGTTACGTGAACAGCAAAAAAAATTGAATAATACTGTTCTTTTGACGCAAGCCCTGCCGTCATTCAGAGGCAATCGAAGGTATCGACAGTTAATAGTCGAATATCGGTGCGTATCTTTCCGTTAATGGTTGAGCACGATAGGTCGGCCGGGGCCGGTCGTGGTAAGCTTCCGCCCGCGTTTCACTTCAGGCAACTCCACCCACCTCACACCACACGCACAATGGATATCGTTCTCGCTATGAAGGCCCTGATCATGGGGCTGGTCGAAGGTTTTACCGAATTTCTGCCCATTTCGTCCACCGGTCACCTGATCCTGGCCGGCAGCCTGCTGGACTTCACGGGCGAAAAGGTCAAGGTATTCGAAATCGCGATCCAGGCCGGTGCCATGCTGGCGGTGATCTGGGAGTACCGGGTGCGCATCGGCGCCGTCCTGGGCGGCCTGGGCAGCGAGCCCAAGGCGCGGCGCATCGCGCTGAATGTGGTGGTCGGCTTCATGCCGGCGGCGGTGCTGGGCCTGCTGTTCAACAAGCAGATCACGGCCGTGCTGTTCAAGCCCGTGCCCGTGGCGCTGGCCTTCATCGTCGGCGGCCTGGTGATCCTGTGGGTGGAACGCCGCGCGCGCAACAATCCGGTCGCCGTGCGCGTGCAGTCGGTGGACGACATGACCCTGCTCGACGCCGTCAAGGTGGGCTGTGCCCAGGCCTTCGCGCTCATCCCCGGCACCAGCCGCTCGGGCGCCACGATCATCGGCGGCATGATGTTCGGCCTGTCGCGCAAGGCATCGACGGAGTTTTCCTTCTTCCTGGCCATTCCCACCCTGCTGGGCGCCACCTTCTACTCGCTGTACAAACAGCGCGACCTGCTGACGATGGCCGACGTGCCGATGTTCGGCGTCGGCACCGTGTCCGCCTTCATCTCGGCCTTCCTGTGCGTGCGCTGGCTGTTGCGCTATATCAGCACGCATGACTTCACGATCTTCGCGTGGTACCGTATTGTGTTCGGCATCGTCGTCATCGCCACCGCCCACTTCGGCCTCGTGAATTGGGCCGAATAAGCAGCCCCAACAGCAGGCTCAATGCATGGGTAAGGTGCAGTACAGGTAAAATGTAGGTATGGATCAACTCGATATCAGTCAGCGCGCGCTGCACCTGCTGCAAACGGTTTTCGGCTACCCCGCGTTTCGGGGACAACAGGCGGAAATCGTCGAACAGGTCGCCAACGGCGGCGATGCGCTGGTGCTGATGCCGACCGGCGGCGGCAAGTCGCTGTGCTACCAGATCCCCGCCCTGCTGCGCGACGGCGTCGGCGTCGTTGTCTCGCCCCTGATCGCGCTGATGCAGGACCAGGTGGACGCGCTGGAAGAAGTGGGCGTGCGCGCCGCCTTCCTGAACTCGACCCAGACCTGGGAAGAGACGGCCCGCATCGAGCGGCTGGTGCGCACCGGCCAGATCGACCTGGTCTACGTGGCGCCGGAGCGCCTGATGACGCAGCGCTGCTTCGACCTGTTCCAGGATTCGAAGATCGCCCTGTTCGCCATCGACGAGGCGCACTGCGTCTCGCAGTGGGGCCACGACTTCCGTCCCGAATACATCAAGCTGTCGATCCTGCACGAGCAGTTCCCCGGCGTGCCCCGCATCGCGCTGACGGCGACGGCCGATCCGCAGACCCGTGCCGAGATCGCGCACCGGCTCGACCTGACGGATGCGGCGCAGTTCGTGTCCTCGTTCGACCGCCCGAACATCCGCTACCAGATTGTCGAAAAGACCACGGGACGCAAGCAGCTGCTGGACTTCATCAGCACCGAACACCAGGGCGACTGCGGCATCGTCTACTGCCTGTCGCGCAAGAAGGTCGAAGAGACGGCCGAATTCCTTAACGAGAACGGCATTCGCGCCCTGCCCTACCACGCCGGCATGGAGCATGCGAAGCGGGCCGCCAACCAGTCGCGCTTCCTGCGCGAGGAAAACCTCGTGATGGTGGCGACGATCGCCTTCGGCATGGGCATCGACAAGCCCGACGTGCGCTTCGTCGCCCACCTGGACCTGCCCAAGAGTATCGAAGGCTATTACCAGGAGACGGGACGGGGCGGCCGCGATGGCCTGCCGGCCAGCGCCTGGATGGCCTACGGCCTGCAGGACGTGGTGCTGCAGCGCCGGATGATCGACGAATCCGAGGCCGACGAGAACTTCAAGCGCGTGCTGGGCATGAAGCTCGACGCCATGCTGGGCCTGTGCGAAACGCTGTCGTGCCGGCGCGTGCGCCTGCTCGATTACTTCGGCGAGGCGTCCGGCCCCTGCGGCAACTGCGATACCTGCCTGCTGCCACCCGTGTCCTTCGACGGCACCGTGCCGGTGCAGAAGCTGCTGTCGGCCATCTACCGGGTCGACCAGCGCTTCGCCGCGACCCACGTGATCGAGGTGCTGCGGGGCGTCGAGACGGAGCGCATCAAGACGTGGCACCACGATGCCCTGTCCGTGTTCGGCGTCGGCGCCGACCGCAGCGAAGCGGAGTGGCGCGCCATCCTGCGCCAGGTGATCGCGCTGGGCCTCGTCACGGTCGACCACGAACAATACAGCTCGCTGAAACTCACCGATGCGGCCCGCCCTGTGCTGAAGGGCGGCCAGAAGGTGCAGCTGCGCCAGTACCAGAAACCGGCCAAGCCGAAACGCACGTCGGCCCCGAAAGGCTATGCCGAGACCTTCCTGGAGCCGGCCGAACAGGCCATCTTCGACCGCCTGCGCTCGTGGCGCATGGGCATGGCGCGCGAGCACAACGTGGCGGCCTTCGTCATCTTCGCCGATGCCACCTTGCGCGAAATCGCCAAGGTCAAGCCCACCTCGCTGGCCGAGCTGCGCGGCGTGTCGGGCGTGGGCGAGAAGAAGCTGGTGTCCTACGGCGGCGATATCGTCGCCATCATTTCCGAAATGGTCTAGCCCAAAATCCGCCGGTACTGCCCCGGCGGCACGCCGACGGCGGCGCGAAAACGGTGGCTGAAGTGGGACAGGTCGGCGTAGCCGCAGGCATCGGCCACCTGCTGCAGCGGCAGGCTGCCGCTTCTTAACAAGCCACGGGCCCGGTCGATGCGCCGCGCCGCGATCCAGCCGGACGGCGGCAGGCCGAACGAAATCCTGAACATCCGCGCCAGGTGGAATTCCGACAGGTTGACCAGCTGCGCCAGCAGCCCCAGGGTGAGCGGTTCGTGCAGGTGCGCCTCGATAAAGTCGGCCAGGCGCCGGCGCAGGTGCGGCGCCAGCCCGCCGCGCAGCCGCAGGCCGGGTCGCAGCATGGCCTGGCTGCGCAGCAGTCCGGACAGGGCGTCGTGAGCGATCTCGTTGGCGCGCAGCAGGTGATCCGCGCCCTGCCAGGACGTCTCCACCAGCGCCTCGCACAAGCGCGCCAGCGGCGGGTGATCGAAATAGGTGCGGTCCTGCAGCGTCAGTTCACGGGGCTCGCGGTCCAGTTCCACCACGGCGCGCCGCGTGAAATGCTCGGGCATGAAATACACGTGCACCAGGCGCAGCGAGTCGCGCACCATCCAGCTCGACTCGTGCCAGTCCGGCAGCGCACACAGCCTGCCCGGGCCGCCGTAGTGGCCGGGCGCACCCTTGCGCTCGATGCGGTAGCCACCGTGCAGGTAGCACGACAGCGTATGGTGGCCCGGTTCGCTGTACACCGTTTCGGCCGTTGCCGTGTCGCGCTGCCAGACGGCCGCCGCCAGGCCGTCGCCCAGCCAGGCGAAACGCTCCAGCTGCGCATCGGTGCCGCACATGGTGCGAAACACGGCGTGGCCCAGCGCATCGGCCGGTGCCGACGACAGCGCGGCCCGCACGGCCGGCGTCGCATGGCGCAGCGCGGGCAGGGCATCGGCGGGGTCGGTGGAAGAGCTCATGCCGAAAAGTCTAGCACCTTGGCGCCGGCGCCGCCGGCCAGGGCCGCAAAAAGCGCAAGACCGGACAATCGCCGCAAGAAAGCGCAAGACGGAACAAACGGGGCGTCGCCATGGCCGTCACGATGGCTCCTCCATTCAACCTGATGACAGCACAATGAACCTCTTCCTCTACCTCACCACGGTCCTCATCTGGGGCACCACGTGGATCGCCATCAAGCTGCAACTGGGCGTGGTGCCGGCGCCCGTGTCGATCGCCTACCGCTTCTGGATCGCCGCTGCCGTGCTGCTGGCCTGCCTCGTCATCGCCCGCAAGACGACGTGGCCGCCGCGCGCGGCGTGGCGCTACCTGCTGGCGCAGGGCTTCGCCCTGTTCTGCTGTAATTTCCTGTGCTTCTATTACGCCAGCGCGCACGTGCCGAGCGGCCTGGTGGCGGTGGTGTTTTCCACGGCCCCCATCTGGAACGCCATCAACGGCCGGCTGTTCCTGGGCCGCCCCGTGCGCCCCGCCGTGATGGGCGGCGCCGTGCTGGGCCTGGCCGGCATCGCCCTGCTGTTCCTGCCGCAGATGGCGGGCCACTGGAACGACGGCGGCATGCTGGCCGGGCTGGCGCTGGCGCTGCTGGGCACCCTGTGTTTCTCGGCGGGGAACCTGCTGTCCTCGCGCATGCAGGCGCTGGGGCTGACGCCGATGCTGACCAATACGTGGGCCATGTTCATCGGCGCGACGATGCTGACGGTGCTGGCGCTGGCCCTGGGCATGCCGTTCACGTTCGAGCCGGAGCTGCGCTATGTCGGCTCGCTGCTGTACCTGGCCATTCCCGGCTCGGTGATCGGTTTCACGGCGTATCTGCTGCTGGTGGGGAGGCTGGGACCGGACCGCGCGGCCTACTGCACGGTGCTGTTCCCCGTGGTGGCGCTGACGGTATCGGCCGTGTTCGAGGATTACCGCTGGGGCGCGCCGGCGTTTGCCGGGCTGGCCCTCGTCATCGGCGGCAATCTGCTGGCGTTCATGCCGGGGCGGCCGGCGGCGCCAGCGGCCGGCACGGTGCCGGCCCGGGGCTGACGCCTTGGCGTACTTCCTTTACTTTTACTTCTTCGTGAACACCAGGTCCCACACCCCATGCCCCAGCTTCAGGCCACGGTTCTCGAACTTGGTCAGGGGGCGGTAGGCCGGCTGCGGCGCGTAGCCTTCGGCCGTGTTCTGCAGGCCCGTTTCGGCCGACAGCACTTCCAGCATCTGCACGGCGTAGTCTTCCCAGTCCGTGGCCAGGTGCAGGTAGCCGCCCGGCGCCAGCTTGTCGGTCAGGAGCTTGACGAACGGGGCCTGGATCAGGCGGCGCTTGTTGTGGCGCGCCTTGTGCCACGGGTCCGGGAAGAACACGTGCACGCCGGCCAGGCTGGCGTCGGCGATCATGTGGTTCAACACCTCCACGGCGTCATGCTGGATCACGCGCAGGTTGGCGAGGTTTTCCTCGCCGATCAGCTTGAGCAGGCTGCCCACGCCGGGCGTGTGCACTTCCACGCCGATGAAATCCTTCTCCGGCATGTTCTTGGCGATGTGGGCCGTGGTCTGGCCCATGCCGAAGCCGATCTCCAGCACCACGGGCGCGCTGCGGCCGAAGGCCTGGGCCGTGTCGAGCGGCGCCTTGGCGTAATCGATCATGAAGCGGGGACCCAGCTCGTTCAGGGCGCGCTCCTGCGCGGTGGACAGGCGGCCGGCGCGCGTGACGAAACTGCGAATGCGGTGATCGAGCGGGTCGTACAGCATGGACCGCGCGGGGCCCTTCGGTGGAGTGTCGGAAGACATGGAATCTGCTGAAAATAGTGGCGAAAAAGGGACGATTATAGCACCCGGCCCTGGCACCAAAGCCGCGCAGCTCTGCTACACTTGCCTTTCATCCATGCACCGGGAAGATCATGAAGCAAGCGTGGCCCCCCTTTGTACAGGCGGTACAAGCCCTCCCTTCAGTGCCGGACATCCTCAGCGTGATGGCCGAAATGACGGGACTGCGCTTCGTTTGCGTTGCCCACGTGACGGATTCGAGCTGGACCACCTGCGCCGTCCTGGACCAGATCGGCTTCGGGCTGCAGCCGGGCGACGAGCTCGACGTGCGCACGACCTTGTGCAACAGCGTGCGCGCCGCCAATGCCACCATCGTCATCGACCACGTCAGCCAGGACGAGCTGTTCCGCGACCATCCGACGCCACGCCAGTATGGTTTCGAGAGCTATGTGTCGATTCCCATCCATGACCGCCACGGTGCGTTTTTCGGTACCCTGTGCGGGCTCGATCCGAAACCGCTGGCGCTGTCCGAATCGAAGACCTTGAAGTCGCTGGGCCTGTTTGCGCAATTGATCTCGCGCCAGCTCGATGCGGAGCAGCGCTACCTGGACCGCAATACGGAACTGTCGGACGAAAAGGCCACGGCCATGCTGCGCGAGCAGTTCATCGCCGTGCTGGGCCACGACATCCGCACGCCGCTGTCGTCCATCCTGCACGGCGCCGAAATCCTGCTGCAGGACGGTGGCGACGAACGCACCCGCATCATCGCCCGCACCATGCAGCGCAGCGGCCAGCGCATCGCCCGCATGATCGACGACGTGCTCGACTTCACGCGCGGGCGCCTGGGCGGCGGCATCGCCCTCGACGCCGGGCCTGTGCTGGACCTGGACGAGGCACTGCGCCAGGTGGCGGCGGAATGCCAGAATGAACATCCCGGCCACCACATCGAGGCGGCCATCGGCATGCTGGGCATTGTCTGGTGCAACCGCGACCGTGTAGCCCAGGTGCTGGCCAACCTGCTGGGCAACGCGCTGCGCTACGGCCGCAAGGATGCCCCCGTGCGGATCGGGGCCTGGGTCGACGGCGGCACCTTCACGCTGACGGTGGCCAACGAAGGTGACACGATCGCGCCGGAAAAACTGGGCAAGCTGTTCCAGCCCTACTGGCGCGACGACGAGCGCCAGCCCCGCCGCGGCCTGGGCCTGGGGCTGTACATCGCCTCCGAAATCGCCAAGGCCCACGGCGGCACCCTGGAGGTGACGTCCAGTGATGGCCTGACCACGTTCACCTTCGCCATGCCCGCCAGCCTGCGATAATAGCGCCCCTTACACTGCACCGGAAAACGCCGCATGGCTGAAGCACTGAACCTGGCAATCATCGTTGTCGCCCTGCTGGCGCTGTATTACCTGCTGAAAGGCCGGCCGAAGGCGCCGCCGCTGCCGGCCCGCCCGGGCGGCGGTTCCTACACGCCCGTGCCGGAAGGCGAACCGGTACGGCACTGGTCGGACGACGGCCGCTTCGACGTCGAAGTGCTGGGCGAATCGCGCTACCGCGACACCGTGCTGCAACTGGCCGGCGACCACGGCGACGGTCCGGCCGACGCGCGCCACCAGGCCATCCTGCTGCCCGACGACGCCAACCCTTACGAGGACAAGGCCGTGGCCGTATTCGTCAGCGGCCTGATGGTGGGCTACCTGGCACCGAAGGACGCGCTGGTGTTTCGCCAGCTGCTGGCACGCGAGGACATCGCCGGCCAGCTGACCTCATGCGACGCGGCCATCCGCGGCGGCGGGCTGTGGCAGGGCAAGCGCCTGGCCTATTCCATCTGGCTGGACCTGGACCTGAAGGGCTGAACGCCGGCAGTGCAATACCCTTGCAGCCTGTAGGGGAAATCAGTCAATGAAAATGATTCTCATTTATATTGTCGGGTTTTCCTTCCAGGATTGCCATGTCTGTTCCTTCCACGGCGCGCCGCCTCCAGCCTTGTCTCAAGCTGAATCTTCTTGCGCTGAGTCTCCTTACCGCCTTTCCCCTGGCCCACGCCGCGCCTGACGAAGAGCCCGCCATGCCGCAGGTGACGGTCGCGGCCGAACGCGCCACCGGCACCTACAACCCGCAGAACAGCAGCGGCGCCACCCGCACCGACACGCCGATCCGCGAAGTGCCGCAATCGGTGCGCGTCGTCACCCTGCAGCAGATCGAAGACCTGGGTGCCACCCGCATGGCCGACACGGTGGACTACGTCAGCGGCGTCGCGCGCCTGAACGACTTCGGCGGCACCTGGGACAACTTCGCCATCCGCGGCTTTTCCAGCACGGACATGGGCTTCCTCGTCAACGGCTTCCCCGGCTCGCGCGGCTACAACCCGCCCCGTGACACGGCCACCGTGGAGCGCTTCGAATTCCTGAAGGGGCCGGCCGGCGCCATCTACGGCAGCAGCGAGCCCGGCGGCACCATCAATATCGTCACGAAGAAGCCGAAGTTCACGTCGCGCACCGTGGCCGAAGCAAGCATCGGCAGCCGTGGCCTGCGCCGCGCCACCGTCGACAGCACGGGCGCCTTGGGCAGCACGGTGGCGTATCGCATCAACCTGATGGCCGAGGAAGGCGACAGCCGCAGCAGCCTGCTGGGCAACAACCGCAGCCTGGTGGCGCCGGCGCTGACGTGGCTGGTGGACAGCCGCACCACCGTGAACTACGAGGGCGAGTTCCTGCGCGCCGACACACCGCTCGACCGGGGCCTCGTCAATGTGCGCGGCGCGCTGGGCACGCTGCCCCGCGACCGTGTGCTGAACGAGCCGGGCGACGGCAATATGACGCTCACCAGCGACACGCACCAGGTGACATTGGACCGGGTGCTGTCGGACAACTGGCAAGCGAAATTCGGCGCCAGCTACAAGGAAAGCACGTTCGACGGCAACTACACGGAAGCGACGTCGCTCGCGGCGGACAACCGCACCCTGAACCGCCAGGCCACGTGGCGCCAGCTCCCCTCGCGCGACGTGTCGGTACAGGCCGAGCTGGAAGGCAAGTTCAGCACGGGCGCCATCGGCCACACGGTGCTGGTGGGGGCGGAAGCGTCGCGCCTGTTCATGAACACGGAAATCCTGCGCTCGGCCAATTATCCGATCGACCTGTACGACCCCGTCTACGGCAAGCCGGCCCCGGCCTTGACGACCTTGACATCCAGCTCGGACGAGCGCCAGCGCGTCAAGGCCGTGTTCGCGCAGGACCAGCTGAGCCTGTCGCGCCAGTGGAAAATGCTGGCCGGCCTGCGCTGGGACGAATACAGCCAGGACCTGGTCAACCGCGTCGCCAGGACCCACGTGTCGCGAGAGCAGAGCGCCGTGTCGCCCCGCCTCGGGCTGACGTTCCTGCCGAACGACTGGAGTTCGCTGTACCTGTCGGCCGGTAAATCGTTCCGCGGCAATAACGGCACGGATATCGCCGGCAATGCCTTCGATCCGCAGCGCTCCACCGCCATCGAGGCCGGCTGGAAGCTGCAGACGGCGGACGGCCGCCTGGGCGCCAACCTGGCTGTCTACGACATCGCCAAGACCAATGTGCTGACGGCCAGCGACACGCCGGGATACTCCGTGGCGGCGGGCAGGATCAAGAGCACGGGCGTCGAGGCGGACGTGTTCGGCCAGATCGACGCGCACTGGCGCATGACGGGCAATTTCTCGTGGAACGATGCGCGCGTGACGAAGGACAAGACCCTGCCGTCCGGCGCGCGCCTGGTCAATGTGCCGGAGTTTTCCGCCGGCCTGTTCGCCATCCGCGAAGACACGCTCGCCAACGGCAAGCGCTACGGCGTCGGCGGCGGGCTGAACTATGTGGGCGACCGCGCCGGCAACAGCACGGACACGTACGCGCTGCCGGCCTACACGACGGCAAAGCTGGTGAGCTACTGGCAGTTCAGCAAGCGGGCGCGGCTGTCCGTGGACATCCACAACCTGTTCAACCGCCAGTACTACACGTCCTCATGGGGCGCGCTGTACGTGACACCCGGCGCCGAGCGCAGCATCGTCACCCGGCTGAAGCTGGATTTCTAGGCGTAAAAAAAGCGGCCTAGACGGCCGCTTGCGTGGATTGTGCCGCCGGAGCGCCAAGGCGTTCCTCGACGCTGCCGCTGTCGATCAGCTCGCGCGCCAGCGCCCGGGCCTCGATCTCGGCCGCGTGCTCGCGCTTGAAGGCCGCCGGCGTCTGGATGACGACGGGCGGTTCGAAGGTCCGGCCCGACAGGCGGTGCGACTTGATAAAAATCTGGCCGCGGTACTTGCCGGCCGGCTCTTCCGCCACATCCACGCTGTAGACGTACCCTTTTACCCAGATATCTTCGGTCATCAGCAACTTGTGAAATGCTAGAAAGCGGGCATGCTAGCACGCAGGCCTGCTGTCGCGCGCACGCTACGGTGCGGGCCCGTCAATGCGTTTTGCCCAGGTGTTCGCGCACCGCCGTCACGGTCGTGCCGGCCGCCTTGACGGCATTGCGCAGCTCTTCCTCGGACAGGCCCAGCTCCTTGGTCCAGTAGCGCAGTTCCCACTCTTCGTTCACATTGATGCGGCTGCGGTCCTGCGGGCCGCGGTTCTGGAGATTGTCGGACATGGCGTTCTCCTTGAAATCGACTGGTGTCGTCGACGCAAGGATCCCGCAAGAACCGTTGCCGGTCAGTTAACTGACGCACGCATGCCCTCTTCACCGCTCCCAAATCGATCGGGCCCGCGCGGTCAGGCACCGGTTTTGGCCAAAAATTGCTCCGAAACCGGTGTGTGACCGCGCGGCGGACCGACGGGATTCCCAGCAGCGCTGGGAGTGGTCAAAACTTCGCGCGCACGCCGAAGACGAAGTTGCGGCCCGGCAGGGGCGAGATGTCCTTCAGCACGGAGGTGGAGACGCGGATGTCTTCGTTCAGCAGGTTCTTCGCCAGCAGGAACCACGTCAGGTCCAATTCGCCCATCTTCTGCGTGTACGACAGGTTGGCGTTGAGCTGGTTGTAGCCCGGCGTCGGCGTGTCTTCGAACGACGCGAGGCGGTCCTGGCCGCGCGCGTGGACCAGCGACAGCCCGGCGCGCAGTGCGTCCATGCGGTAGCCGACCGAGGCGCCGATGCGGTCCGCCGGCTGCAACGGCAGGCTGCCGTTGCCGTCCAGCTTGCCGCGCGACGTGTCGGCGAAGACCCGGCCCGACCAGCCGGCACCCGCTTCGTTGACGGTCAGCTCCGCTTCGGCGCCGCGGATGGTGGCATTGCCCTGCTGGAAGATGCGCTCGCGCAGCTCGTCGCCGGCATTGCCCTCCTCGTCCAGCAGATTGCCCGTGATATTGCCGTAGATGAAATCGCTGACCTTGTTGCGGTAGACGTTCGCCTTCCAGCGCACCAGGCCGCTCGACTTCTGCACCGACAGTTCGACGTTGCGCGATTTCTCCGTGTCGAAGCCGGCGTCGCCGATGTCGAAGGTCACGGTGGCGTCGTGCGGGCCGTAGGAATACAGCTCCTCCGTCGACGGGGCGCGCTGGGCGTACGAGAACGTCAGGCCGGCGCCGTAGCCGGGCAGGAACGGCCACAGGGCGCCGACCGAACCGGACTTCAGGTCGAACGAGCGCTCCATGCCCGTCACGGGTTCGCGCTTGACGGACTCCAGCCGCGCGCCGGCGGACAGGCGCAGCACGCCCAGGTCCTTCTCTTCGACGATGAAGCCGGCGGTCGACGTGGAACGGGTGGCCGGCACCGTGTCGGGCCCGCCTTCGGCGCTCAGCGCGGAGAAGTGCGTGTTCTCGGTCTGCAGGCCGAAGGTGCCGTGCCAGCCGGCCAGCGGACGGTGCGTCAGCTCCCAGCGCGTTTCCAGCGAGCGGTTCGTGAAGATCACCTCGGGCGCATCGCCCTCGCCCAGCTCGGCGTGTTCGTAGTCCGTGTAACCGGCCTTGAACTTGAACTGCTCGAAGCCGGCGAACGGCGCCTTGACCATGCCTTCGATATCGTAGCGGGTCTGCTTCTGGTCGATCTTCGAGCCTTCGTCGCTGGGGATGCCGTACAGGTTGGTCAGGTGCGACACGGACGTGCCGACATAGCCCCAGCTGTCGACATACGAGGCGCCCAGGCCCACGTTGCGCTCGCGCGTATCCGAATGCGGCAGGCGACCGGTGACGGATTCCGGGTCGCCCAGCACGCGGTGTTCGGGAATCTTGTAGTCGTCCGCATCGCGCCAGTTGCCGTCGGCATGCAGGGCGATCTTGCCGACCGCGCCGTCCACCGTGCCGGACACGTTCCTGCCCGTGTCGACGGTGCTGTAGCGCGCTTCGACCTGGCCCGTGGGCTTCGCCTCCAGCGCCGTAGGGATGCGCTCGTTGACGACGTTGACCAGGCCGCCGATGGCGCCCGAGCCATACAGCAGCGCGGCCGGGCCCCGCAGGATTTCGATCTGGTGCGCGACGGCTCCTTCGGCGGCAACGGCGTGGTCGTTCGACAGCCCGGAGACGTCGGAAACGGCCATGCCGTTCTCCAGCATCTTCACGCGCGGGCCTTCCATGCCGCGAATGATGGGGCGCGACGAACCGGCACCGAAGGCCGACGCGGACACGCCGAGTTCCTGCGACAGCGTCTCGCCCAGCGAGCTGCCGGCCTTGTCGCGCAGCTCGTCGCCTTGCAGCACCTTGGCGGGCGTCAGGATCTGGTCGCCCTCGGCGCTGCGGAAAGGATTGGCGGTGACGACGACTTTCGGCACGACCGGATCGACCGGTTCGTCGGCGTCAGCGGCATAAGCGGCGTGGGACAGGGAAGCCAGGACTGCGCTGGCCAGCAGCGTGCGTTGCATGTTCATGGGGTAAACCTCGGGCAAATGGAATGACAAGCGTTCGCCGCGCACGACGGCGGGGCGAATCAATTTCGGATTTCGGTGAAACTGGGCGAGTCAGGCCAGGGGTGGAGCACGAGATTGGTAGGCACAGGCAGTGCGGCCGCATGCCGCATGCACGTGGGCGGCAATGGGAGGGAGGTAGTCGGGACGGACCGCGTGCAGGCTGTACGACGGCACGCCCAGCGCGTGGGCCAGCTGCTCGCCGGAAACGCACAGGCCGCACAGGTGGTCGGCCGCGACGGGGCGGCTGCCCTTGCCGCCATCGTCCTGCGAAAGCTGGACCGGCCCGCTGCCCGGCACGTGCGTATAGACGTGCAGGTAGACGTGTGATGCCGCCAGCTGCTGGGAAACCAGCAACAGCAGCGACAGCAGCAGTTGGACGATGACGCGTGACGACATGGCGGCGCTTGAAATCCTGATAAAACCTGCACCGCAGTTGTGCCGCGCTGCGGTGGGCGAAACGGGCCGGGGGGTCTTCCCCGTGGCGGCTCTTCGTGCATGCAGGAGCGGCACGGTAGCCAAAACATGCCGATTATACGACGAAAGCGGCCGGCCACCCGAGCAGCGGGGCAATGCCGCCGCGGCATTGCGAGCACCGGACTGGCGCAACTCAAGAGGCGAAAAAGTTTAGAGGAATGAAATTTTTGTATCCAAGGTGCAACGAAACGATTGAATTATATCGAAGGAGCGCAGCGAAGCATTTTCATCGGCATCGGTGAGGGCGATACTGGCAGAGCTGGCTTTATCAATCCACCCAGGAGCGTTCGATGACTGCAAAACAAGATCACGCAATGTCGTTGGTGGGCGGCAGGCAGGGCCGAACCTTCCACTACGATGTGGCACGTGCGCAGGCGCCGCAAGAAGGCATCGGTACACGCCTGCTGCGGATGATTGGATTGGCCTCATTGGTACCAGGCAGCAGCGCGGCAGTCGATCGCAGCAGCACCCAGGCCGATGCCGCGGGCCTCCATGCGCGGGAGTTTTCCAACGAGCAGGAAGCCCAGGCATATGCCGCCAGCATGATCGGCCATGGCCACGTGGCAACGGTCGAACAGAATGTCTACGACTATTCGTGGTCGGTCGAGGTCCAGCGCGCGGCAAGCTGACCGCGCCGCAGGGCCAGTGCCCGCCTACCCTTCCACTGCGAGCTGTACATTGTTGCGGCCACGCCGCTTCGCCACATACAGGGCTGCGTCCGCGGCCCGCACCAGCGAATCGCCATCGACCCCGAAGACGGGATGGCTGGCGACGCCGAACGAGGCCGTCACCTGGGGCATGTCGCGCCCGCCATGTGCCGTGCGCATCGATTCGATCGCACGGCGAATCATTTCGGCGCGCTCCATCGCCATGCCTTCGGCACAGTCCGGCATGACGACGATCATTTCCTCGCCGCCGTAGCGGCACACGATATCGGCCTTGCGCACGGCCCCCTTCGCCGCCGCCGCCACGGCCTTCAGCACGGTGTCGCCGGCGTCGTGGCCATAGGTATCGTTCAGGTGCTTGAAATGGTCGACGTCGAACATGATCACCGACAGCGAGGACTTGTTGCGGGTGCTGCGCGCCAGTTCGCGCTTCAAGGTCTCTTCCAGGAAGCGCCGGTTGTACAGGTCCGTCAACGGGTCGATGATGGACTGGGCCCGCAGCGCTTCGCGCAGCTGCACGTTCGACAGGGCCAGCGACACCTGTTCGGCCAGCGCCATGACGAGTTCCCGCTGCGTGGCAAACTGCTCGGTCGACAGGCTGTCGAACCGGACCGACATCATGCCGATGACGGCCCCCTGGGTCACCATCGGCAGACACAGGTGCTGCGTGCGCGTTTCGCTGCGCAGGTGATTGCAGCGCAGGTCGTGGTCGCAGCAGTGGTCATGCGCGCGGCCGAAGCGCAGTGCCCAACAGTCCTCGCGCGGAATCGGCACCGCCGCCGCATCGGCGCTGCCCCAGGAAGCGAGCGGTTCCAGCACGTCGGGCGAGTTGCGGTACAGGTAGAGGGTGCCGGAGACGCCCGGCAGCAGGCCCGTCAGGCACGTCGTCAGGATCGCCGACGTATCACCCACCGTCGGCGCCGACTGGATCGCCTGCAGCATGCGGGCGCTGCCGGACATCAGCTGGTTGCGCGTATCGGCCAAGGTCACGGCGGCCCGCAGCTGGTCGGCGACCTTGGCCCGTTCGCGCAGCAGGCGCCTGCCGCCAAATACGGCCGTACCGAGCAGAAAAGTATTGATCACCGCGGCCAGCCCGCTGAAATAGGCGACCTGGGCCGAGCCTTCGATCAAGGTGCCCCGCACATTGTTGCGACGGTCGGCCATGGCCGAAATCTGCTGCCCGAGAAGCTGGCGCAGCTTGTCCATCTGCACCTTGCCCAGCGACGTCGACCCGACCGCACTGTCGGCCGTCGCATCGTGGTTGCGCCGCGCCGCGATGCCCTCGGCCGCGTTGACCAGCTTTTCATCGGTCAGGGGAATGATCTGATCGAGCGCCTCCCGTTCCTCGGCATCGATGGCGCCCTTGATCAGGTTGCGCTTTAATACCGGGATCTGGACCAGCGCCACATTGTACGGATCGAGAAATGCTTCCCGGCCGCTCAGCACGAAGCCCCGCTGGCTCGTCTCGACGTCGCGCAGCATGCTGAGCAGGTCGATATACAGGTTCTGGCGGTCGGCCGCGCGCTTGAGCAGCGTGACCCCTTCCGTGACGCGGCTGCTGACAAAAAAAGGAACAGCCGCAACGATGGCGGAGGCGACAATCGCCGCGATGGCGATCTTTCGGATACGGACTTCAGCCGGCATGGTGAGCGACAAGTGCTAGGAGGGGCGGGCCTAGGGTTCGAGAAACTGCGGGAGTGGGGCAGACGCCGCACTTTACCACTGGGAGGGGGTGGTTGGGTTGCCTTAGAACAACGAAATTGCGTGGAGGCTGACAGTTATTTCGTGTGAGAGGCCTGCCGGTACCAAAGCGCAGTACAAGCGCGCCTTGAGGACTGGAGCGGGTGAAGGGAATCGAACCCTCGTCGTAAGCTTGGGAAGCTTCTGCTCTACCATTGAGCTACACCCGCGTACGGGGCATTCTACGCGGATTTGCAGGTTCTTGACAATGTGACAGCTTCCGAACTGCCTCTGCAGCAATAATTTCGAGCCTGTCAGATTTTCTGTGTGGAACGGGGTCATGAAATAATGCCGAATGACCGAAGTGATGACCACCAAGAAGCCCAAGAAACAAAAAAAGCAGCATACCCGTTCCCCGTCGAGTTGATCGACCAGTTGCTTGCCCAGGTTGAGAACAAGGACGCAGAGTCGATCCTTGGCGAAAACGGCTTGGCCGGGCAGCTCAAGAAGATGCTGGCCGAGCGCATGCTGTCTGCCGAGTTGAGCCATCATCTGGCGAGCGAGGGCGAAAGCGGCAAAAACCACCGCAACGGCAGCAGCCCGAAAAAGGTGCTTACGCCCGGCGGCGAGCTTAATCTGGATATCCCGCGTGATCGCCTGTCGAGCTTTGAGCCAAGGCTGGTGGCCAAGCATCAGCGACGCATGCCAGGCTTTGACGACCACGTCATCAGCATGTACGCGCGCGGCATGAGTGTGCGGGAGATCCAGGCACATCTGCTTGAGTTGTACGGCACCGAGGTATCTCACGATCTGATTTCCACCATCACCGACGAGGTGCTCGAGGACGTCACGCAGTGGCAGCAGCGCCCGCTCGAAGCGATGTACCCGATTGTCTATTTCGACGCCTTGCGCCTGAAAATTCGTGACGAAGGCACGGTAAAGAACAAAGCCGTGTTTCTAGCACTGGGCATTTGCGCCGACGGCTGCAAGGAAGTTTTGGGCCTATGGATCGAGCAAACCGAAGGCGCCAAGTTCTGGCTGAAGGTCTTCAACGAATTGAAAAATCGTGACCTGGAAGACATCCTGATCGCCGTCGTCGACGGCTTGCGCGGCTTCCCCGATGCCATCGAGGCCGTATATCCGCAAGCGCAGATTCAGACATGCATCGTGCATCTGATCCGCAACTCGACGACCCTGGCCAGCTGGAAGGACCGCAAAGAGCTTGCAGCGTCTCTTAAGCCTGTCTACCAGGCAGTCAACGCCGAGGCAGCCGAAGCTGCGCTGGACGCGTTTGCGGCCGGTCCATGGGGCATTAAATTCCCAACGGTGGCAGCTATGTGGCGACGCCAGTGGCAGCAGGTGATCCCGTTTTTCGCATACCCGCCAGAAGTGCGCAAAATCATCTACACCACAAATGCCATTGAGAGCCTGCATATGCGACTCCGGAAAATCGTCAAGAATCGCGGTCATTTTCCGAGCGATGACGCCGCGACCAAACTACTACTCCTGGCCTTGCGCAATATTGAGAAAGACTGGAAGATGGCGCCGCGTACCTGGAAGCTCGCTGCCAATCAGTTCGCCATCATGTTCGGCGAGCGATTCACCAACGCGATTACCCAACTACGAAATCTGGCCCCGCACACAGAATTTCTGACAGGTCCAGCGCCCCCTTCTTTACTCAAGCCACACCCCAGCTCGTCGAATCCCTCAGTCGAGCAAATTGTTGCGGTCCTGAAGGAAACCGGGGTAGACCTGTCTGTTGCCAACACGATTCCTCGTATCGGCATTTCTGAACAGACGTTCTGTCGATGGCGGAAGCGGCCCCAAGACTCGACAGCGACCAGGCTCGGCTGCTCAAGGAGCTACAGGAACAAAGCGAGCGCCTGAAAAATATTGTTGCCAAGCTCAGCTCGCACAAGACAATGTTGGCCGCCGCCATCAAAAAAATGCTGAGGACGGATAAGCGAATGCGAGTTTGGTTGCGTCGTCATGACGTGCATGGCTGGAAGCGCCGCCGTTCAGAGGCGCAGCAGCTTGGCGGCGAGCCTTGGCATTGGTAGCAAAGCATGCGTTAGGCAGCCCGTAGCGTGCCATGGATTCACGTTGGGCTTACAGCGACAACTTCAACGCCTCTTTCGCTGACTTGAGATCCGCCAATTTGCTCTTCTTTCCCACAGCGATAGCAAGGCCAGTTTCGGCAGCAACGACATTGTTCGGACCCACTGAGACGATTCCCAAGTGATTACGAACCACTCCTTTGAAGAGCGCAAGGTAATACGTCGTACCTGCACGTTCCATCTTGCCAGAAGCTAACACGCTTTCGCACTTGTCCCCCTTTGCAAAGAGTTCGTGCCCATACGTCGCAGGCTTAGCGCCGACGTCGACCAGGAATACACACTTACTATTGGCTCTGTCCTGAAATACGGCGAAGGAACTATTTTTGCCTGCCATAAATTCGCGCCCTAGAAAGCGCATACCGGGGACCGTCTTGGACAGCAACGTCCCTCTAGCACGTCGTACCCCCTCCTGAGCGCGCGGGACGTCAATACCGTCGCGGCTTGCCAGGACAGGTTCTGTCCAGACAACCGCATCATTCAATTCGCTGTCTGGAATGTAGCGTCCCGCAGGATCGCGGTAGAGGTAAAAGTATTGCCGATAGAAATCCTCTACCGTGTCCCGAGCGATATATTCAACAACCAAATATTGGCGACTGCGAACCTCAAAAGCGGCCGCGTCGTTAATTAGCAGGCACTGTGGAAACCCCGCACCCTTTTCCGGGCTCATCAATTCAAAAAACTCTGTGCCAGCTGCCGTGTGTGCCAATAGCCCGCAACTTGGTGCTGCATCTCCCTTAGCGGTATACAACACGGGTGTTATATCGCTCACCGGGAGCTTCGGGGTGTTCGATTTCACCAACGTCCATCCCTGCTGAGCGGCATACTTGGAGACATCTGGCGCACTTGAATCTTTCGACGCTCCTGCCGCAGCTGTGACGTTCGATACGCCTGAAGCGTTGGATGCCCCTTGCGACACCGCAAGTGCAATAAGGACGAGTGCTGATAACAGGTTCTTCATTGAGATTTCTCCGTTGCGCGGGCGACCAGTTGCGCCGGCGTTAAGCCGAAACGTTTCGGGGATGGATGTGCCGCATGGACGACGAGAAAACGCTGATATGCCGCCTTGGCCACGGCCGCGTTTTTCGTTACCCCCTCTCTTGTTGATGTCGGGTCATGCCACAAAGCCCACCCGAAGGTGGAGCCGGCATCTTGATAGATAGCACTTTGTTCGAAAGGCAAAAACACGGCACTCCTATTGGCCGCCGTCTGACACGCGGGTGCGTTCAGCGTTTTATGAGCACGTTTGAAAATAGCAACCCTGTCGTTGAAACCATTGAAGGCGCCGTTAATACGCGCCGAAATCTGCAGCAGGTCGTTCCTGTCCGCATAAGTATTGAGATCCACTCCCTTGCCATAGCGCCAGAACCACCCAGCGGAGTCCGTTGCATATTGTACAGTCTCAAGTTTGGTCTTGTCGGCACCAAGAAAATTAACACCAACATAATCCCCGTACTTCCTGTAGTTATCCTGGAAGGTAATCTGAATCGCGGTCATTTTCCGAGCGATGACGCCGCGACCAAACTACTACTCCTGGCCTTGCGCAATATTGAGAAAGACTGGAAGATGGCGCCGCGTACCTGGAAGCTCGCTGCCAATCAGTTCGCCATCATGTTCGGCGAGCGATTCACCAACGCGATTACCCAACTACGAAATCTGGCCCCGCACACAGAATTTCTGACAGGTCCATAATTTCCTTGCGTTAAATGTAGTTGAACTACAAATTCTTAACGAGTATGTAGTAGAAATACAACCAACCTCCCCCTCAGAGAGAAAAATGCGCCTTTCAGGGGGCTTTTCGTTGGTTCTACCAACGCCACCGTTGACTAAAAATTTAGTTTTAGTACAAGATTGGTCGAAAGTGCCACAGAGCACACGCAAGTCCACATCCCTCGACCATCGGAGACAACCATGCATTCCAGCACCCGAGCGCCCCGTTCGCGCACGTCGTTCCCGCTGCACCCTATCGCCGCCGCCTGTGCCCTCTTCCTGCTGTACGCCCCAGCGCTGGCGCAGACAGCCGACGCCAATACCGCCGCAGCCGCGACGACCGATGCAGCCATGACGAAAGTCACCGTCTCCGGCATCCGCCGCGGTATCGAGGATGCGATTTCGGTGAAGAAGGATGCGACGTCCATCGTGGAATCGATTTCGGCCGAGGACATTGGCAAGCTGCCCGATACCAGCATCGCCGAATCCATCGCGCGGCTGCCGGGCCTGGCGGCGCAGCGGGTTGCGGGGCGGGCGCAGGTGGTCAGCATCCGCGGCTTGTCGCCGGACTTCGCCACCACCTTGCTGAACGGGCGCGAACAGGTAAGCACGGGCGACAACCGCAGCGTCGAGTTCGACCAGTATCCTTCCGAGCTGCTCAGTGGCGTCACGGTGTACAAGACGCCCGATGCCGGCATCGTCGGCCAGGGCCTGTCCGGCACCATCGACATGCAGACCGTGCGTCCGCTGTCGTTCGGGGCCCGCACCTTCTCGTTCAACCTGCGCGGCGAGAAGAATTCGCTGGGCAAGATCGCCAATGCGAAGGACACGGGCCACCGGGTCAGCGCCAGCTACATCGACCAGTTCGCCAACCGGACGATCGGCGTGGCCCTGGGCGTGGCGCACATGGAGTCGCCCATCCTGGACCAGGAGACCGGCACCTACGAGCCATTCAACCAGGCCGCCATCGCTGGCGTGCCGGCCGGTACGTTTGTGACGGCCGGCGTCAAGGCCCTGGCGAAAAGCGGCAGGCTGCAGCGCACCGGCGTCATCGGCGTCGTGGAATACCGCCCCAGCCGGCAGTGGACCAGCACGCTGGACGTGTTCGCGTCGGAATTCAAGCAGGTCGATACGAATAACCAGTTCGAGGTCAATCTCGGCGGCTTCAACGGCACCAACAATCCCGCCGGCTTCCGTTACGCCACCACCAATATCATCGACAATACGCTGGTGGGCGGCACGGCCACGGGCGCCTATCCGCTGGTGCGCGGCCAGCATAACCATCGGGAGGATTCGATCCGTACGGCCGGCTGGGCCAACCGCTTCAAGTTCGGCGACTGGTCGCTGGTGGTCGATGCCAATTACTCGCAGGCCAAGCGCGACGAAACCTACCTGGAAAACAACCTGCAATTGCAGACGGCCGGCGGCGGCGCCTTGAACGACCCGTTGATGACGGTGGGCTGGCAGCCCGGCCGGTTTGCCCACCTGTCCGGCCAGTTCGACTACAGCAATCCCGCCACCCTCCATACGGGCAATTCGATCTACGGCTACGGCAAGACCTATGCGCCGCACCTGAAAGACCGGCTGGCCAGCCTGAAAGTGGCGGCGACGGTGCCGGTGCCGGCGGCAGCGGAAAACTACCTGTCCCGCGTCGACGTGGGCGTCAATTACAGCGACCGCACCAAGACCAAGCGCCAGCCTTCCGGCCTGCTGTTTGCATCCGGCACGCCCACCATTGCCAGCGACCTGCTGTATGCGCCGGTGGACCTGGGCTTTGCCGGCGCGGGCGTCGTCCCGTCGTGGAATGTGCCGGCGGTGATCGCCAAATACTTCGACCCGATCAACTACAGCCTGGAAAACAACGACGGCACCATCAGCCGGGCCTGGGACGTGACGGAGAAAATCACGACGGCCTTTGCCCGCGCCAATATCGACGCCACGGTCGGCGGCTATGCGGTGCGGGGCAATGTTGGCGCCCAGGTGATCCGCACCGACCAGTCGTCCGAATCGCTGTATGCGGATGCGAGCGGCGTGGCCCACCCCATCGAGAACGGCAAGACTTATACGGATGTGCTGCCCAGCCTGAATCTGGCCGTGGCACTGGCGGACGGCCAGGCCTTGCGCTTCTCGCTTGCCAAGCAGATCGCCCGGCCGCGCGTGGACCAGCTCAATGCGGGTTTCAACTTCACCGTGGAATCGGGCACCCGCCTGCCAAGCGGCAGCGGCGGCAATACCAGGCTCGATCCATGGCGCGCCAAGGCAATCGACCTGTCGTACGAAAAATACTTCGACAAGAAAGGGTATGTGGCACTCGCGGGCTTCTATAAAAAGCTCGACACCTACATCTACACCTTCTCCGAAACGCGCGACTTTTCCGCCTTTACGCCGGGCACCAACGCCATTGCCAACTTCGGCCAGTACACGACGTCGTATAACGGCGATGGCGGCATGATCAAGGGCGCCGAACTGACGGTGTCGGTGCCGCTGGAACTGGTCGCGCCCGTGCTGGGCGGCTTCGGTGTCATGGCCAGCACGTCGTACACGAAGAGCGGCATCGACATCAAGCAGATCAATTCGACCATCGGCAAGATCGAATTGCCGGGCCTGTCCCGCAATGTATCGAACCTGACCTTGTACTACGAAAAGGCGGGCTTCTCGACCCGTATCAGCGGGCGTCACCGTTCGGACTTCGTCGGCGAGATCGGCGACTTCGCGGGCGACCGCCAGCTGCGTTACGTGGTGGGCGGCGTCACGACCGACTTCCAGGTGGGCTATACCTTCAACGACGGCAGCCTGAAAGGCCTGGGCCTGCTGCTGCAGGTGAATAACCTGAACAATGCGGCCTACGAAACCTATGCCAACCGCAAGGATCGCCAGCTGGAATATGCGAAGTATGGGCGCACCGTGTTGTTCGGCATGAACTACAAGTTCTGACCCGCGTCATCCGGGCCACCGGCTGCGGCAAGGTGCGCACGCCGGCCGGCCCGGGAGCCTGTTAAGATTCCTGCGACCATCCACTGCGAGGGGAGCAGCATGAGCGAGCCATTCGAATCCGGGCCTGAAGAGCCTGTGGATCCTGAAGAGCCTGTGGAGCCTGACGACCTGCCCGACCAGGGGGCCGCGCGGCATGAGGCACTCGACCAGCTCGACGCGTGGCGCGAGGAAGTGACGCGCCGCGTGCAGCAGGGCCGCGCGGGCCGGCTGGTGGGCGGCATCAGCGACTTGCATATCCTGATCCAGGATGAACTGCTCGCAACCCATGGCGGCGAAATCGCGGCGCTGGCCGACGAGCTCAAGACCGAGCGCTCGCGGTTGCAGGCGGACATCGATTCGAACGAGGCCCAGGGCATCGGCCCGTCGCAGGCGGAGCAGGATCGCATCGCCCTGCTGGACGATGCCATCGACGCACTGGAAGAAGCCCTGTCGCCCTGAGGCGCAGGTCCTTCCCTACTCCGGCTGCTCCACCGCGTAGCCCTTGGCCTGCAAGGCGGCCAGGTAGCCTTGCGGGTCGAGCAGCTCCTTCAGCGGCAACAGCGCGACGGTGGACTTGTTCGCCTCCAGCGCCTTTTCCGCCGCCGTCAGCCAAGTCGCCCGCACGCGCTGCATCATGCCGTCCGTACCGATTTTTTCCTTCATCACCGTGTTGTTCAGGATGGCGTTGTTGCAGGCCTCCTCGTGGGACGGGAAGTGCAGCTTGCGGATCGCGTCCAGGTCGCCCTTGGCCCACGCATTGGCGCGGGTGCGCATCGCATCCAGGTCGTTTTCCACGCGCGTGACGGTGTCGGTGAAGCAGGCCACGTCGTCCATCGGCGTCCTCTTGAATTCGCGCAGCACCTTGACGGGGCTGTCCACGGGAATGTCCAGCTTCGTCTGCGTGATCTTCAGCTTGTTCTTTTCCGCCAGCTTCACCAGCGTCTTGCGCACCTCGCTGCCGTTGACGAGGCCAACGTGCGCCAGGCTTTTCTCGTACAACTCGCCCGCGGCAAACACGGGGCGCTGGCGCTCGTAGCCCTCATCGTCCTTCAGGTATTTCTTACGCAGCACGAGCCAGCGTTCGTACACGTCCGGCGGCAGCTTGTCGCGCAACTGGGCGCCGTCCGGGTTCTTCTCCATGCCGATCATGAACGGCAGCAGCGTCAAGGACCGCAGGCGCCCCACTTCCAGCGAGGCGTAAGGCTGCGCCAGCAGCTCCTGCGACTGGGCCATGATGGCCTCCACCTGCTGCGAGCGCCATTCCATCTTCTTCGGCAGCGGCGAATAGGTGCCGAACACCCACAGCACATGATCGCCCTTCGACACCTTCCACAGGCCTGGGCCGGGGCGCTGGCCGACGACGAGGATTTTTTCGGGCTGGGCTTCCTCGGCGGCCGACGCCGGATCGGCGGCGGGTGCTTCGGCCTGGGCCCAGGCAGCGGAAACGGCAAATGACAAACTGAGTGCGGCAACGGTACGAACCAGCATGGGGCGACTCCTTCGGACGGTGGACTTGCAGGGGGCGCTTTCATCGCGTAAGTTAGTGAAAGCTGGAAACATAATATTGCAAACTTGCTAAGCTGCCTAGTGCGGCGATGCGCCGCCAGCCAAGGAGACCGCATGACCCGCCGCACCCGTTGGAAAGCCGCTGCCACCTTTGCTGCCGCTTTCGCTGCCGCTTCCGTCTCAGCCACCACCGCCGCCGCCCAGGACTACCAGCGTCACGCCATCGACGGCAACCTGCCCGTGTTTGCCCCGGCGCTCAAAGCCAGGCTGGCCTTCCCGCTGGCGTGGACGCCGGCCGTGAAGGATTTGCCGGCGTGGCGCGCGGCGGGGCGGGCGAAGTTGTGGGAGGTGACTTTGCAGGACCGCGACGACACGCCCTTCGCGCCCCAGGTCATCGCCGAGATCGACCGGGGCAGCTACGTGGCGCGCCAGGTGGTGTTCAACCTGACGGCGGTGAGCCGCGTGCGTGCGCTGCTGCTGGTGCCGAAGGCGAAAGGTTCCCATCCGGCCGCGCTGATGCTGCACGATCATGGCGGGCGCTTCGACATCGGCAAGGAAAAGATGGCCGAGCCATGGGGCGACGAAGCGCGCCTGGCGGCATCGCGCACGTGGGCCGACAAGTATTTTTCCGGCCGCTACCCGGGCGACGAGCTGGCGCGACGCGGCTACGTGGTGCTGGTGGCCGACGCGCTGGGCTGGGGCGACCGGGGCCCCCTGACGGGCGACGCACAGCAGGCGCTGGCCGCCAATTTCTTCAACCTGGGCAGCTCGCTGGCAGGGAATATGGCGCTGGAAGACACGCGCGCGGCGGCCTTTCTCGCGTCGCTGCCGGAAGTGGACCGGCGCCGCGTGGCGGCACTGGGATTTTCGATGGGCGCCTTGCGGGCCTGGCAGGTGGCGGCACTGTCCGACGACGTGACGGCGTTGGTGGCGGTGAACTGGATGGCCACCACGGACGGCCTGATGGTCCCGTCCAACAACCAGTTGCGTGGCTCGTCGGCCTTCCAGATGCTGCATCCGGGCCTGCTGCGTCACCTCGACTTTCCCGATGCGGCCAGCCTGGCCGCGCCGAAACCGGCACTGTTCTTCGCCGGCGCGGCCGACCCGCTGTTCCCCCTGCCCTCGGTGCAGCAGGCGTTCGGGAAGATGGCGAAGGTGTGGCAGGCCTGGCACGCGGGCGACAAGTTCGACACGCGCATCCTGCCGGGCGGGCATGCCTTTCCCCGTGAAGCGCAGCAGCAGGCCTATGACTGGCTCGATGGCCAGTTCGGGCGGGCGACCAAACCTTAGCGCAGCAACTGCAGGATCTGGTTAGGCAGCGAGTTGGCCTGCGCCAGCATGGCCGATGCCGCCTGCTGCAGGATTTGCGAACGGGTCAGGTTCGTCGCTTCGGCGGCGAAATCCGTGTCGACGATGCGCGAGCGCGATTCGGCCAGGTTGCCCGACATCGACTGCACGTTTTCATACGCGAAGGTGAGCCGGTTCTGCGTCGCGCCCAGCTTCGCGCGCTGGAGGTTGATGTTCGCCAGCTGGCCATCGAGGTAGGTCAGCGCCAGCGTGGCATCGGCGTGGCTGGCCAGCGAGATCGGGTCCTCGGCGAAGCCGCCGCTGCTGTTCTGCTTGAACATCGACGGCAGGTTCAGCATCAGGACATCGCCGGCCCGGTGACCGATCTGCAGCGCGCCGTTGAACGAGCCGTCCAGCAGCTTCAAGCCATTGAAATTGGTGTCGGTGGCGATGCGGTAGTTCTCCATCACCAGTTCGTCCGCCTCGCGCTGGATGACGGCGCGGTCGCTGCTGCTGTTGGTGTCGCTGGCGGCCTGCACGGCCAGCTCGCGGATGCGCTGGAAGTTGTCGCCGATCTGGCCGATCGCGCTTTCCGCCGTCTGCGTCAGCGAAATGCCGTCGTTGATATTGCGCCCCGCCTGCGACAGGCCGCGCAGCTGCGCGCCCATGCGCTGCGAAATGGCCAGGCCGGCCGCATCGTCCTTCGCCGAATTGATCCGCAGCCCGCTCGAGAGCCGCTGCAGCGATGCCGACAAGTCGGCCCCCGCACGGCCCAGGGCGCGCTGGGCGAACAGCGAATTGACATTGTTGTTGATAGAGAGCGGCATCGGTCGTGTCGGTGGCACGGAGGAACTATCTCCCCTGCACCACCTGTTACGACACGGAAACTGAGAACTTGATCACACATTGTCACACGCCGCATAAATATTCATGCCGCGACCGTTTCGCCATCCTGCAGGGCGGCGCGCAGGGCCGTGATATTGTCGGGCTGTTCCAGGTGCAGGCGGTCCAGGCCGTGGTTCAGCTGCTGGCGCCGCAGCGGCGGAATATTCAGCAGGGGAAAAGCCTTGTAGACAATATTGAGCAGCCAGCGGTAGGCACAGAAGTCGGTACTGAATTGAAAGCCGCTGCCATCGTCGTTATAGAAGAAGGCCTGGTGAAATTCGGAGACGCTGTCCCGCCGCGCCGTGTGCTCGCGGGCGAACGGCGAGCGGGCGTGGATCACGTCGCGCCGGGCAAGGTCCACGAAGGCGGCGAAGCGCCCGGCCAGCAGGCGAGCCGTATCGCCCAGCAGGCTACCCTCGTCGCGGATCGCGGCGGGCAGCTCGGCCAGCCAGAGGCGGTACTGGTCCACCATGGCCGTGTAGTCGCTGTCGAAGCGGGCATCGACCTGCACGCGCTGGTGCGGCGGCAAGGTGTGGCGCCAGAAGATGTAATTGGAGTGATAGGACAGGAAGCCGTCGTATTCCGGCCGCGCCGGGTCATCCGACGGCACCGGCGGATAGACGCTGGCCAGCAGCAGCATCAGCTGCGCGACGAACTGTTCGTGCCGCTCGCAGGCCAGCCAGCCCCGCACGATCAAGGCGCGCAGCCGCGCCTCCGTCTCGAACACGGACAGCCACTGGACTCTTGACTCATACTTCGCCGCCAGTTGCGCCGCATCCGTCTCGTGCAGCGACAGCGTGTCGTTCGGCGCGATGACGTCGGGATCGATGCCGGCCGCCTCGACGGCGTTCAGGCGCGCCTGCAGGGCGCGGTAGCGTTCCGGGTCGACGGCCTGCGAAGGGTGCGCCGCCAGGAAGGCGTGCACCAGCACCTGGGCTTCGTCCAGCCAGCCGCCCTGCAGGCCGGCCGTATCGAACGTCAGCAAATAATGGGGGCCGTGCTGCCAGCCCCGCGCAAGGGTCCAGCGGTCATGGCCCTGCCGCGCCAGCATCGCTTGCAGGGGCGCGGCCACCTTGCGGTAGAACGGCGCGACATTGTCGGCGCAGTGGATGCGCAGTTGCAGGAAGCTCATGCGAAAGTCCTTTCCTCGTACAGGGCCAGCGCGAACAGGCGGATCGACTGCTCGCGCAAGGGGATGACGCCGGCCCGGTTGAACGACATGTGCAGCAGGGAATGCAGGATGGCGGGCACGCCGGGCACGCCCGCCCCGGCCAGTGCCGCGCAGACGCGCTGCAGGCGGTCGCGGTAGGCCGCCAGGGCCGTCGGGAAATATGCGCCGCCGTCGTAGCGCGCGCTGGCGGCACGCA
>NZ_WNKZ01000077.1 GCF_009720835.1 Pseudoduganella buxea
CCGGCGTGGGAGGCGGCCCTCGCCGCGGCCTGGCTGCACGGCATGGCGGCCGACGTGCTGGTGACGGAAGGTGTGGGGCCGGTCGGCCTGGCGGCCGGCGAGCTGATACCCGCCATCCGCACGGCGCTGAACCGGCTGGTGGCGCGCGGCGGCGCCTGACTGCTTACACCAGCCGGCCCGCCGCGATGGTGATGGTGCGTCCGCAACGGGCCGCAATGCTGGTGTCGTGCGTGACGAGGACCAGGGTGGAGCCGCGCTCCCGATTGAGTTCGAACATCAGCTGGATCACCGCTTCGCCCGTGGCCGCATCGAGGCTGCCGGTCGGCTCGTCCGCCAGCAGCAGCGGCGGCTCGGTGACGAAGGCGCGCGCCAGTGCGACGCGCTGCTGTTCGCCGCCGGACAGGAACTTCGGATAGTGCTTCAGCCGCGTGCCCAGGCCGACCCGGCCCAGCATGGCCTCGGCCCTGGCGCGGGCATTGCCGTCGCCGGCCAGTTCCAGCGGCAGCATGACGTTTTCCAGCGCCGTCAGGTGGGCCAGCAGCTGGAAGGACTGGAACACGAAACCCAGCCTGGCCTTGCGCAGCGCGGCGCGGCCGTCCTCGTCGAGGGCGAAGATATCGGTCCCTTCGAGCAGCACGGTGCCGCCGCTGGGCGTGTCCAGGCCGGCCAGCAAGCCGAGCAGGGTCGACTTGCCGGAACCGGAGGCGCCCACGATGGCAACCGTCTCGCCCTTTTGCACGGTAAAATCGACGCTGTGCAATATGGTCAGCTCACCGCTGGCATCGGCCACCCGCTTGGTGAGGCCGCGCACGGCGATGGCGCCGGTGTCGCTGTGCGCCTGGGGGCGCGCAACGTTTGCCGCCGGCGAATCTGGAACGAAACTGCTGGACGCATTGGGGAAATCGGGCATGGTTGGAAGTATGTTTGAAGGTTTACTGCGAAGTTTATTGCAAAGTTTGCCGCGAGGTCCGTCCGGGGCCCGCGCGGGCATTGGAAGGAAGCTGTTGGCCTGGTGCGCGCTGCTGTTGATATCCATCAGCGCAAGCGCCTATTCTGCCCCAAAAACGCTGCTCGTGGTGGGCGACAGCCTGTCGGCTGAATATGGCCTGGCACGGGGCAGCGGCTGGGTCGCGCTGCTGGAGAAGAAACTGCAGGCGTCCAGCAGCGATGTCCGCATCGTCAACGCCAGCGTCAGCGGCGAGACCACCAGCGGCGGACGCACCCGCCTGCCGGCCCTGCTGGCGCGGCACAAGCCCGATATCGTCGTCATCGAACTGGGCGCCAATGATGGCCTGCGCGGCCTGCCCGTGGCGGCCGCCGATGCCAACCTGCGCGCCATGGTGTCCACGGCAAAGAAGGCCGGCTCACAGGTGCTACTGGTGGGCATGCGCATCCCGCCGAACTACGGGCGCGATTACGCGGAGAAGTTCTTCGCCATGTTCGGCCGCATCAGCCGCGACGAGAAGGTGCCGCTGGCGCCGTTCATGCTCGATGGCGTGGCCGAAAAGGCCGACCTGTTCCAGGCCGACCGCCTGCACCCGCTGGCCACCGCCCATCCGATCATCCTGGCCAATATCTGGCCCACGCTGCAGCCGCTGCTGCGCGCCAAATGAGAGCCTCATGAAGTATCCCGAAATCCTCCGCATCGACGACGTCCTGGCCCGCCTGGAGGACTTCGACACCATCATCGACGCCCGCAGCCCGGGCGAGTTCGCGCTCGACCACCTGCCCGACGCCATCAACTGCCCCGTGCTGGACGACGAGCAGCGCATCGTCGTGGGTACCCTGTACAAGCAGACGGGCGCCTTCGAGGCCAAGAAGCTGGGCGCCGTGCTGGTGGCGAAGAACATCGCCCATCATATCGAAACGCTGTGGCAGGACAAGCCGCGCGACTGGACGCCCCTGGTCTATTGCTGGCGCGGCGGCAATCGCAGCGGCTCGATGGCCCATATCCTGGCCAAGATCGGCTGGCCCGTGGTGCAGCTCGACGGCGGCTACAAGGCCTTCCGCAACAGAGTGAACGCAGACCTGGAACAGGTGCCGCAGCTGGATTTCCGCGTCATCTGCGGCACCACCGGCAGCGGCAAGACGCGCCTGCTCGACACGCTGGAATCGATCGGCGCCCAGGTGCTGGACCTGGAGCAGCTGGCGGCGCACCGGGGCTCCGTGCTGGGCAACCTGCCCTGCCAGCCGCAGCCTTCGCAAAAGGCCTTCGAGACGTCGATCTGGAACCGGCTGCGCCGCTTCGATGCCGACCGGCCCGTGTTCGTCGAATCGGAAAGCAAGAAGGTGGGCGCCCTGCGCGTGCCGGCCGCGCTGATGGGGCGCATGCGCGCCTCGCCCTGCGTGGCCCTGGAGGTGTCGCGCCAGGCGCGGGTCAGGCTGCTGATCGAGGACTACCAGCACTTCGCCTGCAATGCGCCGGCCCTGAACGCCCAGCTGACCTACCTGACCGACCTGCACGGCAAGGCAACCATCGCCCGATGGCAGGACATGGCGACAGAAGGCCATATGTCCGAACTGGTCGAGGAGCTGCTGGTGGCGCACTACGACCCTGCCTACACCCGCTCGATCCACCGCAACTTCACGCAGTACGAGGGGGCCCGCGCCGTGCACCTGGCCGACATCTCGCCCGCCGCATTCCTGGCCGCCGCGCGCGCGCTGCACGAGGAACCGGTTTCTACCTGACTGTTCGGCCCCGCCGCACGCGGGCTGCACGACCTGACAGGAGCTGCCGGCATACGCGTCATCGAGTAGGGGGTGAGGTCGCCCTCACCGCCCTCTCACACCACCGTACGTGCGGTTCCGCATACGGCGGTTCATTAATCAAACTGGAAGCGCTGTCGGGTATCCGGCAGCGAGACCAAACCTAGTGTGTCGAAGAAGCGTTTTGGAAACGCATCGTTCATATGGCTTGCGTTCCACCATGGGCCACGTCCATTGCATGCCGACTTCCATGCCCGATGTGCATCCAGGCCTCGTTGCTGCAGTTTCCAGTGACGTGTCGCCGGGCGCTTCCATTGACGCCATAACAGGCACCGCAGTTTTCGACGTATCCACCCGTCCAAGTCATGCAGGACACCTCTCACCTCGATCAGCCGGAAGTACGATATCGAGCCCCGCAGTACGGGATTCAGGTCGTTTTGATCGTCGCGCCAAGATTGCGCGAGGCATTCCCGACGACGATTTCCCGCACCCTGTCTTTCAGTCGCTTGATACTGCTGACGGCGATTCTCAGACGCATCTGCTTGTGCCACGTGAAGCTATAGCCGAGAAACTTCCTCCGCCAAGGCCGCGCCACGGCGCTTTTCTCCCGATTGACCCGGAGCTTTAATCTGCACTCCAGGTATCCGGTGATCGTTGCCATTGCACGTTGCCCTGCCTGTTCGCTTCCGACATAAATGTTGCAGTCGTCGGCATAGCGGCAGAATCGGTGTCCCCGGCGCTCCAGTTCCCGGTCAAGATCGGTCAGCAGGATGTTCGACAGCAGCGGTGACAGCGGACCGCCTTGCGGCGTTCCTTCTGTCCTCATGCTGACGATCCTGTCGGTCATCAAGCCCGCCTCGAGGCAGCGCCGGATCAGTTTCAGAATCCGCTCATCCTTGACCTTGCGCGCTACCCGCGACATCGGGATATCGTGGTTCACAAGGTCAAAGAATTTCTCCAGATCGAGGTCGACCACCCAGTGGCGGCCTTCCCTGATATAGTCTTGCGCTCGCTGGACCGCTTGCCATGCGTTGCGGCCGGGGCGAAACCCGTAGCTGTGTTCGGAGAAGCCGGATTCAAATTCCGGTTGCAGCACTTGCAGCAGCGCCTGCTGTATCGGGCGGTCCAGCACGGTCGGCATGCCCAGTGTCCTCACCCCGCCGTTCGGCTTCGGCATTTCCACTTTGCGTACCGCGTTCGGCATGTACTCGCCTGTCAGCAGTGCTGCCTTGACGACTGGCCAGTGCTGTTGCAGCCATGCCTTGAAGTCGGCCACGGTCAGTCCATCGACGCCGCTGCTCCCTTGTGCCGCATGACCCGCTCATACGCTTGCCAGAGGTTGCCACGTTCGACCACGGCCTCCACCAGCCACGATCCTTCCGCTTTCGTTTGCCCATCCTCCGCCGTGCCCGCCTCGGCACCCGGCACGGATGCCCGCGATTTCCCATCGCTTCCATCCGTGTCTGGCGCAGTTGCCTGCCTTGTCGCGTCATCGACTTGCATCGAGTCGTCAGGCCAGCGTTTTGCCTTCGGCTTCCTTCAGATTCGCAGTCGCCCGCGACACCCTTGCCGTTCAGCCAGCTCTTCCCCCTGTCGGGCGAGCAGAGGACTTTCACCTCCAAGTAAGTGCGCCCTGCCGGGCGCACCATGAAAAAAGGCCACCCGAGGGTGGCCTTCGTTTTGTACGCTGCCGCGCTTACTGGGCGGCGTCGGTCTTGGCACTCGTGACGGGCCGCAGGATCTTGACCTTGGCCTTTTCCTTGAGCACGTCGACATAGTTGATCATGTCCTGCTGGGCGACGATATTGTCGATCGCTTCGGCATCGGACTTGCGGCGGCCTTCGTCCTGCGTGGCCGGCACGTGTACCTTGCCGATGCGGTAGATGCCGTAGCCCATGCCCGGCAGGTCGACGCCGACATACGCGGGCAGCTTCGACACATCGGCCTTCAGCACGGCGCGGGCGGCCAGCGGGTTGATGCCTTCGGCCTTGGCACGCGAGATGGTCAGCGGCGCCCCGAAACCGGTGGCGTCGCCGGAAGCCTTGACGGCGGCCAGTTTCGCTTCGCCCGCCTTCTTGGCGGCAGCCAGGGCCTTCTCGGCCAGCACGCGCTGGCGGATCTGCTCCGACACCTCGGCCAGCGGACGCTTCGACGCCGGCTTGAACTCGGCGATGCGGCCGGCCACCAGGGTGTTCGGTGCCACCTCCACCGCTTCGGTGTTGCGCTTGTTCTTCACGACGTCGTCGGAGAACAGGGCCGTCAGGAACTTGGCGTTATTGTACGGTGCCGTCGCGGCGGCCGGATTGGGCGTGCGGCCCAGGCCTTCGGCCACGTTGATCGTCAGGCCCAGCTTGTCGGCTACGGGCTTCAGGCTGTCGGCCTGCTCGTAGACGGTGTTGGTGAAGGTCTCGACGGTGTCGGCATACTTCTTCGCGGCCTTTTGCTTCTTCAGTTCGGCGGCGATCTCGCCCTTGACTTCCTCGAAGGGCTTGACGGCGGCCGGCTTCAACGACGTGACGGTGATGATGTGGTAGCCGAATTCGGATTCGACCAGCTTGCTCACTTCGCCCTGCTTCAGCGCGAAGATGGCGCTTTCCACGCTCGGCACCAGCGAGCCTTTTTCGATCACGCCCAGGTCGCCGCCCTGCTCGGCCGAGCCGGGATCTTCCGACTTGGCCTTGGCGATCTGTGCAAACTGGGCCGGAGCCTTGTTCACGTCGGCCAGGATGGCTTCGGCCTTCGCCTTGGCGGCAGCCTTGGCGGCGGCGTTGGCGTCCTTGCCGGCGGCCACCAGGATGTGGCTGGCGCGGCGCTCTTCCGGCGCCGTGAAACGGGTCGGCGCGGCCTTGTAGGCGGTGGCCACTTCCTCGTCGGTGACGGTGGTCTGCGCGGCGATGGCATTGGCATCCAGCACCACGTATTCGGCCTTGGCCTGCTCGGGCACTTCGAACAGCTTGCTGTTCTTGTCGTAGAAGGCCTTGATCTCGGCATCCGTGACCTGCGTGCTGGCGGCAAAGCCGGACAGCGGCAGCACCAGTTCCTGCACTTCGCGTTCCTGCTCCGTCAGGTCCGACACCATCTTGGCGACGGTACGGGGCGCGAAGGCGCTGCCCTGCACGCCGGCGGCCAGCTGCTGCACGGTCATGTCGCGCTTGAGCGTCTGCACATAGCCTTGCGGCGTCAGGCCCGTCTGCGCGGCGATCAGGTTGGCGGCCTTTTCCTCGTCGATCTTGCCGTCGGCCTTGAACATGCCGGGCACGTCCTGCAGGCTCTGGGCGACGGCGCGCTGGACGGCGGCGTCCGTGGCGGCCAGGTGGCTGCGCTGGGCTTCGGACGTGATGGCGCGCTGGGCGATCAGGTTGTCCAGCACGCTCTGGCGGAATTCCGGCGTATCGAACAGCTTCTGGTCGAACTGCGTGCCCAGGCGCTGGCGGTACTGGTCCAGCTGGCGGCGCAGGGCCTGCTCGTATTCCTGTTGCGTCAATGGCTGGCCGTCGACCTTGGCCACCGTGGTGGCATTGTCGCCGAAGCTTTCATAACCGCTGACGCCCACGAACACGAAGGACGGAACGATGACAATCGCCAGCAAAATCTGCATCAGTTTTTGATGCGAACGAATGAATTCAAACATGGTCAGCCAATTTGATGAGTGGATCACTGCAGGGGCCGCAATGCGCGCCTCCTACAAAAAAAGGCGAACACGCGTTCGCCCCTCTGCTGCTCTCGCGATTATAGGGCGCACACCCCCGGTTAGCAAGGCAACACTTTGAATGAATTGCAACTTTGGCAGCTTGGTGCGATCGGCGGAAGTGACCGTGCCACGCATGCAGCAACCCAGGGACCTTTTCATGTGGGTTGACTGTGTTGGCGACATCGAACTGTGCTGCGGCGGATGCCTGCTTAAAACCGGGGACAGTTCCCGTGCGGGGACAGCCCCCAGCGGCGTCACAGGCGTTCGCGACATCGGGCGCTACGGCGCAGCATGCGCAAAGCCCCGACGAATCGGGCCTTTTTTGGCATTCTGGCGGAGCGGACGGGACTCGCCCACATCCTGCGGGCCGCGGCTTCGCTTGCAAGCGAAGCCCTTCGAGTCAGGTGACGAGTGCTCCCTTGGAGCAATCGTATTCTCCTTTGGAGAATACTCCGCAGGGGAAGCGCTCCGCTGCGCCGAATGCAAAAAGGCCCGACGAATCGGGCCTTTTTTAGCATTCTGGCGGAGCGCACGGGACTCGCCCACATCCTGCGGGCCGCGGCTTCGCTTGCAAGCGAAGCCCTTCGAGTCAGGAGACGAGTGCTCCCCTGGAGCAATCGTATTCTCCTTTGGAGAATACTCCGCAGGGAGAGCGCTCCGCTGCGCCGAATGTAAAAAGGCCCGACGAATCGGGCCTTTTCTGGCATTCTGGCGGAGCGGACGGGACTCGCCCACATCCTGCGGGCCGCGGTTTCGCTTGCAAGCGAAGCCCTTCGAGTCAGGAGACGAGTGCTCCCCTGGAGCAATCGTATTCTCCTTTGGAGAATACTCCGCAGGGAGAGCGCTCCGCTGCGCCGAATGAAAAAAGGCCCGACGAATCGGGCCTTTTCTGGCATTCTGGCGGAGCGGACGGGACTCGCCCACATCCTGCGGGCCGCGGTTTCGCTTGCAAGCGAAACCCTTCGAGTCCCGCCGCGCTCTCCGCAGGGAGAGCGCTCCGCTGCGCCGAATGAAAAAAGGCCCGACGAATCGGGCCTTTTCTGGCATTCTGGCGGAGCGGACGGGACTCGAACCCGCGACCCCCGGCGTGACAGGCCGGTATTCTAACCAACTGAACTACCGCTCCAGATCGAGGCTTTCACCTCAGTGCGACAACTTGGAAATATTAACTCCCAATAATCCGCAGGCACTGCGGTAACACCTGTTGCCTGCTGATGTCCGTTAGTTTACAGCATCTTTCAGGGCTTTACCAGCTTTAAATTTCGGCACCTTGGCGGCGTCGATCGTGATCTCTTCCTTGGTGCGCGGGTTGCGGCCGGTGCGGGCTGCGCGCTCGCTGACCATGAAGGTGCCGAAGCCGACCAGGGTAACGCTGTCGTTCTTGGCCAGGGTGGTGGTAACGCCATCGATCATCGCGTCCAGCGCGCGTGCCGCGGCCGCTTTCGAGATGTCAGCGGAAGTGGCGATATGGTCGATCAGTTCAGTCTTGTTCACAGCTTGTTCCCCGTCACAAAGGTTTAAATCATTTATACCGTTTCCGCGCCGTCTTCGGCGCGGCGGTAGATGGAAGGGGCTTCGAAAAATCTTCGCGACCAGACGACGGCGCGTGCACCGGGTGAGACGCAGTGGATTTTTCGAGGCTCCCTATAGGGCAGAGAAAAATCTCAGGCCGTATTAAACAGGCGGCGCTTGCTCTGTGTCAAGGCGTGAAGTTGTAAAAAGTGCGTGTAAAAAGCAAACGGGCACCGCCTGGGTGCCCGCTTGTGGTCCGAACCTGGACTCTCTTAGTGTTTTACTACCTCGGTCTGGCCGTCCGGCTTGGCCGTCGCGGCTGCCACCGGCTCCACCGCCGGCACGTCGGCCAGCGCTTCAGGCTGACGTTCCAGGGCGATTTCCAGTACCTTGTCGATCCAGCGCACGGGCACGATTTCCAGCTTGTTCTTCACATTGTCCGGAATGTCGGCCAGGTCCTTGACGTTCTGCTCGGGGATCAGCACCGTCTTGATGCCGCCGCGATGAGCCGCCAGCAGCTTTTCCTTCAGGCCACCGATCGGCAGCACTTCGCCGCGCAGGGTGATCTCGCCCGTCATCGCCACGTCGGCGCGCACGGGAATGCCTGTGAAGACCGACACCATCGCCGTCGTCATGGCGATACCGGCGGACGGACCGTCCTTCGGCGTCGCACCTTCCGGCACGTGGATGTGCATGTCCTGCTTCTCGAACACCTCGGCCTTGATGCCCAGGCGCTGTGCCCGGCTGCGCACAACGGTGCGGGCTGCCTCGATCGATTCCTTCATCACGTCGCCCAGGGTACCGGTGCGGATGACGTTGCCCTTGCCCGGCATGCTGACCGCTTCGATCGTCAGCAGGTCGCCGCCCACTTCCGTCCAGGCCAGACCGACCACCTGGCCGACCTGGTTTTCCTTCTCGGCCACGCCGAAGTCGTAGCGACGCACGCCCAGGAACTTGTCCAGGTTTTTCGGCGTGATCAAGACCTTCTTCTCGGTCTTCTTCAGGAGCAGCAGCTTGACGACCTTGCGGCAGATCTTCGACACTTCCCGTTCCAGCGAACGCACGCCCGCTTCACGGGTGTAGTAGCGAATCACGTCGCGGATGGCCGCTTCGCTGACGGAGATCTCGCCTTCCTTCAGGCCGTTGTTCTTGATCTGCTTGGGCAGCAGGTAGCGCAGCGCGATGCTGGTCTTCTCGTCCTCGGTGTAACCCGACAGGCGGATCACTTCCATCCGGTCCAGCAGTGCCGGCGGGATGTTGTACGAGTTCGACGTCGCCACGAACATCACGTCCGACAGGTCGAAGTCCACTTCGATGTAGTGATCCGAGAACGTGTGGTTCTGTTCCGGGTCCAGCACCTCAAGCAGGGCCGACGACGGGTCGCCGCGGAAATCCGCACCCATCTTGTCGATCTCGTCGAGCAGGAACAGGGGGTTGCGCACGCCGACTTTCGCCAGCGATTGCAGCACCTTGCCCGGCATCGAGCCGATGTACGTGCGGCGGTGGCCGCGGATCTCGGCTTCGTCGCGCACGCCGCCCAGGGCCATGCGCACGAACTTGCGGTTCGTGGCACGGGCGATGGACTGGCCCAGCGACGTCTTGCCGACACCGGGAGGACCGACGAAGCACAGGATCGGCGCTTTCAGCTTGTCGACACGCTGTTGCACCGCGAGGTATTCCAGGATGCGTTCCTTGACCTTGTCGAGGCCGTAGTGATCGCCTTCCAGCACCTTCTCGGCATTGGACAGGTCGTTGTTGACCTTGGACTTCTTCTTCCACGGCAGCGACACCAGCGTGTCGATATAGTTGCGCACGACGGTGGCTTCGGCCGACATCGGCGACATCAGTTTCAGCTTTTTCAGCTCGGCATTGGCCTTGTCCAGCGCTTCCTTCGGCATCTTGGCGGCGAGCACCTTTTTCTCGAGCTCGTCGAAATCGGCACCCTCTTCGCCTTCGCCCAGTTCCTTCTGGATGGCCTTGACCTGTTCGTTCAGGTAGTACTCACGCTGCGACTTCTCCATCTGGCGCTTCACGCGGCCACGGATGCGCTTCTCGACCTGCAGGATGTCCAGCTCGCCTTCCAGCTGGCCCAGCAGGTGTTCCAGCCGCTTGGCGACGTTGAAGATCTCCAGGATGACCTGTTTCTGCTCGAGCTTCAACGGCAGGTGCGCGGCGACCGTGTCGGCCAGGCGGCCGGCATCGTCGATGCCCGACAGCGAAGCCAGGATCTCGGGCGGGATCTTCTTGTTCAGTTTTACGTATTGATCGAACTGCTGCACGATGGCGCGGCGCATCGCTTCGATTTCGGAATCGTCGCCGATTTCCGATTCGAGCGGCGTCAGGTCGGCCACGAAGTGCGTGGGCGCGTCGGTGATCTTGCGGATGCGGGCGCGCTGGGCGCCTTCGACGAGGACCTTGACGGTGCCGTCGGGCAGTTTCAGCATCTGCAGGATATTGGCGACGCAGCCGATTTCGTAGATGTCGGTGGCGGACGGTTCGTCCTTGGCTGCTGCTTTCTGGGCGGCGAGCATGATGCTCTTGCCCTGCTCCATTGCGGCTTCCAGCGCCTTGATCGATTTTGGACGCCCCACGAACAGGGGTATCACCATATGCGGGAAAACAACCACATCCCGTAAAGGCAACAACGGCAGTTGAGTCTGCTCAGTTAATTTGGAAGTTGTCATGGCGTACCTTATGTAAAAGCATGTTTATGATGTAGGCACTTGCAGCCGAATCACAAGACCTGCGGTCATAATATTTATTGGCAACACATAATATTGCCTAAATATTAGTCGCTTGCAGGGTTCACCGGAGTTTATTACCGGCTGACCTGCTCCAAAAAAATGCGGGCACCGAATGAAAAAAGCCACGCGCGACAGGCGCCGCGAGTGGCTTTTCGAGTGAAGCCTGCTTCTCTTATTGGTTTCGATTGTACTGCCTTGCCGTACGGATGCAAAACGCTTTTTGCGGTTGTGTGCAACCCTTAATTAATTTTCACCAGACGCTTTCGGCGTCTCCTGATAAATCAGCAAAGGTTTCGCACCCTGCGTAATGGTGTTCTCGTCAATTACCACCTTGGTGACGTTCTGCTGGTTCGGCAGGTCGTACATGATGTCCAGCAGCGCGTGCTCCAGGATGGAACGCAGGCCGCGGGCACCGGTCTTGCGCGCCAGCGCCTTCTTGGCGATCGCATGCAGGGCGGCCGGGCGAATTTCCAGCTCGGCGCCTTCCATTTCCAGCAGCTTGCTGTACTGCTTGATCAGCGCGTTCTTCGGTTCCACCAGGATCTGGATCAGCGCTTCCTCGGTCAGTTCGGCCAGGGTCGCGACGACGGGCAGGCGGCCCACCAGCTCGGGGATCAGGCCGAACTTGATCAGGTCTTCCGGCTCCGCTTCCAGCAGGATGTCGCTGTTCGAGCGCTGTTCCTGGCTCTTCACGGTGGCCGAGAAGCCGATGCCGCTCTTTTCGGAACGATTCGAGATGATCTTGGCCAGGCCGTCGAAGGCGCCGCCGCAGATGAACATGATGTTGGTCGTGTCGATCTGCACGAAGTCCTGGTTCGGATGCTTGCGCCCGCCCTGCGGCGGTACCGATGCCATCGTGCCTTCGATCAGTTTCAGCAAGGCCTGCTGCACGCCTTCGCCGGACACGTCGCGGGTAATCGACGGGTTGTCCGACTTGCGCGAAATCTTGTCGATCTCGTCGATGTAGACGATGCCGCGCTGGGCCTTCTCGACATCGTAGTTGCAGCTCTGCAGCAGCTTCTGGATGATGTTCTCGACGTCCTCGCCGACATAGCCGGCCTCGGTCAACGTCGTCGCATCGGCGATCACGAACGGCACGTTCAGCATGCGCGCCAGGGTCTGGGCCAGCAGGGTCTTGCCGGAGCCCGTGGGGCCGACCAGCAGGATGTTGCTCTTGGCCAGCTCGACGTCGTCTTTCTTGCCCAGGTGTTTCAGGCGCTTGTAGTGGTTGTACACCGCCACCGACAGGATACGCTTGGCCGTCTGCTGGCCGATGACGTATTGGTTCAGCAACTCGGCGATCTCGTGCGGCGTCGGCAGATCCGACTTGGCGCCCGTGACGGATTCGATGCTGGACGTCTCATCGCGGATGATGTCATTGCACAAATCAATGCACTCGTCGCAGATGAAGACGGAGGGCCCGGCGATCAGCTTCTTGACTTCGTGCTGGCTCTTGCCGCAGAAGGAGCAGTACAGGAGTTTTTCGCCGCTGGAAGATTTTTTGTCGGACATGGGACGTTTTCTTTAGTTGCAAGAATGGGTGTTGCGCTTCGGATACCGGGCCGGCGAATGTACGGTAAAACCTTGTTTTGCCGTGACTTTCGCCATGTAAGCAGGGCAAGAAATCCTGCACACAACCACCATGCTACCCGAAATAAAAATAAAACGCCCGGAACGTTGTAGCGTCCGGGCGGATTTTTAACGATTTCGCTTGGGACGCATCAAGCGCGGGTCGTCAACACCTTGTCGATCAGGCCATATTCTGCAGCCTCGTCGCCGGACATGAAACGGTCGCGGTCGGTATCCTTGGCAATCTGGTCGATCGACTGGCCCGTGCGTTCCGCCAGGATGCTGTTCAGGCGATGACGCAGGTACAGGATTTCCTTGGCCTGGATCTCGATATCGGACGCCTGGCCCTGCGATCCACCGGAAGGCTGGTGAATCATGATGCGCGAGTTCGGCAGCGAGAAGCGCTTGCCCTTGGCGCCTGCGGCCAGCAGGAAGGCGCCCATCGAGGCGGCCATGCCCGTGCACAGCGTCGAGACGTCGGGCTTGATGAACTGCATCGTGTCGAAGATCGCCAGCCCGGCCGAGACGGAACCGCCCGGCGAGTTGATGTACAGCGAAATATCCTTGTCCGGATTTTCACTTTCCAGGAACAGCAGCTGGGCAACGATCAGGTTGGCCATCTGGTCGTTGACCGGGCCGACCATGAAGATCACGCGCTCTTTCAGCAGGCGCGAATAGATGTCATACGAGCGCTCGCCACGACCGCTCTGTTCGATCACCATCGGCACCAGGCCGAGCATTTCCGTATCGAGTGCCGGGTTACGATTCATTCCGATCATTCTCTTTCCTTGTGAAGCAGCACCGGCAGCAGCAGTCATCAGACTGTCTGCTGCCGGCGCCGGGTGTGGGGCAGGAACTTAACCCTGCGCTGCGCTACCCATCAGTTCGTCGAACGGGATTTCCTTGCTCGACGCTTTCGACAGGCCCAGGACGTAAGTAACGACGTTTTCTTCCAAAACAAGGGCTTCCACTTCGGCCAGGCGGCGACGGTCGCTGTAGTAGTACTTCAGCACTTCGCGCGGGTCTTCGTAGCTCTGTGCGAAGTCCTCGATCTGCGCCTTCACCTGTTCCGGCGTGGCGGCCAGGTTGTTGTCGCCGACCAGCTTCGACAGGATCAGGCCCAGGCGCACGCGACGCTCGGCCTTGTCCTTGAACAGCTCTGGCGGGAATGGTACATCTTTTACGTTCATGCCGCGCTGCGCCATGTCCTGGCGGGTCATCTCGGCCAGGCGTTCGGTGTCCTGGGCGATCAGGGCCTGTGGCACTTCCAGCGTGGCCGTCTTGACCAGCGCGTCCATCACGGCTTCCTTGTTGCGGGCCTTGACACGGCCGGCCACTTCACGTTCCAGGTTGACCTTGATATCTTCGCGCATCTTCGTCAGGTCGCCATCGGCAACGCCCAGCGACTTGGCGAACTCCGCGTCCACTTCCGGCAGGTGCGCCCATTCCAGCTTCTTCAGCGTGATGGTGAACTCGGCGGTTTTGCCGGCCACGTCCTTGCCATGGTAGTCCTCGGGGAAGGCCAGCGGGAAGGTCTTGGACTCGCCCACTTTCAGGCCCACGGTGGCTGCTTCGAATTCCGGCAGCATGCGGCCTTCGCCCAGCACGAAGCTGTAGTCGTCGGCTTTGCCGCCTGGGAATTCGACGTCGTCGATCTTGCCGACGAAGTCCACGGTCACGCGGTCGCCGTTGGCGGCCACGGCTTCGCCGCCGTCGCCATGCTCACCGGCCTCGCCCTTGGTGTGGAAGTGCACGCGCTGCTTGCGCAGGATGTCGATGGTCTTGTCGATTTCGACGTCGGTGACGGTCGACTTGACGGTTTCCAGCTCGACGGCGGACAGGTCGCCGATTTCCACTTCCGGGTACACTTCGAAAGTGGCGTCGAACGTCAGCTGGCCTTCCGGCGAGTCCGACTTCGGCTCGATGTTCGGGAAGCCGGCCACGCGCAGGTTGTTCTCGTTGGCGGCGTCGTTGAAGGCGCGGCCCACTTTATCGTTCAGGACTTCGGTTTCGATCTGGTAGCCATACTGCGCCGCGACCATCTTCATCGGCACCTTGCCAGGACGGAAGCCTGGGGCGCGAGCGGATTTGGCCTGCACTTTGAGGCGCTTTTCCACTTCGGAACGGACGTCCGACAGCGGGAAGGAAATCGTGATGCGGCGTTCGAGTTTGCCCAAGGTTTCGACAGCAGTTGCCATGTAAAAATCGTCCAAAAAATGTGAATTCTGTTGGTGCGAGGAGGGGGACTCGAACCCCCACACCATTGCTGGCGTCAGGACCTAAACCTGGTGCGTCTACCAATTTCGCCATCCTCGCGCATCTCGGTGCCGTTCCGCGCTCGCGCGTCGGTTTGCGGCACCGATCTCTTTTGCAAAAGCAAAGGGCGACCATTAATTGAAAACGGGTCGCCCTACCCTGAAAACACCCAGGGGCTTTCAACTTCAACACGGTATTTTACTGGGTTTTGTAGGGAATGGGGATGGAATTTTGGCGTTTCGCCAACTGAGCAGTAAAAAAGCCCAAACCGGCAATCGGGGTCGGATACCTGTTGTCCGACCCCGGCTTTTCCCTCTGTATCTATTCCCTCCGCACCTATTATCAGGCCGCCGGCTTGCTGACCCGGAACCACGCCGCATACAGTGCCGGCAGGAACAGCAAGGTCAACGCCGTCGCCACCACCAGCCCGCCCATGATGGCCACGGCCATCGGGCCCCAGAACACGGAGCGCGACAGGGGAATCATCGCCAGTGCGGCGGCGGCGGCCGTCAGCAGGATGGGACGGCAGCGCCGCACGGCCGATTCGATGATGGCATCCCACGGCGCGCTGCCGGCCTTGATGTCCTGCTCGATCTGGTCGACCAGGATCACCGAGTTACGGATGATCATGCCGAACAGGGCAATGATGCCGAGGTTGGCCACGAAACCCAGCGGGCGGCCCAGCAGCAGCAGCGCGAACGCGGCGCCGGCCACGCCCAGGGGCCCCGTCAGGAACACAAGCAGGGAACGCGAGAAGCTGTGGAGTTGCAGCATCAGCAGGGTGAAGATCAGGAACAGCGCCAGCGGCAGGTTCACGGCGATCGACTGCTCGGCCTCGCCGCTGTCGGACGCCGCGCCCTTCTCGACGATGCGGTAGCCGGCCGGCAGTTTCGCGCGCAGGTCGGCCAGTTGGGGGTCGATCTGGCCCGACACGGTGGGGCCCTGGATACCTTCGACGACGTCGGCCTGCACGGTAATGGCCCACTCGCGGCCCAGGCGCCACACAACGCCTGGCTCCCACACGAAGTGCACGCGCGCCAGCTGCGAGATCGGCACGGAACGGCCCGATGCCGTCGGCACGTTGGTATTGTTCAGCACTTCCATCGTGCGGCGCTCCTCCACGGGCTGGCGCACCTGGATGTCGATCAGGCGGATGCCTTCGCGGAACTGGCCCACCGTGGTGCCGGAAAGTACGGTGTTCGCCACCCGCATCACGGTCTGCGACGTCACGCCCAATGCGCGCATCCTGTCCTGGTCCAGGTCCAGGCGCAGCACCTTGACCGACTCGTTCCAGTTGTCGTTGACGCCCACCGCGTTCGGGTTGGCCCGCACGATGTCCTTGACCTGGTCGGCAATGGCCCGCACCTTGTCCACTTCCGTGCCGGTGACGCGGAACTGCACGGGATACGGCACCGGCGGCCCGTTCGGCAGCAGCTTGACACGTCCGCGTACTTCCGGGAAGTCGTTGCGGAAGGCATCCGTGATCTTCTGCTGCAGCACCTTGCGCGCGGCCAGGTCTTTCGGCAGCACGACGATCTGCGACACGTTCGTCTGCGGGAAGATCTGGTCCAGCGGCAGGTAGAAACGGGGGCTGCCCGTACCGACGTAGCTCGTCACGCTTTCCACGCCTGGCTGGGCGCGGATGAAGGCCTCGAACTTCTTCACCTGCGCCTCGTTGGCGGCAAAGGCCGTGCCTTCGGGCGACCACATCTCCACCATCAGTTCCGGCCGCGACGAATCGGGGAAGAACTGCTTCTCGATGAAGTTGAAGCCGTAGATGCCCAGCGCGAAGATCAGCAGGGTGGCGCCGATCGTCACCTTGCGCCACGTGACGCACCACGTGACGACGGCGCGGAAGCGGCGGAAGCCCGGCGTGTCGAACACGTCGTGGCCATGCTCGCCTTCGGCGTGCGGCTGCACCTTCAGCAGGATGTAGCCGATGTAGGGCGTGAACATGACGGCCACCACCCAGGACGTGATCAGGGCGATGGCATTCACGGAGAACAGCGAGAAGGTGTATTCGCCGGCGGCCGACTTGGCCAGGCCGATGGGCACGAAGCCGGCCACCGTGATCAGCGTGCCGGTCAGCATCGGCAGCGCCGTCGACGTATAGGCATAGGTCGCCGCCTCGAAGCGCGACATGCCCTCCTCCATCTTCCTCACCATCATCTCGACGGCGATGATGGCGTCGTCGACCAGCAGGCCCAGGGCAATGATCAGGGCGCCCAGCGAGATCTTGTGCAGGTCGATGTCGAGCATGCGCATGAACAGGAACGTCACGGCCAGCACCAGCGGGATGGTCAATGCCACCACCAGGCCGGGGCGCACGTCCAGACGCAGCTTCGGCTTCGTGTGCAGGCCCAGGGCCAGGAAGCTGACGGCCAGCACGATCAGCACGGCCTCGATCAGGGTGTGGACGAATTCGCCCACGGACGCGGTGACGGCGCGCGGCTGGTCCGACACCCGTTCCAGCTCGATACCCACGGGCAGCTTGCCCTTCAGTTCAGCGACAGTCTTGGCCATGGCCTCGCCCAGCGCGATGATGTTGCCGCCCTTTTCCATCGACACGCCCAGGCCGATCACTTCCTTGCCGTTGAAACGCATCTTGTCCGACGGCGGGTCCCGGTACTCACGCTTGATGGTGGCGAAGTCGCCCAGACGGAAGCTGGTGGTGCCGGCGCGCAGCTCCAGGTTTTCCAGGTCCTTGACGGTGGCCAGCGCCCCCGACACGCGTACCTGCAGGTTGTCCGTGGGCGTCACCAGCGTGCCGGTCGCCTCGACGGCGTTTTGCGTGGCGATCTGCTGCACGATCTGGTCGAACGAAATGCCCAGCTGGGCGAACTTCTGCTGCGAGAAGACGATATTGATCTTCTCGTCCTGCACGCCGAACAGCTCCACCTTCGACACCTTCGGCACGGCCAGCAGCTGCTGGCGCACGAAGTCGGCATAGTCCTTCATCTCGGCATACGTGAAGCCGTCGCCGGACAGGGCGAAGATGGAGCCGTAGGTGTCGCCGAATTCGTCGTTGAACAGGGGGCCGACGACGCCGGCCGGCAGGGTACCGCGGATGTCGCCGATCTTCTTCCTCACCTGGTACCAGGCGTTGCCCGTCTCCTTCGGCGGCGTCGATTCGCGCAGGTTCAGGATGATCAGGGTCTGGCCGGGCTTGGAGTAACTGACGATTTCGTCGATGTACGGCGTCTCCTGCAGCTTCTTTTCCAGCTTGTCCGTCACCTGGTCGGCCATCTGCAGCGCCGTGGCACCGGGCCAGAAGGCCTGCACCACCATGGCGCGGAAGGTGAACGGGGGGTCCTCGTCCTGGCCCAGGTTCTGGTAACTGAGCATGCCGCCGATCAGCATCACGGCGATCAGGTAGCGCGTCAGCGGGATATGCTCCAGCGCCCAGCGCGACAGGTTGAAATCCTTCATCGCGCCGCTCCCGCCGGCACCGCCTTGTCCTGCTTGTCTTGCGGCAGGTCGTTGCCCAGGATGCGCACGCGCTGGCCCGGTTTCAGCAGGTGCACGCCGGCCGTGACGACGGTCTGCCCGGCCTTGACGCCGCTGGCCAGGATCAGCTCATTGCCGTCGGCGCCGGCCACCGTGACAGGGACCAGCTTGGCCACGCCGCCTTCGACCACCCACACGGAGGTGGCGTTCTTCTCGTGGTACAGGGACGTCAGCGGCACCTTGATGCGGGGCTCCTTGGCGCGCGATTCGAACTGGACCACGGCCGTCATGCCCAGCTTGGCCTGGTTCAGGCCCGGCGGCAGCGCCACCTTGAAGGCATAGGTGCGCGTGGCCGGATCGGCCACCGGCGACACCTCGCGGATGGTGCCCTTGAACGGGTTCTGGGGGTCTGCCCACAGCCGCACCGTCACGCTGGGTAGCTTGCGCAGCTGCTCGACCTGGTCTTCCGGTACGCCGAACACGACTTCCTTCTCGTCCGTGCGCGCCACCCGCACGACGGGGGTGCCGGCCGCGACGACCTGTCCCGCCTCGGCGTCGATGGCCGTGACGACGCCATCGATATCGGACACCAGGCTGGCGTAACCGGCCTGGTTCGACTGGCTCCGGTATGATGCGCGGGCCGCTTCCACGTTGGCCTGGGCCGATTTGTAGGCCGACTCGCGCTGGTCCAGCACGGCCTGGCTGACGAAGTTCTGACGGCGCAGCTCGCGGTAGCGCTTCAGTTCCGCGTCGGCCAGGTCGCGGCTCGTCTCGGCCGCGCGCAGGCTGGCCATCGCCTGCGCCTGGGCCAGTTGCAGATCCTGTGGATCGAGCTGCATCAAGACCTGGCCCTTCCTGACGGTGCTGCCCACTTCGATTCTGCGCGCCGTGATCTTGCCCGGCACCCGGAAGCCCAGGCGCGATTCGTAGCGGGGGCGGACCTCGCCGGAGAATTCCGCGTTGACGTCGATATCGGAGCCGGCCAGCACGATGGCGCGCACGGGGCGGATATCCTCGGTTTTCTCGGCGGGTTTGGAGCAGGCAGTCAGCGTGGCGGCGGCAATGGCGGCCGCCGCGACCAGTGTCAAGGCAGGTAGAAACTTCGGGACGTGCACGGTATTTTCCTTCTCCGGTATCGGCCGAAATTGCGGCGGTAACAAATTGCCACTATGATTGCAGCCTGAAAATTAAATGACTTTCCGTTAAGTTAGAAAATTATAGACGGCATGTCATTATTTGAAAATGACTTTCGCGTCATTTATTCACGTGGAGTTATCTCCAGATTATCGAGACTTTCCTCTAATGAGCGTCGAGCACTACGAAAACTTCCCCGTCGCGTCGATCCTGCTGCCCAGGCGGCTGGTGCCGGCGGTCGAAGCCATTTACGCGTTCGCCCGCAGCGCCGACGATATCGCCGATGAAGGTGACGCCACGCCGAAGGAGCGCCTGGCCGCCCTGCACGAATACGAGGCGGCGCTGGTGCATATCCAGCTGGGCCAGGGCAAGCTCGATCCCATGTTCGAGCGGCTGGCGGGCGTCATCGCCGCGCACCGGCTGCCCCTGAAGCCCTTCCACGACCTGCTGTCGGCCTTCCGCCAGGACGTCACGGTGACGCGCTACCAGACCTACGACGAGCTGCTCGATTACTGCGCCCGCTCGGCCAATCCCGTGGGTGTGCTGATGCTGCATTTATATGACGCGGCCACGGACGAGAACATCGCCGAATCGAATGCCATCTGCTCGGCGCTGCAGCTGATTAACTTCCTGCAGGACGTCGCCATCGACGAGGCGAAGGAACGCATTTATATCCCGATGGAGGACCTGGCCCGTTTCGCCGTGCCGCCGGCGCAGATGCACCTGCCTGACGCACGGGGCAAGTGGCGCGCGCTGATGCGCTTCGAGGTGCAGCGGGCTCGCGCGCTGATGTTGCGGGGCGCGCCGCTGGCCACGCGCCTGCCCGGACGCATCGGCCTGGAACTGCGCATGGTGGTGCAGGGAGGACTGCGCATCCTGGAAGCGATCGAGGAAGTGGACTACGACGTGTTCCGCCGCCGGCCCAAGCTGGCGCGGGCCGACTGGCTGAAAGTTTTCTGGCGCGCGCTTCGGATGCGCAGCGCTTCCCTATAGAATAGCGCCTTCGAACTCCGCACCTTGCAAAAGATATAACATAATAATATGTCTCCCGACGAATACTGCCAGCAGAAGGCCGCCCAGAGCGGCTCCAGTTTTTATTACAGCTTCCTGTTCCTGCCGCCCGAACGCCGCCGCGCGATCACGGCGCTGTATGCCTTCTGCCGCGAAGTGGACGACACCGTCGACGAAACCAGCGACGAATCGCTGGCCCGCATCAAGCTGGCGTGGTGGCGCACCGAAATGGCCGCCATGTACGAGGGCAAGCCGACCCACCCCGTCACGAAGGCGCTGCAGCCCTTCGTCCAGCCCTACGACCTGAAGCAGGAACATGTGCAGGCCATCATCGACGGCATGGAGATGGACCTGAACCAGACCCGCTACCTCGATTACGCGGGCCTGTCGAAATACTGCTGGCACGTGGCCAGCGTGGTCGGCATCCTGTCGGCCAGCATCTTCGGCGCGACGCGCCCGGAAACCTTGCAGTACGCGGAAAAACTGGGCCACGCCTTCCAGCTGACGAACATCATCCGCGACGTCGGCGAGGATGCCCGCAAGGGCCGCATCTACCTGCCCATCAACGAGCTGCAGCAGTTCGGCGTGACGGCGGCGGACCTGCTGAACGCGCGCCACACGGAGAACTTCGGCAAGCTGATGGCCTTCCAGGCCGAACGGGCCCAGAAAGCCTACGACGAAGCGTTCGCCCTGCTGCCGAAGGAAGACCGCCGCGCCCAGCGCCCCGGCCTGATCATGGCGGCCATCTACCGCACCGTGCTCGATGAAATCGAGCGTGACGGCTACCACGTGCTGACCCAGCGCATCTCGCTGACGCCCCTGCGCAAGCTGTGGCTGGCGTGGAAGACGTGGGTGAAGGGATGAAAGCGGGGTTGAACCTGCGCTGGAACACCGGGCGCCGCGCGGCATGAAGGTCGCCGTCATCGGCGGCGGCTGGGCCGGTTGCGCCGCCGCCGTCGAACTGGCCCGGCGCAAGGCGCACGTCACCGTGTTCGAGGCGGCCCGCACCCTGGGCGGGCGCGCCCGCCGCATCGAGGCCAACGGCCGCACCCTGGACAACGGCCAGCACATCCTGCTGGGCGCCTACCGCGACACCTTGCGCCTTCTGAAAACCGTCGGTGTCGACCGCAAGCGCTGCTTCCTCGACCTGCCGCTGCAGATGCGCTACCCGCCGGCCGCAGGGGCGATGGATTTCGTCGCGCCCCGGCTGCCCGCGCCCTTGCACCTGGCCGTGGCCCTGCTGCGCGCCCGCGGCCTGGATCGGGAAGACAAGCTGGCCATGGCGCGCTTTTCCACGGGCGCCCGGTGGATGGGCTGGCGCCTGGACATCGACTGCAGCGTGACGGAACTGCTGGCCCGCTTCGACCAGACCGAACGCCTGTATCGCCTGATGTGGCGTCCCCTGTGCCTGGCCGCGCTGAACACGCCGCCGGAGCGGGCCTCGGCCAACGTCTTCCTGGCCGTGCTGCGCGACAGCCTCGGTGCACGCCGCCATGCGTCGGACATGCTGGTGCCCCGCGCCGACTTGTCCGCCCTGTTCCCCGACGCGGCGGCCACCTGGCTGGCAACGCACGGCGCCACCGTCCACACGGGCGCCAAGGTGGCGGCAGTGACGCAGGACGGCGCGCGCTGGCACATCGGCGACGACACCTTCGATGGCGTCGTCGTGGCCGTCGCGCCCACGGCGGCCGCGCCCCTGCTGGCGCCCCTGCCCGATGCCGCTCCCCTGCTGGCGCAACTGGCCGCCTTCACGCCGGAACCCATCACCACCTGCTACCTGCAATACGACACGTCGGTGCGCCTCGACCAGCCGTTCTATGCACTGGAAGACACGCCGGCCAACGGCCACTGGGGCCAGTTCGTATTCGACCGTGGCCAGCAGAACGAGGCCGGGGCCGGGGCCGGTATGTTGGCCGTCATCGTCAGCGCGTCCGGCGAGGCCGCCGCCCTGCCCCAGGCAGACCTGGCAGCCGCCGTGGCGGCGCAGCTGGCCCACGTGTTCGGCCAGAGCGCCCTGGCCAGCCCCGTCTGGAGCAAGGTCGTCACGGAAAAGCGGGCCACCCATGCCAGCACGCCCGGCCTGGTCCGGCCCGACAATGCCACGCCCTGGCCCGGGCTCGTGCTGGCGGGCGACTACACGGCCGGCGAATACCCCGCCACCCTCGAGATGGCCGTGCGCAGCGGCGTGGCGGCGGCCGCCCTGCTGGGCCGGCGGCCGTAACGGGCGCATCACGCTCCAAAAGCGCATGCACCCTGTCCCCGTCCCGCACCGCCTGCGCCCCGATTCCTGCAGCCCGTCGCACGCAACTGGCGTGCCAGGCCAGGCTCCCCTACAGTGGCAGTATAGGAATTTCACCGGGAATTTCACTGCGAATTTCAATGCTATATCGGGAAAGCTGGCAATGAGGCAACAAATGAAACTGGGGTTCGGCACCATCGCCGTCGTCGCAATCGTCGTGCTCAGCATGCTCGCCATCGCCCACATCGATGGCGCCGGCGCGTTCCACGTCGTCGCGCACCCGCTGCACTGACGGGGCCGCGATGGGCAAGGACGACTACCTCGACGCACTGCGCAAGGCGATGGCCGGCCTGCCGCCGGAAGCGGCCGCGCGCACCCTGGCCTACTACGAGCAGCGCTTCATCGACGGCGTCACCGTCGGGCGCAGCGAGGCCGAAGTGGCGGCCGAGCTGGACGACCCCCGCAAGATCGCCATGACCCTGCGTGCCAACGCCCACCTGTCCGCCTTCGAACAGCGCAAGACCCCCGTCAGCCTGCTGCGCATGGCCGGCTCCTTCGCCGGCCTGGCCATCTTCAACCTGTTCATGGTGGTGCCGGCGGCCGTGTTCTCGGCCCTTCTGCTGACCATCTACCTGTGCTCATTTGCCTTCTATGTCAGCGGCATCGCCATCACGGCCAGCGGCCTGGCCGGCGCCAACGAGATCGTCCTGTCCGGCCCCCTGCACAACCTGGTCGGCCTGGCCGACCGGCGCGGCGATGGCGACGAGCGGGTCGAGACGCGCATCTCGATCGGCGCGGACGGCATCCACGTCGACGAGCAATCGGCACGCGACGACGAAGGCAGCACGCCTTCCAGCCGCTCCGAACGCATCTTCGACAGCGCCGAGGCCATGGCCGACGGCAGCGTGCGCATCGCCATCGATCCGGAAGGCTCGTCGCGGGGCGCCCAGACGACGCTGGGCATGGGAATGGTGTTGGGCGGCATCGCCCTGTTCCTGCTGTCGCTGGTGGTGACGAAGTACACGGCCATCGGCCTGCGCCGCTACGTCCACATGAACTATTCGCTGCTGCGGGGGCATTGACATGGGCATGCGCTCCCTCGTCAAGGTCGGCGTGTCGCTGCTGATGCTGGCCATCCTGCTGATCGGTATCTCGTATACGATGTTGCGTGCCCAGGGCGTGGCCAATCCGTCCAGCACGGCCGGCCGCGTCACGCGCACGGAAACGCGCGAGATCGGCCACGGCATCCGCGTCGTCGACCTGGCCGGGCCCATCGACCTGACGGTGCGCCAGGGCCCCGTGCCGTCGCTGAAGGTGCGGGGCGAGCAGCGCCTGCTGGGCAATGTGGCGGCCAGCCAGGACGGCGACACGCTGCGTATCGGCACCACCGGGATGCTGTTCCACCACCGCCGCCCCCTGCAGGTGGAGCTGGTGCTGCCGTCGCTGAGCGAAGTGCAGGTCCGCGGCAACGGCGACAGCACCGTCACCGGCTTTTCGGGCGAGCGCCTGAAGATCGGCCTGAACGGCTCCGGCAACCTCAGCTTCCAGGGCCGCTACCGCAATGTCAACGCGGCCGTGCGCGGTTCGGGCGACCTGGACCTAAAGTCCGGCAACAGCGACGAAGTGGAACTGGAAGTGGTCGGCTCCGGCACCATCGCCAGCTCGGGCAGCTGCCGCAAGATGGCCGCGGAAATCTCCGGCTCGGGCAGCGTCGACGCCCAGCACATGGCATCGGACGACGCCGTCATCAAGATCCAGGGTTCCGGCTCGGCCCAGGCGTTTGCCCGCAAGTCGGCCACGGTGTCGCTGGCCGGCAGCGGCGACGCCACCGTCTACGGCAATCCGGACCAGCGCGTGGTCAGCCGTACCGGCTCCGGTTCGGTCGATTTCGAGTAGCGTTGCGTCACGGCGGTCCTGGGCGAGAAAATGACCGGGCCACCGGTCAGCGGCCGGGCGCTGCGTCGCTGAAGCAGTAGGCGCTGCCGCCTTGGGCCTTGGCCCGGTACATGGCCGTATCGGCCTGCTGGAACAGCTGCTCGGTCGACACGCCGGCCATCCCGGCCAGGCTGATGCCGATGGCCGCACCGATGCCGACCGTGGCACCGTCGATCCGGAACGGCGTACCGAGGGACTGCATCAGCCGCTGCGCGATGGCCGCAGCCGCCCCTTGGCCGGCGCAGCGCGCGGCGACGACGAATTCATCGCCGCCCAGGCGCCCAACCGCGTCGCCGGGCCGCATGCAGGCATGCAGCCGCTGGCCCACGGCCTGCAGCAGCCGGTCGCCGGCACCGTGGCCCATCGTGTCGTTGACTTCCTTGAAGCGGTTCAGGTCGATGAAGAACACCGTCGTCAAGCTGCTATCGATCGGCGCCGCCAGCAAGGCCTCGACGCGGCGGGTGATCCAGGCACGGTTCGGCAGGTTCGTCAGCGCGTCGCGCGTGGCCATGTCTTCGAGCTTGCGCAGCAACTCCTTTTCTCCCGTGATGTCACGCGACACCAGCACCGCGCCGAGGCTGGCGCCCGGCCCGGCGGCCTCGATGGCGGTGCCTTTCGTGCCAAGCCAGATATACCGGCCATCCTTGCAGCGCTTGCGTACCTCGACGACATCCGGGATCGGCGTGCCGCTCAACAGCGTGCCCAGCGCCTGCAGGGCATGGGCGCGGTCGTCGGGGTGCAGGAAGTCGACCACCGGCAGGCCCACCATGTCTTCCGGGAGCCAGCCCATGATGCGGCCATAGGACGACGAAATGCGGGTGTAGCGGCCATCCGCGCTGCAGTGGGCAATCAGGTCCGTGCTGTTGTCGACCAGCAGCCGGTGCTCGGCCGCGCTGCGCACGGCATCGTCCAGCGCCTGTCGCTGGCATGTGACGTCGACCATCATGCCCGTGAATCCTGTGTCGGCCGGCATGCCGGACAGCAGCAGGCGCCGGGCGATACCGTCCCGGCAGCCTGCCGCGAATTCGACGTGGAACGGCGCGCGGCGCGCCAGTGCGCGCGCGATGTCGTCGGCGTGGCGGGCGCCGTCGGCCAGGGCAACGCCGGCGAGCCAGGCCGGCAGGGACAGCCCGGCCAGCTCGGGTAACAGGCCGGCCACGCTGTGCTGGACGACGCTGCAGCAGCCGCTGGCGTCAAGGGTCCAGATGATGGTGATGAGGGGTGGGGTCGGGAAGATAATGGGCCTCGATGCGCGGCTGGTTCGAGCCCGCAGGCACTGCGGCGGCTCCACCGCTCGATCGTTCACCCGGACTGCCGGCAAAGAGGATCGACGCCCCTACGGTAGCATGCGCCGATGCGTTCGGCAATGTATGTTGCAATATGGAATTAGATTGTTGTAATCCGGCCGCGCCCTTCCGGCATCACGGCCGGCAGGCTATTCGCGCTGTCCCTCCGCCAGCCACGCCGCCACATCCCGTCCGGCCGCCACGCCGCTGGCCAGGCAGGCCGTCAGCAGGTAGCCACCCGTCGGCGCCTCCCAGTCGAGCATTTCGCCGGCCACGAAAACGCCGGGCAGCGCGGACAGCATGGTGCCCGTCAGCCCTTCGAACCTGACGCCGCCGGCGCTGCTGATGGCTTCGTCGATGGGACGCGGCGCGCCCAAGGTGACGGGCAGCGCCTTGATGGCCCGGGCCAGGCGCACCGGGTCGGCATAAGCCTCCTTGCTCAGGCATTCGTGCAGCAGGCCGGCCTTGACGCCCTTCAGGTGCAGCCGCCCTTGCAGGTGCGAGGACAGCGAGCGGCTGCCGCGGGGCCGGCTTACCTCGTCCAGCACGCGCTGGGGCGACAGGTCCGGCAGCAGGTCCAGTTCGATGACGGCGCTGCCGTGGGCGGCGATCTGGTCGCGCACGGGCGCGGACAGGGCGTAAATCAGGCTGCCTTCGACACCGGTGGCGGTAACGACGAACTGGCCCTGCTTGCGCACGCGCGCGCCGGTCGCGTCAAGCCACGTGGCGGCGACGGTGGTGAGCGGCTCGCCCGCGTGGCGGCCGGCGAAATGCGCGCTCCAGCCCACGTCGAAGCCGCAGTTCGACGGCTGCAGGGGCGCGACGTCGACACCGCGCTCGCGCAGCAGCGGCACCCAGGCGCCGTCCGAGCCGAGCCGCGCCCAGCTGGCGCCGCCCAGGGCCAGCACGACGGCATCGGCCTGCACGGCAATCGTCCCTGCCGGGGTGTCGAAGCGCAGCGCGCCGTCCTGCCAGCCCGTCCACCGGTGGCGCTGGTGTAGATGCACGCCCGCCTCGCGCAGCCGGTGCAGCCACGCGCGCAGCAGGGGCGCGGCCTTCATCTCCCGTGGAAAGACCCGCTGCGAGCTGCCGACGAAGGTTTCCACGCCCAGCCCGTGCACCCACGCGCGCACGGCGTCTGGCCCGAAGGCGTCCAGCATGGGCCCCAACTGCCCCGCGCGTGCGCCGTAGCGGGTAACGAACTGTTCATAGTCTTCGGCGTGGGTGATGTTCATGCCGCCGCGCCCGGCCAGCAGGAACTTGCGCCCGCTCGATGCCATCGCATCGTAGACGTGCACGTCGCAGGTGGGGGCGAGGGTTTCGGCGGTCATCAGGCCGGCCGGGCCGCCGCCGACGATGGCAACCACGCGCCGTGGAGTAGGAGAGGAATTCATAGGGACGGCATTGTAGTACAAGGTCGCCAGCGACAGTGGCGGGCCGGCTTGGAGCTCCTGACAAAACCTCTCGAGGTACGGCCACCAGGGGCAGTCCACGCCGATCAGCCAGTCAGTGATGTTTGCAGCCGCACCGCATGTCTGCAGCCGCGCTTTCCGCGATCGGTCGGATTTGAGCGAGTATGCTGACTACTTGCCGGTGCCGATACGCTCGCTGCGTCAATGCAGGCCCGATCCCACATGACTTGGTCATGCTGCCGAAGGCGCTGCACGACAGGCTCATGGGCGCGCTGCCAGCCGCCAGCTTGCGTCCCCTACCTCCTTGGACTGCACAATTACTGATTCGCTGTCGCCCCACCCTTCGATGATGTTCGACAACCTGGTAGATGAGTGTTCATGACTGGCCAAAGGTCTTCGGGCAGGCGCGCTTGGGCCATGGCCTCGGTCCGGCAGCGAGCCCGGCAGTTCACGCAACCCCGACCTGCCGTGGCTTGCGTCTGCTCCCGCCCCGACGCGGACGTTCGCGCTGCCAGCGCAGTCGATGCCACACTCAGCTTTCACATCCATGCCACATCAATCTCCGCCATGGTTTAGCATCGCGCCGATCCAGTTCAGCCTCTGGCGTATGTGGCAGACACAACCGGGCGACGCCACCAAGGACGAACTTTGCTCACTAATTAAAAATACGGGACAGACGCTGCATCACGTCAAGAGCGCAGGCGTGCGGCCATGGCCTTCGTGGCGGGCTTGCGGACCGGCTGCATGACTGCGGTGCTGCGCGTGCCTCCATCGTTCGAATCTAGACGGAACACGCTGACGACACGCGTCAGATTCGATGCCTGCTCGTGCAGCGAAGCCGATGTCGCGGCGGCTTCTTCCACCAGCGCGGCGTTTTGCTGCATGGCCGAGTCCATGTCCGCCACGGCGTCGTTGATCTGGTTGATGCCGTGCTGCTGGTCCTCGCCCGCCCCGGCAATTTCGCTGATGATTTCTGTGACACGGCGCACACTCTCGACGATCCCGCTCATCGTGCTGCCGGCCTGGTTGACAAGCTCGCTGCCTGCCTCGACCGACGCGACGGAATCGTCGATCAGCGACTTGACGTCCTTTGCCGCAGCCGCGGAGCGCTGGGCCAGGCTGCGCACTTCGGCGGCCACGACCGCGAAGCCCCGGCCCTGCTCGCCGGCCCTGGCCGCTTCCACGGCGGCATTCAATGCCAGGATATTTGTCTGGAAGGCGATACCGTCGATGACACCGATGATGTCGACGATCTTGCGCGCGGAGTTATTAATTGTCGCCATCGTTTCCACGACCTGTGACACGACCGCGCCGCCGTGCGTCGCCACGTCGGAGGCGGAACGTGCCAGCGTGTTCGCCTTGCTGGCATGTTCGCCGTTTTGGCGGACATTGGATGCCAGCTCTTCCAGCGATGCCGCCGTTTCCTCGATCGAACCAGCCTGCTGCTCCGTCCGCGACGACAGGTCCAGGTTGCCCGCGGCAATCTGCGACGAGGCCGCTGTGATCGTATGCGTGCCCTGGCGCACTTCGCTGACCACGTCGGCCAGACTGTGCTGCATGGCCGCAAGCGCCGCCAGCAATTGCCCGATCTCGTCGTCGCCTTCCACGTGGATCGGGTACGTCAGGTCGCCTTGCGCCACCGCATCGGCGGCACTGACGGCCTGGCTCATAGAACGCGCCACGCCGCGGATCACCGCCACCACGATCAGACTCAGCACGACGCCGATAGCGGCCAGCAGCACCGCGGCGCGCCACAGGTCGGCAATGAAGGCGTCGTGCAGGTCGTCCAGGTACAGTCCCGTGATGAAGGTCCAGTCCCACGGCTTGTAGGTCAAAACATAGGCACCCTTGGCAAATACCTGTTTCTGGTCGGCGTTGCCCGGCTTCGGCCACACATATTCAATCCAGCCCTGGCCACTGCCATGCGCGATGCGCGCGGCATCGCGGTACAGGTATGTACCCTTGAGGTCGTGGAAGTCGCTCATGTCCTTGCCGATCAATTCGGCTTTGATCGGGTGCATCAACATCGTCGGATGCGAGTCGACCACGGTGTAGTAGCCGTCCTTACCGTAACGCATGGCCTTCAGCCGCTGCAGCGCCTGCTTTTGCGCCTGCTCCAGCGGCATCGCGCCGGACGCCGCCAGCGCGGCATATTCCTTCACGGTTGACATGCCGACGTCGGTGGCAAATTTCAGCGCAAGCTGGCGTTCCTCGAAACGCAGAGCTTTGCTCTCGTAGATGTAGAAAAGGGTCATGCCGGACAGGCACAGCCAGCTTAGAATCAGTGGCAGGTAGAGTTTCGTGCGAAAACTGAGTTTCATGATCGGTAGGCGGTCGTCGGAATGGGTTATGTCTAAAGAATTTCAATTGCCATCCGGAAACTGTAACACTCTTCCTTGCCAGAAACGCGGTTACTTGTCTTATGTTCACACGGGCTTTCTTGGTGTGTTGCGCAAAGCCCCGTGCAGCGTAGCCATGGACAAACCGCGCAACCCGGCACGGGCCCGCCCTCTGGCTGCGTGGTGAGGCTGCGGGTTCATCGTCGTCGATGTCGCGCGTGTACGCATGCTGTTGGTTCGACAACAAGGAACTGCTTCTAGGCAAGTAGTGGCATGGAAGGCGGCTGATTTATCAGCCAGTCACGGAGCGCATGAGATAGCCCCCTGATCCACCAGACACAGTCGATGCGGTATCCTTACGGATAGGAATACGACTGTGAATATGACTAGGAACAACCAAACCATCGAAGTAGTGACGGTGTCGGAGGAGCGGCGCCG
>NZ_WNKZ01000078.1 GCF_009720835.1 Pseudoduganella buxea
ACTGGTTCACGGACCAGTATTGCGCCGCGTTGACGCCGGAGGAAGCGGCCAAGGAAGCGCTGGCCTGAACCGCCGCTGACAGCAAGCAAAATGCCCCGCGCAAGGCGGGGCATCGCGGCCCTGTGCGACGAACTGGGCGATCTCGACCTGTCGCTGCCGCAGTTGACGGCGGTGGCCGGCGCCAATCGCGCGGCGCAGGCGGCCGGCCATGCCGCAGCGCCATCGGCCGAGCGTCCACTGCTGGCCTACCTGGCGCGGCTCAAGGAGGGCGGGACGCAGCCTGCATCGAACGTGATCCACCTGCCGTCGATCAAGGCCCAGGCACCCAGGGGCAGCCTGTCGCGCGCCGACGAATCCACCATCGACCTGCTGGCGGCCGTCTTCGATACCGTGTACGGCGACCAGGCCATCGCCGGCGAGATCCGCGACCTGATCCGCCTGCTGCAGCTGCCCGTGCTGAAGACGGCCCTGCACGACAAGGCCTTCTTCTTCGACGACGACCATCCGGCCCGGCGCCTGCTCGACCTGCTGTCGCACCTGGGCTGGGAGCAGTCGCAAAAGGGCCGGCAGGACCCGGACGACCCGCTGGTACGGGCCATGCGCCGCAGCGTCGACCGCATCGGCGACGACGACGCGCAGCAGCCGGCCACGTTTGCCCAGGCCGTGACGGAACTGGAAGCGTCGTTGCGCGAGGAGGAGGCCGCCACCACGGCGGCCCTGGCCGGCCCCGTGGCCGCGGCCCTGCGGCAGGAGCAGCGCGATACGGCGGTACGGGCCGCGCGCGCCGTCGTGGCGGCGCGCCTGGAGGTGGGCGAGGGTAGCGAGGTGGCCGCCGTCGTCGTCGCCTTCCTGCAGCAGCAGTGGACCGACGTACTGGCCCTGGCCCACGACATCGAGGACGACAAGCCGGGCGCCGTGGCCAACGCGACGGCGGCGATGGACGAGCTGCTGTGGAGCGTGCGCCCGAAAAGCGGTGCCGACGAGCGCCGCCAGTTGATCAAGCGCCTGCCCGGCCTGCTGGCCGCGCTGAACCGCTGGCTCGACGTGATTGACTGGCAGGATGCGGGGCGGCTGCGCTTCTTCGCCGACCTGGCCGAGTGCCACGCGTCGATCGTGCGCGCGCCGCTGGACCTGGCGCCGGCGCGCCGGCTGGAGCTGTCCGTCCAGGCCACGCGCCAGGCTGCCGCGCAGGCAGCGGCGCCGCAGCCGGCCGACGATGCCGTCCACGCCGTCGACGCGCTGGTGCGGGGCGCCTGGCTGGAGTTCGACACGGCAGGTAGCCCGCGCCGCGTCAAGCTGGCGTGGATTAGTCCCTTGCGCAGCCTGTACATCTTCTCCAATGGCGCCCGCGAAGAGGCCTTTTCGCTGTCGGCCGACGAACTGGCGCAGCGCTTCCGCGCTGGCGCCGCCGCCGTGCTGCCCACAGGCGACCTGGTGGCGCGCGCGCTGACGCAGGCCATCGGCACCCTGGCCGTCAACGATGACGACGGCGCCAGCCGGGCTGCCTGAGCCGGCGTTCATCGCGGGCCTGCGGGCCAGCTTTAACGGGCACTTAATAAAAACATATTAAGCTGTGCGGCTCGGCGACATGGCCTGCCTGGCACTGGAACGCATGCGGTTGTCGATGTTTCCATATTGCAATATAATTCAGCTGACGGCAATTTGCCGCGCCAAACCGGCCGCGGCACGCAATCGAAAGGTTTCAAGGATGATGAGTTGGTGGAATGCTCTGTCGATGGTGGGCAGCGTCGCGGTGACGGGTTCGCTCGGTATCGCCATCGCGGCCTGGCTGCTGGCCGGGCGCTCGTGGCGCCTGTCGCTGTCATGGTGCCTGCTGTTCGGTGGCGGCATGCTGCTGGTGGTGCTGACCAAGATGGCCTATATCGGCTGGGGCATCGGCATCCATGAAGTGCAGTTCGGCGGCCTGTCCGGCCATGCGATGCGGGCCTGCGCCGTCTTCCCCGTGGCCTTCTACCTGGCCTTCCACCATGCCCGCCCAGGCCTGCGGCAAGCGGCCACGGCGGCCGGCGTCGCCCTCGGTGTCCTGATCAGCGTGTCGCGCGTGCCCGTGCTGGCCCATTCCATCTCGGAAGTGGTGCTGGGCGGGGCGGTGGGCCTGGCCGTGGCCGCGGCGTTTATCGCGCATGCCGCCAGCGAGCGCCCCGCCGTGGCCGGCCGTGTGCTGCTGGCCCTGTGCGTGCCCGTGCTGTGCATGGCGCCGCTGGCCAAGCCAGTGCCCGCGGAGCGCTGGATCACGCAGCTGGCCCTGCATGTCTCCGGGAACAAGAAGCCCGTCGGCCAGCCGTGGAAACTGGGCTCCCAGAAGGCCCGGGCGGAGCAGCGCCTGCGCCACCTGCAGGAGCGGCGCGAGCGCCTGCAGAAAAACGGCGACGCCATCCAGGCCGCCCTGTGATTCGCCAGCGATGCGATTTTGTCCAGATTGCAGGCGCGATGGTATGATAAGCACCTTTTCAACCGTGCCTTTCCCGGCGAAGAACAGATTACAAAGTGCGTCTATCGTCCATCAAATTGTCGGGATTTAAGTCGTTTGTCGATCCCACCAATTTCCAGGTGCCGGGCCAGCTGGTCGGCGTCGTCGGCCCGAACGGTTGCGGCAAGTCGAACATCATCGATGCCGTGCGCTGGGTGCTGGGCGAGTCGAAGGCCTCGGAACTTCGCGGCGAGTCGATGCAGGACGTTATCTTCAACGGTTCCACCCACCGCAAGCAGGCCGGGCGCGCCTCGGTCGAACTGGTGTTCGACAATAACGACGGGAAGGCCGCCGGCCAGTGGGGCCAGTATGCCGAGATCGCCGTCCGGCGCACCCTGACGCGCGACGGCACCTCCACCTACTACATCAACGGCCAGCCCGTGCGCCGGCGCGACATCCAGGACATCTTCCTCGGCACGGGCCTGGGCCCGCGCGCCTACGCCATCATCGGCCAGGGCATGATCGCCCGCATCATCGAATCGCGCCCGGAAGAACTGCGCGTCTTCCTGGAAGAAGCTGCCGGTGTGTCGAAGTACAAGGAGCGCCGCCGCGAAACGGAGAACCGCCTGCAGGACACGCGCGAGAACCTGCTGCGGGTGGAAGACATCCTGCGCGAGTTGAACAACAACCTGGAGCGGCTCGAAGGCCAGGCCGCCGTCGCGCTGAAGTTCCACCAGCTGCAGGCTGACCAGGACGAGAAACAGAAGCTGCTCTGGCTGTTGCGCAAGAACGAGGCCCAGACCGAGCAGGCCCGCTATTTCCGCGAAGTGGAACTGGCCCAGAACGACCTGGAAGAACAGACGGCCAAGCTGCGCGGCGTAGAGCTGTCGCTCGAGCAGATGCGCCAGGCCCACTTCGCCGTCGGCGACCGGCTGCACCAGGCCCAGGGCGCCCTGTACCAGACCAATGCGGAAATCGGCAGCCTGGAAGCGAAGATCAAGTTCGTCGTCGAATCGCGCACCCGCCTGCAGCAGCAGCTGGGCGTATTGACGGCCCAGCGCGACCAGTGGCAGCAGCAGGCCGAGACCTACCGGGGCCAGATCGAGGAAGCGGAGTTCGAGCTGGAGGAGCTGTCGGCCAAGGTCGAGGAATCGTCCATGATGGCCGAACAGAAGGGCGAGCTGCTGCCGATGCTGGAAGCCGAATGGCGCGCCGCGCAGGAGCGCAGCACCGAGTCGCGCGCCCGCATCATGGGCGCCCAGCAGCAGCTGGAACTGGAGTCGGCCCACCAGCGCAACGCGTCGAACATTCTTTCCAGCCTGGCGCTGCGGCGCGAACGCCTGCAGGGCGAGAAGAACGGCCTGACCATGCCCGACGCTGCCCACCTGGACAACCTGCGCATGCAGCTGGAAGAAAAGCAGCAGGTGCTGGAAGAACAGGGCATGGCGCTGGAAGAAGCCCTGCAGCAGCAGCCGCGCGTGGAAGACGAACGGCGCGAGGCGCAGGCCGCCGTGCAGAAGGAAACCGCCGCCAATGCGCAGCTGGAAGCGCGCCTGAACGCACTGCGCCAGTTGCAGGAGCGCGTGCAGACCCAGGGCAAGGTCACGCCGTGGTTGCAGAAGCACGAACTCAATGAACTGCCGCGCCTGTGGCAGAAGCTCGATATCGAAGCGGGCTGGGAAACGGCGCTCGAAGCGGTGCTGCGCGAACGCACGTCGGCGCTGCAGGTGTCGAACCTGGACTGGGCCCGCCATTTCTTCGCCGATGCGCCGCCTGCCAAGCTGGCACTGTTCGCGCCCGTCACGACGGCGAGCGCCGCCGGCGCCGCCGTCCCGGGGCTGCGGCCCTTCATCGACCTCTTGAGGCTGAACGACCCGGGCCTGCGTGGCGTGCTGGCCGACTGGCTGCACGGCGTCTTTGTCGCCGACGACGCGGCCCAGGCCTTCGCCGACCGTGCCAGGCTGCCGGCGGGGGGCAGCTTCGTCACGCGCCAGGGCCACGTCGTCACGGCCTCCAGCGTGCGCTTCCACGCCGCCGACGCCGAGCAGGAAGGCATGCTGGGGCGCCAGCACGAGATCGACAACCTGGGCCGGCAGCTGAAGGCGCAGACCATGCTGGCCGAGGAAGCCCGCGCCCGCTCCGTGCGGGCCGAGGCGGCCGTCACCAGCCATGCGCGCCTGGTGGCCGAACTGCGCCAGAAGATCCAGTCCCTCACGGGTGCCGTGCATGCGCTGCAGATCGACGTCGTCAAGCTGTCCGAAGTCGAGGCTCGCTTCCAGCAGCGCAGCACGCAGATCGGTGCCGACCTGGCCGAAATCGCCGCCCAGGAAGAGGAACAGCTGCAGATCAAGCTCGAATCGGAGGAAAAATTCGAACAGCTCGACATGGAACTGGCCGAGCTGCAGGGCGCGCACGAAGACGGCCAGAGCGCCTTCCTGCGCAAGGAAGCGCAGCTGACCGACGCGCGCGAAGCGCTGCGCGAACTGGAACGCAAGGCCCAGGAAGCGCAGTTCGCGGAAAAATCGGCCAAGAGCCGCATCGACGAACTGCGCCGGGGCATCGCCACGGCCACTACCCAGGCCGCCCAGGTGACGCAAAGCCTGGAGGCGGGGCAGGTGGAACTGGCCGGCCTGGAGGCGGGCAGCGCCAGCGACGGCCTGCAGGACCTGCTGGACCGCCGCTCGCAGCAGGAACGGGCACTGGCCGACGCCCGCCATGAGCTGGACCAGATCACCCAGCAGCTGCGCCATGCCGAGGATGCGCGCAGCCAGAACGAACGCAGCCTGCAGCCGCAGCGCGACCGCATCATGGAGCTGCAATTGAAGGAGCAGGCCGCGCGCCTGAACCAGGAGCAGTTCGCCCAGCAGCTGGCCGACGTCCAGGCCGACGAAGCGGCGTTGTCCGCCAAGCTGCATCCGGACATGAAGGCCCAGTACCTGCAAGGGGAAGTGACGCGCCTGACCAATGCCATCGCCGCGCTGGGCGCCGTCAACCTGGCCGCGCTGGACGAACTGGCCACCGCGTCCGAACGCAAGAACTTCCTCGATGCGCAGAACGCCGACCTGACGGAGGCGATCACCACCCTGGAAGACGCCATCGCCCGCATCGACAAGGAAACCCGCGACCTGCTGCAGGAAACCTTCGACAAGGTCAACGGCCACTTCAGCGAGCTGTTCCCCATCCTGTTCGGCGGCGGCCAGGCGAAGCTCATCATGACGGGCGACGAGATCCTGAACGCGGGCGTGCAGGTGATGGCCCAGCCGCCCGGCAAGAAGAACGCGACGATCCACCTGCTGTCCGGCGGCGAGAAGGCGCTGACGGCGACGGCCCTGGTGTTCTCGATGTTCCGCCTGAACCCGGCGCCGTTCTGCCTGCTCGACGAAGTCGACGCACCGCTGGACGACGCCAATACGGAGCGTTTCTGCCGCATGGTGAAACGCATGTCCGACCAGACCCAATTCCTCTTCATCTCGCATAACAAGATCGCGATGGAGATGGCCACTCAACTGATCGGTGTGACGATGCAGGAGCAGGGCGTATCGCGCATCGTGGCGGTGGATATGCAAGCCGCCGCCAATTTCGCTTCCGAGGCACAAGCAGCATGACAGATTTCCAGACCAGTTTGATCGCAGCAGCGGGCGTATTCGTCGCCGGCGTATTCGTCTACAACAAGTGGCAGGAGCACAAGGCCAAGAAAAGCGTCGAGCGGGCCTTCGCGTCCGAGCACGACGATGTGCTGATGGCCAAGGACGAGGCGCCTGCCTTCGATGCCGGCGACGTCCAGCACGCCGCCGCCGGCCGCAATGAGCCCAGCTTCACCCTGGGCGACGTATCGATGGTCGATGGCGGTTCCGGCGCCTACGCCGTGCCCGCGCACGAAGAACCCGTGGCGCCGTCGGTGGCGCCCGAAACGGCTGCCGCCGAACACACCTTCGACGCGCCGGCCGCGCCGGTGCCGGCGGCTGAACCGGTACCTGCGACGTTGCCTGAGCCGCTGGCCGACACGCCGCGCGAACCGGTGCTGCATGGCGAGACCGATGCCCCTGCCGCCGCACCGGTGACGCCACCCGTGGCGACGCCAGCCGCCCCGGCAGCGCCCGCGCATGTGCCGGCCGAGCCACCGATTCCCGTGCGCGCCGCCGATGCCGCCGTGCCTCGCGCCGAACTGGCGACGGCCCTGGTCGATCCGCTGATCGACTGCCTGCTGCCGCTGGAACTGGCCGCGCCTATCCGCGGCGAAAAACTGCTGCCGGCGTTGCAGAAGCTGCGCTTCGTCGGCAGTAAACCCGTGCACTATATCGGCCTGGCCGTCAGCGGCGACTGGGAGCCGGTCCGCCACGGCATCGTCTACACCAAGCTGCAGGGCGGCGTCCAGCTGGCCAGCCGCACGACGGCCCTGAACGAGCTGGAATACTCGGAACTGGTGACGCGCCTGCGCTCGATGGCCGATGAAATCGGTGCCGAGCCGCACGTGCCGGACATGATGGAAGTGATGGCCGAAGCAAAGACCCTGCACCGTTTCGTTGCCAGCCACGATGCCCAGCTGGGCGTGAACCTGGCCGCCAACGGCGCCCCCTGGGGCGTCACGACGCTGGTCGGCGCGCTGGAAAAGCAGGGCTTCGACATGCGCCCAGACGGCCGCTTCGTGATGCCGGACGGGGAGGGCGGCCAGCTGTTCACCCTGTCGACCAATGTGTCGCCGGCCGAGGAAACCACGCCGCGCCTGACCCTGCTGCTGGACGTGCCCTGCGTGGCCCCGAGCCGTGACGGCTTCGGCGCCATGGTGGCCTGCGCCCGTTCGCTGGTGCAGCGCCTGGATGCCATCATTGTCGACGACTACAACCAGCCCCTGTCGGATTCGACCCTGGAAGAAATCGCCGGCCAGGTGCGCGACTTCTATGCCGACATGGAAGCGTCGGACATTCCGGCCGGTTCGACCCGCGCGCTGCGCCTGTTCAACTGAAAGGCGGCGAGATGAGCAGCGAAGACATGGCACAGGACCCAGCCGCGCGGGCCGCCTGGCTGACGGCCGAATTGAACCGCCACCTGCACGCCTACCACGTGCTGGACGCACCCACCATTCCCGACGCCGAGTACGACAAGCTGTTCGGCGAGCTGCAGCAGCTCGAAGCGGCCCATCCGGAGCTGGTGGCGCCCGATTCGCCGACGATGCGGGTGGGGGCGCCGCCGCTGGGCCAGTTCGCCGCCGTCACCCACGCCGTGCCGATGCTGTCGCTGAACAATGGCTTCACGGAAGAGGACGTCGAGAACTTCGACCGCCGCGTGCGCGACGGGCTGGACGCGGTGGCGGTCGACTACGCCGCCGAAGTCAAGTTCGACGGCCTTGCCATCAATTTGCGCTACGAGAACGGCGTGTTCGTGCAGGCCGCCACGCGCGGTGACGGCTACACGGGCGAGGACGTCACGGCCAATATCCGCACCATCCGCACCATTCCGCTGCGCCTGCACGGCGACAAGCTGCCGGCCATCCTCGACGTACGCGGCGAGGTGCTGATGTTCAAGGCTGAATTCGAGGCCATGAACGCGCGCCAGCGCGCGGCCGGGCAGAAGGAATTCGTCAATCCACGTAACGCCGCCGCCGGCGCACTGCGCCAGCTCGATTCGCGCATCACGGCCCAGCGCAGGCTGCGTTTCTTCGCCTACGGCATCGGCGAGCTGGTGGGCGCGGACCTGCCGGACCGGCATTCGGCCCTGCTGGACTGGTACGAAACCCTGGGCCTGCCCGTGGCGAAGGACCGCGGCGTCGTGCGCGGCAAGGAAGGCCTGCTGGCGTTCTACGCGGGCATCGGCAAGGGCCGCCCCGCCATGCCCTACGAGATCGACGGCGTAGTGTACAAGGTCGACCGGCTGGAAGACCAGCGCGCGCTGGGCTTCGTGTCGCGCGCGCCCCGCTTCGCGCTGGCCCATAAATTCCCCGCCGAGGAAGCCCTGACGACAGTGCAGTCCATCGAGGTGCAGGTCGGCCGCACGGGTGCGATCACGCCCGTGGCGCGGCTGGTGCCCGTGTTCGTCGGCGGCGTCACCGTCACCAACGCCACCTTGCACAACGAAGACGAAGTGCGCCGCAAGGACGTGCGCGTGGGCGACACGGTCATCGTGCGGCGCGCCGGCGACGTCATCCCCGAGGTGCTGGCCGTGGTGCCGGAGAAGCGCCCCACGCCGGAACCGCCGGCCTACGTGCTGCCGAAAGCGTGCCCCGTGTGCGGCTCGCACGTGGTGCGCGAGGAAGGCGAGGCCATCGCGCGCTGCTCGGGCGGCCTGTTCTGCTCGGCCCAGCGCAAGGAAGCGATCCGCCACTTTGCCGGGCGCCGCATGATGGACATCGAAGGCCTGGGCGACCGCTATATCGACAGCCTGGTCGAAGCGAGCCTGGTGCACAGCGTGGCGGACCTGTACAAGCTCACCCTGGACGACCTGCTGAAGATGAAGCGGCTGGCCGACGAGCGTGACGGCACGACGCCGGAAACGGTCAAGCAGGGCAAGGTCGCCACCAAGTGGGCCGACAACCTGTTGCTGGCGATCGAGGCCAGCAAGCGTCCGCCGCTGGAGCGCCTGCTGTTCGCGCTGGGCATCCGTCACGTCGGCGAATCGACCGGAAAGACCCTGGCCGACTGGCTCGGCAAGTTCGAACTGATCCGGCGCGCCCCGGCCGCGCTGCTGCGCGTGCTGCCCGATATCGGCGGCACCGTGGCCGAATCCATCGCCGAGTTCTTCGCCGAGCCGAAGAACCAGCAGGCCATCGACGCGCTGCTGGCGGCGGGCGTGACGCCGCAAGGCGAGCACGCACCGAAGGCGCAGCTGCGCGAGAAGCTGGAGCCGGTCAAGCTGCTGGCCGCGCTGGACATCCCGAAACTGACGGAGCCGCGCGCGCGCCAGCTGGTCGAGCAGGGCCTCACGTTCGAGGCGCTGGCCAGCCGGCGCACCTTCGACGTATTCGGCCTGCCGGCCACGGTGGCGGCGGCGCTGGAAGCGTGGATGGCCGATGCCGCCAACCGCGACGCGCTGCTGCGCCTGGATGCGCTGCGCACGGAACTGCTGGCCCAGGTGCCGGAAGCGGCGGAAAGCGTGGAAGGGCCGATGAGCGGCAAGACCTTCGTGCTGACGGGAACCTTGCCGACCCTGTCGCGCGACGCGGCCGGGGCGATGATCGAGGCGGCTGGCGGCAAGGTCTCCGGCTCGGTATCGAAGAAGACGTCGTACGTTGTCGCGGGCGCCGAGGCGGGCAGCAAGCTGGCCAAGGCCGAGGAACTGGGCGTGACGATCCTGGACGAGGCAGCGCTGCTGACGCTGTTGGGCAAATAAGCATTCGTAAAAAGGGACGCGGATGAACCAGATCAAGAAGGCAGTGTTTCCGGTGGCGGGGCTGGGCAGCCGCTTCCTTCCGGCCACCAAGGCGCAGCCGAAGGAGATGCTGCCCATCGTCGACAAGCCGCTGATCCAGTATGCCGTCGAGGAGGCGGTGGCGGCCGGCATCACGGACCTGATCTTCATCACGGGCCGCAACAAGCGCGCCATCGAGGATCACTTCGACAAGGCCTACGAGCTCGAGGCGGAGCTGGAGGCGGCCAACAAGCAGGCCCTGCTCGAGGTGGTGCGCAACGTCATTCCCAAGCATGTGAACTGCATCTACATCCGCCAGCCGGCCCCGCTGGGCCTGGGCCACGCCGTGCTGTGCGCGCGGCCCGTGGTGGGCAACGAGCCGTTCGCCGTGCTGCTGGCCGACGACTTCATGGACACCGCCGAAGGCGTGCCGCCCGTGCTGGCGCAGATGACGCAGCAGTACGGCTTCGAGCGCGCCAGCCTGCTGGCCGTGCAGGACGTCCCGCGCGAGAACACGCGCCAGTACGGCATCGTCAGTGCCAGCGCCTACCGCGAGCGGCTCGAGCTGGTGTCGGGCATCGTCGAGAAGCCGGCGCCGGCCGAGGCCCCATCGACCCTGGCCGTGGTGGGACGCTACGTGCTGTCGCCGGGGATTTTCGACTTCCTGGCGCAGCTGGGCACGGGCGCCGGCGGCGAAATCCAGCTCACCGACGGCATCGCCGCACTGCTCAAGCACGAGAGAGTGCTGGCCTACCGCTACGATGGACAGCGCTACGACTGCGGCTCCAAGCTTGGCTACCTGAAGGCGATGGTGGCGATGGGCGTGAAGCATCCGGAAACGGGAGCGGAGTTCGGGCGGTTCATCGCCGACTTCGTCGCCGGCACGCAGGGAGCGGCCAAATGACGGTGCGCGAGATTCTCAAGATGGGCGACCCGCGCCTGCTGCGTCAGGCCGATCCGATACGCGACTTCGATACGCCGGCACTGCGCAACTTGATCGCCGACATGTTCGACACCATGCACGCCGCCAATGGCGCCGGCCTGGCGGCGCCACAGATCGGCGTGAACCTGCAGCTCGTCATCTTCGGCTTCAAGTCGAACCCGCGCTACCCGGACGCGCCCCAGGTGCCCGAAACGGTCCTGATCAACCCCGTGCTGACACCCCTGGACGACGCAATGGAAGAGGGCTTCGAAGGCTGCCTGTCCGTGCCCGGCCTGCGCGGCAGCGTGCCGCGCTACCTGCGGCTGCACTACGAAGGCTTCGACCAGTCCGGGCAGCGCATCGTGCGCGACGCGGAAGGCTTCCACGCCCGCGTGGTGCAGCACGAAGTCGACCACCTGCACGGCATCCTGGACCCGATGCGTGTCCGCGACTTCTCGAAATTCGGCTTCACGTCCGTGATGTTCCCCGAACTCGATCCGCACGACGACGACTGAGGCCCGGGGGCGGCGACGGCCCCGGATGGGTTCGCGCAGCCAGCTGCCGCCGGCAAATGTTTGCGCTATCTTTTTCCGCGAAACTTGTGCAATATTCCTTCAGCGCGCATCTTCGCCAGCCCGTATTTCGCCTGTCAGCGGGGTTGCTGGTGAATGAGTGCGCTAACAGCAAGCCGGCCCCGCCGGTATTTCAAGGAGACCGCACATGTCGCACAACCCAGGCCCCGGCCTGTACCGCCGGCCGCCCACGGCGGCTGCCCTCACTATCCTGACGGCCCTCTCGATAAGCCTGGTGACGACCCTCGCCGCCCCCGCGCTGGCGCGGGACGAGCGCATGACGCCCATTGCCGCGCCGGCCCAGCCAACGGCCATCGTGCTGCCCACCGGCGCCTTGCCGGACGCCCCGGTGCCGGAAAGCTGGCACCGGCAATATGGCAGCACCTTCGTGCGCAACGTCTCCAATGCCACGCTGACGCCATTCCTGCCCGCGCCCGGCAAGGCGACCGGCGCGGCCGCGATCGTGGCGCCGGGCGGCGGCTTCCTGACGCTGTCGATGAGCAACGAAGGCTGGCAGGTGGCGCAGGCGCTGGCCGACCGCGGCGTGGCCGCTTTCGTGCTGAAGTATCGCCTGCGGCAGACGCCCGCCCCGATGGATGCCTTCGCCGCGTCGATGGCGAGGATGTTTTCGGGCGCCGCGCGCCCACCGGCGGGGCAAGACAGCGCCACCGAACTGGCGCCGCAGATCGCCGACGCCCGTGCCGCCTTCGCGCTGGTGCGGGCCAGGGCGGGCGAGTGGCGCGTCGATCCGGCGCGCATCGGCATGGTCGGTTTTTCCGCCGGGGCGATGCTGACCCTGGCGACGGCGCTGCACGGCGGCGACGCGAAGCCGGCGTTCATCGCCGATATCTACGGTCCGCTGGCGCCCGTCAAGGTGCCGACCGACGCGCCGCCGCTGTTCGTCGCGCTGGCGGCGGACGATCCCTTCTTCGCCAATGCCGTTAATGGACTGGTGGACAGCTGGCGCGCCGCCGGGCGGCCCGTGGAATTCCATTTCTACGAGCAGGGCGGCCACGGCTTCGGCATGTACGACAAAAGCACGACCAGCACGGGTTGGTTCGACGCTTTTTCGCGCTGGCTGGCCATGCACGGTTACTTGCAGCAAAAACCTTGAGACGATGGGGAAGGAGACGACATGAAGCGATTGCACACCCTGCGGCGCCGTGCCGCCCTGGTCCTGCTGGCGTCCTGCCTCGGCGGCGGCGCGGGCGGCGTTGGCGCCGCGCCCCCAATCGAGCGGCCAGGGGCCAATCCCATCATCCGCGACAAGTTCACGGCCGACCCGGCACCCCTGGTCAGCGGCGACACGCTGTACCTGTATGTGGGTCACGACGAAGCCCAGCGCGACGAGATGTTCACCATGCGCGAGTGGCTGGTGTACTCGACGCAGGACATGAAGACGTGGCGCGATCACGGCGCCATCATGAACGTGCGCGACTTCAAGTGGGCCAAGGGCGACGCGTGGGCGTCGCAGGCCATCGAAAAGAACGGCAAATTCTACTTCTACGCCGCCGTCGAGCACGACGCCACGCAGCCGGGCAAGGCCATCGCGGTGGCCGTCTCGGACCGGCCGACGGGCCCCTTCGTCGACGCGCGCGGTTCGGCCCTGGTCACCAACGCGATGACGCCGAAGGGCACGCACAGCTGGGAAGACATCGACCCCACCGTCTTCACCGACGACGACGGCAGCAGCTGGCTGGCATGGGGCAACCGCCAATGCTATATCGCCCGGCTCAAACCCAATATGATCGAGATCGACGGCCCGATCCGGGAGATCACGCCGCCGCATTTCGAGGAGGGCCCGTGGCTGCACAAGCAGGGGAACACCTACTACCTGACCTACGCCTCGCTGGATCGCAAGACGCAGCGCGACGAACACGTCTCGTACGCGACGGCGCCCGCCGTCACGGGCCCGTGGACGTATCGAGGCCTGCTGACGGGATCGGGCAAGTACAGCTTCACCATCCATCCCGGCATCGCCCGCTTCAAGGGCGACTGGTACCTGTTCCTGCATAACGCAGCCCTGGCGATCGGCGACCTGAATGGCGCCATCGGGCGCCGCGCCGTCACCGTCGAACGGCTGCACTACAACGCCGACGGCACGATGCAGCCGGTGGTGCAGAGCGACGCGGGGGTGAGCGTTGCGCCGGTACGTGACGTGCGCTGAAGGCCCGGCGCGGCGGCTGCCTTGCGTCCTGGGCAGGGTGGCCGCCCAAAAAAGTCTCGCCCGTGCATCAAACATTGGCGTTGTCGTCAAACTGTCGTAATATCCCGGCCAGCAATATCCATCGAATAACAAATCCAGGATTACCAATCCAGGCTACCGGGAGCTCGCAGGATGAACCACCCCTCGTCGTCCAATCCGTTGGAATTCAGTATCCGGGGCATCATCCTCGGCATCCTGATCACCCTCGTCTTTACCGCCGCCCAGGTCTACCTGGGCCTGAAGGTCGGCCTGACCTTCGCCACCTCGATCCCCGCCGCCGTCATTTCGATGGCGCTGCTGTCGGCCTTCAAGGACGCGACGATCCAGGAAAACAATATCGTCCAGACCATCGCCTCGGCTGCCGGCACGCTCGCTTCCGTCATCTTTGTCCTCCCGGGCCTGTTGATGATCGGCTGGTGGGCGCAGATTCCGTTCTGGCCAACCTTCGGCGCCTGCGCCATCGGCGGCGTGCTGGGTGTGATGTACACGGTGCCGCTGCGCCGCGCGCTGGTGTCGCAATCGAAGCTGCCATATCCGGAAGGCGTGGCCGCGGCCGAAGTGCTGAAGGTGGGCACGGCCTCGCGTGCCGGCGCCCAGGAAGGCAAGGCCGGCCTGAAGGCCGTCGTGCTGGGCACCCTGGCATCGGCCTTCTTCGCGCTGCTGGCGGCGATGAAGGTGGGCGCCCATGAAGTGGCGCATTACTTCCGCTTCGGCGCCGGCAGCGGCGCCACGGGCCTGGGCGCGTCGACGTCGCTGGCCCTGATCGGTGCGGGCCACCTGATGGGCATCACCGTCGGCATCGCCATGCTGACGGGCCTGATCATCGCGTGGGTCATCCTGGTGCCGATCCTGACGGCGGCCACGCCGATGGCGGCCGGCGTGTCGGTGGCCGACCACGCGCTGGGCGTGTGGAGCACGCAGGTGCGCATGATGGGCGCCGGTACCATCGGTGCTGCCGCCATCGTCACCCTGGCCACCCTGGCCAAGCCCGTGTTCGGCGGCCTGAAGTCCGCGCTCGACGCGTCGCGCGCGGCCAAGCATGGCGGCGCTGCCATCCCCCGCGAGGAACGCGACATGCCGATCTTTATCGTCGGCCTGGTGACCCTGATCGCGATGGTGCCGGCCGGCTGGCTGCTTGCGTCCTTCCTGGAAGGCGGCGTGCTGGCGTCGATCTCGACGCCGCTGGTGGCCGTCGGCATCGCCTACATCGCCGTTGCCGGCATCCTGGCCGCCGCCGTGTGCGGCTACATGGCAGGCCTGATCGGCTCGTCCAATTCGCCCGTTTCCGGCATCGCCATCCTGACCATCCTCGGTGCGGCCACGTCCGTCGGCGTCGTCGGCCGCCAGGTGATGGGTCCGGACACGGCCCACGCCCTGATCGCCTTCGCCCTGTTCGTCACCACCGTCGTGCTGGCCGTGGCCGTCATCGGCAACGACAACCTGCAGGACCTGAAGACGGGCCAGCTGGTCGGTGCCACGCCATGGAAGCAGCAGGTCGCGCTGATCATCGGCGTATTCGCCGGCTCCTGCGTCGTGCCGCCCGTGCTGGAACTGCTCAATCACGCCTACGGTTTCGCCGGCGCGCCGAACCAGAATGCCATCTCGGACCAGCCGCTGGCCGCGCCGCAGGCGACGCTCATTTCCACGCTGGCGCGCGGCGTCATCGGCGGCGACCTGCCATGGCACCTGATCGGCTGGGGCGCCATGATCGGCCTGGGCCTGGTGGTCATCGACTTCCTGCTGAAACGGGGCAGCCACGGCAAATACAGCCTGCCGCCGCTGGGCGTCGGCCTGGCCGTGTACCTGCCGTCAGCCGTCACGGCGCCCGTCGTGGTGGGCGCCGTCTGCGGCTACTATTTCGAGAAGGCCATGCGCAGCAAGACCTACGGCGAAGCCGCCTCGCGTGTCGCCGTGCTGGTGATGTCCGGCTTTATCGTCGGCGAGAGCCTGTTCAACGTGGCGCTGGCCGGCCTGATCGTCGTCTCCGGCGCCAGCGACCCGCTCGACATCGGCATCGGCCTGCCCGAGTCGCTCGGCATGCTGGTCTCGCTGGCCTTCGCGGGCGTGATCCTGGGCGCCCTGTACCGGTGGGCCGCGAAGTCGGCACGCAATATCGACGTCTGATGTACCCGACGGGCGGCGGCGTCCTTGCGTCGCCGTCCCCGTCGATGTCCTGCAAGCGGGCGGCGACCACCTCGGGTGGCGCCGCCCGTTTCTTTTATTGCGGACGGGTGGCCAGCGCCACGATGGCGGCGCCGGCCGCGACGATCAGCGCGTCCTCGATCAATCCGCTCTTGGTCTGGCCGATGCGCGCCATGGCCTGCTTGCGCCCTTCCAGCGTCAAGTAGGCCAGCGGCACGGCGGTGGCTACGGCCACGGCGGCGCCTTGCTTTTCCTGCCCCTCCGGCGCCAGCGCGGCACCGGCAATGCCGGCGCTCATGACCCGCGCCAGCAGGCCCAGGAATACGGTGCGGTCCGGCGCCGACTTCATCTTGTCGCCCACCAGTTCGCCCACGCCCATGGCGACGGCGCCATACTTGAACAGGGGGCGGTCCAGCAGGGCCAGGGTACCCGTCGTGTCGCGCCCCGCCATGCGGGCAGTGGCGAGGGTGGCCATCGGGGTCATCGAGCGGGCGCTGGCGACGGCGCCGATCAGGATCGAGGGAAGCAGGCTGCGAATGGTCATTGGTTTTTCTCCTGTGCAATTGGTCAAGGCGAACCGCGGCATCGGCATGCTGCCGATGTTGTGATTCAGTCATTGCACTGTAACCAACAGCACGTTGTTGTGTCGCCACGGACGGGACTGGCGGATGGCTTGCGTTTCCCTCGGCGTCACCTTTTTGCCCTGATAGTGCCGGGCGATACCATATGCGGGCTGTACTGCCTTGCCTTTGCGGGATGCAAAATGACTTTGATGGATTGGGATACTCCATGACGATCATGCAGGCTCCCGCGCGTGCCAAAGGGCTGCTGTTACGCATCGGCCTGTCTGGCTTGACCGGGTCCGTTTGCCTTGCACTAGCCGCCTGCCGAGAGGAAGTGCCGCTCGATGACAACGTGCTCGCTGCAGACGTTCATGTCGCCGTCGCCGGTTATCAAATGGTTCTGCCGTTCATCGCATGGGAGCACTATGGCGCCGGCCGGTCGTTCTCGTTGCAAAGGAAGAAAGATGGGGCAAACCAGGCCGATACGACGACCGCGTTCCTGGGCGATGCGGGCACCCTGGCGAACCCAATGTCATTCGACCGGCTATCGATTCGGATCGACACCTATGGATGGAACGACGCGGATGCGGCAGCGGACGATGTGTCCAATACTGACCCGTGAGTGGGCGCGTTCGGTATGCGACAATCCATGGGCCGCGATTCAGCAGTCGCTGCCGGACCGGTTCGAGCTTGTCGATCTGAGTCGCGTGCGTTTCCAAAGCCCTGAGCCACGCAAGCCGCGCTGCGCCCGCAGCGCGTCACCCCCGCGAGCGTTTCCCGCTCGTGCAGGCGAAACCGTGCTTCTCTGCGCACTGGAGATTGGCAGCAGCGACCCGGAAAAATTCCACGTCGCGCTCGTCAGGATCGATGGACAACTCGGCGCCGCATGGTCGGTCTGGAACGACAGTCCAGCAGGCGAAAACGCGGCGATGCGGGCCGCACGCGAAGGCAGGGCGATCGTCGCTTTTGTGCGGTACGCGATCGGAAAACAGGAAGATTTCCCGCAGCTCTACGCCACGATCCGTGGACCAAACTCGCGAGCCGGCATACGCCGCCTCGAATGCGGCGATACCGCGCGCCGGTAGCCCTTCACCGCCCTGGAAGCGAAACGGCCATTTGTGCCTTCACCGCGCCGTCGCCTTGGCCCCACACGCCCGCATGCGTCAGAAACCGGTGAACGTGTCGGTCTCCCAGGCCGTTTCCCCATCCGGATACACGGCGACACCGGCGCCGCCCAGCGCGTTCGCCGCGGTGGGCACTGACACGTCGCCCCGGATAAAGGCGTCGATCAGCCGCAGTGTTTCCAGTGGCCGCGCAACGGGAAAACCGTGGTCGAAGCCCTGGTTCGGATTGATCATCACGGCGGTCACGTTGGCGCCGGCGCGCTTGAGGTCATATTTCGACGTGGCCGTGTAGTTGTCGTAGATGACCTGGTCGCCGCGCCAGGCGGCAAGATCGGTGGAGGCCTTGACCAGCATGGCCCGCTTGCCGCCCAACAGCGTGCCCAGGCGGCCGTCGCCCGCGATGGTCACGACGCTGACGTCGGCATTGGGTGCGGGCTTGACGACGTTGACGGGCGAGACGTTGAACTTGTGTGCGTAGTAGAGCGACTCCGGCATGTACTGGATGGTAAAGCCGTCGAGCAGGGAGGCGCCATAGTTCGGCGACGCGCGGAACGTCGGATCGGTGACGGCAGCCGGCGTAAAGGCCTTGCCGATATCGTATTTCAGCACGTCGTTGTAGACCACCGCATCCCAGGTGGCCTGCACGTTGGCGTAGGTGCGCTGCTCCCCCTGCCACGAGCGCTGCTGGAACGCGGTGCCGGCAAGGCCGGCGGCATCGCTGGCGACGGTGACCCAGTCGCCATTCGCCCACGTGTGGCCGGCCGCGTCGGTGCCGGCCTGGCCCGCATTGAAACCGACACGGATGCCGCGCGTGCCGATCCCCGCCAGGCTGACGACATTGGCGTAGCGCCCCGGATTGGCGATGATCATTTCCAGCGCGACGCCGAAACCCATCGAATAGCCGACCAGGGTCACGCCGGAGGCGGGGAAGTCGCCGATCTTGTTCATCACCTTGTCGAAGTCGACAGCGAAATCCTTCAGCGACGTGATCTTCCTGTTGTAGCTCGACCTGCCGCTGCCGCGGTAATCGAAGGCATAGACGGTATAGGCATGATTGAGCGCATCGACGGAACGGATGACGCCCATGATGCCGTCGAACGTGGCGCCGGATGTGTTATTGCCGGGGATGAGGACGATGACCTTCGGGCCGTGCCCGGCCTTGCGCACGTAAATGCTTTCCTTCGGATCGCCGGCGGCCGCGCCGTCGATGACGATGGCGCCCTCGCCGATGGTGGCGATGGCGTCCCCGCTGGCGCCCGGGACGCCGGCCGGTCCCGGTGGACCCGGCGGGCCCTGGTCGCCGGTGCCGCCACAGCCTGCAAGGCAGGTCGCGAGCGTCAACAAAAGCAGTGGGATGGCTTTTCTGGTGTGTCGCATCGTGGCCCGATTGATGGATGTCAGGGGCGCCCGCTTGCCGCAACGTGGCGCCGGATCACGGTAGCACGGCGTTACCAAAAGGGTAATGCTGCAAAAGTACTGTGCCAACCTTGCCACATGGCGCTGGCGCTCCCGGGCCGAGGCCTGGCCGCTCAGCCGCCCTTTGCCGCCTCCAGCGCCGCGATATCGATCTTGCGCATCCCCATCATGGCCGTGAAGACCCGCCTGGCGACGCCCGGGTCCGGGCCGGAAATGGCTTCCATCAGCATGCGCGGCGTGATCTGCCACGACAGGCCCCATCGGTCGCGGCACCAGCCGCACTCGCTTTCCTCGCCGCCGTTGCCGACGATGGCCTGCCACAGCCGGTCCGTTTCGGCCTGGTCTTCCGTCAGCACCTGGAAGGAAAATGCTTCGCTGTGCTTGAACTGGGGGCCGCCGTTCAGGCCCAGGCAGGGGATGCCCAGCACGGTGAATTCGACGGTCAGGACATCGCCCTCCTTGCCGGCAGGGTAGTCGCCTGGCGCCCGGGTGATCTTGCCGACGGCACTGTCGGGGAAGGTATTGGCATAGAAGCTGGCGGCATCGAGCGCCGTGCCGTCGAACCAGAGGCAGATCGTGTTCGTGGCCATGGTGTCCTCCTGGATGGATGAATCCACAGCTTAATCACGAAGCGGGCAGGCGGCCAGTATTTTTGGGGCCTCAAGGCCCGTCGGGCGCCGCCTGGCCTGCCGGCGTAAAGCGCAGCATCTGCATCGACTCATGCAACTGCACGGCGCCTTCCTGGTCGAGCAGTTCATGCACGATGCTGGTCATGCCTTTCAGTGCGGGAACGTAGTGGTATGTCGACCGGCGCGAGGCGATCCTGGGGGAGGGCGGGAAGACCAGGCGGCTCGTGCGGATAACGGTGGCGACATGGGTGGCGCCGTCCACCTCGACCGGCTCTGTCCCAGTCACGTCGAACCACTGTTCCAGGTCGCGAAAACGGCCCGCGTCGGAGCCATGCCAGCGCCGGCCGGCCGCAAGCGGGGCACCGCACGCAACCTCGCCGGCCAGCTCCTCGCTGGCCAGCACGTCAACCAGGCAGGTGTCGCTGTGCATGCCGAAGCCCAGGATGTCGCCACCCAGGATCGGCTTGCCGAGCACGTTGGTGCCCTGGACGGCGACGCGCACGAGCCGCGTGCGGGTTGGCGCGCCGGGCGTGGCCATGTCGCGGTAGGTGCCCCGATAGAGCCAGCGGTCGCCGGGCGCCGGCTGCGGGTCGGCAACGGCCGGTGCGGCGGCGAGCAAGGCGGCGGCCAGCAAGGCGGCACGGGATGCCATGGCGTGTCGTTGCATCGATTCTCCTTGGTCCCTCACGGGGACGCTCGCCGCACTATGGCATGGAATCGGCCTGCCGCACAGTGGCGAGCCGCCGGCCGCGGCCTGCCTGACAGGTGCCCCCGGACGTAATCGGCATGGCGGCTCGACGTCCTGCCGCGGGCAGGCAGCGGCGCCCAGTTCGGCATACTGACGTCGCCCGGCGGCGTCTTCGGCTCGAACGATGAGTCGAGCAAGGAATGCTGCACAGCAGTTGGCGGGGAATCTTGTAAACAAAAACTTCGGAAAAGCAATCAGCAAGGCAAGGGCGGCATGATCCTCATAGCCGAAGAAGCAGGGCCCGCACGTGGTTTTGCCAGCACATGTACAATTAATCTTCTTGAAATCTTGCAAGCTTTCGCCACATAGCAACGACACCCGGATGACTCCCCCTTCCGCCCACGAAGCCGATTGCCAACAACCCAGACACAGGAACCCCAGGCCATGACGACCTCCAGCTATCCCGATACCCGCCTACTGATCGCCAACGAATGGGTCGACGCCACCGGCGGCAAGACCATCCCCGTCGTCAACCCGGCCACCGGCCAGGCCATCGGTACCGTTGCACACGCCACCATCGCCGACCTCGATCGCGCGCTGGCCGCGGCCCAGCAGGGCTTCGAAAAATGGCGCGACGTGCCCGCCGTGGAGCGCGCGGCCATCATGCGCCGCGCCGCCAGCCTGCTGCGCGAGCGCGCCGGCGACATCGCCCGCCTGCTGACCCAGGAGCAGGGCAAGCCGCTGGCCGAAGCGAAGGGCGAGGCCTTGGCGGGCGCCGAGATCATCGACTGGTTCGCCGCCGAAGGCATGCGCGTGTACGGCCGCATCGTCCCGTCGCGCAACCCGGCTGCCCAGCAGCTGGTGCTGAAGGAGCCGGTCGGCCCCGTCGCCGCCTTCACGCCGTGGAACTTCCCCATCAACCAGATCGTGCGCAAGCTGTCCGCCGCGCTGACCACCGGCTGCTCGTTCCTGTGCAAGGCGCCCGAGGAAACCCCGGCGTCGCCGGCAGCGCTGCTGCAATGCTTCGTCGATGCAGGCCTGCCGCCTGGCGTCGTCGGCCTCGTGTTCGGCGACCCGGCCGAAATTTCCGGCTACCTGATTCCCCATCCCGTCATCCGCAAGGTGACGTTCACCGGCTCGACGCCCGTGGGCAAGCAGCTGGCGGCACTGGCCGGCGCGCACATGAAGCGCGTGACGATGGAGCTGGGCGGCCACGCCCCCGTCATCATCGCCGAGGATGCGGACGTGGCGCTGGCCGTCAAGGCAGCCGGCGCGGCCAAGTTCCGCAACGCCGGCCAGGTGTGCATTTCGCCCACCCGCTTCCTGGTGCATAACGCGGTCAAGGCCGAATTCACGCGCGCCCTGGTGCAGCATGCGGAGGGCCTGAAGCTGGGCGACGGCCTGCAGGAAGGTACCACCCTGGGCCCGCTGGCCAATGCACGCCGCATCACGGCCATGGCAGCACTGGTGGAGGACGCCCGGGCCAAGGGTGCGACGGTCGCCACCGGCGGCGAGCGTGTCGGCGACGCCGGCAATTTCTTCGCCCCGACCATCCTGGCCGACGTACCGCTCAATGCCAGCATCTTCAACGACGAGCCGTTCGGCCCCGTGGCAGGCGTGCGCGGCTTCGACAGCCTGGAAGAAGCCATCGCCGAGGCGAACCGCCTGCCTTACGGCCTGGCCGGCTATGCCTTCACGCGCTCGATCAAGAACGCGCAGCTGCTGATGAACCGGATGGAAGTGGGCATGTTGTGGATTAACCAGCCGGCCACGCCGAGTGCCGAGCTGCCGTTCGGCGGCATCAAGGATTCGGGCTACGGTACGGAAGGCGGTCCGGAGGCACTGGAGTCGTACCTCAACACGAAAGCCGTGTCGATGGTCGGCGTGTAAGGTTTCAAGGACCCCGCAGCGGGGCCGGCATTGGCCGGCTCCGGTCAGCTGCGGCTGGCGCTCATGCGCGCCAGCACGCGGTCCACTTCCTGCTGCATCTGCGTCGACAGGTTGATGAACTGGCAGCCCAGCTGCAGCTGTTCGCCCAGCAGGAAGGAGCGGAAGCGGCGCGCCAGGCGGATTTCCAGGTCGCAGATGACGACCGTGTCGGCGCCCAGTTCCAGGCGCACCCGCTGCAGCTTGCGGCCGATGTGCAGGCCGGCCGCTTCGCGCGGCGAGCAGCGCATGCCGACGCCTCCGGCCGACACGTCGTACAGCTGCAGCTCGTAAGGGGTCCCGAACAGCACGAAGGAAGCCGTGAAGGCACCGGCCAGCGGCGTTTCCAGGCGCGTCGCCGAGCGGCGGTTCAGTACCATGGCCCGTTCCGGGAAGCTGGCGGGCACGTAGGTGGGATGGCCCGGCATCGCATCCCAGTCGCCGCGCAGCTCGAACTGGAAGCGGGCCGACTGCAGCAGGGCGACGAAGGTGCAGCGGCCCGGCGGCAGCACGACACCTTCGTTCAACTCGAGCATGAAGTGGGGTTCTTCCGGGTGCACCCACAGGATGCGCGCCAGCACGGGTGTCGACGAGCCGGTGGTGTAGATCGACACGGCTTCGCCCCGTTCGGCGATCCATTGCAGCGAGTCGCCGATCTGGTCGATGTCTTCCATCTCGTGGGCGCCTGCATTGATGCCGATGCGCTCGATCTGGTCGGCCGGGCGGGGCGGTCCCTTGCGGTTCGGGTGCGGCTGGCCCGGCACGAAGGTGCTTGCGTCGAATTTTGCTACGGACAGATTGCTCATTGGGTCCCCTAAGCTATTCCGCACGAAACTACCCCGGAATACCTGGGAGGCCGTCCATTTCGGACGACGCTGGGCGGAGAAGGTCCGCACTGCCATGGTATTGAGCAGGGTGGCACGGCTGCGACGGTTTTGGGCAGGTGCTTTCATGCGTTATGTCGAAGAGAATACAGTGAACTCAATGAGTAGGAAACAACTTAGTTGCTTTTAGGATTAGAAGATTTCCTCAGGCAACAAATAACGCCACTGACCTGTTGGTAATTCGCCTAATTTCACCTTGCCGATGCGCACGCGCTTCAGGCCGACCACATGCAGGCCCACCATTTCGCACATGCGGCGGATCTGGCGCTTCTTGCCTTCCCGTAAAGTAAAGCTCAGCTGGTCTTCGTTCTGCCACCGCACCTTGGCTGCCTTCAGCGGCTTGCCGTCCATCCACAGGCCGAAATTGAGCTTCTTCAGGTCGGCATCCGGCAAGGTACCCGGCTTAGTGTACTGCACGCGCACGAGGTATTCCTTGTCGATGTCGGTCGTCTCGCCGATGAGGTGCTTGGCAACGCGGCCGTCCTGCGTCAGCACCAGCAGGCCCACGGAATCGATATCGAGGCGGCCGGCCGGCACGAGGCTGCGCAGCTGGGTCGGGTGGAATTGCTCGGGCGACTTGTCCTCCGCCCAGCGGTTCTCCGGCTTGATCAGCGCCACCGCCGGCGTGTAGCCGTCCTCGGCCTGGCCGGACACATAGCCCATCGGCTTGTTGATCAGGATCGTCACCCGCTTGGACTGCTCGGCCGCGGCCTGGCGTTCCACCGTGATTTTCTGGCTGGGGTAGACCTTCGTGCCCAGCTCGGAGACGACCACGCCGTCCACCCGCACCCAGCCCTTGGCGATCCATTCGTCGGCCTCGCGGCGGGAGGACAGGCCCAGTTCGGACATGCGCTTTGACAGGCGTAACAGTTCTTCAGACATCAGACTTTCAAGGCTTCCAATAAGTCGGTTTCAAGTTGCAGCTGGGTGCGGGTGTTGGCCAGCGCGGCGCCGTCGACGATGAACACGTCCTCGACCCGCTCGCCCAGCGTCATGATTTTCGCCGTGTGCAGGTTGACCTTGTAGTTGGTCAGCACGTTGGCGATGGAGTACAGCAGGCCCGTGCGGTCGTTGGCCGCCACGGACAGCAGGTAGAACTGGCCCCGTTCGTCCGGCCGCAGGTCCACGGTCGGCTGGATCGGGAAGGTGCGCGACAGCCGCGACAGGCGGCCCCGGGCCGGGGTCGGCAGCGGCCCGCCCGAGATGAGCAGGTCGCACAGCTCGTGCTCGATCAGGCTGATGATGTCGCGGTAGCTCTTGGCGAAGCTCTGCTCCGTCACGAGGAAGGTGTCGAGTGCGTAGCCGTGCCGCGTCGTGTGGATCTTCGCATCGAGGATGCTGAAGTTCTTGCGGTCGAAATAGCTGCAGATGCGGGCGAACAAATCCGGCTGGTCGCGGATGTAGACGGCGATCTGCAGGCCTTCGCCGATGGGCGCGAGACGGCATTTCACCACCGGCTTGTCGCTGTTTAAACGGTCGTACAGTGCGCGCGTCTGCCAGGCGATGTCCGACGAATCGTGGCGCAGGAAGTAGGCCATGTCGAGCTGCTGCCACAGGGGCTCGTGCGCGTCCGGCGGCAGGCCGTACAGGCGCAGGGTGGCCAGCGCTTCCTGCTGGCGGTTCTTCAGCTCCCTGTCGGCCGACGGCGGCTCGCCGCCCAGCACGCGCAGGGTCATCTTGTACAGGTCTTCCAGCAGCTTGGCCTTCCATGCGTTCCACACCTTCGGGCTGGTGCCGCGGATATCGGCCACCGTCAGCAGGTACAGGCCCGTCAGGTGCCGCTCGTCGCGCACGGTCCTCGCGAAGGCCGTGATGACGTCCGGGTCCGACAGGTCCTGCTTCTGCGCCACCTGCGACATCAGCAAGTGCTGCTCGACGAGGAAGGCCACCAGCTCCGTCTCGTCGCCGCTCATGCCGTGGTCCTGGCAGAACTGCACGACGTCGGCCACGCCCAGCTTCGAATGGTCGCCGCCGCGGCCCTTGGCGATGTCGTGGAACAGGGCGGCCACGTACAGCAGCCAGTGCTGCGGGTAGTTCGCCATCAGCTGGCTGCAGTACGGGTACTCGTGGGCGTGCTCCGTCATCGTGAAGCGGCGCATATTGCGCACCACCATCAGGATATGCTGGTCCACCGTGTAGACGTGGAACAGGTCGTGCTGCATCTGGCCGACGATCTTGCGGAAGTTCGGCAGGTAGCGGCCGAGGATGGACAAGTCGTTCATCCGCCGCAGCGCGTGGATGATGCCGACCGGTGCCTGCAGGATGCGCAGGAAGTATGCCCGGTTGACGGGGTCGGCGCGGAAGCGTCCGTCGATCTTGAAGCGCTCGTGCCACAGCGCGCGCGTGGCGCGGGCCGTAATGCCCTTCAGCGCCGGGCGCTCCGTCATCAGCACGAAGATTTCCAGCATGGCCGACGGCGTCTTCTCGAACACGTCGTCGGCGCTGATGTCGATGAAGCCGTTCACTTCGTTGAAGCGGGCGTTGATGGGCTGCGGGTCGTCGTCCTGCGGGAACAGGCGCGCCTCGATGTTCTGCAGCAGGATGGTATTGAGCTGCGTGACCGTCTTGGCGGCCCAGTAGTAGCGCTGCATCAGGTATTCGCTGGCACGGCGCATGTGGATGCCGCTGCCGGTCGAATGCAGGCCCAGGCTTTCGGCCACGGCCGTCTGCACGTCGAACACGAGGCGGTCTTCACGGCGGCCCGCGTGCAGGTGCAGGCGCACGCGGATGTCCTTGAAGGCCCGTTCCTTCTCCATCAGCTGGCGTGCCTCGGTCTGCGTGATCAGGCCCCGCGTGGCCAGGGTGCGCCACGAACTGGCCAGTCCGGCCGCGCGCGCCACCCAAAGGATCACCTGCAGGTCGCGCAGGCCGCCCGGGCTTTCCTTGCAGTTCGGCTCCAGCGAAAAGGCCGTGTCCTCGTACTTGGCGTGGCGCTGGCGCATTTCCGACGTCTTCGCATGGAAGAAGGCCTGCGGGTCCATGGCCGCGTCGTAGGCCTGCTGCAGCTGCTCGAACAGCTGCTGGTTGCCCGTCACGAGGCGCGCTTCCAGCAGGCTCGTTTGCACCGTGATGTCGGCCTTCGACTCGACCAGGCACTCGTCGATGGTGCGGATGCTGCTGCCGATTTCCAGGCCCAGGTCCCACAGCAGCTGGACGAATTCCTCCAGCTTCCTGCGCGTGTCCTCGCCGGGCGGCTTGTGCAGCAGGATCAGCACGTCCACGTCGGAATTGGGGAACAGTTCGCCCCGGCCGTAGCCGCCCACGCCCACCAGCGCCGTTTCATGCGGCAGGCCCGCTTCTTCCCAGGCCTGGGCCAGCACGGCGTCAACGCTCTGGCGCAGGCCGCGCAGCAGCTTTTCCGGCTTGCCGTCTTCGTTGAACGTGGCGATGACGACGGAGCGGTCCGACTTCAGGCGCGCCTTCAACTGGCTGCGCAGCTGCTCGCGCGGCTGCGCGCTGTTCGGGCTGGGGGCAAGGCTGGACATGAGCGTGGGGCGTGGTGGCGGAAACGTCAGGCCGCCTTGGCGTCGGTGATGAAGGCGGGCGGCGGCGGCGAGCCGGCCGACAGGGTCAGCACCTCGTAACCGGTTTCCGTCACCAGCACCATGTGTTCCCACTGGGCCGACAGGCTGCGGTCCTTCGTCTTGATGGTCCAGCCGTCGTTCATTTCGCGGATGTCGCGGCGGCCGGCGTTGATCATCGGCTCGATCGTGAAGATCATGCCCGGTTTCAGCTCGTCGCCCGTGCCGGGTTTGCCGTAGTGGAGCACCTGCGGCTCTTCGTGGAATACCTTGCCGATGCCGTGGCCGCAGAATTCGCGCACGACGCTGTAGCCGGCCTTTTCCGCATGCACCTGGATGGCGTGGCCGATATCGCCGAAGTGACCGCCCGGACGCACCTGGGCGATGCCCAGCCACATGCAGTCGTAGGTCACTTCCGTCAGGCGCTTCGCCAGGATCGACGGCTCGCCGATATAGAACATGCGGCTGTTGTCGCCGTGGTAGCCGTCCTTCGTGATGATGGTGATGTCCAGGTTGACCACGTCGCCGTTCTTGAGCACCTTGTCGCCCGGGATGCCGTGGCAGATGACGTCGTTGACGGAGGTGCAGATGGCCTTCGGATACGGTGTGTAGCCGGGCGGCGCGTAATTCAGCGGTGCGGGCACGGTGCCTTGCACGTTCGTCATGTACTCGTGGCACAGGCGGTCCAGCTCGCCGGTGGTGACACCCGGCTTGACGAAGGGCGTGATGTAGTCGAGGACTTCGGAACCCAGGCGGCCGGCGATGCGCATGCCTTCGATATCTTCGGGGGTCTTGATGGAAATGGCCATATTGTTCGGATCGTATTCGGTAAGGGCGAATGCCCGTTGCAAGGGAGGATTATAAACGAGGCCCACGGCGCGGGCTGGCGCCCGATTGTTGATTCAGGGTAAGAATTTGCGCTTTCTCAGCAAAAAGCCACAACGCGGGTCAGAACGGACTCAGGTACTGCCCCGTTCGATCAGCTGGAAACCCGTGTCCGTCACGGCCGGCATGCGCTTCGCTGGCGGCACGCCCGTCAGGCGCTCGACGATGGCGTGGGCTGCCAGTGCCCCGATCAGGCTGCCGTCCACGCGCACGCTCGACAGGGGCGGGTAGGTGTGGGCGGCGAAATTCAAGTCGCCGAAACCGAGGATGGCCAGGTCGTCGGGAATGCGCAGGCCGCGGCTGACCGCTTCCGTCATCGCGCCCTGGGCCAGCGTATCGGAGCTGCAGATCACCAGTTCGATATCGGGATGCCGGGCCAGCAGGCGCGCGCAGCCTTCGCGGCCCAGTTGCAGGCTGGCCGGCGTGGGCACGACGTCGGTGGCGACCACCTCGATGCCCTGGCGTCCCAGCGCCGCCTGCAGTCCCAGGTGGCGTCGGCTGGCGCGGGGATCGTCGGCCGTCAGGATGGCGAAGCGGCGGTAGCCCTTGGTCAGCATGCGCGCGGCCACCGTGTTGCCCACTTCCTCGTGCGAGAAGCCCACCAGCATGTCGATGGGGAAGGGCGTCAGGTCCCACGTCTCGACGATGGGAATGCTGATGCTCTGCAGGCGCCGGCGCGTGTTATCCGAGTGCAAGGTGCCCGTCAGGATGATGCCGTCCGGCCGGCGGCTCAGCACTGTCTCGACGAGGATCTCCTCGCGCCATACTTCGTAGCTGGCCAGGCCCAGCAGCAGCTGGTAGCCCGCGTCCGTCAGCTTGTCGCTGGCGGCCTGCACCATGTCGGCGAAGATGGGGTTGGCCACAGTCGGCAGGATCAGGGCGACCAGCTTGCTGCGGTCCGTCCCATGTTCGGCCGGTGCGCGGTTCTTGGCATAGCCCGTCTCGCGCACGGCCGCCTGGATCTTGGCCAGGGTGCCCGGCCGCACCAGGTGCGGCTGGTTCAGCGCGCGCGACACCGTGATGGCCGACACGCCCGCCGCGCGTGCCACGTCGGACAGGGTGGCGTTGGTGATGCGGGGCTGGTCGGGTAAGGGGGGCACGGGGTCCATGGTCTTCGTTGCTGAGAAACGAGGATTTTACCGCGAGACCCCGCGGCCGGGGGCGGCCCGGCCGGGTCCGACCCCGGCTTCCCGGGCTTTTTTTAGGCGCTGTCACCCGGTCGCGGTGAACTGTCTCACCGGCATTTAGCTTCCTGCCGGGAACAATGCAGCCCGTAAAAATTGCTGCGGCGTGCTCAGGTGCCGACAGTCGAGCCCGTGAATCCAGCCCAGGTAGTGGGGCAGGTAGCGGCTCGCCACGCCGTGGAAGCGGATCAGCCAGCTCTTGAACACGGCGTGATACCGGTTCACGTTCTGGACATGGATTTCCCCCAGCGCCCGCTCGCCCTGGCGCAAATTGACGGCCCGGTGTGCGATGCCGTGATCTTTCGCAAAATCCCGATAGGCTGTCGCCGCATCGGTCGCCAGCAGCACGGCCTTGTCCAGCACGGGTAATAAATGCTGCTGCAACTGCGCTACCGTGACGGGCCCGCGCCCCGGGACGAAATCGCAAGTGCGGCCTTGCCGGTCTCGCGCCACCAGGATGCAGTCCAGTTCGCCGCTGATGCCGCGCTTTTTCGCGTGGCCGCCGCGCCGCCGGGGCGGACGCGTCATGTGACGCGCGCCCTTCTGCGATTCCAATAAATACGTTTCGTCGGCCTCGACGATGCCGCTCAAGGGCTTGGGCCGGTCGTCCTTGGCCATGGCGAGAAAGCGGTGGCGCCAGCGAAAGCTCGTGTTGCGGTGAATGCCGGTTGTTTCCGCTGCCGCGCGTACCGTCATCGAACCCAACATGCACTGCAGGAACGGCAACCATTTCTCGCGCAGCCGGATAA
>NZ_WNKZ01000079.1 GCF_009720835.1 Pseudoduganella buxea
ATGCGGTCTGGGAGTTGACCTTGGCGGCCAGGGTTTTCGCCGTGTCGGTTGCCTCGACGTCGATGGCCGCACCGCTACCACGCATACCTGCGACTTGCATTGCCCCAACGCCTGCGGCGACGTTGGTTGCACCGGTGGCGTTGACTGCGGATGCCGCGTTCTTGACGTTGTTGTTGCCGTAGGTGCTGGTCAGGAAATTCGCGCCGGTCGACGAGATCAGCTGGTTGGCATCGGCGCCGACCTGGAAGTTGGCCGTACCCATCGAACCGTCCAGCAGGGCCTGGCCGTTGAAGGTGGTGGTCTGGGCGATACGGTTCAGTTCCGAACCCAGCTGCGTGACTTCGGTCTGCAGGGCTTGACGGTCGGAAGCGGAGTTCGATGCATTCGACGACTGGACGGCCAGTTCGCGAACACGTTGCAGGATGTCGCCGGACGAGGACAGGGCGCCTTCGGCCGTTTGCGCCATCGACACGCCGTCGTTGGCGTTACGGGTCGCTTGCGTCATGCCGCGGATCTGCGAGTTCATACGGTCGGAAATCGCCAGGCCAGCCGCGTCGTCCTTGGCGCTGTTGATGCGCAGACCCGAGGACAGACGCTGCAGCGAGGTGGACAGGGCAGATGCCGACGAGCTCAGGTTGCGCTGCGAGTTCAGGGATGCGACGTTGGTATTGATTACGGATGCCATGGTAATTCTCCAAAACTGGTACTGCTGATGGTTGGCGATTTGCTCTTCAACTTTGGCCCGTCACCCTGTTCCGTGACGTTCAAGCCGCTGTTGTTACTGGTAACGGTTGCCGTGCGGGAAGCTTTAGGGGATTTTTGAGAGAAACTTTGCAGCGGTTGTGCAGCTGCAAAGATTGCCGTGCGCTAAGACGACCACGTTTTTGGGAACTTTAGGGGGAAAGAAAATATTTTTGTGTGTAAATATTTTTTTGTTCGTTGGGCTTTTGGCACTTCTACCGTGCCAAATGGTAAAGGGCCTGCAACAGCAGGCCCTTTACACCCTCAGTTTGCGTGTCAGGCAAACATGTCGAGCGATGCCACACCGACCAGGGCGACCTCGGCGTGGCCAGCGGTCGCTGCGGCACCCAACGGTAATGCTTGCAGCTCCGCTGCCGTATACGCCTGACCGTCCGCAAACTTGAAACCGTTGACGGCATACGCCGCCGACGTGAACTGGCTGGTCACCGTTACCTTGTCCGCCGTGCCATAGCTCAGCACCAGGTTGTTACCCGACCGGACTACCGAAGTCAGCTGTGTGGCCACGATGTCATCGAACAGCACCGTTTCAACCCGCGCCGCGCCGGTATCGTAGGCATTGACCGTGTCGACTCCCGAACCGCGGTGGAAGACGTAGGTGTCGTTGCCAGCACCCCCAGTCAATGCATCATTCTCCGTGCCGCCGTCGAGCCTGTCGTTGCCGAGTCCGCCATCGAGGCTATCGTTGCCGCCGCCGCCGCGCAGGACGTCGTCGCCCGCTTCGCCCAGCACGGTGTCGACACCGAGCTCGCCATCGACCGTATCGTTGCCCGTACTGCCCAGCAGGCTGTCGAGTCCGTCGCCGCCGAACAGGCCATCATCGTCCGCGCCGCCGTTCAGCGTGTCGTTCCCCAGCTCGCCGTACAAGCGATCGCGGCCTGCGCCGCCGGTGATGTTGTCGTTGCCGGCGCCGGCTTTTACGGTTTCATCGAGCAGCGTGAAGACCATGGTGTCCGCGACGCCCGACAGGCCGATCTCGCGATTGGTCAGCAGATCCTGCGCTGTCCATGTGCGGTCGGCGAAGACAAGCTTGTCGGCGAAGTTGGTGGGGCCGCCGAAGAAGTTGGTGACCGTGACCTGGTCGGTTGCCGTGTAATTCAGTACGAGGTTGCTTCCCACGCGCTGCAGCGAGCCGATGTTGGCGGAGTCGATACTCTCGAAGACGACTGTCTTGATGCGCCCCGTCGTAGCATCGGCCAGATTGAGAATATCGGTGCCCGCGCCGGCACGCAGGAGCACGACGTCATTGCCGGCTCCCGCGGTCAAGTTATCGTTGCCGATGCCGCCATCCAGGGTATCGTCACCCGCGCCACCGTTCAAGTTGTCGTTGTCAGCTTCGCCATACACCACGTCATTGCCGCCCATTGCGCCGATTATGTCGCTGCCGGCCCCGCCCTGGATGGTCTCGACAGTGTCGCCGAACGTCACATTGTCGGCCAGCTCGGTCAGGCGCACTGCGTACCGGGCGAACAGTTGCTCATGGTTGAGACTGATGTAGTCCGAGAATTCCAGTGTCGTGAACCTGTTACCCGTGAAATAACCGGTGAAGTTGACGCTGTCGCCGTCGCCATATCCCAGTATAAGGTTATTGCCTGCACGCGAAACGGCCGTCAACGCCGTGGACTTCACATCCTCAAAACGAACGGTTTCGATCTTGCTGCCGCTGCTCGTATCCACCAGACTGATCGTGTCAGCACCGGACCCAACACGCAGCAGGTAGGTATCGTTGCCAGTGTCTCCCGTCAGGCTGTCGTTGCCGGCACCGCCGTCGAGCGTGTCGTTGCCGACGCCACCCGTCAAGGTGTCGCCGTCCAGCCCGCCCGACAGCCGGTCGTCGCCGGAATCGCCGGTCAGCACGTCGCTGCCTTCATCGCCTGCGAGGAGGTCGTTTTCCGTGCCGCCGATGAGCACGTCGTTACCGCTGCCGCCCGCCAGCGTATCGCTTCCAGCGCCGCCGGTCAGCGAATCGTTACCGACTTCGCCACGGATCGCGTCATCGCCGCCGGCAGCATCGACCGTGTCGTTGCCTGCGCCGGCATCAATGGATTCTTTCCAGTTACGGGTAAACACGGCGCTGTCGGCTGCTCCCGTCAAGGCCATCGGGTATGCTGCGAGGATATCGGCGACGGTACGCGTGCCGTCGCTGAACTGCATCTTGTTGACCTCGGCCGCAGTGCCGCTGAAATAGTTGATTAGCGTAACCTCATCCGATGTACCGTACGACAGCACCAGATGCCAGCCGTTGCGCTGGACCGCCGTCAGGTCATCGAAGGCGACATCTTCGAACACGAGCGCCTTGATGCGGCCCGCCGTGCCATCGCCGAAGGTTACGCTATCCTGTCCGGCGCCGATGCGAAGCAGCACTGTATCATCACCAGTATTTGCCGTAACTGCATCGTTGCCGAGGCCGCCATCAAGAAGGTCGTCACCTTCACTGCCATTCAGAGTGTCATTGCCTGCGCCGCCGAGCAGCGTATCGTTGCCGGTGCCTCCAGTCAGATTGTCGTTATCGGCTTCGCCGTACAGCACGTCTGAGCCGCCCAGGCCTTGCAGCACATCGTTGCCGGCGGCGCCATGTACGGTTTCGACGTCATCCGTGAACGCCATTGTATCGCCGAGGCTGCCAAGACCGATTGCGTAGCGGGCAAACAGCTGATCGGGCCGGAAGCTGGTACCGTCCGAAAACTCCAGCGTGCTGAATTTGCTGTAGGTGTCGAAGTAGTAGTTCGTCAAGGTGACGCTGTCGCCCGAGCCATAGGAAATAGTCAGGTTATAGCCAGCTCGTGTGACGCTGGTCAGTTGAGTCGAGGCAACGTCCTCGAAGCGAATCACGTCAAGTTTGCCGACCGTGGTGTTGTCATATAGGGTAATTGTGTCCTGGCCGGCACCCACGCGCAGGATAAAGATGTCGTTTCCGCTGCCGCCGTTCATGGCGTCCTTGCCAGCGCCAGCGTCGAAGATGTCGTTGCCGGCCAGGCCATTCATGCTGTCGTCGCCCGCGCCACCGTTCAGGCTGTCGTCGCCTGCGTCGCCGCTGAGGGAATCGTTGCCGCCATCGCCGAACAAGGTGTCGTTGTCCGCACCGCCCATCAGGGTATCGGTACCGTCGCCGCCATGCAGCGTATCCGTGCCGACATTGCCGATCAGCGAGTCGTTGCCAACTTCGCCATACAGCTTGTCATTGCCGCTGCGGGCATCGATGATGTCGTCGCCGGCGCCGGCATATACCGTCTCGCCCAGATTGGACGGGAAGGCGACATTCTCATCGGCATCGGTCAGTCTGATCGCGTGCGCGGCGTACAAGTCTTCCAAATTCCAGGTCACGCCATCGGAAAACTCGAACCGTGTGGCCGTGCCTGTCGGGCTGCCGAAGTTACCCTGGAGTGTGACTTGGTCGCTCGCGCCATAGCGCAGGACAAGATCGTTCACGATTCGAGTCAGCCCGTTTACGCCCGTCGATGCGATATCGACGAACTTGATGGTGTCGACGCGACCCACAGTTCCGTCCGAAGAAGTGATGGTGTCATCGCCGTCGCCAATGCGCAGGATGAACAGGTCGTCGCCGAGTCCACCGCCGAGCGTGTCATTGCCAGTGCCGCCATCGAGAGTATCGTTGCCGTCCTCGCCATGGGCATAGTCATTCCCTAAACCCATTTCGATCCGATCGTTACCTGCACCAGCACGAATTCTCTCCGCCAGATCCGATGCGCCGAGCGTATCATCACCAGCCGTCAAATTAACAGTAAAACGTTCCAGCATCTCACGCATCGTGAATGTCACGTCTTCCGTCTGCGACATGGCTTTCTTCATGCGCAGTTCGGTAATTTGGTAGTCTGAGCCTAGATATGTATCTTTTATCGTAATCTGCGCACCCGTATTCCATTTCATGATCCAATCGTTGCCGATTCTAAAAACTCCGTAACCCGTGCCGTTGAGCTGTTCTTCACTTACATCCGTGAGAATAACGACATCTTTCTTGTTGGGATTCGTATCAAAATTGACAATTTCGTCCTGGCCGGAATAGTCGTCGAAAATATACTGATCGTCTCCAGTTCCGCCAATTAGCACGTCATTGCCGCCCGATCCGGTCAGCGTGTCATTGCCACCGCTGCCGATCAGAGTCTCATTGCCCGTGCCGCTGGAAATCCTGTCATCACCTCCCAAGCCATCTACGCTCTGGCCGCTGGCCACATTGAGAATGTCATTACCTTCCGTGGGTCCGGCGGTCGCATCAAGCGAAGCGAACATGGTTTCAGATGCGCGGCGTGCCGTCATGAATAATCCTTTGTGATGAAAATAGAAAGAGAATTGTTATTCTGTCTTGTCGGTCGCTTTCAATAAGCGACCGACAGTATTCTATTCCGACCGTTCAGGTTTTTAAGCGCGCACAATTGACAGGTTTCCCTATCTGTTTGAAACATGAAACAAAAAAGGCCCGACAATGCCGGGCCTTTTATTCATTCTGCAATTTCTGTGATTAATCCGCCACCACCACCCGGTTCTTCCCCGTCTTCTTCGCCGTATACATCGCCGCATCGGCCCGCTTGACCAGTTCAGTCTGGTCCTCATGGGGGCGGCGCAGGGCGACACCGGCCGAGAACGTGATCAGCACCTTTTCGTTTTCATGCATGAAGAAGTGACGGGTCAGCTCGCGTTGCAGGCGCGTCATCGTGGCGACGGCGGCGTCGACGGCCGTTTCCGGCAGCATGATGAGGAATTCCTCGCCGCCGAAGCGGGCGATCACGTCCATCGAGCGCAGGGTTTCCTTGACGATCTTGACCAGGTGCTTCAGGGCGCCGTCGCCGGCGATATGGCCGTAGGTGTCGTTGAGCTTCTTGAAGTCGTCCAGGTCCAGCACGGCGATGCACAGGGGCGTGCCGCGGCGGTCGGCGCGGGCGGTTTCGCGCTCGAACACGTCGTCCAGGCCGCGGCGGTTCAGGCTGCCCGTCAGCTGGTCTTCTCGCACCAGCTCGCTCATATGCTGCAACTGCGTTTCCAGCGCATGGATACGCGCTTCCGCGTCCTGCACTTCCTGGCGCGCCGTCACCATATTGTCGCGCGCCTTCAGGGCTTCGCCCTGGACAATGCGGGTTTCCTGCAAGACTTCGCCGAGGATCTGGTTCAGTTCGCCGATATCCTGGGCCTGGCTGATCTTGTTGGAGTAATTGCCGATCTTTTCGTGGAAGTCGCCCGTCGACGCGGCCACCTGGCCCAGGCGGTCGATAAAGGTCATCATCATGTTTTTGACGGTGACCTTGACGTCGGCCATGCTGTGTTTCAGCTGGCTCTGCTTGTAGATGACGTCCTTCAGGCTGCGCGTGGCCGCTTCCAGCGCGCGCGCGTCCAGCGGGCCTTCGATCAGGGCTTGCACGGCATCGACCTGGCCGCGCAGCCAGGAGTCGTCGTCCAGCAGTTCGCTGACGTTTTCCAGCAGCAGGCGGAACAGGCGCAGCAGCAGTTCCTGCTGTTCGGCCGTGTCGCTGCTCTTCAGTTCGATCTGGTAGCACAGCTGCTTCAGGCGCGTGGCGATTTCCGCCAGGTCCGCTTCGGAGAACGCCTCGCGCGTGGCGGCGCCCAGCGATTCGGCTTCCGCCGCCAACGCGGGCGTGGCGGACAGCAGCGACGCGACGGCCAGGGTCAGGGTGCGGCTCAGCAGGTCGCGCAGCAGGCGGGTCTGTTCGCCCTCGGGCATCGGCGCTAGTTCGATGCCGCCGGCCTTGCGCACGGGGCGCTCGGCCAGTTGCGACAAGGTGGCGGCGTAGGCTTCCCAGTCGCGGTTCTTGACGGCGCGGCTGAAGCGGCGGCCGAAGTCGGCCAGGTCGCCCGGCTGCTCCGTCATGCGCGCGGCGAAGCGGGTCAGCAGGTTTTCCGGGCCCGTATCCGGTGCCGCGACGGGGCCGACCGGTGCCGCGGCGGGCGGCGTCGGGATGCCGGCGATTTCGTTATAGATGTCACGGTAGGCTTCCGGTGTCGGCGCAATCCTGCGGATCGCCAGCCGACGGAAGGCTTCGCGTGCAATGTCTGCCGGATTCTGCTCCGGGCCGGCGGGATTGGGGGATTTGCTCGACATCTGGCGTGCAGCCTTCACATGTAATAACTGATTGCTCGATTCATACGGGTTGACTGAATCATAGGTTACTGCTGAGCTCATCCATACGCGGAAAAACGGGCGTAAGGTGGCTTACTTCAGAGCATTACCCTTTGCCGAACTTGCACGCCGGCTTGGCAACTCTTCACAAACGCTAGTCGAGCAGGCCGTTCTTGATCGCATAGTGCGTCAGCTCGGCACTGTTCTTCAACTTCATCTTCACCAGCAGCCGTGCGCGGTATTCGCTAACCGTCTTCACCGACAGCGACAGCTCCTCGGCGATGGCGCCCACCGTCTTGCCGGAGGCGATCATCGTCAGGGTCTGGTATTCCCGATCCGACAAGGTTTCATGCAGGGCAAGCTGGTGCTCGTCGCCCACGTGGTTGGCCAATTCCTGGGCCAGCGCGGGGCTGATATATTTTAACCCGCTTGCGACTTGCCGTATGGCATTTACCAGCTCTTTTGGTGCACTTTGTTTGGTCAGGTAGCCGGCCGCGCCGGCCTTCAGGGAGCGGATCGCATACTGGTCCTCGCGGTGCATCGACAGCATCAGCACGGCCAGTTCCGGCTTTTCCTTCTTGATCTGCTTGAGCACTTCGATGCCGCTGCGGTCGGGCATCGAGATATCCATCAGCACGACGTGGCAGCCGGACTTACGGAACAGGCGCAGGGCGTCGCTGCCGTTCTCGGCCTCGCCGGAAACGACGATATCCTTCGTGTCGGAGAGGATCTGTTTCAGGCCTTCGCGCACGATCGCGTGGTCGTCGGCAATGAAGACCTTGATCACGGATTTCTCACTCATGCTGGGCCAATTCCTTGTTTCGTTCTTGCAACATCAAGATTGCGTTATTGTAGCCTCAGCCCCGGCATCGGCGCGACGGATTTTGATGGCGACCGTGGTGCCGCCGCCCGTGGCCGGGCTCACGTCGAAGGTGCCGCCCAGCGCCCGGGCCCGTTCGGCCATGCCGCGCAGGCCGAACGAGGCCGGTTTCTTGCGGTCGCTGGCGTCGATGCCGCGGCCGTTGTCGGTGATCCTGACGCCGATCTGCTGCCGCCCGCAGTGCAGCCGCACGGTCACGCGCGAAGCTTGCGCATGCTTGGCGATATTGGTCAGCGCTTCCTGCACGATGCGGAACAGGGCGGTGGCGGCATCGCCGTCCAGCTCGACCTCCTTTTCGTTCGACTGGAAGCTGCAGGCCAGCCCGGCCTGCGCGGAGAATTCCTTGACCTGCCAGTCCAGCGCCGCCACCAGGCCGAAATCCAGAATGGACGGGCGCAGGTCGAGCGTGATGCGGTGCACGGCGTCGATGGTGCGGTCGGCCAGCTGGTCGACATAGGCGGCCTTGTCGTGCAGGGCCTGGTCGCCCTCGGGCAGGCGGGCCGACAGCATGGCCAGCGCCATCTTGATGGCCGTCAGGTTGCCGCCCAGGTCGTCATGGATTTCGCGGGCGATGCGGGTGCGCTCCTGCTCCTTCACTTTTTCGCTGTGGGCCGTCAGCTCGGCGAGGCGGGCGCGGCTGGCGCGTACTTCCAGTTGCTCCAGCTTGCTCTCGGTGATATTGGTCATGATGCCTTCCCACTGGACGGCGCCGTCCGGCAGGCTGTGCGGCGTGGCGCGCAGATTGATCCATTTGACATCCTTCCACGCCTCCACCCAGATGCGGCCTTCCCAGTTCCAGCCCCACAAGGTGCCGGCCGAGGACAGCATCGAATCCATGTAGGACTGGCGGTCCTCGCACAGCACCAGTTCGAGGAAGCGCTCGGGCTGGGCCGACAGCTCGGCCGCGGACAGGCCCAGCAAGGCCTGGCATCCCTCGCTGACGTAAGGGAAGGATGCGTTGCCGTCGCAATCCAGGCGGAACTGGTACACCAGGCCGGGCGTGTGCGACACGATGGCGTCGAAGCGGGCCTGCACGCGTTGCAAAGCCGCTGCGGCGCCGTCGTCGTCGGCGATGAGGAGGAGGGTGACGGCGTCGTCGTGCGTCACCGTCGCCACGCGCAGGCTGACGGGGTAGCGGCTGCCGTCGGCGCGGGTGAATTGGGTGGCAAGGGCGGTGGCACTGTCCCGCGCGGCATCGAGTTCTTCCCGCCCCAACAGCGGCGCCAGGTCGGGCAGCGACAGGGCAGCCAGGCGGGCGGCATCGCGCCCCGTGTTGCGGCAGGCGGCGGGGTTGGCGGCCCGGATGCGCAGGCTGGCCGGATCGATCACATACAGCTCCGAGCGGGTGGCGTGCCACAGTGCGTCGTGGCAGGAAGGGGCTGGGCTCATATATGTGTACAATCGGTCCGCATTAGCAGGATGATACGTGAAACGCTCTTCCCATGAACAAAGCATTTGTGAAAGAAACCGAGCAGGACGACGATGACGACGTCGTCCAGGCACCGGCCATTCCGCCGGGCTCGAAGAACTACATGACGCCGGCCGGCTACCAGCGCATCAAGGATGAGCTGCTGCAGCTGATCGACGTCGACCGGCCGGAAGTGGTGCGGGTGGTGCACTGGGCCGCGTCGAACGGCGACCGCTCGGAAAACGGCGACTACATCTACGGCAAGCGCCGCCTGCGCGAAATCGACCGCCGCATCCGCTTCCTGACGAAGCGCCTGGACCTGGCCGAAGTGGTCGACCCCAGCGTGCACCACGGCAGCGACCAGATCTTCTTCGGCGCCACCGTCACCTACAGCAACGAAGAAGGCGAAGAGAACACCATCACCATCGTCGGCATCGACGAATTCGACCCGCTGAAGGGCAAGGTCAGCTGGATCTCCCCCATCGCCCGCACCATTACCAAGGCCCGCGAGGGCGATACGGTGACCCTGCATACGCCGACCGGGGCGGAGGAGCTGGAGATTCTGTCAGTGAGCTATCCGGCGCCCGGCGCGGATTAGTTGCTCAAAAAATGGGGACAGACCCCACTTTCTGAGCAACTTTTAATGTCGTAGTCCCCTTGAGGCTGCTCAGCCCGCACTCGCTCATCAGCTGGCACGATCCGGTGATCGTCATCGCCGGAGTCGATCATGCCACGACGCGCAAGAGTCGTAGAAGTCAACGTGCCCCTGCATATCAGGCAGCGCGGCAATAATCGCCAGACGTGCTTTCAAAGGGACGTTGACTATATCGTCTATCTGGGCTGGCTTGCGGAGTACGCCCAGGCATCGGGCTGTCAGGTTCACGCGTATGTCCTGATGTCCAACCACGTGCATATCCTGGCATCGTTCAATGATGTCACCGGACCCGCGCTGCTGATGAAGGGGCTGGCCCAGAGGTACAGTCAATATTTCAACTGGTGGTACGAACGCACGGGCACGGTATGGGAAGGTCGCTACCGATCGTCCTTGGTGCTGGATGAGCGCTATTTCCTGACGTGCCAGCGTTACGTCGAACTCAATCCTGTTCGTGCAGGAATGGTTGCCATACCTGAGCAATATCGGTGGTCCAGCTATAGAGGCAATGCCGGGATGCGGCCGGATGACATGCTCACGTCACATGCCTGCTACGAGAGCCTCGGAGCGACGGTGTCGGAGCGGCAGGCTGTCTATCGTTCCTTGTTCGACACCGAGCTTGCGCCATCTCTTGTCGAGGAAATCAGGACCGCCACGAGAACCAATGCGGCATTGGGTGGACCGCCTGTGAAACGCGGCCGCCCCAAAAAGCGCTAGGGAAAAAGTTGCCTGAAAAATGGGGTCTGTCCCCATTTTTTAAGCAACATCAGGCCCGCTCGCGGGCCACGCGGTTGACGCCGGCGACCTTGCGCACGTTGCGCAGCAGGCCGGCGAGGTGGACGCGGTCCTTGACCTGGATGGTGAAGCGCAGCTGGTGCAGGACGTGTTCCTTGTCCTCGTCCATGCCGACGAAGGTGATGTTGCCGTCCGATTCGCCGATCTCGGCAGCCACGCGGGCGAGGATGCCTTTTTCGTTGTTGATCAGCAGGCGGATGCGGCTGTCGAAGCGGCGGTTCAGCTCGGCGCCCCACTTGACGGCGATCCAGCGTTCCGGCTCCTTCTCGCGCTGGCGCTTGGCCACGGAGCAGTCGTTGGTGTGCACCTGCAGCCCCTGGTCGCGGCGCAGCTGGCCGACGATCTGGTCGCCGGGGATCGGCAGGCAACAGGGCGCCAGTTGCACGGAGACGCCTTCGCTGCCGTAGATCGTCACGGGATCGAGGTCCGCCGCGCTGTTGTGATCGACCGGCACGCTCGCCGATTCGCCGCCCAGCAGGCCGAAGATGTGGCGTGCCACCAGGGCCGCCATGCGTTTGCCGATGCCGATGTCGGCATACAGCTCGTCCAGCGACTTGGCCGACGATTCGTTCAGAAGGCGCTCGATCAGGGTTTCCGGCAGCTCCGTCGACAGGCTGATGGCCGACAGTGCCTGGCGCAGCAGCTGGCGCCCCAGGTTGATCGACTCGGGCAGGTTGATGGTGCGCAGGTGGTGGCGGATGGCCGAGCGGGCCTTGCCCGTGCGGACGAAGCTGAGCCAGCTGGGGCTGGGGCGCGAATCGGGGTCCGTCACCACTTCGACGATATCGCCGTTGCGCAGTTCCGAGCGCAGCGGGGCGGGCTCGCCGTTGATCGTCACCGAGACGGTGTGGTCGCCGATGCCCGTGTGGATGGCGTAGGCGAAGTCGATCGGCGTGGCGCCGCGCGGCATGGCGATGATCTTCGACTTCGGGGTGAAGACGTAGACGGAGTCGGGGAACAGGTCGACCTTCACGTGTTCCAGGAACTCTGCCGAGTCGCCCGTCTGCTGCTGGATGTCGAGCAGGGACTGCAGCCACGCGTGGGTGCGCTGCTGCATGTCCGTCATGTTGGCGTCGCTGTTCTTGTACAGCCAGTGCGCCGCCACGCCCGATTCGGCCGTGCGGTGCATTTCCTGCGTGCGGATCTGGAATTCCACGGGCGTGCCGTAGGGGCCGATCAGGGTCGTGTGCAGCGACTGGTAGCCATTGAGCTTGCGGATGGCGATATAGTCCTTGAACTTGCCCGGCATCGGCTTGTACAGCGAGTGCAGGGTGCCCAGCGCTACGTAGCAGTTGGGGAAGCTGTCGACGACGACGCGAAAGCCGTACACGTCCAGCACCTGCGAGAACGTCAGGTGCTTCGAGCGCATCTTCTTGTAGATGCCGTACAGCGTCTTCTCGCGGCCGTACACTTCGGCCTCGATGCCGGCCATGCCCAGCGTGTTCTTGACGGAGTCGAGGATCTTGCCGACCACTTCGCGCCGGTTGCCGCGCGCGGCCCGCACGGCCTTGGCCAGTACCGTGTAGCGCATCGGATGCAGGTGCGAGAACGACAGGTCCTGCAGCTCGCGGTAGATATTGTTCAGGCCCAGGCGGTGGGCGATGGGCACGTACACTTCCATCGTCTCGCCGGCGATGCGCTGCTTCTTGGCCGGTGCCATCACGTCCAGCGTGCGCATATTGTGCAGCCGGTCGGCCAGCTTGATGAGGATGACGCGCACGTCCGACGCCATCGCCAGCAGCATCTTGCGGAAGTTCTCCGCCTGCGCCTCGATCTGGCTCTGGAATTCGATCTTCTCCAGCTTCGACAGGCCGTCCACCAGGTGCGCCACGGGCGCGCCGAAGCGTTCGATCAGCTCTTCCTTCTTGACGTCCTGGTCTTCCATCACGTCATGCAGCAGCGCCGCCATGATGGCCTGGGCGTCCAGCTTCCAGTCCGCGCAGATCTCGGCCACGGCGATCGGGTGCGAGATATACGGCTCGCCCGACTTGCGCACCTGGCCCAGGTGCATCTCGTCGGAAAAGCGATAGGCTTCCTTGACCTTCTTCAGGTCCGCCTCGGCCATGTACTCGGCCAGCTTTTCGGTCAGGTGCGTGATGGTGGCCACGCCCGCGGGAATCAGGGGGGCGGCAAGGGGAGACGTGGAGATGACGGGCGCCTGGGGCGCATCGCCGTCCGGCCGTGACTTGGCCGAGCGACGGGCCCGCGGGGCGGGCCTTTCGCTGCTGGTGCCGGCGTTGCTGATGCCGGCGTCGGCGGAGGTCAGGTTCATAGGTGTTCGACGTGAGGTCAATTCAACTGGAGGAACCTGGGTGGTACGGAAGGAACGCAGGTTCCAAAATTACATTGGGACCTTTTTCAGCATTTCCAGGCCGACTTTTCCGGCGGCGATTTCACGCAGCGCCAGCACGGTCGGCTTGTCCTTGGCTTCCACTTTCGGCGTATGGCCTTGCAGCAGCTGGCGGGCGCGATAGGTGGCAGCCAGCGTCAGCTGGAAGCGGTTCGGCACATGCTGCAGGCAATCTTCGATGGTGATACGGGCCATGTATAACTCCTAAACTTACGTAACTTAAATTATTTGAACGACAGAACGGCGGGACACCGGCCGTTCGGCATTGACTGTGACGTGCTGCTGTAACGTGCTATTCAGCGTGCTCTGCGTGGATACCCAACTGGGCAAACAGCGAGACATTGCGGGCCGCCTGTTGCGAAAACCGGCAACGGGCCGATCGGACGATCGCGCTCAGTTCAGACAAGGCGACCGGAAACTCTTCATTGATAATAGCATATTCGAACTCCGGCGCGTGGGCGATTTCGCCGCCGGCGGCCAGCAGGCGCCGCGTGATGACGTGCGGTTCGTCCTGGCCGCGCTTGTGCAGCCGCTCCTCCAGCGCCGCGATCGACGGCGGCAGGATGAAGATGCCGGCCGCTTGCGGAAACTGCTTCTTGACCTGACGCGCGCCCTGCCAGTCGATCTCCAGCAGGATGTCGGTGCCGGCCTTCATCTGCTCTTCCACGAAATAGCGCGACGTGCCGTAGTAATTGCCGTGCACTTCGGCCCACTCCAGGAACTCGCCGGCGGCGGCGCGCTTGACGAAATCCTCGGGCGACGTGAAGAAGTACTCGCGGCCGTGTTCCTCGCCCGGACGGGGCGCGCGCGTGGTGGTGGAAATCGACAGCTTGATGGTCGGTTCCTGTGCCAGCAGGGCATTGACCAGGGTGGACTTGCCCGCGCCGGATGGCGCCGCAACCATGAACAGGCTGCCGGAGAAGTGTTGGCTCATTTGCAATCTCGAATCGTGTGGGCCTCGCCCAAAGATCTATTTTACCAAGAGCAACCGAATTTGCGCCCGCATTTTTGAGGAAGTCTTCCAATCTTCCCCTTGTTACTGGACCGACCGGTCTATAGAGTGGGCGGATGACGACACCACCCGCCACGCGCGAGCGCCTGATCGGCGCCATGATCCACGCCTTGCAGCACCAGGGGCTGCACGGCGCCGGCCTGTCCGCCATCCTGGCCGCCGCCGGTGCGCCGAAAGGCGTCATGTACCACCACTTCCCGGGCGGGAAGGCGGAGCTGGCCGTGGCCGCCATCGACACCACCATCGGCCTGCTGTGCGAGCGGCTCGACGCCTGCCTGCAGCGCGAGGCGAGCGTGGCGGCGGCGCTGCGGCTGTGGATCCAGCGCGCCCAGAAGGGCCTGCAGGCCAGCGGCTTCGACATGGGCTGCCCGCTGGCAGCGGTGGCGCTGGAATCGACCGCCGCCGACGTGGCGCTGCGGCGCGCGCTGGCCGATGGCTTCGCCCGGCTGCGAGAGCGCATCGCCACCGCCTTGCAGGCGGACGGCAGTACCGAGGCGCGGGCCCGCTCGCTGGCCGCGCTGATCGTCGCGGCGTACGAGGGCGGCCTGCTGCAGGCCAGGGTGGCCAGCGACATGGCGCCGATGAAGCTGGCCATCGAGGCCGTGCTGGCGCTGCTGGACGACGAACACCAGAACAGGGAGACATCATGAAAACATCGCAGGACACACCGCAGCAACTGACCATCCGCGCCGCCGATGGCTACCCCCTCGGCGCCATGCGCTACCCGGCCGTGGGGCAGGAGCGGGCCCGCCTGATCGTCGCTGCCGCCACCGGCGTGCCGCAGGGCTTCTACCGCCGCTTCGCCCAGCATGCGGCCGCGCGCGGCTATACGGTGACGACTTTCGACTACCGGGGCATCGGCCTGTCCAAGCCGGACACCCTGGCCGGCTTCGACGGCGACTTCCTCGACTGGTCGCGGCTCGACCTGGCCGCCGTGGTGGATGCCACCGCCACGCCGGGCGTGCCGCTGCTGCTGGTAGGGCACTCGTACGGCGGCCACGCCTTCGGCCTGCTGCCGAACCACGCCAAGATCGCCGGCATGTACGTGTTCGGCACGGGCGCGGGCTGGCATGGCTGGATGCCGCTGGTGGAACGCCTGAAGGTGCTGTTCATGTGGCGCGTCGCCGGCCCGATCCTGGCGAAGAAGCACGGCTACCTGGCGTGGAGCCGGCTGGGCATGGGCGAGGACATTCCGCTGGGCGTGTACCGCCAGTGGCGTTACTGGTGCCGCTTTCCGCGCTACTTCTTCGACGACCCGCGCATGGGCGCCGTGGCGGAAGGGTTTGCCACGGTGACGGCGCCGATCGTCGCCGTCAACGCCACCGACGACCTGTGGGCACCGCCGGCCTCGCGCGACGCCTTCATGGCCGGCTACCGCAACGCGCCATGGCGCGGCGTCGACATCGACGCCGGCAAGGCCGGCTTCGGCAAACTGGGACACATGGGCTATTTTCGTCCGCACGCCCAGCCGCTATGGGATGGCGCGCTGGACTGGTTCGACGGACTGGGGAAAGTTGCCTGAAAAATGGGGTCTGTCCCCATTTTTCAAGCAATGATTACTCGAGGTTCTGGACCTGTTCGCGCATCTGCTCGATCAGCAGCTTCAGTTCCATCGACGCGTCGGCCAGCTCCTTGACGGAGGCCTTGGCGCCCAGGGTGTTCGCTTCGCGGTTCAGTTCCTGCATCATGAAGTCCAGGCGCTTGCCGACCTGGCCGCCTTTTTTCAGGATGTGCCGGGTTTCCGACAGGTGGGCCGACAGGCGGCCCAGTTCCTCGGCCACGTCGATACGGATGCCGTACAGGATCACCTCCTGGCGGATGCGTTCCATCGCATCCTGGCGCGACAAACTGCTGTTCGAGCCCTGCGAGGCCAGGCCCAGCGCTTCCTGCATGCGTTCGATGGCTTTTTGCTGGAACGCCGCCACCACTTGCGGGATCAGCGGCGTGATGCGCTTGACGATGGCTTCCATCGCCTCGATGCGCGAGATCAGCATCGCTTCCAGGGCCGCGCCTTCGCGCTGGCGGCTCGTCACGAAGGCCTGCACGGTGCCCTGCATCAGCGCGGCGACGTCGGCCTGCAGCGATTCCTGGCCGATCTGGGCTTCCTCGACGACGCCGGGCCAGCGCAGCAACTCGGCCACGGACATGGCCTGGGCATTTGCGAACACCGTACCCACTTCGTGCTGCAGGCGTGCCAGTTCCGTCAACAGGGGCAGGTTCAGCGCCTGGGTCCCGGCACCGGCGGCCTTGCGGCCGAAACTGAGGCGTATCTCGACCTTGCCGCGCGTGATGGCGGACATGATGGCGGCGCGCAGGTCGGGTTCGAGCGCGCGCAGGTCGTCGTTGATGCGGAACTGAAGGTCAAGGAAACGCGAATTGACACTCTTGATCTCGATTGTCAGAGTTCCCGCCGCGCTTTCGCTGGTGGCAACCGCGTAGCCCGTCATGCTGGAAATGCTCAATGGATATCCCCGATTTTTAGCTTTGAAAGAACCGCGACCCCGCTGCGCATCCGGACCGCCCGCTCGCCATTATCGGGCAGGCCGGTAAAGTGACGACGCCCGCACGCGCCAGTCGTGCAAGTGTTGCTGCTCGCGACGGATTTTCGCGGTTCCCTTTACATTAATTAGTTTTGTCCACACAATCCGGGTGTTGAGGCGAGGAAATCTATGGCTGCACAAAACAACGCCCCATTGCCGGATGGGATGGCTCTGGCTGGATACCGCATTGTAAAGAAAATTGCGTCGGGCGGGTTCAGTATTGTTTATCTGGCCTATGACGCCGAGGGCAATGCCGTCGCCATCAAGGAGTACCTGCCGAGCTCGCTTGCACTGCGCCAGGAGGGTGAAGTGCTGCCGTCTGTATCGAAAAGCAACCTTGCCATCTTCCGCATCGGCCTGAAATGCTTCTTCGAGGAGGGCCGGGCGCTGGCCCGCATTTCGCACCCGAATGTTGTAAGAGTGTTGAATTTCTTCCGCGCCAACGACACCGTCTACATGGTGATGGCTTACGAATCGGGTCACTCGCTGCAGGAACACATCGGCCGCCAGCGCGCCCGGGGCAGCGCCATCGGCGAAGCCTTCATCCGCCAGATCTTCACGCAGGTGCTCAAGGGCCTGCGCGAGGTGCATGCCAACCAGCTGCTGCATCTGGACCTGAAACCCGCCAACATCTATCTGCGCACGGACGGCACGCCGATGCTGCTCGACTTCGGCGCCGCGCGCCAGACCGTCAATACGGACGTGCCGACCTTGTCGCCGATGTACACACCCGGCTTTGCCGCGCCCGAGCTGTATGTGAAAACCGAGACCCTGGGGCCGTGGACGGATATCTACAGCATCGGCGCGGCCATGTTCGCCTGCATGGCCGGTTCGCCGCCGCAACCGGCAGACCAGCGTCGCAAGCAGGACCTGATGGCGGCCCATTTCGAACGGCTGGACGCGCGCTACTCGCCGGCGCTGGTGGGCCTGGTGCGCTGGGCCCTGGCGCTGGACCCGCTGGCCCGTCCGCAAAGCGTGTTCGCGCTGCAGAAGCAGTTGCAGGAAGTGCCCGTCGTCGCCGTGGTCGCCGCGCCGGAGCCGGCTGGCCTGCTTGGCCTGGCACGCCGCCTGGCGGCCCGCTTCGTCACGCCCGCCGGCAGCCGCGCCGCGCCCGACACGCTGCACTCCTAGGAGCGGCCATGCAATTTTCCGTGTACCAGGAAAGTCACCTCGGCGGCCGCAAGGTCAACCAGGACCGCATGGGCTACAGCTTCACGCGCGACGCGCTGCTGCTGGTGCTGGCCGACGGCATGGGCGGGCACCTGCGCGGCGAGATCGCCGCCGGTATCACGCTGCAGACCATCTCCGCCGTGTTCCAGCAGCAGGCCGCGCCGTATATCAAGGGGCCGGAGCGCTTCCTGGAAGAGGCCTGCATGGCCGCCCACCGCGAGATCCACCGCTACGCCACCTTGCACGACATGCCCGACACGCCGCGCACGACGGTGGTGGTGTGCCTGATCCAGCATAACGTCGCCACGTGGGCGCACTGCGGCGACTCGCGGCTGTACTGGCTGCGCGACGGCGCGGTCATGGCGCGCACGCGCGACCACTCGCATATCGAGAACCTGATCAGGCAGGGCAAGGCGCCGGAATCGGCCCGCGCCACGCACCCGGACCGCAATAAACTGTACAACTGCCTGGGTGCCGCCAGCGCGCCGAAGGTGGACATCTCGCGGCGGGCCAGCCTGCTGCCGGGCGACGTGATGCTATTATGCTCGGACGGCCTGTGGGCCGTGCTGCCGGAACGGGAGCTGGTCGACGCCCTGTCCACCCGCCCCGTCGTGCGCGCCGTGCCGGAGCTGTTGCAGGCGGCGTTGCGCCAGGGCGGCGACACGGGCGACAATGTCACGGGCCTGGCCATTACGTGGCAGGGCAGCGCCGCCGGCGACGGCGTGGCGACCGAAGTGATGTCGGCCACGTCGTCCCTGCCCACCCTGATCCGCACGGAGGAGCTGCCGCAGGACCTGCGCGGCACCACCATTCCCGCGCCCGGCGACCCCGCGTTCGACCCGTTCGACGAGGAACAGATAGAAAGGGCCATCGCGGAAATCCGCGGGGCCATCGAGAAATCATCGCGGCTGCTCAAGTGAGCGGCGCGACAACAGACAGGACACCATGACTTTTGAATCCCGCCCCAGCGGCCGCGCCATCGACCAGCTGCGCGCGCTGCGCCTGACCCGCAACTACACCCGCCACGCGGAAGGATCCGTGCTGATCGAATGCGGCGACACGAAAGTGATCTGCACCGCCAGCATCGAGGAAAAGGTGCCGGGCTTCCTGAAAGGGAAGGGCCAGGGCTGGATGACGGCCGAATACGGCATGCTGCCCCGCTCGACGCATTCGCGCATGGACCGCGAGGCGGCCAAGGGCAAGCAGAGCGGCCGCACGCAGGAAATCCAGCGCCTGATCGGCCGCTCGCTGCGCGCCGCTTTCGACCTGCAGGCCTTCGGCGAACGCACCCTGCACCTGGACTGCGACGTGATCCAGGCCGACGGCGGCACCCGCACCGCGTCGATTACGGGCGCCATGGTGGCGGCCTATGACGCGTTCACGAAGCTGGTCGACAAGGGCCTGCTGCCGGCCGTCCCCGTCAAGCACTTCGTGGCGGCGATCTCCGTCGGCGTCTACCAGGGCATGCCCGTGCTGGATCTGGACTATCCGGAAGACTCGGCCTGCGACACCGACATGAACGTCATCATGACGGACGCCGGCCACTTCGTCGAAGTGCAGGGCACGGCCGAAGGCGCCGCGTTCGACCGCACCACGATGAACCGCCTGCTCGACCTGGCCGAAGGCGGCATCCGCGATCTGATCGTGCTGCAAAAGCAGACGCTGGGATTGGCGGCGTAAGGCTATACCAGAACATTTCCCGGAAAATGGGGTCTGTCCCCATTTTTCAAGCAAGTATTTCTCACCATGACCCAAAAACTGATCCTCGCCTCGAACAACGCAGGCAAACTGAAGGAATTCAACGAGCTGCTGTCCACCGTCGGCTTCTCCGTGCACGCCCAGGGCGAGTTCGGCGTGCCCGAGGCGGAAGAGCCGTACTTCACCTTCGTCGAAAACGCGCTGACGAAGGCGCGCCACGCGGCCCGGCTGACCGGCCTGCCGGCGCTGGCCGACGATTCCGGCGTGTGCGTCAATGCACTGGGCGGCGCGCCCGGCGTGTTCTCGGCGCGCTTCGCGGGCGAACCGAAGTCGGACGCGCGCAACAATGAAAAGCTGGTGGCCGACCTGGCCGCCCATGCCGACAAGTCGGCGTACTACTACTGCGTGCTGGTGTTCGTGCGCCATGCGGACGACCCGCAGCCGGTGATCGCCGACGGCCGCTGGAACGGCATCATCGTGCCCGAAGCGCGCGGCGAGGGTGGCTTCGGCTACGACCCGCACTTCTACATCCCGGAACTGGGCAAGTGCACGGCCGAACTGGCGCCGGCCGAGAAGAACCGCCTGTCGCACCGGGGCCAGGCCCTGCGCGCGCTGGTCGAGAAGCTGAAATAGAGAAGCAAAGAGAAGCAAGAAAATGATCCCCATCAAACCGGTCGGCATGAAGAGCACGCCGGCCCGCACCATCGACGCGGCCGCCGGCGTGGCCGCGCAATACCTGCAGCCGGGCGCGCTGAACCTGTCGGCGCTGCCGCCGTTGTCGCTGTATATCCACTGGCCCTGGTGCGTGCGCAAATGCCCGTACTGCGACTTCAACTCGCACGAAGCCAAGGGCGAAGTGCCGGAGCAGCAGTACCTGGACGCCCTGCGGGCCGACCTGGAAATGGCCCTGCCGCTGATCTGGGGCAGGAAGATCTACACGGTCTTCATCGGCGGCGGCACGCCCAGCCTGATGTCGGCCGCGGGCCTGGACCGGCTGATGTCGGACCTGCGCACCTTGCTGCCGCTGGACGGCGCGGCCGAGATCACGATGGAAGCGAACCCCGGCACGTTCGAGGCGGAGAAGTTCCGCAGCTACCGCGCCAGCGGCATCAACCGGCTGTCGATCGGCATCCAGAGCTTCAACAGCGCCCACCTGGCCGCGCTGGGCCGCATCCACGACGACGGCGAAGCGCGCCGCGCCGTGGAGATCGCGCAGGCCAACTTCGACAACTTCAACCTCGACCTGATGTACGCGCTGCCGCACCAGACCCTGGCCGAGGCGCGCGCCGACCTGGAGACGGCCCTGTCGTACCAGCCGCCGCACCTGTCGCTGTACCACCTGACGATGGAGCCGAACACGGTCTTCGCCAAGTATCCGCCGACCCTGCCGGACGACGACGCCAGCGCCGACATGCAAGATATGATCGCCCAGATGACGGGCGACGCCGGCTACGGCCACTACGAAGTGTCGGCCTACGCGCGCCCCGGCCACCGGGCCCGCCACAACCTGAACTACTGGCAGTTCGGCGACTACCTGGGCATCGGCGCCGGCGCCCACTCGAAGCTGTCGTTCCCGCACCGCGTGCTGCGCCAGGCCCGCTACAAGCAGCCGAAGTCGTACATGGAGCAGGTGGCGGCCGGCACGCCAGTGCAGGAAGAGCGGGAAATCGGCCGTGACGAGATGGGCTTCGAATTCATGCTCAACACCCTGCGCCTGCAGGAGGGCTTCGCCCCCAACCTGTTCGCCGAGCGCACGGGCCTGGCCCTGAACACCATCGAAAAACAGCTCAACGCAGCCGAAGCAAAGGGCCTGCTGTACCGCGACCACGAAATCATCCGCCCCACCGAGCTGGGCCAGCGCTTCCTGAACGACTTGCAGGAAATGTTCCTCACCTGACCAGCGTCGGCTACTACCGGGCTTGTATCCGTCATGGGGGCGTAGCCGGGGTTTCGAGAAGCCCAGCTTCTCGCCGGCGCAGCGGGCAATGGCTTGCAAGCCATTGCCCGCCCCAGGCCCCACAAAAAAACGGCCTCATCTGTGACAAACGGATGACCTCGTGTCCACCCTGGGGTCAGACCCCGACAAAGACACGGGCTGATCTGTGACTAATGGCTGAGCGTGTGTCCATGTCGGGGTCTGAGGAGGGCAATGGCACATAGGCCATGGCCCGCTGCGCTGGCGCGAAGCGGTGCTGCGCGAAACCCCAGCTGCGTCCCATGGTGGACACAGACTGAACAGTGACGCACCCTAGAAGCCGGCGGTGGTGGCGAGGTCGGGCTTCTCGGTCCACCGCGCCAGGGCTTCGGCCATGCGTTCGCTTTCGCCGATGGCGAAGGTCCAGTCGCGGATGCGGGCGGCGTGGTTCTGGCCGTAGTGCTTGAAGTCGGCGCGGTCGGGCATCTTGTTGCTGGGCAGGCGGGCCAGGAACGATGGCGACGGCGACACGAGGATCACGTTCTCCAGTGCCGCGTCCCTGGCGCGCCGCCATGGCATCGACTTGTCCAGCCAGCCGGGCACGATATGGTCCGTGAAGTGGGGGTACAGCACCAGGCCCGCGTCACGCTGGTAGGGCAGGTGCAGGTGGTAGTCGATCAGGCCGCCGTCCCAGTAGGTGCCGGGCGGGGCACCGGCGATGTCGTTCACCGCTTCCAGCACCAGCGGGATCGAACCCGAGGCCAGCAGCGCGTCGCGCAGGTTGGCGTCGGTCAGCGCCGCGAACTGCGTGGAGAAAGGATCGAAGCCTTCCCTCAACCAGGCGCCGTCGTCGCGGGCGTCATGAAACACCACCCGCTCCATCGCCCGCGCCAACCGGCCGCGCGACATCGCATTGCCGGCTGCCGCCAGCAGGAAGCCGGCCATCTCGCGCCAACGCACGCCGCCCGTGCGCGCCAGGGGACCGATGCCGCGCGCCGTGATGATGGAAAGCCGGTGTTGCGGATGGCCCAGCGCCTCGCTGCCGTGGCCGTCCAGCACCTCTTCCAGCATGCCGCGCACGGTGCGCGTCACGTAGGCCGCATCCACCTTGTCCGGATAGGTCTGGCGCGTGTAGTGGTAAGCCAGTCGCTTGTGGGCGGCGACGGGGTCGGCAAAGGCGCCGGCCGCCATGCGCCAGGCGCCGATCGACGCGCCGATCAGCCGGCGCTCGCGTGGCGCGGCCGGCAGCCATTCGCCGAACAGCCAGCTGTCGATGCCGTGCAGGATCAGGCCTTTCGGCCCGCCGGCGGCGGCGGGAATGATGGCGACGTCGCGTGCCTGCACGCCGTCCTGCGCGATGCGCTGGCGGGCGCGCTGGCCGAGGCGGATGGTGATCGGTGAGTCCATGAACAAACAATATCGTAAGGGGCGGCACGCAGTATAGCCGCCCTTACTGCAAACCGCCCCCCAGCGCCCGGTACAGGTCGATGGCCCCCGTGGTGCGCAGCAGCCTGGCCTGCACCAGCTGCTGCTGGGCCTCGAACAGTTCGCGCTGGGCGTCCAGCACGTCGAGCGAGCTGGCCACGCCGTTCTCGAAACGCAGCTGCAACAGGCGCAGGCGGTCGGCCTGGGCATCCTGGATGGCGCGCTGCGCCGCCACCTGGTCGGCCAGGTAGGCGCGCGCCGCCAGCGCGTCGGCCACTTCGCGGAAGGCCACCTGGATGCTGCGCTCGTAGTCCGCCACGGCCAGGTCCTTGCGCACTTCGGCCAGGTTCAGGTTGGCGCGGTTGCGCCCCGCGTCGAAGATGGGCAGGGTCAGTTGCGGCACGAACGACCACGTCTTCGTACCACTGTCGAACAGTTGGGAAAATTCGGGGCTGCTGCTGCCCAGCGCCGCCGTCAGCGAGATGCGCGGGAAGAAGGCTGCCCGCGCCGCACCGATATTGGCATTGGCCGCCAGCAGGCGCTGCTCGGCCGCGCGGATGTCGGGACGGCGCGCCAGCAGGTCCGACGGCAGGCCTTCGGGCAGGCTGCTCATGGCATCGATGCGGCGGTCGTCGGCCATGGCGCCGCTCGCGGCCTGGGCCGGCGGCGCGCCCACCAGCAGGGTCAGGGCATTCTCGGCCTGGGCGCGCTGGCGGGCCAGGGCCAGCGCAGATGCCCGCGCCGTTTCCATCAGTGTTTCGTTCAGGCGCAGGTCCAGCAGCGACGAGGCGCCCACGTCCAGGCGCTGGCGCGTCAGGTCGTAGGTGCGGCGGCGCGCTTCATACGTGCTCTGGGCCAGCGCCTGCTGTTCGGCAAAGGCCCGCTCGGTGAAATAGGCCTTGGCCACTTCGGCCACGAGGCTGATCTGCGCGGCCCGGCGTGCCTCGTCGGTGGCCAGATACGCTGCCAGCGCGGCGGCCGACAGGTTGCGCACGCGGCCGAAGAAGTCCAGTTCGAACGCGGCAAGGGACAGCCCGGCATCGAACGATTCGCCCACCACCGCTTCGCCGGTGCCGCTGCGGAAGGCCGGCGTGCGTGCCCGCGTGCCCGATAGCGCGGCGTTCACGTTCGGCAGCCGGTCGGCCCGCGTGATGTTGTAGGCTGCGCGCGCTTCCTCGATGCGCAGCGCGGTCGTGCGCAGGTCGCGGTTGTTTTCCAGCGCCGTGCCGATCAGCTGGCGCAGCCGCTCGTCGGCGAAGAAGTCGCGCCAGCCCGTATCGACGGCCGCCTTGACGTCCGTCGCGGCAGGAGCCGCGGTGCCGCTGGCGGCCGGCGCGTTGACGGGAAAGGCCGGCGCCACCGGCGCGGCGGGCCGTTCGTAAGTGGGCGCCAGCGAGCAGCCGGACAGCAGGCCGGCCGCCAGCAGAGTGCAGGTGATCGATGGTTTCATCATGTTTTGACCTCCGGCTTGTCGGGCTTGTTCCCCAGTTCATGTGCGGCCAGGCGGCGCTGGCGCTCGCTGCCCTTGAAGATCCTGCGGATCACGACGAAGAAGACGGGCACCAGGAACACGGCCAGCACGGTGGCCGTGATCATTCCGCCCATCACGCCCGTGCCGATGGCGCGCTGGCTGGCCGAGCCGGCACCGCTGGCGATCACCAGCGGCAGCACGCCCAGGATGAAGGCCAGCGACGTCATGATGATGGGGCGGAAGCGCAGGTGCACCGCCTCCAGGGTCGCTTCGACCAGGCCCATGCCCTGGGCCTGCAGGTCCTTGGCGAATTCGATGATCAGGATGGCGTTCTTGGCCGACAGGCCGATGATGGCGATCAGCCCGACCTTGAAGTAGACGTCGTTCGGCAGGTCGCGCAGGTGCGCGCCCAGCAGCGCGCCCAGCACGCCCAGCGGTACCACCAGCAGCACGGCGACGGGAATCGTACTACTTTCGTACAGCGCCGCCAGCACGAGGAAGGCGGCCAGCAGCGACAGCGCGAACAGGGCCGGTGCCTGCGAGCCGGAAGTGCGTTCTTCCAGCGACTGGCCGGTCCACTCGATGCCGAAGCCGGGCGGCAGCCGCGCGGCGAGCCGCTCCAGTTCCTCCATTGCCTCGCCCGTGCTGCGGCCCGGCGCGGCCTCGCCCGTCAGCTTGATGGCGGGGTAGCCGTTATAACGCACCAGCTGCACGGGACCGTTGATCCACTTCGTGCTGGCGAACGACGCGAACGGCACCATGTCGCCGCTGGCCGAGCGCACATTCAGGCGCAGGATGTCGGCGGGCTGCATGCGGCTGTCCTGGTCGGCCTGGACGATGACGCGCTGCTGGCGGTTGGCGGCATTGAAATCGTTCACGTACGACGAGCCCAGGCCGGCCGACAGGGTGCTGTTGATATCGGCAAAGGCCACGCCCAGCGCGTTGGCCTTCTCGCGGTCGATTTCCACCTGCAGCTGCGGTGCGTCCTCCAGTCCTTCCGGGCGCAGGCCGCGCAGCACGTCGCTCTTGCCCGCCATGCCCAGCAGATCGTTGCGGGCGGCGATCAGCGCGTCGTGGCCCTGGGCGCTGCGGTCCTGCAGCCGCGCCGTGATACCGGTGGCGTTGCCCAGCTCGCGGATCGGCGGCGGCGACAGGGGGAATACGATGGCATCGGGAATGCCGGACAGCGCGCCCATGGCCCGCCTGGCCAGGTCGTCGGCCGACTGGCCCTTGCCCCGTTCGTCCCAGTCCTTCAGGGGCACAAACACCAGGCCGGCGTTCTGGCCGTTGCCGGAGAAGGAGAAGCCCGCCACGGCGATGGTGCGCGCCACTTCCGGCTGCTGGCGGAAGTAGGCGTCGACTTTCGCCAGCACGGCTTCGGCGCGGGGCCGCGACGCGCCCGGCGGCAGCTGCACGTTGGTGATGATGTAGCCCTGGTCCTCGTTCGGCAGGAACGAAGACGGCAGCTTTACGTACAGCCACGCGACGATGGCCAGCAGCGCCACGAAGATCAGCATGAAGCGCCCCGTGCGCGTGAGGATGCGGGCGATCAGGCCCTGGTAGCTCGTCGCCGTTTTGGCGAAGCTCCGGTTGAACCAGCCGAAGAAGCCGCGCTTCTCGACATGGTGGCCGGCTTCCACGGGCTTCAGGATGGTCGCGCACAGGGCCGGCGTCAACGTCAACGCCATCAGCGCGGAGAAGGCCATCGACGCCACCATCGACAGCGAGAACTGGCGGTAGATGGCGCCCACGGCGCCGCCGAAGAAGGCCATCGGCACGAACACGGCGATCAGCACGAGCGTGATGCCGATGATGGCGCCCGTGATCTGCGACATGGCCTTGATGGTGGCGTCGCGCGGCGACAGGCCTTCCTCGCTCATGATGCGCTCGACGTTTTCCACCACGACGATGGCGTCGTCGACGAGGATGCCGATGGCCAGCACCATGCCGAACATGGTCAGCACATTGATCGAATAGCCGAAAATCTGCATCGCAGCAAAAGTGCCCATCAGCGCGATCGGCACGACGATGGTGGGGATGATCGTGTAGCGGAAATTCTGCAGGAAGATGTACATGACGATAAACACCAGCACCACCGCTTCCAGCAGGGTCTTGACCACTTCCTCGATCGAGATCTTGACGAAGGTGGAGGTGTCATACGGCACCGTGTACTTCAGGCCTGGCGGGAAGAACTTCGACAGTTCCTCCATCTTTGCCTTGACCAGGTTGGCCGTCTCCAGCGCGTTGCCGGTCAGCGACTGCTGCACGGCGATGGCCACGAAGGGCTGGCCGGACAGGCGCGCGCTGATGTTGTAGGTGGCGCCGCCCATCTCCAGGCGCGCCACATCGCCCAGGCGCACGGTGGAGCCGTCCGGGTTGGCACGCAGGACCACCTTGCGGAACTGCTCGACGGAGGTCAGCTGGCCCGTGACGACGACGGGCGCCGCATAGGCCTGCGACTTCGGATTGGGCAAATCGCCGATGGTGCCGGAAGTGACCTGGGCGTTCTGGGCGCGGATGGCGGCCGTGACGTCGCTCATGTTCAGCTTCAGGCCTGTCAGCTTGTCCGGATCGACCCACACGCGCAGGGCGCGCTCCGTGCCGAACAGCTGCGCCTGGCCGACGCCGGGCAGGCGCTTGATCTCGTTGACGACATCGCGCGCCATATAGTCGCCGATGGCGGTAGGGTCCATGCGGCCGTCGGTGGAGTACAGGCCGACGAACATCAGGATGTTCGAGCGTGCCTTGTTGACCTGCACGCCCTGCTGCGTGACGGCCTGCGGCAGGCGCGACTCGACCCGCTTGATGCGGTTCTGCACGTCGACGGCGGCCAGGTCCGGGTTGGTGCCTGGCTGGAAGGTGACGGTGATCGTCACGCCGCCGCTGGCATCGCTTTGCGACTCGACGTATTGCAGGCCGTCGGCGCCGTTCATCTCCTGCTCGATGACGCTGGTGACGGCGTCGTCCAGCACCTGGGCGGTGGCGCCCGGGTAGTTGGCAGTGACGACGATGGACGGCGGCGCGATGGTGGGGTACTGCGCCACCGGCAGGCGCGTGATGGCCAGCGCGCCGCCCAGCAGGATGAACAGGGCAATCACCCATGCGAACACGGGGCGGTCGATAAAGAAGCGTGGCATCCGGGCTCCCGCTTATCGAGGCGCCGGCGTGCCGGCGGGCGCGCTGGCCGATACCCACGGCTGCGGCGTCACGACCGCTCCCGGCTTGGCCTTCTGGAAGCCTTCGACGATGATGCGCTCGCCCCCCTTCAGCCCTTCGCTGACGATCCACTTGTCGCCGCTGGCCGCTTCGGCCTTGACGGGGCGCGCCACCACCTTGTTGTCGCTGCCGACCACCATCACCGACGAGCCTTCGGCGCCGCGCACGACGGCCTGCTGCGGCACCGTGATGGCGGCCTCGTTGACACCCTGCTCGAGCCGGGCGCGCACATACATCCCCGGCAGCAGCAGCCGCTGCGGGTTCGGGAAGGCGGCCCGCATCGACACGGCGCCGGTCGACTCGTCCACCGCAACGTCCGAGAACAGCAGCTTGCCCGCGTGCGGGTAGGCTTCGCCGTTTTCCATCATCAGAGTCACCTTGGCCTGGTCCTTGCCGGCGCTTTTCAGCCGGCCGCTGGCCAATGCCTGGCGCAGCTGCGCCATTTCCAGCGACGACTGCGTGACGGTCACGTAGATCGGGTCGAGCTGCTGCACGGTGGCCATCGGCGTGGCTTCGCCCTGGCCGACCAGCGCCCCTTCGGTGACGAGGGCGCGGCCGACGCGGCCCGAAATGGGCGCCGTCACGGTGGCATAACCGAGGGTCAGGCCGGCCGTCTGGCGCGCCGCCTTCGCCGTTGCCAGGTCCGCCGCGGCCTGCTTCTGCGCCGTGACGGCGTCGTCGTATTCCTGCCCGCTGACGGCCTGCGCGGCCAGCAGCGGCTTGTAGCGCTTCACCTTCAGGTCGGCCTGGGCCAGGTTGGCTTCCGCCTTGGCCACGGCCGCCTGCGCGCTGGCGTAGCTGGCCTGGAACTCGGCCGGGTCGATCCGGAACAGCACCTCGCCGGCCTTGACGTCGCCCCCTTCCTGGAACACGCGCTTGAGCACGATGCCGGGCGTGCGCGCCCGCACCTGGGCGATGCGCGACGCCTCCACGCGGCCCGGCAGCTCGTCGGTGACGGCGACGGCGCCCGGCGCGACGGTGATGACGGAAACGGTGGGCGGCGGCGGCGCGGCGGGCGCCGCTTCCTTCTTGCCGCAGGCGGCGAGCAGGGCGAGGAAAACGATGGCGGCGGCGATGGCGACAGGGCAGACGGGCAGACTGCGTGGAACAGATCTCATGGATGTCTCGTGCAGGATTGAGGTATCGAGCTTGTACTGCGGATGCGCGTCCCCCGGGGGCGGCGGCTCAAGGGGAGATGTTCATTGTATAACAGGGCGGTAGCGTGCGTTTTACACTTGTTGCGCATAAAACAAAGGCGCTGTCACCCGGTCGCAGTGAACTGTCCACTCAGCATTCAACTTCCTGCCGGGAATAATGCAGCCCGTAAAAATTGCTGCGGCGTGCTCAGGTGACGACAGTCGAGCCCGTGAATCCAGCCCAGGTAGTGGGGCAGGTAGCGGCTGGCCACGCCGTGGAAGCGGATCAGCCAGCTCTTGAACACGGCGTGATACCGGTTCACGTTCTGGACATGGATTTCCCCCAGCGCCCGCTCGCCCTGGCGCAAATTGACGGCCCGGTGTGCGATGCCGT
>NZ_WNKZ01000007.1 GCF_009720835.1 Pseudoduganella buxea
CTGGGCTGGATTCACGGGCTCGACTGTCGGCACCTGAGCACGCCGCAGCAATTTTTACGGGCTGCATTGTTCCCGGCAGGAAGCTAAATGCCGGTGAGACAGTTCACCGCGACCGGGTGACAGCGCCAAAAAAAAGCCCGCCGGAATGTGCGGGCTGGCAACAACGCGGGACGGTCAGCCGCGCTTGCGGCGCGAGAACGCCAGCAGGCCGGCCAGGCCCAGCCCCAGCATGGCGTATTGTTCCGGTTCCGGCACGGCGGCCGTGGCCGACAGGACATAAGTCTGGGTTTCCGCGGTCCAGCGGTAGCCGTAGTAATAGCTGTTGCCCCACATGCTGCTGAACGAATTGCTGTAAGACACTCCGGTATTCCACGACTCCGAACGATAGAACATTTCGTCATGCACGGCATACTCGGCCTGGAAGATTGGCGCACTGCCCGGCGTGTAGGAGAAGCTGCTCAGGCAGGTGAAGACCGGATAATCATCGCCGCAGCCAGTGCCATAAATCGACCCCGCCTGGAAATACACCACTTCGTCAAGTGAATAACTGCCATCGTTGTTCAGGTCGTCGACGCTGAAGAATGCCTGCAGTCGGCCATTCGGGTCGAAGGTGTTGGTCCGCTCATTAATGAAGCCCTTGAAGACGACCTGCAGGTCCTTCACTTCCGCATGGGCAAGGGTGCACGCGCCCAGCGCGCCCACGACGATCAGTTGCTTTAACATATTATCCTCGGTTAATTTAAGTGGAAGAATAGGTGTCTAGAAACAGGTGTCTGACACCGGAGTGGCAGTGAATCGGCACCGGGTTGCGGCGGCCGGCCACGGCGCGATAAAACGCCCGCCGAAATAGGCGAGCTGGCAGCAACGCGGGATGATCAGCCGCGCTTGCGGCGCGAGAATGCCAGCAGGCCGGCAAGGCCCAGTCCCAGCATGGCGTATTGTTCCGGTTCCGGCACGGCGGCCGTGGCCGACAGGACGTAGGCCTTGGTTTCCGGCGTCCAGCGGTAGCCGAGGTAGTAGCTGTTGCCCCACTCGCTGCTGAACGAATTGCTGTAGGATACCCCGGTATTCCAGGACTGTGAAATGTAGAAGAATTCGTCATGCACGGCATACTCGGCCTGGAAGGTTGGCGCATTGCCCGGCGTGTAGGAGAAGCTGCTCAGGCAGCTGTAAACCGGATACTGTTCGCCGCAGCCAGGGCCAGTAATCGACCCCGCCTGGAAAGACAGCACTTCGTCGAGCGAATAATTGCCATCGTTGTTCAGGTCGTCGACGCTGAAGAATGCCTGCAGTCGGCCATTCGGGTCGAAGGTGTTGGTCCGCTCATTAATGAAGCCCTTGAAGACGACCTGCAGGTCCTTCACTTCCGCATGGGCCAGGGTGGAGGCGGCGAGTGCGCCCACGACGATCAGTTTCTTTAACATATTATCCTCGGTTGATTATTGTGAGATAAAGCGCTGCGCCGAAGATATTAACACCCTGTTAGCTAAATAATATCAGGTTGTTGTAACAAGATCGCCTTGGTTTTTAAATGCAAGTTGGGGGGGATTTGACATTGTGGAATCATCGAGGTGGCCAGCGAATAAAAAAGCCCCGGTAGGCGACTACCGGGGCTTCAAAAATGGAACCTGCTGTCAGAACGCGCAGGGCGCATCAGCCAGGCCCTGCACGCCCGGGCGCAGCAGGATGACGGCGCCGCCCCATTCGGCGTCTTCCGGCTTGCCCGAGACGATCGACGTGACGATCAGCGTCTTCAAGTCGTCGCCGCCGAAGGTGCACATCGACGGCTTCGCGAACGGCACGTCGATGCGGCGATCGAGCTTGCCGCTTGGGGTGAAGCGCAGCAGGCAGCCGGCGTCGTTGGCGCAGGTCCAGTAGCAGCCGTCGGCATCGACGACGGCGCCGTCGGGCCGGCCCACGTGACCGGCCAGGTTCGCGAACACGCGCCGGTTCGACGGCACGCCACTGGCGACGTCGTAATCGAAGGCCCACACGAGGCGGCTCTTCGGATGCGAGTCCGACAGATACATGGTGCGGCCATCGGGCGACCAGGACAGGCCGTTCTGCGTCAACAGGCCATCCACCACGGGCGCCGACAGGCCGTTCGCATCGTAGCGGTACAGGCGGCCGACATCCTTCGCCGCCGCCATGTCCATGAACATGGTGCCGCTCCAGAACCTGCCCTGCCGGTCGGTGCGCCCGTCGTTGAAGCGCATGCCTTCGCCCAGCGCCTCGGGTTTGCCCAGCAAGGTGACGGCGACGCTGCCGTTGTCGAACAGGTCGACGTCGTACATGCCCGTCTCCATGCCCGCGATCAGGCCACCCCGTGCGCGGGGCGCCACGCAGGCCGGCATCTCGGGCGTGTCCCACGCGCGCGTCTTGCCGGCGGCATCGAGCCGCCAGATGCGTTTCGCGGGAATGTCGACCCAGTGCCAGGCCCTGGCCAGTGCGTCCCACGCCGGGCTTTCGCCCGTCGTGCAACGCACGCCGTCGATGCGTTCGATCGACGGGTTGGCCATTACTTCAGCACCAGTTCGCCGTCGACAACGCGCGGGATGCCCAGCGGGTTGTCGCTTGCCAGCGCGGCCGGCAGCAGTTCGGCCGGCACGTCCTGGTAGGAGACGGGACGCAGGAAGCGATCGATCGCCGAGGCGCCGACGGACGTCGAACGGCTGTCCGACGTGGACGGGAACGGTCCGCCGTGGACCATCGCGTGGGCCACTTCGACACCGGTACCGAAGCCGTTGAACAGGATGCGGCCGGCCTTGCGTTCCAGGGTCGGCAGCAGTTTTTTCGCGATGGCGATGTCCGCGCCCGTTGCGTGCACGGCGGCCGTCAACTGGCCTTCCACGTGTTCGGCCACGTCGACCAGTTGCGACTCGCTGTGGCAGCGGATCAGCAGCGAGCAGGGTCCGAAGATCTCGTCCTCCAGCTCCGGCTTGGCCAGGAAGGTGGCCGCGTCGGTGCTGTACAGCGCAGCGACGGCGCCGCACGGGTTGTTGGCTGTCTGGCCTTGCGCCAGCAGGGTCACGCCTTCGACGGCGCCCAGCCTGGCCACGCCGCTGTTGTAGGCCTGGTGGATGCCTGGTGTCAGCATCGTTGCCGCGCCCTTCGCCTGCAGGGCCGCCACGGTCCCTTCCAGGAACTTGTCCAGCGCCGGCGACTCCAGCGCGATCAGCAGGCCCGGGTTGGTGCAGAACTGGCCGGCGCCCATCGTCAGCGAATCGGCGAACTGCTGCGGCAGTTTTTCGTTCGCCAGCGCGCCTTCGAGCAGGAACACGGGATTGATGCTGCTCATTTCCGCATACACGGGAATCGGCTCGGGGCGGGCCGCCGCCGTCTTCATCAGCGCGATGCCGCCGGCGCGCGAACCGGTGAAGCCGACCGCCTTGATGTGCGGGTGGCTGACCAGGTTCTGGCCGATGGTCTGGCCCGCGCCGATCAGCATCGAGAACACGCCTTCGGGCAGGTCGCAGTCGATGGCGGCCTGCTGCACGGCTTTCGCCACCAGCTCGGACGTGCCCAGGTGGGCCGAGTGGGCCTTGACGACGACGGGGCAGCCGGCAGCCAGGGCCGACGCGGTATCGCCGCCGGCCACGGAGAAGGCCAGGGGGAAGTTACTGGCGCCGAAGACGGCGACAGGGCCCAGGCCGATCTTGCGCAGGCGCAGGTCCGGGCGCGGGGCCGGCGCGCGGTCCGGCAGGGCCGAGTCCAGGGTAGCGGACAGGTAGCGGCCGTCGCGTACGACCTTCGCGAACAGGCGCAGCTGGTTGCAGGTGCGACCGCGCTCGCCTTCCAGGCGCGCTTGCGGCAGGCCGGATTCCTGCATGGCGCGTTCGATCAGGGTCGGGCCGATGTCCATGATACGGTCCGCGATCGTCTCGAGGAACCTGGCGCGCTGCTCCGGCGTCGTCTCGCGGTAGCGGTCGAAGGCCTGCCAGGCCAGCGTGCAGGCCTGTTCCAGTTCCGCGTTTGACGCCAGGCCGAAGGCCGGTTCGATCTGCTCGTTGCGCGAAGGGTCGATGGCCTTGACTGTGCCTTCCTTGCCCAGCACGGCCGAACGGCCGATGATCATTTCACCTTTGACTTGCATGTGTTCTCCTTTTGCTGCGCGCCGTGCGCGCATCGGTTGTTCCGGCAAGCAGAATGCACGAATGCGGGCGCCGGGGCCCGCATCGATACTGCAGCATTTCCGGAAGCTGCCGCCGGCAGCTTCCCATTTTCGTATTACTGCGGGCCCTGGGCACGCATCAATTTTTCCAGCATTGCAAACTCTTCTGTATTACTGCGGGCCCTGGGCACGCATCAGTTTTTCCAGCATCTCGAATTCTTCCGGCGTCAGGTCCGTCAGCGGTGCGCGCACGGGGCCGGCATCGTAGCCGGCGATCTTCGCGCCTGCCTTGACGATCGACACGGCATAGCCGGCCTTGCGGTTACGGATGGCCAGGTATGGCAGGAAGAACTCGTCCAGCAGGCGGTTCTGCGTGACGTGGTCGTCGGCCGCCACGGCGTGGTAGAAGTCCATCGCCAGCTTCGGCATGAAGTTGAATACGGCCGACGAGTAGACCGGCGTGCCCAGCGCCTTGTAGGCAGCGGCGTAGACTTCCGCCGTCGGCAGGCCGCCCAGGTAGCTGAAGCGGTCGCCCATGCGGCGCCAGATCGACACCATCAGTTCGATATCGCCGATGCCGTCCTTGAAGCCGATCAGGTTCGGGTTGCGGTCGGCCAGGATCTCCAGCGAATCGGCCGTCAGGCGGCAGGCGCCGCGGTTATAGACGACGACGCCGAAGTCGACGGATTTGCACACTTCCTCGACGTGGCGGATCAGGCCATCCTGGCTCGCTTCGGTCAGGTAGTGCGGCAGCAGCAGCACGCCTTGCGCGCCGATCTTCTCCGCTTCCTGCGCGTAGGCGATGGCGGCGCGGGTCGGGCCACCGGCACCGGCCAGGATCGGCACCTTGCCGCGGCAGGTGTCGACGGCGGTCTTGATGATGTCCGTGTATTCGTTCGGAGTCAGCGAGAAGAACTCGCCCGTGCCGCCGGCGGCGAACAGCGCGGAGGCGCCGTAGGGCGCCAGCCATTCCAGGCGCTTGGCATAGGTGTCCGCGCGGAAGTCGCCATTGGCGTCGAAGTCCGTGACAGGGAAGGACAGCAGGCCATGGGACAGGACGGTTTGGAGTTCTTTCGGTTGCATGTGTCTCTCGCTTCTCTCAAATAGATGGATCAATCAGGGAGTGACAGGCGCTGGGCCAGTCGTTGTATGACATCGTACAACCTAAAGCGAAGCGGAGCAAGCGTTTTGGGCCGCAGCAGGATGTTTCCTGAAAAATGGGGTCTGTCCCCATTTTTCTGGCAACTTATGCGGCGGCGGTTTCGGCCTGGGCCTTGCGCAGGCGTTCGCGGCTGTTGGACAGGTGGGTGCGCATGGCGGCGCGGGCACCTTCAGGATCGCGGCGCAGGATGGCGTTGTAGATTTCCTCGTGCTCGCGGTTGACCCGTTCCAGGTAATCGGCCGGGTCGGCGTGGGCCAGCTGGGCCGAGTTGATGCGGGCGCGCGGTATGATCGTCGTGCCCAGGTGGGTCAGGATGTCGACGAAGTAGCGGTTGCCCGTGGCCTGGGCGATCAGCAGGTGAAAGCGCACGTCGGCCTCGACGGAGGCGCCTTCCAGAATGCGCTGCAGGGCCTCGCCCATTTCCTGCATCTGCTCTTCGGTACGGCGCGAAGCGGCCAGCCATGCCGCTTCCGTCTCCAGGCTGATGCGCAGTTCCAGGATGGCCAGCACGTCGCCGATGGTGCGGATGGTGTCGGCCGAGATGCGCAGCGGCTGGGCTGGCGGCTCCAGCACGAAGGTGCCGATGCCGTGGCGGGTTTCCACCAGCGCTGCGGCCTGCAGGTGGGAAATGGCCTCGCGCACGACGGTGCGGCTGACGCCATGCAGTTCCATGATGACCGATTCCGTAGGCAGCTTTTCGCCCGGCTTGAGCACGCCGTCGCGAATGCTGGCGCTGATGCTCTCCACGACGCCCTGGGCAAGATTGCGGTGGCGCTTCTTCGGCGGCGTAACGATGGGGGCGGTCAATTCGGTCATGCGGGGCGTTCAGGTCAGGGAAGTGCTGATTATAGCAGCAGCGCCAATGGTCCTATCTGGTTGTACGATGACCCCGCAGGAATGTAGAAAACGCGTGCCCTCGGAATCTGCTGATATACTGTATAAACATACAGTATTATTTCTGACTGGCACTATGAGAATCAAAATGGTCAAACTGCGCATGGGCGGCATCTCGCTGCCCAGCCGTGTCCTCGGCGACCGGTCCGCGCCCCGCTTCGGCGAATTGCGCATCCTCGACACGGACGACCAGGGGCTGCGCCGCCCCGTCAAGCTGGCGCGGCTGATGGAACACGGCTCGCAGGTGATCCGCGAGACCTTGCTGGAGCCCCGCATCCTGTGGTGCGGCGACGGCCGCTTCACGTTGACGGGTTTCGAGCGCATCCGCAACCGCAATGGCGAAATCGTCGAGTATGCCCAGTCGTGGCTGTGCGAGATCGACTTCAGCCCGCCGCCCGAACCGCCGCGCGACACCTTGCGCGCCGCGCCCTACAAGGATCGTTGATGCGTGTTTTTGCGTTTATATTGCATGTTTGTGCGGGTTTGTGTACGCTGGCGTCACCTGAACAATGGAGCGCCCCATGCAACTGGCCGAGGAACGACGCCGACTGATCATCGAAGCGGTCGAGCAGGAAGGAAAGGTACTGGCCGCCGCGCTGGCGCAGCGCCTGAACACTTCTGAAGACACCATCCGGCGTGACTTGCGCGAACTCGACCTGGCGGGGCGCCTGCGCCGCGTGCACGGCGGCGCCGTGCGGCGGGCGGCGGGCGAGGCCCACTTCGGCCAGCGTGAAGGCGCGGACCTGCAACGCAAGGCGCTGCTGGGCGAGGCGCTGCGAACCCTCGTGCAAGCCGGCGACACGGTACTGATCGACGCCGGCTCGACCAACCTGGCGCTGGCCCGCCTGCTCGACGATGGCTGCGCGGCGGCCATCGTCACCAACAGCCCCCATATCGCGCTGGCGCTGGGCGAATTTCGCCGCACCCGCGTGATCCTGCTGGGCGGCACATATCACGGCCAATGCGGCGCCGTGCTGGGCGCCCGCACCCTGGCGGACATCGAACAGCTGCGCGCGGACCTGTGCATTGTCGGCCTGTGCGGCGTCGATGCGGGCCGGTTGGGCGCCTCGGACGGCGAGGAAGCCGTGCTCAAGCGCGCCATGCTGGCCAGCAGCAGCCGGCGCGCGGCGGCCGTGCTGAACGAGCGCCTGGGCGCGTCGGCCCCGTTCACGCTCGGCACGCCGGCCGAACTGGACTACCTGGTGCTGGAAGCGGACGCACCGGCGGACCTTGCCGCCGCCATACGCGACGTAGCCGGCGGCCCGGAACTGCTGCGCGCGGAGGCAAAATGAACCACGCCCTCAACAACCTCGGGGCCGCGCGCTGGGCCATCTCCGCCATTTTCTTCCTCAATGGTGCCGGCATCGGCCTGTGGGCCGCGCACGTGCCCGTCGTGCAGGCCCGCGCCGGGCTCGATACGGGCGTGCTGGGCATGTTGCTGCTGACCATCGCCGCCGGTGCCATGGCGGCCATGCCGGTAGCCGGCTGGCTGACGACGCGCTGGAGCACGCGCCGCGCGACGATCTGGTCCACCGCTGCCTTCGCGCTGGCGATACCGCTGCTGGTCGGCACGTCCGACGTCTCCCTGCTATTCGCGGCCGCCTTCGCTTTCGGTGCCAGCAACGGCGCGCTGGACATCTCGATGAACGCCAACGCCAGCGAGGTGGAAACGGCGCGCGGCACGCCGACAATGTCCTCGTTCCACGCATTCTTCAGCCTGGGGGGACTGGTGGGCGCCGGCGTCGGCGGCCTGGCCGTCGAGCACGGTTTCGGCGACGGCCGCGGTGCCTTGGTGCTGAGCGTGGCCACTGTCATCGCGCTGCTGGTCAGCGCCCCACGTATCCTGCCGGCGCCGGCACACAAGGAAGAGGGCGCCAGCAGCCACTTTGCCCTGCCGCGGGGCCCGGCCCTGCTGCTGGGTTTGCTGGCGCTGCTGTGCATGGCTGTCGAAGGCGCGCTGGTGGACTGGAGCGCGCTGCTGCTGACGGAGCGCACGGGTGCCACGGCAGCCTCGGCGGCGCTGGGCTATTCCGCCTTTTCGATTGCCATGGCGGCCTGCCGCTTTGCCGGCGACCGCCTGACGGTGCGCTTCGGCTCGCCGACCCTGATGGTGGTGGGCGGCGTCTCCATGCTGCTGGGCCTGCTGCTGGCCGTCGTCAGTACGCACTACGCGTTGTCGGCCGTGGGCTTCGCGCTGGTGGGCCTGGGCGCGGCCAATGTCGTGCCCCTGATCTTCGCGGCCGCCGCGCGCATTCCCGGCATGTCGGCCGGCGGCGGCGTCGCCACGGCGGCCACGGTGGGCTACACGGGCCTGCTGCTGGGCCCGCCCGTCATCGGCTGGATCGCCGCCCACACGAGCATCGCCGTCGCGCTGGGTGCGCTGTCGCTGGCGGGCGCCGTCATCGCGCTGAACGCGGGCATCGTGCGGGGTGCCGGCAGCCACCACTGACCAGGGCGCTTCAAGCCTTGGTTCCACCGATCGGCGCCGTGCTTGAGGGGCGCCAGCGGCCGGCCGCCAAGTGATTGCGCCCCCGCCCGCCATTGCTATGCTCAACAGGAGACAGCAACCGGAGGAGGGCATCATGAGGAGGGCACCATGAGGAGGGCATCATGACACCGCAGCAGGCAGCGCACATCATCGAGCAACTGGCGCTGGGCACGGACCCGCGCAGCGGCGCCACCCTGGCCGAAGGCGACGCCTGCACGGCCCCCGAGGTCATTCGCGCACTGTTCCTTGTGCGCAATGCGCTGCGGGCCGAGCCGCCACCCGAACCGGCCCGGGCCGCGCGCAAGGGCCCCGTCGTGCGCAACGGCGTGGCCCTGCCGAACGTGGGCAAGAAGTGGACGGGCGACGATGTGGATACCCTGCTGCAGCAGTTCGAAGCGGGCACGCCGTTGACGCAGATCGCCACCCAGCTGGGCCGCACGGACGGCAGCATTGTCGCCCGGCTCGTGCATGCGGGCCTGTTGCCGGACCGGGACCTGGGATATGCGATGTTGAAGGGGCAAAAGCAGGGTGGGGCGGGCGGGCAGGAGCGTCCCGGCGATATATCGAGAGGTTAAAGCGCCCTGGTCACCGTTCCCGACGGTTGGCCGCTGTCCTGCCCGGCTAATGGGCCATCAGCACGGGCAAGGTCATCGACTGCAGGATCGTTGCCGTCACACCGCCGAGCAGCAGTTCCCTGAAGCGGGCATGGCCATACGCACCCATGACGAGCAGGCCGGCCGATTCGTCGGCCGCAAACGACAGCAGCGCCTGGGCCACGTCGTCGCCACCGTCACGCGCCGCAACGGTGGCGCCGATGCCATGCCGGCCCAGGTAGCGGGCGATATCGGCCGGCTCCGCGACCCAGGCCGCGGCGCCCGGCTGGCCCGGGTCGCCCAGCATGACGATCGTGACCTGCCGCGCCAGCCGCAGCAGCGGCAGGGCGAACACCAGCGCCCGGTTCGCTTCCGGGCTGCCATCCCATGCGACCAGGGCCTTGCCGTCCGGCTGGAACTGGGCGCCGATGTCGGGCAGCACCAGCACGGGCCGGCCGCTGCGCAGCAGCACGTGCTCGGCCAGGTCGAGCCGCGACCCCGGCACGGCCGGCGCGTGGGACGACTGCCCCAGCACGGCCAGGTCGCAGCATGCTGCCCGCGCCACCAGGCCATCAGCCTCCTGGTCGTCGATCAGCACGCGCTCGGTCGTGGCCACGCCCGCCGCGCGGGCAATCGCCTCGAACCGGTCCAGCTGTGCGCCGGCCTGGCTGCGCAAGCGCGCGCACCTGGCCGCCACCGCTGGCGCATCGAGAACCGGATTACCCGGCTCCACGAAGCGCGAGATGCCCGTCAGCGCCGTACCCACAAGGTGGGCCGGAAAAGCGGCCGCCAGGCGGGCAGCAATGCCGATGCGGATCTCGGACGACATATGCGCATCGGCATGAACGAGTATGGTCTTGTAGTCCACGGTCCACTCCCCGCGGCAGGCGCCGCATGCATCCAGGGCGGCTACACCGCCGATGCTTCCAAGGTATCGACGCAACACAGCCGGCGCCATGCGCCAGATCAAATGTGCCGACGTTCACAGGGCTGGCAAGTGCAGTGCGGCCGGTCGGCTTGAAGGCTCGTCCTTGCCGCGTCGGACGTTGCGGGTGCCTCCGGGTGCGGACAGCAAAGAACCCGCGATGCCTTGGGCATGCGGATTTCGAGCCTCGGTGGTCTGCGGGGTGCGGCAGCCGGGCGTCGAAAACTCCTGAGCGCTGCTACTGCTTCACCAGAAAGCTTGCGACAACAAAAAAACCGCCATGCCATGAACATGCGGGTTCTGAGTGTTGGATGATGCGATGTGATCCTGGTGCGTGGTGCCGGGAACCGGAATCGAACCGGTACGCCTTGCGGCGCGGGATTTTGAGTCCCGTGCGTCTACCTATTCCGCCATCCCGGCGACGCGCCGTGCATTATCACTGATTTGCCCAGCTGGGGCAACCCTGCAACAGACTTATCGATCAGGCAAGGGCGGGCGGGTCGATGGCGTATCATCTCGGCTGGCTCGTTATGTGCCGCTGGGCGGCAATCACGCATGAAAAACAACAAGATCCGCGAAATCATCTTGGGCAAGGCCCTCGACCCGATGGCCAGCGAGACGCGCCATTCGATGGCGCTGGTGGCCTTCCTGGCCTGGGTCGGCCTGGGTGCCGACGGCCTGTCCTCGTCCGCTTATGGACCCGAGGAAACCTTCAAGGCGCTGGGCGCGCATACGCACCTGGGGCTGTACATGGCCATTGCCACGGCCGTTACCGTCTTCATCATCGCCCTGGCATATAACCAGGTGATCGAGCTGTTTCCCACGGGCGGGGGTGGCTACCGCGTGGCGACCAAGCTGGTGGGGCCTTACCTGGGGCTTATTTCGGGCTGCGCGCTGATTCTCGACTACGTACTGACGATCGCCATTTCCATCGCTTCCGGTGTCGATGCGCTGGCGTCCTTCCTGCCGTTGTGGTTCCAACCTTACAAATTATCCGCCGAGGCCTTCTTTATCGGCCTGCTGATCGTGATGAACCTGCGCGGGCTGAAGGAGGCCATCACGATCCTGCTGCCGATCTTTATCGGCTTCGTGCTGACCCACCTGGTGCTGATCGTGTACGGTATCGCGGCCCATGCGTCCTACCTGCCGGACCTGGTGCCGGCGACCTTGAACGAAACCACCGACCTGGCCGGCTCGATCGGCTGGGCCGGCGTGGCGGGCATGCTGCTGCTGGCGTATTCGCAGGGCGGCGGCACGTACACGGGACTGGAGGCCGTGTCGAACAACGTCAACCTGCTGGCCGAGCCGCGCGTGCGCACCGGCAAGATGACGATGCTGTACATGGCCCTGTCCCTGGCCGTGACGGCCAGCGGCATCATCCTGCTGTACCTGCTGTGGGATGCCTCGCCCATTGCCGGCGAGACCCTGAACGCCACCACCTTCCGGCGCATCATCGAGAACGCCAATCCGGGCGGCGACGTGGCCAACCAGATCATGCTGGCCGTCGTGCTGGCCTTCGAAGCGGGCCTGTTGTTCGTGGCCGCCAACACGGGCTTCCTGGGCGGCCCGTCGGTGCTGTCGAACATGGCGGCCGATTCGTGGGTGCCGCACAAGTTCCGCTACCTGTCGACGCGCCTGGTGACGCAGAACGGCATCCTCGTGATGGGCATCGCGGCGCTGGCGATCCTGTTCTGGACGGGCGGCAGCGTCACCTTGCTGGTGGTGCTGTACTCGATCTCCGTGTTCCTTACCTTCGCCATTTCCCTGTTCGGCCTGTGCCTGTACTGGTTCCGCAACCGCAGGAAGGGCACCTATTGGCTGCGCCGCCTGCTGTTGTCGGCGGTGGGCTTCCTCATCTGTGCAGGCATCCTCGTGATCCTGCTGGTCGAGCGCTTCGCCCAGGGCGGCTGGGCCACGGCCGTCATCATCGGTGCCATTGCCGGGATGTGCATCCTCATCCGAAAACACTACCGGGAAACCAAGCAGGCCATCCACTCGGTCGACGAAGTGTTCGCCACCCAGCCTTTCGGACCGAACCGCGAGCCGGTGGAGCCGAACCCGGATGACCAGACCGCCGTGTTCATCGTCGGCACGTCGCGCGGCGGCGGCCTGCATGCGCTGCTGTGGGTGCAGCGCATGTTCCCCGGCCACTTCAAGAACTTCCTGTTCGTGAACGCCCGCACGGTCGATTCGCATGCCTATGGCGGCGAAGGGGCGATGGACAAGATGCGCGAGGAGGCGGCCGCGACCCTGGAATACTTCGTCGACTTCTGCCATAGCCACGGCATGGCGGCCTCGTCTTACTTGGGCTTCGGCACGGATGCCGTCGACGAGGTGACGCGCCTGTGCGAGGAAATCAGCCGCGAATTCCCCCATGCGATCTATTTCACCAGCAAGCTGATCTTCGCCAGCGACAACTGGATGATCCGCATGCTGCACAACCAGGCCTCCCTGGCTGTGCAGCGGCGTTTGCACCTGGAAGGCTTGCAGATGGTGATCCTGCCGATGAAGGTATAAGCAGCAAGGTATAAGCAGCAGCGTTTTACCCAGTACGTCCCGTCAATTCGCATCGACCCGCACAAGGCCAGGAACATGTCCACATCGCTACTGCCCGAACCTCCCGCCGGCAATCCGCCGCCCTTGCTGAACCCGCATCCGCACGTCAGCATCGTGCCGATCTTCGATGGCCACCAGTGCGTCGTCATCGATGACTTCATGCTGGCGCCCGAAGCGCTGGTCGATTTCGCGGCAGCGAACCACGCGTTCTTCGCGAAGGCGCCGGGCAACTACTACCCGGGCCCGGAATTGCCGCTGGGCGGCGCGATGGCGGCACGTATCCACGACAGCTTCCTGCTGCATGCCCGCGCGCCGCTCAAGGTGCGGCGGGTCGCCAGCATGGCAAGCCGCCTGTCGCTGGTGACGCAGCACCCCGACCAGTTGCTGCCGGGTCAAAGAGTGCCGCACCGGGATACCGCCGGCCTGCCGGCAGGGCAGGAAATGGCGGCCATGGTGCTGTATCTTTTCAAGGATGTGCGCTTTGGCGGCACCAGCTTTTTCAAGCCCAAGGTGCCGCTGCAGGAGATCACGGCGCTGCTGCATGACATGCGGCGCCAGGAGCGCTCTGGCGAAGCAGCCACGGCGGACGTGCCGTCCACGTATGCGATCGGTTCGACGCGCTACTTCGAGAAAATACTGACGATACCGCCGCGCTTCAACCGGGCGATTTTCTACAATGGCGGGCTGTTCCACTCGGGTGACGTGCACTCTCCCGAACTGGTGGTGAACGATCCCAGCCAGGGACGCCTGACGGTCAATGCCTTCTTCCACGTGCGCATGGCCAATACCTGACGCGATGCGCTTTCCCATGAGGTAAGGTTCGGCCCTGCCCGGTGGAATGCCGCCGACGCGCTGAACAGGGCCGCCAGCGCCGCGCCACAGCCATATGCAGTCCAACCCGTATCTCCGCGTTCTGTCCCCGCAAACCTGCGCTTCGTCACTTCCCGCTCCCTTTGCGCCGGTTCGTTTGCTACCTTGTCATTGTTGCCGCACATTACATAGAGGCCGCAACGACCCTGGCAAACCCTTCGGAGAAACAAATGAACAAAATCCTCATCAGTGCAGGTGTCGCGCTTTCCATCGTCGTGGCCGGCCTGGCGCCCGCCATGGCCCAGGTGAACGAGCCCAGCGTGCCCGTGCCGGCACCGGCCCGCGCCACCGCCACCTATGACCTGAAAGCCCACGAGTTCGACGATTACGCCTACAGCTACCGCCTCAGCAACGGTCAGGTGGCCGAATTCACCGAACAGAACAATCGCTACTTCGTCGTCGTGCGCAACCATGCGTCGGGCCAGGCAGTGCAGGCGCTCAACGCCAGCCGCAGCCGGCCGGTGCAGTTGCTGGCCGTTGGGCCAGGCCGCTTCGTCACGCGCGGCGGCGTCGAGATGAGCTTTGCCAACGACGGCGACATGGTGACGATCGCCAACTTCGAGCGCCTGCCGGCCGCCAAGGTGGCCATGGCCGATGCCGGCAAGCCGGTGGTGGCGTTTCGCTGACGCGGATGCGGCGGCCAAAGAAAAAAGGCCCGCTGCGAAGCGGGCCCATTTTCGTCATGCGTGACGGTGTGGAAGTTTATGCGGCCAGGCGCAGCGGTACCGGGTCGAGGCGCTCGTGCAGCAGTTCGAACACGTCGTCCTTGGTCAGCACATAGCGTTCCATCAGCACGTCCTTCAACGATTCCATCACGTCGCGGTAGTCGCTGATCGAATTCAGGGTCAGGCTGTACAGCTCGTCGGCCTTGGCTTCCAGCTGCACCAGCGTGTGCTCGCCGCTGTTGTCGTTCTTGAACTGGCTGTAGTCCAGTTTGGAACGGGAATACATCGACAGGCGGTTGACCATCGTGTCCAGCATCGACGTGGCCTTCTGGATGTCGTTCTGGCTGCCCACGGAAATGCCGCGGGCGCCGTAGAACAGTTCCTCGGCCGCGACGCCGCCGTACAGCTGCATGACGTCGCGTTCCATTTCTTCCAGCGTGCGCAGCGACATGTCGTCGCCGGCGGACAGTACATAGCCCAGCGCATTGAGTTTCGACACGGATTCCGTGCTGATCTTCAGCAGGTGCGACTTTTCCTTCACTTCATCGAGCGTCAGGCCGGCCCGCAGGTAAGGATCGATCTGCATGAAGAAGTGGCCCAGTTCGTGCAAGGCGATGCGTTCGCGCTGGCGCGTCTTCTCGGCCGTCGTGGCGCGGTCCGTCAGGCCGATGGTGGCGCGCTCGAAGGCGCGGAACATCAGGTCCGTGTTGATGACGGTCTTGTCCTGGATCGACAGCAGCGAGGCGCGGTCGACGACGGTTTCCAGCAGGGCAGGGCTGAGGTTGGCGGTGATCTCGGCGACCTGCGACAGGTTCATGTCGTTCCAGTCGACCAGGCCGTCTTCCTTGCGCTTCAGGAAAGAGCGCAGCAGTTCCTCGCGCTCGGCCTTGTTCGGCAGGCGGAAGTTGATCTTGACGGAGAAGCGGCGCAGCATCGCTTCGTCCATCTGCGAATTGTTGTCGTCGAAGTTCGACGCCACCACCCAGATCACGCCCTTGCCTTCGTCGCTCTTGACGCCGTCCAGCAGGCCCAGCAGGGTGTTGGCCGTGTCGTCTTCCCATTTCTTTTCGCCACGACCGCGTGGCATGAACAGGGCTTGCGCCTCGTCCAGGAAAATAATGCAGTTGCCGCGGGCGGCAGCCTTGCGGTACAGCGCGTTCAGGGCCTTCGAACCGCCGCCGATATAACCGGATTCCAGCGCCGAGCCGGAGGCCGAGATCAGCGGATAGCCCAGGCGCTTGGCCAGGTAGCCTGCCAGTTTGGTCTTGCCGGTGCCGGCGGGGCCCGTCAGCATCACGTTGAAAGGCTTGTCGATATTGTGCTGCTTGTACACGGCACGGTTGCGGATCATGTCTTCCAGGTGCAGTACTTCCTGCTTGATGTCTTCCATGCCGATCAGGTCGTCCATCGAGCCCTTCAGCTTGTCCGGCGTGATGACGGAAGCGGACATGCCCATGCCGGGAATGCCGAACTTCAACACGAACAGCAGCACGGTGATCAGGAAGATATCGAAGGCATGGCGGCGCACGAAGGAGGTCACGGTGGCCATCGTGCCGCCGTCGTCCTGCAGCACGGCTTTATGCGAGGCCAGGAACTCTTCCTTGGCGATGGCGTACGGCAGGCTGTTCTTCAGCAGCACTTCGCGCTCCAGGCTCAGGTGGGATGTGCTGGGCACTTTCACCACGTGCAGCTGGGCCGAATCCTTGAACTTGTAGATATAGCGGGGGGCATCCGACAGGGGGCGGGCGATCAGCAGGTAGTCGAGCTTCTCGCGCTGGGCCACCAGGGCCGTGATCTCCGAGATGTTCTGCGAACGCACGACAGGGCTGCCATCCTGCGCCGTCTCATTGCTGAGGATCGCAAAGGCAACGACTGCCACTGCCAGGATCACCAGGGAGACGCGCACCCAGGTGTTCTTGAGAGCAAGCTGAAGTTTGTAGAGATTGAACATGGGCAGACTCAATAAGTGACAAGCAATAAACGGATGTCGGGCACAACGGGCGGGCTGGGGCGCGTGGGCGCGGCGCTTCAGCACAGACCTCGGATTCCAGCAGATGCAGATTGGGGCACCACCGGGAAGTTGCGTGTCGCAGATGCATGGACGCTGCTTGGGGGGCAGCTTTTGTTCCGATAAGGGCTTGTCCCTTAATGCCGAGCGGCAACGTAGCGTATATGTGGACTATACCGGCCTGCACAAGCTTTGTCTTTAGTTTCCTCAAGAAAAGACAATGCCCCGCAACACGTTTTTCAACTTGTCTAGCCCCTTTGGCAAGGCCTATTTTTTCGGGCTTAGATGGTCGTATTGGCGGTCGATACGGGTCAGGCTGCCGTCCGCGCGCATGCCCTCGAAGACGGTATTGAGACGCTCGACGAGAGCATCGGGGACGCTGGGATTGCAGGCCAGATAGAGCTCGACCTTGTTGAACACCAGCACGGGAACAATCTTGCCGTTCAAGGTGAGCTTCTCGAGGATATTGCTGTCGGCGCGGGTGGCGATGGCCCACAGGTCGATACGGTTGAGCAGCAGTTTTTGCTGGTTCGACATATCGTTCAAGGTGGCGTCGACATTGAAGCCCCGGTCGCGCAGGTATTCGCCGCGGGCATCGCCGGTGTAGGAACCGATGCGCAGGGGGCGGGCGTCCTCCAGCGTGCGCAGCTGGAACTTGTGGCCGGCGCGGCCCAGCAGCAGCCATTCCGTGCGGTTGATCGGCCCCACCCATTTGAACAGGGCTTCCCGCTCGGGCGTGCGCGACGTGGAATAGACGCAGGTGAGCGGATCGCGCACGGCCATGACATAGGCCCGCTTCCACGGCAGGATTTCAATGCGGTAGGGAACGCCGGCACGCTGCAGCAGCAGGCGCATCTTGTCGGTCTGGTAACCGACCGGCTTGCCGTCGACGATCATGCTGGACGGTGGCGTGTGTTCGCCCGTGATGACGAGCGCGGGCCAGGCCGTATCCGCCGGGGCAGTCGCGGCCGAAACAAAGGCGGAGCCCGTACGCGGGGCGGCAGCCGGCCCGCTGGCAGAGGCAGGAACGGCTGCGAGAAGTAATGCAAGGGCCGCTGCCGCTGTCCACATGATCATTCACCAAAGCAAGATACGCTTCAGCATAGCGGATCGACTGGCAAGCAGCAAGCGAGGCGGCCCGTCAGCTTTGACAGGTGTTGCCTGCCCGCCGCGCGCCGTCCAGGACATCAAGGCAGGCGGCGCATCAGGCGGAAGCGCTCGCTGCGGTCGCTGGCGCGGCGGCCTTCCCACAGCACGGTCCATTTGCCGGGCGGCGGCGCCACGCGCACGGGGCCACGCACATTGTCCTGCCACAGCAACAATTTGCAGTCCCGTTCACCGGCGCGGCTGAACGGCAGCTTGCCGTAGTAGGCGAACGAGGCGCGCTGGGCCGGGCCGGCATTGCTGGCGATGCAATCGGTATCGGGCGGCAGGGCCGCCGCCACCTGGCCCGCCACCGTGGCGTAGCTCTTGCTGTAGTTGGTGTGCGGCAGGAACAAGGTCATCAACAGAATCCAGATGACGATCACGCCGCCGGAAGACAGCACGACGGCCCGCCACAGCACGGATGGGCGGCGCGACACGCGCCAGTGCACCAGCAGGAACCAGCCCAGGGTGGCACCAGCGGCGACGACCGTGGCCAGCCAGTTTACTTCCGGCACATAGCCGGGCAACAGCTTGAGCACGTTGCGCGCCAGGCGCGGCGGCCAGCCCGTCAGCTGGGCATACCAGAACAGCCACAGCACGGCCGCGCCCAGGGTCAGCACCATCACGGAGAACCAGTCGATGGCGTTGATGGCGCCCCGCTGCACTGTCAGCAGGCCGAACGCGGCCATGATGGCCAGCGGCGGGATCAGCATCAGCAACTGGCCGTGCTCGGGCGCCGGGTGCAGCATCAGCAGCACGGTGGCGATGGCAACGAAGGTCGTCGGCACAACGATATGCAGCAGGTTGCTCTGGCGCCGCCACGCATAGCCGGCCCACAGGGCGAACGGCCAGGCCGGCCAGAAGAACCAGACGCCGTCGCGCAGGAAGATCTGCAGCGCCCGCAGGCTGGGCAAGGCCACCTGCGTGCCGTTCCAGGCCACCCAGGCCGCCAGCGGCGACTGGCCGTAGGGCTGGGTCAGCAGGGCCGGGACTACCCACGGCAGGGTAACGACGGCGGCCACCAGCAGCGACAGCAGCAGGTGCGACAGCGCCCGCACGGCCGGCATGGCGAGAAAGCGGGTGCAGATGAACAGGGCCACCAGCAGGGCCGCCGGCGGCACCCACCCGCGTGTCAAGGTCATCAGGCCCAGCGCCAGGCCGATCAGGGCCGCATTGCGCATACTGGGGCGTTCCATGTAGCGCACCGAGCGGTACAAGGTCAGCGCCAGCAGCGCCGTCAGCAGTGGTTCGGCCGTCGTCTCATGGCTGTGCTGCAACAGGCCCAGGCAGCCCAGGTAGATCAGCAGGGCGGCGTCGGCCAGCGTACGACCGAAGTCGTCCGGCTCGGGCTGGCCGCCGAAGGCCAGCTTCAAGGGCTGTGCCTCGGGCCGCCGCCCAAGGTTGAAGGTGGTGTACCACAGCGACAGGGCGCCCAGCAGGAAGATGAAGACCGTGACCACGCGCGCGCCCAGCACGTCGCCCAGCACGGGACCGAACAGCTTGATCGACAGCGCCCCCAGCCAGAACGCCAGCGGGCCTTCCTCGGGCATCGCCATGCCGGCGATATTCGGCCACAACCAGTCCTGCCAGGCGCCGTGCGCCATCGTCCACATGACGCCGAAGCTGGCCGCATCGTCGTTCTTCCACGGCTCGCGCCCGATCAGTCCCGGCAGGATGTACAGCAGGGCCAGGGCAAACATGGCCCAGCGCGGCAGCGCGAGGGTGGCGGAGGCAGGCAGGCGGACTGGCTTCATCGACAGGATGCTTTATGGAAGAAACAGGAAGTGTAATAAAAAAGGCAGCCGCAGCTGCCTTTTTTTCGTTCTGGAGGTCGATTAACCTGCAGCGACGGCGGTCTTCGAACCGACTTTGCCGAACTTCTGGCGGAACTTTTCCACGCGACCGGCGGTGTCGACGATCTTGTGCTGACCCGTGAAGAACGGGTGCGATTCCGACGAAACCTCGATCTTCACCAGCGGGTATTCTTTACCGTCGAGGGTAATTTTCTCGCGGGTCTGGATGGTCGAACGGGTAACGAACTTGAAGTCGCACGACAGGTCGTGGAACACAACTTCGCGGTAATCTGGATGGGTATCAACTTTCATGGGGCACTCTCGGTTAGGTTGGTAGCCAAACAGCACTTCGTCGGTCGTACAGCTTCGTGACCCGATTGCCGCTCACTTGCCAGGGTTAAAAACAGCCGTGGATTATACACCGTCCACATAAAAAAAATGGGGACGGACCCCATTTTCCAAGAAAGATTTCCCGGAAAATGGGGTCTGTCCCCATTTTTGCAGCAACTTTTTAGCCGCCTCTGCGCATCATGTCGAAGAACTCGGTGTTCGTCTTCGTGGCGCGCATCTTGTCGAGGATGAATTCCATCGCTTCGATCTCGTCCATCGAGTACAGCAGCTTGCGCAGGATCCAGATCTTCTGCAGCTGGTCCGGCTTGATCAGCAGTTCCTCGCGGCGCGTGCCGGATTTGTTCAGGTTGATGGCCGGGTAGACGCGTTTTTCCGCCAGGCGGCGCTCCAGGTGCACCTCCATATTGCCGGTACCCTTGAATTCCTCGTAGATCACGTCGTCCATGCGCGAGCCCGTTTCGATCAGCGCCGTGGCGATGATGGTCAGCGAGCCGCCTTCTTCGATGTTGCGGGCGGCGCCGAAGAAGCGCTTCGGACGCTGCAGCGCGTTGGCGTCGACACCACCGGTCAGCACCTTGCCGGAGGCCGGGATGACGGTGTTGTAGGCACGGGCCAGGCGGGTGATCGAATCCAGCAGGATGACGACATCCTTCTTCATCTCGACCAGGCGCTTGGCCTTTTCCATCACCATCTCGGCGACCTGCACGTGACGCGTGGCCGGTTCGTCGAAGGTCGAGGCGACCACTTCGCCGCGCACCGAGCGCTGCATCTCCGTCACTTCTTCCGGACGTTCGTCGATCAGCAGCACGATCAGGGTGACGTCAGGGTGGTTGGCCGTGATGGCGTGGGCGATATGCTGCAGCATCACGGATTTGCCGGACTTGGGCGAGGCCACCAGCAGGCCGCGCTGGCCCTTGCCGATCGGTGCGATCAGGTCGACGATACGGCCCGTGATGTTTTCCGCGCCGTTCATCTCGCGTTCCAGGCGCAGCGGCTCGTTCGGGTGCAGCGGCGTCAGGTTCTCAAACAGGATGCGGTGCTTCGAGGCTTCCGGCGATTCGCCATTGACCTTGTCTACCTTGACCAGTGCGAAATAGCGCTCGCCGTCTTTCGGCGTGCGCACTTCGCCTTCGATCGAATCGCCCGTGTGCAGGTTGAAGCGGCGGATCTGGGAAGGCGAAATATAGATGTCGTCCGTGGAGGCCATGTAGCTGGCGTCGGGCGAGCGCAGGAAGCCGAAGCCGTCGGGCAGCACTTCCAGGGCACCGTCACCGAAGATCTGCTCGCCGGACTTGGCGCGCTTCTTCAGGATGGCGAACATCAGTTCTTGCTTGCGCAGGCGCGCAGCATTGTCGATATCCAGACCGATAGCCATTTCCAGCAACGCCGAAACGTGGAGGGCCTTTAATTCAGATAGATGCATAGGTGTTTGAGTGTCCCGTGACGGGAAAGTAGGGTAGGGGAGGGAACTGCGTGGACTAAGTTATCAAAAAGGGACGGGCTGGAGCCTCAATCCCTGCCAGGCAGGCAGTGCTGCGGGCGCAACACCGCCTATATTACTCAAATATTGCTGTCGATGAAAGAGGTCAGTTGGCCTTTTGCCATCGCGCCCACTTTCTGTGCCGCTGGAACGCCGTTCTTGAACAGAATCAGGGTCGGAATACCACGAATACCGAACTTGCCCGGCACGGCCTGGTTGGCGTCCACATCGAGCTTGGCGATGGTCAGCTTGCCGTCGTATTCCTTGGCCACTTCTTCCAGGATCGGGGCGATGCTCTTGCAGGGACCGCACCATTCGGCCCAGAAATCGACCAGCACGGGACGATCCGACTTCAGCACGTCCGCTTCGAACGATGCGTCGGTAATGTGTTTGATGTTTTCGCTCATGTTTTTTGCCTCTTCGGGAGGTTGGATTAAGTTTGCCCATGGATGGCACCAAGCCATGCCGCTGGAGAACGGGTCTCCCGCGTCGTCGCCCGGCCGCTTCATAAGCGGCAGATGGTGATGACGTGCGCTAATTCAATGACAGGTTGCTAGGGAAGCGCTGAGTTGAACAAATCAGCGGTTCCCTTAGGGAATCAGGCAGGAATGGATCAAATAATAACCTATTTTCCCGTGCCGTGTGCCGCCGGTCCGGTACGGGCCCGCCGCGTCGCCAGGGCCAGCAGGTCCGCCAGTTCGGCCCGTGCCACCGGCTTGGTGCAGGCCCCCAGGATCGTCAGGCCCTGTGCCATGGCCAGGGTCTCGGCCGCGCGCAGGATGCCGCTGTCCATGCCGGAGAGCAGGATGACGGTGCCGCGAAAGTGGATCTCGGCCGCCGCGCGCAGGAATTCGATGCCATCCATCTCCGGCATGGACAGGTCGCAAACCAGCAGTTCGGGCTGGAACGCGGGCAGGACCGTCAAGGCCTGGCGGGCGTCGCTTTCGCCGTGCACATTGTCGTAGCCCAGGCCGTTCACGATATCGGTCAGCAGTTCCAGCATGAAGGCATCGTCGTCGAGCAGCAGAATCTTGAGGGAAGTATCCATGTCAGTCGTCGGCAAAAGTGGTGTTGGTCATGATGTGTTCGGTGATCTGCGCCAGCAGCGGCCACAGCCGGGCGATCAGGTCGGCCGCAGTGCGCGTTGCGGCCGTCGTGTCGCCGGCGGGCAGGCGTTCGAGCTGTTCGCACAGTTCGCCCAGGCCCATGGCGCCGACCGTGCGGGCAGAAGCCTTGAGCCGGTGGCCCAGGTCGCGCACCGCCTGCAACTGGCCCGCCGCCAGCGCCTTTTCCAGCTCGGCGAAGCCGGCTTCGCTGGTCTGCAGGAACTTGAAGGCGAACTTGCGAATCTTGTCTGGATGATAACCCAGCACCTGGGCCAGCACGGACAAATCGATGATGTCCGGGTCGCCCGCCAGCGGTGGCCGGGTCTGGGCCCGTTTCGGCGCGCGCAGCCGCTCGAATTCATCCTCCGGCTGGCGCGGCGGCAGCCACAGCGCCACGGTCTGGTACATCAGGGCCGGCTGGATCGGCTTCGAGATGAAGTCGTCCATGCCCGCTTCCATGCAGCGGGCCCGGTCTTCATTGGTGGCCGTGGCCGTCATGGCCAGCACGCGCAGCCCGGCCAGGCGGGGATCGGCACGGATGCGGCGGGTCGCTTCCAGCCCGTCCATCAGCGGCATCTGCACGTCCATCAGTACGCAGTCGAAGCTGGCCTGGCGCAGCAGTTCCAGCGCCTCGGCGCCGTTGTTGGCCAGGCAGACGGCCGAGCCGGCCTCTTCCAGCATCTCCTGGGCGATCTGCTGGTTGAAGGTATTGTCCTCGACCAGCAGGATGCGGGCGTCGCGCAGCGCCGACATGCTGGGGCTCGACAGCACGGGCAGGGGCTCCTCGCGCCGCGCCGCGGCGTCGGCCGCCGTGCCGATGCCCAGGCGGGCCGTGAACCAGAAGGTGCTGCCCTGGCCCGGCGCGCTGGTGACGCCCACCTCGCCGCCCATCAGCTGGGCCAGCTGCTTGCAGATCGCCAGGCCCAGCCCCGTGCCGCCATAGGCCCGCGTGGTCGACGTGTCGGCCTGCTGGAATGACTGGAACAGCTTGCTCATCTCGTTGTCGGACAGGCCGATGCCCTGGTCGCTGACGGCAAAGCGCAGCAGGCAGTGGTCGTCGTCGGACACGACTCTGCGCACGCCGACGCGGATGCTGCCCCGTTCACTGAACTTGATGGCGTTGTTGGTGTAGTTGATCAGCACCTGGCCCAGCCGCAGCGGGTCGCCCAGCAGCACCGGCGGCAGTTCCGGGTCGAGATCGAACTCCAGCGCCAGCTCCTTGCCGGCCGCCTTCGGCGCCACCACCGTCGTCAGGGTCTGGATCACGTGCTCCAGCGAAAACGGCACGTGCTCGATCTCCAGCTTGCCGGCCTCGATCTTCGAGATGTCGAGGATATCGTCGATGATGCGCAGCAGGTGCTCGCCGGCGAAGCGGATCTTCTCCAGGTAGTCGCGCTGGCGCGGTTCCAGCGCCGTCTTCAGCGCCAGGTAGGCCATGCCGATCACGCCGTTCATCGGCGTGCGGATCTCGTGGCTCATATTGGCCAGGAACTGGCCCTTGGCCAGGCTGGCTTCCTCGGCCACCTGCTTGGCCTGGTCCAGTTCCTCGGTGCGTTCCACCACGCGCTCTTCCAGGTGGTCGTTCAGGTCGCGCAGCGCCTGTTCGGCGCGCTTGCTGTCGGTGATGTCGATCGACATGCAGATCAGGTAGGAGCGCTCGCCCTGTTCGTCGTACACGGGCTTCTTGAAGGTGCGCAGGAACAGGCGCTGCTGCAGCAGCGGGTTCCAGATGGTTTCCTCGTAGTCGATCAGGTCGCCCCGCGCGAAGGCTTCCTCGTCGCGCCGGCGGAAGCTCGCCAGTTCGGCGGGGCTGTGCAGGTGGGCGTAGCTGCCGTTGTGCAGGTCCTCGAAGGTATAGCCGAACTGCTGCTCGCAGGCCGAGTTCATCTGGATCAGGCGTCCCGCCGCGTCCTTCAGGAACAGGCCGATCGGCATCATCTTGATGATTTCGTGCAGCCGCTGCTCGCCCCGCCGCACGGCGTCCGCGCTGCGCTTGCGTTCCGTGATGTCGGTCAGGCTGACGACGGCCATCGTCGAGGCGCCCAGCTCGTCGCGCATCGGTTCGGCGTTGACGGAGAGCCAGCAGGTCTCGCCGTCGCCCTGGGCCACGCCCATCACGACATTGCGCACCGAGCGGCTGGTCTTGAGCGCGCGCTGCACGGGATGCTCGTCCTCGCCGAACGGGCGGCCGTCCTCGTGCACGCCGGGCCACAGCCGCGCGCCGCTGGCCGCCGCCGCGCCCAGCATGCGCGCGGCCGCCGCATTACATTCGAGCAGCACGCCATCGCTGTTGAGCACCACCAGGCCGTTCGTGACGGCATTGAAGACGGAGGCCATGCGCTGGCTGGAATTGCGCAGCGCCACCTCGGCCAGGCGGCGGTCCGTGATGTCGGTGATCATCGCCAGCGTGCCCGCATACACGCCATTGTCGGCATTGATCTGCGTGGTCGACAGCAGGCCCCACATCGACGAATGGTCCTTGCGGTAGAAGCGGGCGTCGCCCTGCTCGGCCTGGCCGGGACGGCGCCGGCTGTTCTGCTGGCGCAGCAGGGCGCAGCTGTCCTCGTCCATGAATTCGCTCATCGGGCGGCCCAGCATTTCCTCCGGTTCGTAGCCCAGCATGCGCGCCATGGTGGGGTTCACGAAGGAGGTGCGGTCGTTCGCATCGGTCATCCAGATGCCTTCGGCGGCCGTCTGCACGATCAGGCGGTAGCGCTCGGAGCTGGCGTGCAGCGCCTGTTCGGCGCGCTGGCGCTGGGTCATGTCGCGCAGCGACAGCACGGACAGGCCCTGGCCTTCCAGCCGGATCGGCGCCAGGTGCACCATGGCGGGGAAATGGCTGCCGTCGTTGCGCCGCGCCGTCAGCACGCGGCCCGGCAGGTTGGGGCGCGAGAACAGTTCGCGCGCCTGGCCCGGGGTGCTGCGCATCACCTCGGGCACCAGCAGTTCCAGCAGCAGGCCGGGCATCTCGTCGGGCGCGTAGCCGAAGCACTGGGCCGCGGCGCCGTTGGCCTGGCGGATACGGCCGCTGCGGTCGGCCACCAGCATCGGGCCGGGCATCGCTTCGAGCATGGCCGCCACCCGCTCGCGTTCCGCGTTGGCCCGCTCGCCGGCGTCGCCCATGGTGCCGCTGATGCGCAGGGGCCGTCCCTGCTCGTCCCGCTCGAGCACCATGCCGCGCACCTGCACCCATTTATAGTGCCCGTCCCGGCACACCATGCGGAACTCCAGCGAGAAATGGGCCTGGCGGGCCTGCGGCGCTTCCACCGCTTCGATCTGCAGCAGCAGTTGCGGGCGGTCCTCCGGGTGCACCAGTTCCAGCCATTCCTCGCGCGTGCGCGGGGCCAGCTGGCCGGGCGCATGGCCGAGGATTTCCAGGTAACGGTCCGACAGCACCAGCTGCGGCGCCTGCGGCTGCCAGTCCCACAGGCCTTCGCCGGAACCGGCCAGCGCGAAGCCGGCGATGCGCTCGGCGTCGCCGGCGCGCTCCTCGGCGCCATGCAGCCGCCGTGCCATGCCGCGCTGGCGCCACAGGGCGAAGCCGGCCAGCAGCAGGGTCGCCACGGCACCGACCAGCCAGGGCAGGTAGGGCCGGGGTGCGGCTTCCTCGTACAGGAAGCCCTGCAGCGGGTAGCTGGCCGGCATCATGCCCAGCGCCGCATAGGTGTCGGCAATGGCCTGCCAGCGCACGGGATTGCTGTACCCCAGTTCGATCAGGTGCTGCTCCAGCAGCGGTGTCGTGCGGCGCGCCTCGAACATCAGGTGTTCGCGGGTATTGCGGTCCGGGTAGCGGGCCCGGATCAGGTCGGCGATTTCCTCGGGATGCTCGATTGCATACTGCCAGCCCTTCAACGTGGCGGCGCGCATGGCCCTGGCCCGCTGCGGATGTTCGCGCAGTTCGCCTTCGGTGGTATAGAGGGTATCGCCATAGAAGTCGATGCCGGCCGCGCGCGGCAACACAACGTCATACGGCACGCCGGCCCGTTGCAGCGCGTAAGGCGTCACCGTCAGGTAGCCGGAGATGGCGTCCACCTTGCCTTCGGCCAGATCCTCGTAGCGGTAGCTGTAGGGCAGCAGGGCCATGTCCTGCGTGCGCAGGCCCGCCTGGCGCAGGTAGGCGCGCACTTCGTCGCTGTCCGGTCCCAGCATGACGCGGCTGCCCGCCAGCGGGAGCGGCTTGCCGCCCGGTCCGCGCCGTACGATCAGGGCCGAAGCCGAGTGCTGGAAGATCGACGCCAGCACCACCACGGGGGCGCCGGCGGCGCGCTTGAGCAACAGGCTGCTGTCGCCCGTGCCGTACTGGGCACGCCCGTCCAGCACCGCCGCCACCGGGTCGGTGCCGGGCTGCGCTTCCACCAGCGTCACATCCAGCCCGGCGTCGCGGTAGTAGCCCTTGTCCTGGGCCGCGTAATAGCCGGCGAACTGGAACTGGTGGCGCCATTTCAACTGGACCGTGACGGGTTCGGCCAGGGCCAGGGCGCTGGCCAGCAGCGGCACGAGGCACAGCAGGCGCAGGCAGGACAGGGGGGCAAGAGGCGAGGCAGGGCGCGGCAGCGGCACCGCGCGCACCAGGCGGCGGAGCAGCGGAGGACTGGTCTTGATTCTGCGGTGTGGCAAGCGCTACCCTTTCATGACGGTAGCCAGTCGATGGCTGCCGGTGCCCGGTCAACTATAGCATCGAAGCGCCGCCCTGTAACGCCCGCCGCCTCAGCCTTCCTTGGCCGCGCTGACGCTGCCGGCGAACTGGTAGCGGTGGCCCGGATGCCACATCGTCACGATCGAGGCAACCTTGCCGCCCGAGCGGGTCTGGCGGCGCAGCACGAGGCAGGGCTGGCGCGCGTCCATCGCCAGCATCTCGGCGATGTCGCGCGGGGCGGCCAGCGCTTCCAGGCTGTAGCTGGCGCCCTGCAGCGGCGCGGCCGCCACCAGGTATTCGTTCGGCGTGATGCGCGTGAAGTCCTGCGCCATATAGGCCGGCGCGCACTGGGGGTTGACCCAGCGGTCTTCCACCTGGATCGGCACGCCGCTTTCGTAATGGACGATAATCGAATGGAACAGGGTTTGGCCCGCCGGCAGTTCGAACTGCTTGGCCAGCAGCTCGCTGGCGCGGCCCTGTTCCAGCAATTGCAGGGTGCTGCGGTGGACATGGCCGCGCGAGCGCACTTCGTCGGCGATGCTGCGGATTTCCAGCAGGGTGGCCTGGTATTTTTGCGGGGCGACGAAGGTGCCGGAGCCCTGGCGCCGCGTCAGCACGGCTTCGGCCGTCAGCTCGCGCACGGCACGGTTGACGGTCATGCGCGAGACGCCAAACTGCCGTACCAGCGCCTGCTCCGACGGGATCACGTCGCCTTCCTTCCAGTGGCCGGCTGCGATCTGGGCCGTCAGGAAGTCTTTGATGCGCTGGAAGATCGGCGTGCCGTCCGGGGTATTATTTTGTGCTGGCTGTGCTTCCAAACCGGGTCTCCGCTGCAAGGTGTGGCGATTTTAGCATCGGGCCGGATGAATTCGAAAGCAAGGCCCGGAGTGCCGTGGCAGGGCCGCCACCCTACCATGTCGGCATCGATCAAGCGAGGTAAGCCGATGAACCAAGTCACCTATACCACCGACGACGCGCGCTGGGGCGCCGTGCAGCAGCGCGACGGCAATGCCGACGGCCAGTTCTGGTATGCCGTGCGCACCACCGGCGTGTATTGCCGGCCCTCGTGCGGCGCCCGCCCGGCGCTGCGCGCCAACGTCACCTTCCACGCCAGCATGGCCGAGGCGGAAAGCGCGGGCTTCCGGCCCTGCCGACGCTGCAAGCCGGACCAGCCGCCGCTGGCCGAGCGCCATGCCGCCCTGGTCGAACGCCTGTGCCGGCTGATCGACGCCGCCGACAGCGAACTCGATCTCACCAGCCTGGCCGCGGCGGCCGGCGTCAGCCAGTTCCACCTGCACCGCGTCTTCAAGGCGCAGACGGGCATCACGCCAAAGGCCTACGCGGCCGCCGGGCGCCAGCGCCGCATGCAGGAAAAGCTGGTGCAGCAGCCCTCCGTGACGGATGCCATCTACGCGGCCGGCTTCAATTCCAGCGGCCGCTTCTACGCCGCCTCGCAGGGCGCCCTGGGCATGACGCCGACAGCCTTCCGTGCCGGCGGGCAGGGGGCCACCATCCGCTTCGCCATCGCCCAGTGCTCGCTGGGCGCCATCCTGGTCGCCAGCACCGATGTCGGCATCTGCGCCATCCTGCTGGGCGACGACCCGGAACTGCTGGCGCGCGACCTGCAGGACCGCTTCCCGAAGGCGGAACTGATCGGCGCGGAAGCCGACTACGAGCAGACCGTGGCACGCGTGATCGGCATGGTCGAGGCGCCCGAGCTGGGCCTGGACCTGCCGCTGGACGTGCGCGGCACGGCCTTCCAGCAGCGCGTCTGGCAGGCGCTGCGCACGATCCCGGCCGGCCGCACCGTCAGCTACACGGAACTGGCCCGGCTGATCGGCGCGCCGGCCAGCGTGCGCGCCGTGGCCGGGGCCTGCGCCGCCAATGCCGTGGCCATTGCCATCCCCTGCCACCGCGTGGTGCGCACGGACGGTTCCCTGTCCGGCTACCGCTGGGGCGTCGAACGCAAGCAGGCCTTGCTGGAAAGGGAGGGCGCCAGGTGACGCCCTTCGACTGGGCCGCCATCGAGGAAGCCTTGAACGCGCACGGCTGCGCCCACGTGCCGGGCGTGCTGGCGCCAGGGGATTGCGCGGCGCTTGCCTCGCTGTACGCCGACGGCGAGCGCTTTCGCAGCCGCGTCGTGATGGCGCGGCACGGCTTCGGCCGCGGCGAGTACCAGTATTTTGCCTACCCGCTGCCGCCGCTGGTTGCCGCGCTGCGCGAGCGGATGTACGGCCCCCTGGCCGCCATCGCCAACCGGTGGTACGAAGCGATGGCGCTGCCGGTGCGGTTTCCGCCCACGCACGCCGAATTCCTCGCGCGCTGCCACGCCGCCGGCCAGCAGCGGCCCACGCCCCTGCTGCTGCGATACGAAGGGGAGGACTACAACTGCCTGCACCAGGATTTATATGGCGAGCACGTATTCCCCCTGCAGGCGGCTTTCCTGCTGTCGCGGCCCGGCCAGGACTTCACGGGCGGCGAATTCGTGCTGACCGAGCAGCGCCCGCGCATGCAGTCGCGGGTGGAAGTGGTGCCGCTGGCGCAGGGCGACTGCGTCATCTTCCCCGTCTTCCACCGGCCCGTGAACGGCACGCGCGGCATCTACCGCGTCAACCTGCGGCATGGCGTGTCGCGCGTGCGCAGCGGCATGCGGCATACGCTGGGGGTGATCTTTCACGATGCGGCGTGAGGGCAGGCCGCATTTCCGCTGTCGCCTACCGGCCGGCCATGCGCCGCCAGCTGGCGGCGTAGCGCCAGCATCGAACGCTGAAGTCCCGCGTCGATCGCGGCCACCATCGAGGCCGAGAACGACTGGGGGTCTTCCCGCAGTCCTCGCTCGAGCCGGGCGATTTCCTCGGCAAGTCCCTGCGCCCCCAGCGTGGAGGCGGTTCCCTTCAGCGTGTGCAGCGTGGCGGCGGGATCCCTGTGCTGCGCCACATCGAGGCTGCCGTCGATTGTCGCCAGCAGCCGTGCCGCCTGCTCCGGCAGGGCTTCGAGCAGGCGGGCATAGATGTCGGCCGCGCCGCCGAAGCGGCGCATGATATCGGCGAACGGCTCGACGAAACAGGCGTCTTCGCCAGCGCTCCGAGACTGGCAAGTCTCCGTCAGCACATCGACCACTTGACCGATGTCGATGGGCTTGGCGATATGGGCGTTCATGCCGGCCGCGAGGCATGCTTGCCTGTCCGCCTGCGCGGCGTTGGCCGTCATCGCAATGATGGGCAAATCCTTGAGACGATCGACAGCGCGGATATGGCGGGTCGCTTCCAGGCCGTCCATCACGGGCATCTGCATGTCCATCAGCACGGCGTCGAACAGGTTGTTCGTTGCGTAACCGACTGCTTCCCTGCCATTTTCCGCCACGGTCACGCACGCACCTTCCTGCGTCAGCAGGATGTAGGCCACTTGCTGGTTGAGCTGATTGTCTTCCGCCAGCAGGATATGCATGCCATCAAGTCGATGCGAGCCCTGGAAGCTGTGCGCATGTTCGCCCGGCGCAAGCTTCAGGGCGCGCGACACCGCATCGACGATCAGGTGCGGCATGACGGGCTTGGTCAGCATGTCGGCGATTGCGGCGCCGCCATCCTCCGTTTGGATGCTCGTCATCGCCTCCCGGCCATACGCGGTGACCATGATGATCACCGGGGGCCGTTCCACCCCGGCCAGTTCCGCGATCCGGCGTGCCGCGCCGGTGCCGTTCAGGCCGGGCATGTTCCAGTCCATCAGCACCACGTCGAAACGTCCGTCGCCGTTGGCCACGCCGGCAACCGTGTCGATCGCTTCCTCGCCGCTTCCCGCCAGCCGTACCTGCCAGCCGAGGGACTCGACCATCCGGCCCAGAAGGGCCGCGGCCAGGGGATTGTCGTCGACGACCAGGACGCGGACGGGCTTCATGGGCGGCGGCGTGACGAGGGCCAGGCTATCATCGGTTGCCGGCAGGTCGACCTCGAACCAGAACCGGCTCCCCACGCCGGGAGCGCTGTCGAGCAGCAGTTCCGAGCCCATCATCCGAACCAGGCGCTGCGCGATCACCAGCCCCAGGCCGGTACCGCCGAAACGGCGCGATATCGAAGTTTCCGCCTGCGTGAAGCTTTCGAAGATGGCCTGCTGCTGCTCGGGAGCGATCCCGATGCCCGTGTCCGAAACGGTAAACCGCGTGCGCTGCTCGTTGCTGTCCTGCATGCGCTGCACGGACAGCACGACGTCGCCACGCTCCGTGAACTTCAGCGCGTTGCCCGTCAGGTTGATCAGGACCTGCTGCAGGCGCAGGCGATCGCCGAGCAGTTCGACGGGGAGCGTGGGGTCGAGATCGAACATGATCTCGACTTCCTTGGCCCCCAGCGTGCCGGAGAGGATGATGGATAGGTCGTTCAGCAGCTCGCGCAGGTTGAAGCGGTCGACGTCGAGCACCAGCTTTCCCGCCTCGATCTTCGAATAGTCGAGCAGGTCGTTCAGCAGCTGCAGCAGCGAACGGGCCGCGCTGGTCGCCTTGACGGCGTAGTCCTGCTGGTGGGGCGCCAGCCCGCTCTGCTTCAGGATCTGCAGCATCCCCAGCACGGCATTGAGCGGCGTGCGGATTTCATGGCTCATATTGGCGAGGAAGTTTGATTTTGCCTGGCTGGCCGCGTCGGCTTCCTCCTTAGCCTGGCGCAGGGTATTGACGAGCTCCATGCGCTCCGTCACGTCCAGGCTGATGCCCGTGATCTGGCGCGCCATGCCTTCCCCGTCGTATTCCGTGCGTGTCGCCGACTGCAGGTAACGGATCTGCCCGTCCTTGCGGAGGATGCGGAAGACGTGATCGTGCTCGCCTTGGCCCTGGGCGATTGCATCGAGCCGGCCGCGCGCGTCGATCACGTCGTCCGGGTGGACCATGGCCAGCCAATCATCGATGCCGGGGCCGGTACCGCCAGGATCCGGCTCGATGCCATAGATGGCGAACATATGGGCATTCCACTCCGGACTGCGTCCGTCCAGCCGCCAGCTCCATACGCCGAGACGCGCCACGTCGGCGGCGAGCAGCAGGTGATCTCGCACCAGCAGCAGCTCCGCATGTTGCCGTTGCAGCTCGGCTTGCGCCCGCCGCAGCTGGCTGACATCCATCGCGATACTCAGGTAGCCGGTCAGTTCCGGGCCGTCGCGCAAGGCGCTGATGGCAACCGAAACGGGCAGCTTCTCGCCGCTCTTGCAGAGGTAGGTCCATTCGCTCGTCTCCGGTTCGCGCGCGCAAGCCGCGCGCAGGACGGCGCGCATGCCGGCATCGCGTTCGACCGGCAGGACGGCGGGGTCCAGCCGTGCCTCGATATCGCCCAGCTCGACGAGCATGGCCAGCGAGGCGCGCCCCACCATTTCGGCCGCGCCATAGCCAAGCAGGTTCTCCGCGCCCCGGTTGAAGACGGAGATGACACCCCTGTCGTCGGTTGCGATGATTGCCAGCTCAAGCGAGCCCAGCACGCTGTCGAGCAGGATGTTGAGTTTGCGCAACTGTGAGGTGCGGTTGCTGACGGCAATCGCCATCTCCTTGTATGTCCGTTCGGCCAGCGCCTCCATCGACTTGCGTTCCGTGATGTCGCGCACCGTCTTCGAGGCACCGACGACGGTGCCGGTGGCATCGCGGATGGGCGAGGCGGTAACCGATACGGTCACCTTGCTGCCGTCCCGGCATAACCGGACCGTGTCGAAGTGCGCTACCGTCTCGCCGCGCGCGAGCCGCGCCAGGATATCGGCTTCTTCCTGGCGCAGTTCGATGGGCACGATCAATTCCGCCACCGTCCTGCCCACGGCTTCGGCCTTCGAATAGCCGAACAGCGCTTCGGCGCCACCGTTCCATGTTGTCACGATGCCATCGAGCGTATTGCCGAGAATGGCATCGTTCGAATTTTCGACGATCGCGGCCAGGCGCGCATGGGTTGCCGTGATCTGCCGTCGCCGCCAGCGGTTGCCGGCAATCGACCCCGAAAGCGCAGCGGCCAGGCTGCTGACGACCAGGCCGCCCAGCAGCACCCATCGGGCCGGCATCGTTCCCTGCTGCATGGTGAACGCGGGCCGGGCGTGGAACTTCAACCGCCACTGCCTGCCGTAGACATTCACGACCGTGCTGTACAGGTAAACCGGATGCACATTCGCCGGCGCCAGCGGCACGATCACTTGTTCGTTGTGCCGGTCGGTAATGTCCGACACGCCCAGATCGATCCGGGTGGGATCCAGGCCCAGCGTGTGCAGTAATTCGTCGATGACCAGGGGCGCATAGGTCCACCCCTTCAGACTGCGGCGTCGTTCCTGCACGGTGACAGGCGTGCCCGGCCCGTCGTAGACGGGCAGCAGCAGCAGGAACGACCGCTGGTGCTTGCCGCTTTCCTGCAACAGCGTAATCGGCGCGGTCAGTTGCGCGGTGCCCCCATCCATGGCGGCCAGGGCCGCCTGGCGTCGATTGGCTTCGGAGGCGATATCGAAGCCCACTGCTGCCCGGTTGGGCGCCAGCGGCTCGATATACTCGATAACGAAGCGGTCACCGTCATGAGGAGCAAGTTCGCGGATTTTCGCACCGGCGATTCCACCAGTTTGCATGTGCCGCTCGAACTCGCGAGCCTGGGCGCGGGCGACGCGCCGGATGAAGCCTAACCCTCGCGCGCCCGGGAATTCCGTGGCGATGTCCCGTGTCCTGCTGTAGCGCTCCAGGTCGGGCATCCGCAACACGTCCGGACCCACGGTGAGAATGAAGCCGCGTAGTCCACGCAGGCCATACTGGTACACGCCCATGCGCTGAACCGCGTGGTCGGCCGCGGTGCCGGCGGCCGCCGACAAGCGTTCAAGGATAACGGCGTCGTTGAAGCGATCCTGCCAGAATGCCGCGCCAATGCTCAGCGCCGCCCCCGTTACCAAGACCAGGCCAGCACTGAACAATGCGACCCGGGTTGCCGGCTCGTCGTGTGGCGCGGCGATAGGCGCTTTGGGCATGTCAAGGCACCGGCTGGGTGCCGGCCTGCGTCGCCGCCGACGGCAGCACGATCGTGAAGGTCGTACCCAGGCCCACTGTGCTGACGACGTCGATGGTGCCGTTCATCTGGCGCATCAGGCGGTCCGCGATGGTCAGGCCAAGGCCCGTGCCCTCCGCCGAGGACGTCGATCGCCCCAACCGGTCGAATGGCTGGAATAACCTTTCCCGCAAGTCGGGCGCGATACCCTGGCCGGTGTCGCTGACCGTGATGGAAGTGTGGGTGAGCCCCAATCCGCATACGGCAACGGTCAGGGTGCCGCCAGGCTTGTTGTACCTGGCGCCATTGCTCAGGAGGTTCAGCAGTACCTGTTGCAGCCGCGTGGCATCCGCATGGACGGAATGCCCGACGTGGTCGGGCATTATAAGCGTCACGCCATGGCGCTCGCATTCGGGCGCAATCAGCCGGGCGCATTTTTCCAGCAGCGGCGCGAGCATCACGCAGTCGACGCGCAGGTCGGCCTTGCCCGCTTGGATCTTCGCCAGGTCCAGCACTTCGTTCACGAGCGACAACAGGTGGTTCGCCGCATCGACGATATGCCCGGCGAATTCAGCCGATTGCACCGGTGTGCTCGACAAATGCGCGGAGCGCAGGATATGCGCGAATCCGATGATGGAATTGAGCGGCGTACGCAGCTCGTGGCTCATCGATGCCAGGAAGCGTGACTTGGCCTCGTTCGCCAGCTCGGCGCTGTTACGCGCCAGGATCAATTGCCGGTTCAGCATCGCGAGCTCCATCATGTGCTGCTGGATTTTCTGGTCGGCGCTCCATGCCGCCTTGCGCAGCGCCACAGTACGAAAGGCGCGCTGCAGCCCTGCCTTGACCGCGACGATGTTGAACGGCTTGAGCAAGTAATCGATGGCACCGGCGTCGAGGGCGCGCTGGCTGGTCGGCAGGTCGCCTTCGCCGGTCACGATCAGGCAACCGAGGTCCGGCTTCAGTGCCAGTGCCGCCTCGATCACAGCGATGCCATCCATCGACGGCATATTCAGGTCGATCAACGCAAGCTTGTAGGGAACGCCGGCCAGGCTGGCCAGCGCCGCCATGGGATCGGCGAATCCTGCGGGCGCATAGCCTTCCCGCGTCAACAGTTCGCACATCACTTCGCGTACGAGGTCCTCGTCGTCCACCACGAGGATGGGCAGCGGCGCATCGCGTCCGTCGACATCTTGCATGTCCGTCTCCATGTGTACGCACCTGCCGCAAAGCGTCGCTCAAGCGCCCTTCGCCAGGCCATTCATCGGGTCGGCGACTATCATTTCGCAAGCTGCAAGCGCGAAAGTCCATATAGATAGTTACATGATTTCAGCGGGGCGTAAAGCAGACTTCGTGCACCCATTCACATCATTTACCTGGTCGTCATGGGTAGCGTTCTTCGACGATAAATCGATGATCGACGACCGTTGCGGCCTGCATCCGAAATGTCCTGCCGATCGTCGTCCCGGCCGTCGTCATTGCCCCGCATGGGCTCAGGCGGGACCAGCGCGACTATGGGCTGGAGGCCGGCGGCGAAGCAGGCCTTGCGGGGTCACATCGCCGGCGGGACCATTCCGGCCGCCGCCGTGCTCGCGCGGGTGTCGTCATCGCCGGGGCTGAATGCTGCCCCGGCACGTGGTCTCGTCCTGATCCCGGTACCCGGGTGGAATGTCGATCACATCGACGCCGTCGTCGCGGCCGCGTCTTGCGGTGCCACGCCACAGGCCGCGCACACGCTGTCATCGACCTTGATCTTGCGCTCGAACGGCAGGCGGAGCGACCAGGTATCCTCCGGCATGCGACCGGCCTGTAGGCATGCACCGGCATGCCATGCACCAGCGGCGCGCCGTTGGTCCACCGTGCCTTGAACGTGATCGAAAAGCACGGCACGCCGTCCGGGGACCGTACCTTCAGGCCGGCCGGCCGGCAGGAGGGGCAGCAGCGTGCGGGCCAGGCAACGTTGGACCGGTCGCACGGATCGGGATGGTGGGGGTGATCGACCATTGCAGGCCCGCCGCCGGACCGGTTGGCCGGCGATGCGAATTTCGCTACACTCTGAAGCTTCCCAGCCCAGCAAGGAATTCCATGCCCCGCCTGCACCCGATCGCCGCCAGCCTCGCCCTGGCATTGACTGTCTCCGCCCACGCGCAAACGCCGGCCACCACCGGCACCGTCATCGACAATGCCAACGGCTACACCTTGAACGCCGCCGGCAAGCTGGTGCGCTTCCAGTCGCTGGCGTTCGACGGCCAGGGCCGCATCGTCGCCGTCGGCAGCGCGCGCGACGTGGCCGCCAGGGCCAAGGGTTTCCAGCATGTCGACGTGCAGGGCAAGACCGTGCTGCCGGGCCTGATCGACGCCCATGGTCACGTGTTCGGCCTGGGTGAAGTCGCCACGGCGGCGGAGCTGTACAGCTCCACGTCGCTGGACGGCGCCCTGGCGACCATCGGCAGCTTCGCGCGGGCCAACGGCCAGCGCGCCTGGGTGGTGGGCAATGGCTGGAACCAGGAGATCTGGAAGCTGGGCCGCTTCCCCACGGCGAAGGAGCTCGATGGCGTCGTGCCGGACCGGCCGGCGCTGATGCACCGCGTCGACGGCCATGCCGTGTGGGTCAACAGCCGTGCGCTGGCCCTGGCCGGCATCACGAAGGACACGCAGGACCCGGCCGGCGGCAAGATCGAGCGCGACGCGGCGGGCGAGGCCACCGGCATCCTCGTCGACGGCGCCATCGAACTGGTCACGAAGGTGATGCCGAAAGCCACCGAGGCCGAGTCGCGCGCGGCGCTGGACGGCGCGCTGGCCATTCTCGCCAAGAACGGCCTGACCAGCGTGCACGATGCCGGCGTCGGTGTCGGCGCGGACAAGCTGTATCGTGCCTATGCGGACAGCGGCAAGCTGAGCGCGCGCGTCTACGCGATGATCGGTGACACGGGCGAGGACTTCGACCGTCTGTCCGCCCAGGGGCCGTTGAAGAGTTACGCCAACGACCTGTATGCGCTGTCCTCGGTGAAGCTGTATGCGGACGGCGCCCTGGGCAGCCGCGGCGCCGCACTGATCAAGCCATACAGCGACGCGCCGCACACGCACGGCCTGCTGTTTTACAAGGACGGCGAGATGCGCGCCAAGATGGAAAAGGCCATCAAGGCCGGCTACCAGCTCAATGTGCACGCCATCGGCGACGCCGGCAACCGCCAGATCCTGGACAACTACGCGGCGCTGCTGAAGAAGCATCCGGGCGCCGCGCTGCGCCACCGCATCGAGCACGCCCAGGTCGTCGCACTGGCCGATATCCCCCGCTTCAAGGCGCTCGGCATCATCCCGTCGATGCAGCCGACCCACGCGACGTCGGACCAGAACATGGCCGAGCAGCGGGTCGGCCCGCAGCGTATCGAAGGCGCCTACGCGTGGCACACTTTCCTGAAGCAGGGCTCGCGCATCGCCTGCGGCTCGGACTTCCCCATCGAATCGCCCAACCCCTTCGAAGGCATCCATGCCGCCGTCACGCGCCAGGACATGCGCGACGTGCCCGCCGGGGGCTGGCACAAGGAGCAGGCCATGACCTTGCAGCAGGCCTTCCGCTGCTTCACGCTCGATGCGGCCTTTGCAGCGCGCCAGGAAAACGTCATCGGTTCGCTGGAGCCGGGCAAGTGGGCCGACTTCATCGTCACGGACCAGGACCTGTTCCAGGTGGCGCCCGAGAAGATCGGCCGGATCGGCGTGCTGCAGACGTGGGTGGGCGGCCGCCAGGTCTACCGCAAATAATCCCGGCGTTCAGCGCGCGCCGGCCATGCCGTCCAGTTCCGCCACCGCGTCGGCCGGCAGGTCGAGCGCGGCGGCGGCCAGGTTCTCGTGCAGGTGCGCCACGGAAGACGTGCCTGGAATGACGAGGATGTTCGGCGCGCGCCGCAGCAGCCACGCAATGGCCACCTGCATCGGCGTCGCGCCAAGCCGCGCCGCCACGTCCGACAGCGTGCCTGATTCCAGCGGCGAGAAGCCGCCCAGGGGGAAGAAGGGCACGTAGGCGATGCCGTCGGCCGCCAGCGTGTCGATCAGCGCATCGTCATCCCGGTGCACCAGGTTGTAGTGGTTCTGCACGCAGGCGATCGGCACGATGCGCCTCGCCTGGCGCACCTGCTCCGCCGTGACGTTGCTCAGGCCGATATGGCGCACCAGCCCCTGTTCGCGCAGGCCGGCCAGCACGGCGAGCGGTTGTTCCAGGCTGCCTTCGGCCGGGCCGTGCACGCTGAACATGGCGCGCAGGTTGACGACGTCGAGCGTTTCCAGGCCCAGGTTGCGCAGGTTGTCGTGCACCGCGGCGGTCAATTCCTCGCGGCCGAAGGCCGGCAGCCAGCCGCCCTGGTCATCGCGCCGCGCGCCGATCTTCGTGACGATGGCCAGGCCGGCCGGATAGGGATGCAGGGCCGCGCGGATCAGCTGGTTCGTCACGTGCGGGCCGTAGAAGTCGGACGTATCGATATGGTCGATCCCCGCCGCGATGGCCGCCTGCAGCACGGCGCGGGCGGCGGACGGGTCCTTCGGCGGGCCGAACACGCCGGGGCCGGCCAGTTGCATGGCGCCGTAGCCGATGCGGTGGACGGTACGTCCGCCCAGTCGGAAGGTGCCGCTGCGTGCGATGTCGGTCATGTGCTACTCCTCGTGTGGTTGATGAACCCATGTTGAGGCCAGCACGATTCGGCGACAATCCGGTACAGTGTGCACGGGCTGTACGAAAAAACGCACAACACTACAAGAGGAGCAGGAATGGGTGTCGACCTGGGCGACCTGAACGCCTTCGTGGCCGTGGCACGGGCCGGGGGCTTTCGCGATGCGGCGCGCGCCGGCGGCGTCTCCGCCTCCGGCTTGAGCGAGGCCGTGCGCCGCCTGGAGCAGCGCCTGGGTGTGCGCCTGCTGAACCGCAGCACGCGCAGCGTCGTGCCCAGCGAGGCGGGGCGGGGGCTGCTCGAGCGCCTCGGGCCGGCGCTGCAGGAAGTGGAACTGGCGCTGGACGTGGTCAACGGCTTTCGCGACCGCCCCACGGGCACCTTGCGCCTGAACGTGCCGATGGCGGCGTCGCGCCTCGTGCTGCCGGCCATCGTGCCGCCGTTCCTGGCGGCCTACCCGGATATCGTGCTGGACGTCGTCACGGAAGACAGCTTCGTCGACATGCTGGCGGCCGGCTGCGATGCCGGCATCCGCTACGAGGAACGCCTCGAACAGGACATGATTGCAGTACCCATCGGCCCGCGCGTGCAGCGCTTCGCGGCGGCCGCGTCGCCGGCCTACCTGGCGCGCCACGGCCGGCCGGCGCATCCGGGCGAACTGACGGCGCATGCCTGCCTGGGCGGCCACTTCGCCGGCAGCACGCCGTTCGAATGGACTTTCGAGCGGGACGGCGAACAGGTCAACGTCATGCCGCGCGGCCCGCTGACGGTGCGCCTGGGCGGCGCGGCCGACCTGGCTGTCAGCGCGGCCATTGCCGGCACCGGCATCGTCTACCTGTTCGAGGACTGGCTGCAGCCCCACTTCGCCAGCGGCGCGCTGGAGCCGGTGCTGGCGCCGTGGTGGCTGAGCTTTTCCGGCCCCTACCTGTATTACCCGGGGCGCCGCCTCGTACCGGCGCCGCTGCGCGCCCTGATCGGCTTCATCCGCGAACATGGCGCTTGACTTCGGTTGTATAGACAACTTATGCTTGTTGTATCACCAACAGGAGACGACATGAGCCACGACACCAGTTTCGATCCCCGTTTCGACGCCACCCGCGATATCCGTGCGCCGCGCGGCCCTGAGCGGGTCTGCAAGACCTGGGGCGCGGAGGCGGCCTACCGCATGATCCAGAATAACCTGGACAAGGAAGTGGCGGAAAACCCGCAGCACCTGGTCGTCTATGGCGGTATCGGCCGGGCCGCGCGCAATTGGGAGTGCTTCGACCAGATCCTGGCGTCGCTGAAGGAACTGGGCGAGGAAGAGACCCTGCTGATCCAGTCCGGCAAGCCCGTCGGCGTATTCCGCACCCATGCCGACGCGCCGCGCGTGCTGATCGCGAACTCGAACCTGGTGCCGAAGTGGGCCAACTGGGAACACTTCAATGAGCTGGACCGCAAGGGCCTGTTCATGTACGGCCAGATGACGGCCGGCAGCTGGATCTATATCGGCACCCAGGGCATCGTGCAGGGCACGTTCGAAACCTTCGCCGAGGCGGGGCGCCAGCATTTCGGCGGCGACCTGAAAGGGCGCTGGCTGCTGACGGCCGGCCTGGGCGGCATGGGCGGCGCCCAGCCGCTGGCCGCCACGATGGCCGGCGCCGTGTCGCTGACGATCGAATGCCAGCAAAGCAGCATCGACTTCCGCCTGCGCACCCGCTACCTGGACAAGCAGGCCGCCAGCATCGACGAGGCGCTGGCCCTGGTGCGCCAGCACAAGGACAACGGTGACGCCATCTCGATCGGCCTCCTGGGCAACGCGGCCGACATCCTGCCGCAGCTGGTGGAAAAGGCGAAGCAGGGCGGCCTGGTGCCGGACCTCGTCACGGACCAGACCTCGGCCCATGACCTGATCAACGGTTACCTGCCGCAGGGGTGGACCGTGGCGCAGTGGAAGGCGGCGCAGCAGGACCCGGCCCGCCATGCCGAACTGACGGCGGCGGCCGCACAATCCTGCGCCGTGCACGTGCAGGCCATGCTGGACTTCCAGGCATTGGGCGCGAAGGTGGTCGACTACGGCAACAATATCCGCCAGGTCGCCTTCGACCACGGCGTGAAGAATGCCTTCGACTTTCCCGGCTTCGTGCCCGCGTATATCCGCCCCCAGTTCTGCGAAGGGCGCGGCCCGTTCCGCTGGGTGGCCCTGTCCGGCGACCCGGAAGACATCTATAAGACGGACGCCAAGATCAAGGAACTGTTCCCCCACCACGCCAATGTGCACCGCTGGCTGGACATGGCGCGCGAGCGCATCGCCTTCCAGGGCCTGCCGGCGCGCATCTGCTGGCTGGGCCTGGGCGAGCGCCACCTGGCCGGCCTGGCCTTCAACGAAATGGTGAAGAACGGCGAACTGAAGGCGCCCATCGTCATCGGGCGCGACCACCTGGACACGGGCTCCGTGGCCAGCCCGAACCGCGAAACGGAAAGCATGAAGGACGGCACCGACGCCGTCTCCGACTGGCCCTTGCTGAACGCCCTGCTCAATACCGCCGGCGGCGCCACCTGGGTCTCGCTGCACCATGGCGGCGGCGTCGGCATGGGCTACTCGCAGCACTCCGGCGTCGTCATCGTTGCCGACGGCACGGAAGCGGCGGCCAGGCGGCTGGCGCGGGTGCTGGTCAACGACAGCGGCTCGGGCGTCATGCGCCACGCGGATGCCGGTTACGACACGGCGGTCGACTGCGCCAAGCGCAATGGCCTGAACCTCCCGATGATCAAATAAACCAGGTATCGAACATGAAGCAAACCAATCACACCCTGACCATCAAGCCCGGCAAGCTGACCCTGGCCGAACTGCGCGCAGCCTGGACCACGCACGGCAATATCGCGCTGGCCGCCGAAGCCTATCCCGTCATCGACGCCGCCGCGCAGGCCGTGCAGGCCATCGTGCAAAAGGGCGACGCCGCCTACGGCATCAACACAGGCTTCGGCCTGCTGGCGAAAACCCGCATCCCGGACGACAAGCTGGAACAATTGCAGCGCAACCTGATCCTGTCGCATTCCGTCGGCACGGGCGAGCTGATGGCGGACCACGTGGTGCGCCTCCTGATGCTGATGAAGATCGGCAGCCTGGCGCGGGGCTACTCGGGCATTCGCGCCGTCGTCATCGATACCCTGATCGCGCTGTACAACGCCGGCATCATGCCCGCCATTCCCGTCAAGGGCTCGGTCGGCGCCTCCGGCGACCTGGCGCCGCTGTCGCACATGACCCTGGCCATCCTGGGCGTGGGCGAAGTGCGCGTCAAGGGTGAGCTGATGCAGGCGGCCGATGCGCTGAAGTCCGCCGGCATCGCGCCGGTGGTGCTGGCCGCCAAGGAAGGCCTGGCCCTGATCAACGGCACCCAGGCATCGGCGGCGCTGGCGCTGCATGGCCTGTTCATGGCCGAGCGGCTGCTGGAAGCGGGCATGGTGACGGGATCGCTGTCGCTGGACGCGGCCAAGGGCAGCGATTCGCCGTTCGACGCACGCGTGCACGAAGTGCGCGGCCAGCCGGGGCAGATCGCCGCCGCCGCCATCTACCGCCAGCTCGTGACGGGCAGCGCCATCCGCGCCTCGCACCTGGAAGGCGACGAGCGCGTGCAGGACCCGTACTGCCTGCGTTGCCAGCCGCAAGTGATGGGCGCCTGCATGGACCTGATCGGCAACGTCACGCGCACCCTGCTGATCGAGGCGAACGCCGTCACCGACAATCCGCTGCTGTTCCGCGACGGCGACGAAGTGAACATCGTCTCGGGCGGTAACTTCCACGCCGAACCCGTCGCCTTCGCGGCCGACACGCTGGCGCTGGCCATCGCCGAGATCGGCAGCATCGCCGAGCGGCGCATCGCGCTGCTGATCGACGCCACCCTGTCCGGCCTGCCGCCGTTCCTGGTGCGCGACCCCGGCGTCAACTCCGGCTTCATGATCGCCCACGTGACGGCCGCCGCGCTGGCTTCGGAAAACAAGTCTCTGGCGCACCCGGCCAGCGTCGACACCATTCCCACGTCGGCCAACCAGGAAGACCACGTCAGCATGGCCACCTTCGCGGCGCGCCGGCTCGACGAGATGGCGCACAATACGGCGGCGATCGTCGGCATCGAGCTGCTGGCGGCGGCGCAGGGCATCGACTTCCACCGCCCACTGCGCACGTCGCCGCACCTGGAACACGTGCATTCGCAGCTGCGCCAGAAGGTGCCGTTCTTCGACGCCGACCGTTACTTCGCGCCCGATATCGAGGCCGCCAAGCAGATGGTGCTCAAGGGCGAGCTGTCGGCGACCTGCCGCAGCCTGTTCACGCCGCTGCATCCATAACCGACAAGGGAGGGGCGATGGATTACCGTTTCAACGCAGGCAGCGCGCCGCTGCTGGTGTCGATGCCCCACGTGGGCACCGATATTCCGGACGATATCGCCGCCGGCATGGCGCCGTGCGCGCAGGCTCGCGCCGACACGGACTGGCACCTGGAGCAGCTGTACGGCTTCGCGCAGGAACTGGGCGCCTCGACCCTGGCGGCGCGCTGGTCGCGTTACGTCATCGACCTGAACCGCCCGCCCGAGAACACCAACCTGTATCCGGGCCAGGACACGACCGGCTTGTGCCCCGTCGATACCTTCGCGCGCGAGCCGCTGTACCAGCCGGGGCGCGCTCCCGATGCGGCGGAAGTCCAGCGCCGCCTGGCGGCCTACTGGCAGCCGTACCACGACTGCCTGCGCACGGAGCTGAGCCGGCTGCTGGCCCGGCACGGCCGGGTCGTGCTGTGGGAAGCCCATTCGATCGCATCCGTCGTGCCGCGCTTCTTCGAAGGCAAGCTGCCGGACCTGAACTTCGGCACGGCCGACGGCGCCAGCTGCGATGGCACGCTGACGGAACTGGTGACGAACCTGGCGCGGGCGGGAGAGCGCTTCACGGTGGCCGTCAACGGCCGCTTCAAGGGCGGCCATATCACGCGCCGTTACGGCAATCCGGCCGGCGGCGTGCACGCCATCCAGCTGGAGATGTGCCAGTCCACCTATATGAATGAAAGCTTCCCGTTCGACTACCGGCCCGACCTGGCCGCACAGGTGCAGCCCGTACTGCGGGACATGCTGCAGGCGGCCGCCGGCTGGGCCCGGCCGTGAGCGCGCTGTTCTGCCGGCACGCGCTGCTGCCCGAAGGCTGGCGCAACGATGTGCTGCTGCGCTGGGACGGGGCGGGACGCCTGACGGCAGTGACGCCGGATGCCTCCGTGCCGGCCGGCGTCGAGCAGGCGCAACTGGTCATTCCCGGCATGGTCAACCTGCATTCGCACAGCTTCCAGCGCGCCCTGTCCGGCATGACGGAAGTGGCGGGGGCGGGGCCGGACAGCTTCTGGACGTGGCGCGACCTGATGTACCGTTTCGCCCGCCAGATCACGCCGCAGCAGATCGAGGCCATCGCGGCCCAGCTGTTCGCCGAGTGCCTGCGGCACGGCTATACGTCGATTTGCGAGTTCCATTATGTGCACCGCCAGCCCGATGGCGCGTTATACCCCGATATGGCCGAGACGGCGAAGCGGGTGATCGGGGCGGCGAAACTGGCCGGCATCGGCATCACGATGCTGCCCGTGCTCTACCGTTACGCCGGCTTCGGCGACGCCCCGTTAAAGCCCGAGCAGGCCCGCTTTCGCACCGATGCGGCCGATGTGCTGGCCATCGTCGACGCGCTGGAACCGCTGCGCGGGCCCATGGTCGAAGTGGGCGTGGCGCCGCATTCGCTCCGGGCCGCGTCCGTGGCGCAGGTCGACACGGTGCTGGCGGCGCTGCCGGCCGGACGCCCGGTGCATATCCATATCGCCGAGCAGCAGGCCGAGGTACGGCAGTGCCTGGACCATGGCGGGCGCCGCCCGGTGCAGTATCTGTTCGATAATCTGCCGGTCGATGCGCGCTGGTGCCTGGTGCACGCGACGCACCTGGACGAGCAGGAAGTGGGCCTGCTGGCCCGCAGCGGCGCCGTGGCGGGGCTGTGCCCCACCACCGAGGCCAACCTGGGCGACGGCCTGTTCCCGCTGGCGCCCTACCTGGCCCAGGGCGGCCGGCTCGGCGTGGGCAGCGACAGTCATGTGTCGCAAAGCCCCGTGGAAGAACTGCGCTGGCTGGAATACGGCCAGCGCCTGCTGCATCAGCAGCGCAATATCGCCGTCTCGCCCAGCGAGCGGCGCGTGGGCAGCCACTTGTGGCAGGCCGCGCTGGCAGGCGGTGCGCAAGCCGCAGGCCGTCCCGTCGGCGCACTCGCGCTTGGCCACATGGCCGATGCGCTCGTGCTGGACGACAGCCACCCGAACCTGTTCGGGCTGGCGGCACCGGATGTGCTGAACGGCCTTATCTTCAGCGGCAACGACAATCTGGTAAAGGACGTTTTGGCCGGCGGACAGTGGATCGTGCGTGGCCAGGAGCACGTGGCGCAACAGGCCATCGCCGCGCGCTTCCGACAGACGCTGGCCGAACTGCGCGAGTTGCGATCATGACGACGCTGATTCAGTATGCAAGCCTGAACCCCACGCCCTGGAAGAATGGCGGGGGCTGTACCACGGAGATCCTGGCGTCGCCGCCCGGTGCCACCCTGAACGATTTCGACTGGCGCATCAGCCTGGCGACGATCGCCCAGAGCGGACCGTTTTCCGTCTTCCCCGGCATCGATCGCACCCTGACCCTGGTGGACGGCGGTAACGTCGTGCTGGACGTGGGCAACGAGCGCAAGGTGGCACTGTCCGAGCGCGAGCCCGTGGTGGCCTTCCCTGGCGAGGTGGCCGTCAACGCCACCGTCGACGGCGTGCCCACGACGGACTTCAACGTGATGACGCGGCGCGAGCGCTGCACCCACCAGCTGGAGCGGCGCGTGGTGCGCGACTTCTCCACGCTGGAGCGGCGCAGCGCGCTGACGGTGCTGTTCCTGGCCGAAGGCGAGAGCCTGACCGTCTACAGCAGCCGTGAGCGGATGGTCCTGGTGCGCTATGATGCCGTGGTACTGGACCGCGAGGAAGTGTGGACGCTCGAAGCGCCCCGCGCCACCGTGTTCATCGTCGATATCATGCCCAACGAGGAGGACGACTAGCGCATGCAGCAATGGGACCTGTTGATCACCAACGTACACCTGGCGCGGATGACGGCAGGCGCCTACGGCGAACTGCCTGACGGCGCCATCGCCGTACGCGCCGGCCGCATCGCCTGGCTGGGCCCCCGCGCCGACACGGCCGCTGCCGGCACCGCGCTGGAAGAACGCGACGGCGCCGGCTGCTGGCTCACGCCGGGCCTCGTCGACTGCCACACCCACATTGTCCATGCCGGCAACCGCAGCGACGAATTCGAGGCCCGGCTGAACGGCGCCACCTACGAGGACATCTCCCGCGCCGGCGGCGGCATCATGTCCACCGTGCGCGCCACCCGCGCCGCCAGCGAAGACGAACTGCTGCGCCAAAGCCTGCCACGCATTGCCAGCCTGCTGGCCGAGGGCGTGACGACCATCGAGATCAAGTCCGGCTACGGCCTGGACCTGGCGTCCGAAGCGAAAATGCTGCGCGTGGCGCGCCGCGTCGGCGAAGCGCTGCCGGTGCGGGTGGCGACGACCTTCCTGGGCGCCCATGCGCTGCCGCCGGAATTTGCCGGCAATGGGGACGGCTATGTCGATGCCGTCTGCGCCATGATTCCCGCGCTGGTGGACGAAGGCCTGGTCGATGCCGTCGACGCCTTTTGCGAACGGATCGGCTTCACCAATGAACAGACGGCGCGCGTGTTCGACGCGGCGCGCGCCTACGGCCTGCCCGTCAAGCTGCACGCCGAGCAGCTGTCGGACCAGCAGGGCGCGCAGCTGGTGGCGCGCTGCCACGGCCTGTCGGCCGATCACCTGGAGCACTTGAGCGAGGCGGGCATTGCCGCGATGGCCGCGAGCGGCACCGTGGCCGTGCTGCTGCCCGGCGCTTATTACTTCCTGCGCGATACCACGCCGCCGCCCGTCGCCGCCTTGCGCGCGGCCGGCGTGCCGATGGCGGTCGCCACGGACAACAACCCCGGCACGTCGCCAATGACTTCGCTGCTGCTGGCGATGAACATGGCCTGCACCTTGTGGCGCCTGACGCCGCAGGAAGCGCTGGCCGGCTGCACGGTTCACGGCGCCCGCGCGCTGGGCCTGGCCGACGACATCGGCACCCTGGAAGTGGGCAAGCGGGCCGACTTCGCCCTGTGGCGCATCGCCCGCCCGGCCGACCTCAGTTATGCCATCGGCTTCAATCCCTGCGCCGCCGTCGTCAATGGCGGCGTGTGGCGCGAACCGGCGGTGAAGGCGGCTGCCTAGTGCGGGCGCTGCTGGGTTGGATATTGTTTTGCCTCGTGCTGCCGGCATCGGCCGACGACGTGCTGCGGGTGGGCTCGAAGCGTTTCACGGAGTCGTACATCCTGGCCGAGGTGGTGACGCAGGCGGCCGCGCCGCACGCGAAAACGGAGCACCGCCAGGGCCTGGGCAACACGGCCATCGTGCTGGCCGCCCTGAAGAACGGCAGTATCGACGTCTATCCCGAATATGTCGGCACCATCGACCAGGAAATCCTGAAGCACGAGCGGCCGTCGTCGCTGGCGCAAATGCGCGAGGAGCTGGCGCCGCTGGGCCTGGGCATCGCCGTGCCGCTGGGCTTCAACAATACCTACGCGCTGGCCGTACGGGGCGACACGGGCCTGCGCACGCTGTCCGACCTGGCGGGGCAGGGCGACCTGCGCTTCGGCCTGTCGCATGAATTCATCGGCCGCGCCGACGGCTGGCCGGGCCTGCGCGAGCGCTATGGCTTGCTGCAACAACCGCGCGGACTGGATCACGGCATTGCCTACGAGGCGCTGGCGCAGCGCCAGGTGGACGTCATCGACATCTACTCCACCGACGCCAAGATCGCCCGTTACAAGCTCACCGTACTGGAAGACGACAAGAATTATTTTCCCCGCTACGACGCCGTGCTCCTGTACCGGCTGGACGCGGCCCGGCGCTTCCCCGCTGCCTGGGCCGCGCTGCAAAAGCTGGAAGGCCGCATCACGGCCAACGACATGATCGCCATGAACGGCGCGGCCGAGCTGCAAGGCCAACCGTTCAACCAGATCGCGGAGCGCTGGCTTGCCGCCCATCCCGCTGCCGAGTCCGTGTCCACCCTCGGGTCAGACCCCGACAAGGACACGGCCTCATCCAAACGATCCCCGCCAGGCCTGTCCTCCGTCCTGTTCGGCCCCGACCTGGCGCGCCTGACGGGCCAGCACGTGCTGCTTGTAGGCATGTCGGTGCTGCTGGCCTGCCTGGCCGGTATTCCGCTGGGCATCGTTGCCGCCTACCGCGCGCGGCTGCGCCAGGGCGTGCTGGGCCTGGCCGGCATGCTGCAGACGATTCCTTCGCTGGCCCTGCTGGCGATCCTGATTCCGCTGCTGGGCCGCATCGGCATCGTGCCGGCGCTGGTGGCGCTGTTCGTCTACGCGCTGCTGCCCATCGTGCGCAATACGTGCACGGGCCTGGCGGGCGTGCCGCGCGGGCTGCGGCAGGCGGCGCTGGCGCTGGGACTGAACCGCTGGCAGCGGCTGTCGCATGTGGAGTTGCCGCTGGCGCTGCCGGTGATCCTGGCGGGCGTGAAGACGGCGGCGGTGATGAGCGTGGGCACGGCGACGATCGCGGCCTTTATCGGCGCGGGCGGCTACGGCGAGCGCATCACGACGGGCCTGGCCCTGAACGACAACAATATGATGCTGGCCGGCGCCTTGCCGGCCGCCGTACTGGCCCTCGTCACGCAGGGATTATTCGAACTGCTGGAGCGCCGTTATGTGTCGCGTCAAGGGATGGCCTGATCGCTGTAAGCCAATCCTAAGGCGTGGTAAGCATTTGTAAAGCTGGCAGGCAGGATTGGTGACGGCGACTATATTGAAAGCGTTGATTCATCTCCCCTCCCAAATGACACTGGGTTTGCCACCCACGCCGCGCATCGCACGGCGTGGGATTTTTTTATTCGGCCCGGGCCAGTGCGGTGAGCGCCTCGCCCGTCACGCGGCAGATGCGCCAGTCCGGCAGCACGGCCGCGCCCATCTTTTCGTAGAAGCTGATGGCATTGGCATTCCAGTCCAGCACCGACCATTCGAAGCGCCCGCACTGGCGCTCGACGGCCAGGGCCGCCAGGGCTTTCAGCATCAGCTTGCCGTAGCCCTTGCCGCGGCGGCTTTGCCGCACATACAAGTCTTCCAGGTACAGGCCCTTCTTGCACAGGAAGGTGGAGAAATTATGGAAGAACAGGGCGAAGGTGACGACTTCGCCCGCTTCCTCGCCGACGATGGCTTCGCAGGGCGGGCGCACGCCGAACAGGGCGTCGTGCAGCATGGCTTCGTCGGCCACGACCATGTGTTCCAGTTTCTCGAACACGGCCAGCTCGCGGATCATGGCAAAGATGGCGACGACGTCTTCCGGGCGGGCCGGGCGGATATTCAGGCTCATGAGGCTTTCTTTAACAGGATGGAAACAGCTGGTGCAGGCTCCCGTTCGGCCGCCGGGGCGGCGCGGCGCGAAGGCGCTTTCAGGGCCCAGGCCACGCTGCCCAGGCACAGCAGCATGCCCACGCATTCGAGGATGCCGGGGCGGAAATCTTCCAGGCGAATCGACAGCAGCACGGAAATGACGGGCGTGACGACGCCGATATACACGGCCTTGTCCGAGCCGATGCGGTCGATCAGGGTGAAGAAGCAGGCAAAGGCGATGACGGAGCCGAACAGCGACAGGTAGATGAGGCCGGCCCAGTAGCGCGGCGTCGGCGGCGCGACGAAGCGCTCGCCCGTTGCCAGTGCCCACAAGGCCACCAGCAAGGTGCCCCACAACATGCCCCACGCCATCGTCAGCAGCACGTTCGGTGCCTGCTGGCGTACCTTGACGACCAGCACGTTGCCGACGGAGCTGGCAATCGTCGCCACCAGCGCCAGGATCAATCCCAGCAGGAAATGGCCTTCGCCGCCGGCCATGATGTCGCGCAGGGCGCCGCCGATCGACTGGTAGAACAGCAGGATGACGCCGGACACGGCCACGCTGCCGGCCGCCCACGTGCGCCAGCCCAGCGGCGTGCCCAGGATGACTCTGCTGATAAGGGGATTCCAGAACACCATCAGCGCGAACAGCACGGCCACCAGCGCGGACACCAGGTACTGCTCGGCGGAATAGGTGCAGATATAGCTGAGGCCGAACGTGGCGCAGCCTTGCACGATGGTCCAGCGCTGTGCCCGCCAAGACAGCATCAGCTTGTCGCCCCGCAGCTTGCACCAGACAAACAGCACGGCGGACGCCAGCGCGAAGCGGTAGACCACCGACACGGCCGGCGGCACGTCGCCCAGCTGCAAGGTGATGGCCCAGAAGGTGGAGCCCCAGATGAGGCAGGCGACAACGAAGAGAAGGGGGCTGGGCATCGGCAAAGTATACGTGCTTTCCGCTGAAATTACTCTACGGATACTTGCTGTTGTATGCGGGCACAGGGCCGTTGACGTCTCTCAACGACAGCGCAGCCAGTGGAATATTTGCAAATTAGAAAAAGTATTATGCAAAGACTAAGCGCGTCAAAGGAGCCTGCCGTGAACAAATGCCTGCAATGGAAAGTCGCCTCGCTGCTCGGTTATGTCACCGTGCTGATGTTCACCCTGGTGGTCTGCTCCGAGCAGGCCATGCCGGCCGGCTGGCTTGTCTTCAAGATGCCACTGTAAGGCTTCAATAAGCAAGGTTCAGGCGCCGGTACAGGAAACTGAGCACGAACACGGGGCCGATCAGCAGGAAGCGCAGGTCGTCGAGAAACGACGGCTTCTTGCCTTCGATGATATGGCCGATGAACTGGCCGATCCACGCCAGCACGAAAATGGCGATACTCAGCGGCAGCACCGTTACCGGCGGCAACGCCGCCAGGATCGACAGCATCAGCAGCGCCATCACCAGCATGCCGAAAGCAAACGGGCGCGACAGCTTCCAGTAGTAATACAGGCTGGCACCGGCCACCGCGACCGCCACCGCGGGATGTATCCACCACAACAATCCCAGCAGCGAAAACACGATGAGCGGGACGCAGACGAAGTGAATCAGCTCGTTCGTGTGATTGCGGTGGCTGTCGCTGTATTGCGCCAGCAGTTCATCGATGGTGCGCGTTGCGGTCATTGGCGGTCTCCCTTGTTTTTCGGCACGGTCGTCTGATTCTACACCGAACGTTTGCCGCTACAATCGCCGCATGTCCCCCTCGTCCCCAACGCTTCTGGCGGGCCTGGCGCCCGTGATCGACGCCGATACCCGCATCCTGATACTGGGCAGTTTCCCGGGCGCCGCGTCGCTGGCGGCGCAGCAGTATTACGCCCATCCCCGCAACCTGTTCTGGCGTCTCGTCTCCAGTCTGGTCGGCGAGGACCTGGCGACGCTGCCGTACCCGGAGCGCTTGCCGCGCCTGCTGGCGCACGGCGTCGGCCTGTGGGACGTGTTGAAAGCGTGCGAGCGCGAAGGCAGCCTCGATTCGGCCATCCGCAATCCCGCCGCCAACGATTTCGCGCGACTGCGGCAGCTGTGCCCGAAGCTGGAAACGGTGGGCTTCAACGGCCAGACGTCGGGCAAGTTCGCACCCCAGTTCGCCGCGCATGGTTATCGTACGGTGGTGCTGCCTTCGTCGTCGCCGGCGCATGCGAGCATGGGGTTCGAGGAGAAACTGGCGGTCTGGCGCCGGCTGACGGGCGACGCGGCGCCGTGAATCGCTGCGCTACTCGTCCGACCACAGCTTGCCGCCCGTGGCCCAGTGCTCGCGCTTGATCTCATGGATCAGGATATCGACGGAACCTGGCGTGGCGCCCAGGGTCTTGACGGTGGCTTCCGTGACGGCCTGCACGAAGGCGCGTTTTTCTTCCAGGGTACGGCCTTCGAACAGTTGAACGTTAATGGTCGGCATGGGGCTTCCTTTTGTGAGGTTCAGGTACGGTGTTGGGGACGGGCGGCATCCAGACGCCGCAGCAGCGAAGGCCATTCCGGCGCGCCTTCGGGTGAGCCGTCGCCCACCAGTTGCCCGTGCACGTGCTGGCACATATCGTCGCGCGGCTGGCGCAGCGGCACGCCGGCGGCCTGTGCGCGCAGCTGCACTTCGCAGGCGCGGTCCAGGGTTTCCATCAGCACGAACGCTTCCGGGATGGTGCGGCCCACGGTCAGGCTGCCGTGATTGCGCAGCAGCATGGCGTAATGCGCGCCCAGGTCCCGCACCAGGCGCGCCTGCTCGTCTGGCATCATGGCGATGCCTTCGTAGTCGTGATACGCCAGTTCGCCGTAGAAACGCAGTGCATACGGCGACAGCGGCAACAGTCCCCCTTCCTGCATGCCGACGGCGATGCCGGCGACGTTATGCAGGTGCATGACGCAGGCCGCCTCCGGCCGCGCCTTGTGCACGGCGGCGTGCAGGCGAAAGCCGGACTGGTTCACGGTGTATTGGGTCGGCCCGATCACGGCGCCGTCGCCATCGACCTTGACGAGGTTATGGGCCCGCACTTCGTCGAAGCGCATGCCGAAGGGATTGATCAGGTAATGGCCCGCTTCGCCGGGAACGGCGGCGGAGATGTGGGTGTAGATGCCGTCGTCCCAGCCGTACAGCGCGCACAGCTGGTAGCACGCGGCCAGGTCGACGCGGGTTTGCCATTCGGCGGGGGAGATGATGCCGGCGCCAGGCATGGCGGCCTGGGCGGAAAGCGCGAGTTTGTCCATTACGCCAGCGTAGCAGGGTTGGCGCAAGTTGACATATGCGCAGGGGCATGGGGGATATGCCGCACCTGAAAACAAAATTTTCACTTCCGCGAATCCTTTTCGCCATCCCGCCCCTCCTAGCTTGGCAAGCCCGGCAATAAAGCCGTACGCTTGCCACCGAGGAGATCACATGTTCAAGAACAGAAACCTGTCGGGCCGGCACAGCGCCGTGCGTATCGTGGGCGGCTGCCTGCTGCTGGTGGGCGCCCTGATGTACTTCCAGGCGACCTTGCCGGGCCTGGTCCTGGCCGGCATCGGCGCGGTTGGCGTCGCCAGCGGCGTGTTCGGCTACTGCCCCGCCTGCGCGCTGGCGGGCCGTGGAGTGCGCAAAGGGGTGGGCAAATGAGCCTGCGAATCGGGGAACAAGCGTTTGCCAGCGCGCAGGCGGGCGATCCTGCCGCGCTGGCGCAGCTCCTGGCCCAGTTGCGGCCCGATATCCGGCGCTACGCCATGTACCAGTGCAAGCGCTCTTCCGCCGTGGACGACGTCGTGCAGGAAGCGCTGATCATACTGTACCGCCGCATCGGCACCGTGCAGGCGGCTGCGTCGCTGGGCGGCTGGCTGGCGCGCATCGTCACGCGGCTGTGCATGCTGCCGGCGCTGATGTTCATCCGGGGCGTGGACGACCTGCGCGGCATCGAGGACTCGGCGCGCTTCGCCAGGATGCCGGTCGACGATCTGCGCGTGGACCTGGTGCGGGCGCTGGAGTCCCTGCCGGCCGCGCACCGGGAGATCGTGCTGCTGCGCGACGTGCAGGAGATGACGATCCGCGACCTGGCCGCCCACCTGGGCATCACGCCGGAGGCGGCGAAGAGCCGGCTGCACCGGGCCCGCGCGATGGTGCGCGAATACCTGCTCGCGGGCGATACCGCCGTGCAGCCTTGAACGGGGGAGAGCACATGCCCAGCTACCAGCATCCGGAAGATCTGTCGCTCGCCAGGGACCTCGCCCAGCTCGCGCCCGTCGAAGCGAAGGCCTTCCTCGGCCTGAAGGGGGCCACGGAACGGGCCGACGGGGCGATTCCCGACAAATACCGCGAGCTGATGTCGATCGCGGTCGCGCTGACGACGCAGTGCGCCTACTGCATCGACGCGCATGCGAAGAACGCCGTGAAGGCCGGGGCGACGCGGGAAGAAATCGCCGAGACGGCCTTTATCGCCGCCGCCCTGCGGGCCGGCGCCGCCGTGGGCCATGGCCTGCTGGCCTTGCGGCTGTTCGACAAGGCGGCCGCCGGCCGCTAGCGGCTCAGCTTCGCGCGGTCTTCTTCCAGCTGCGCCAGCACGGCCGCGGTGTCCAGCACCTGCGCATATTCGCCGTCCAGGTTGGACAGCGCCATTGCGTGCACGTCGTCCGCGCTGCGGGCATTGCCGGCATAGTCGCGCCGGGCGAAGGCGAACGTGGCGTCGGCCACCACCTGCGTGGCGAAGCCCAGGTTGCCGGCCGTGCGCGCGCTCGACTCCACCGAGTTGTTGGTGCTGACGCCAACGATGACGAGCCGCGTGATGCCGCGCACGTGCAGCCACCGTTCCAGGCCCGTGTTGATGAAGCAGTCCGGCACGTTCTTCTCCACCACGTGGGCATGCGTCAGCGGTTCGAAGCGCGGCTGGAACTCCACGCCCGGCTGGCCGGGCCAGAACGGCGACCCGGGCGTGCGCGAGATGTGCCGCACGTGGACGACCGGCGCATCGGCCGCGCGCCAGGCCGCCAGCAGTGCAGCCATATTGTCTTCCGCCATCGGGTTGTTACGGTCCCCGGCGGCCGGATCGGCCATGCCGTTTTGCATATCGATCAGGAGCAGGGCTGGCAGTGGCATCGGATCTCCGTGGCGCAAGACTGAGGGGCGTCGTCGATGCGCCCCGATCCGGCAAGGCTAACCGAAGCCGATGGCTGGGGCAAGTCACCCGTGCTACCCTCGCGCCATGAAAGACAAACACGAACAAACCAGCAAATTCCTGTCCCTGATCCTGCGCCATGCGCCGGACACCATCGGCCTGACCCTGGACGCTCAGGGCTGGGCCAGTGTGGCCGAGCTGCTGGCGCGGGCCAATGCGCATGGCAAGCACCTGTCGCCGGAACTGCTGCGCGAGGTCGTGGCGGCCAACGCAAAGCAGCGGTTCGCGTTCAGTGACGACGGCCTGTCGATCCGCGCCAGCCAGGGGCATTCACTGAAATCGGTCGACCTGGCACTGGCGCCCATTGCGCCGCCGGACCTGCTGTACCACGGCACAGCCAGCCGCTTCATTACGTCGATCCGGCAGGGAGGCCTGAAGGCGCAGGCGCGCCAGCACGTTCACCTGTCGACCGAACAGGCCACGGCGGTGGCCGTCGGCGCGCGCTATGGGGTACCGGTGATATTGACAGTGCGCGCAGGGGAGATGCACGCGGGCGGGCACGTGTTCTACCAGTCCGACAACGGCGTGTGGCTGACGGACGCGGTGCCGCTGCGCTACATCGATTTCCCGAAATAAGACAGTTCTGCGACGCTTCGCAGAATTTGTGCACCGCACAAACACATCTATGCTATACTTCGTTTGTCGGTGGAGTTTAATTGGTCCGCCGGCACCTGCAGGTGTCGCAGATAGGCGTGTGTAAAGCCGCGCTGCGAGGTCCACCTTCAGGGTTGTCATACCAGACATTGGTCGAATTACACGTTGGAGGCACCATGCAGATAGCATGGGCGTCCGAAGCGCCGGCACCACGCAGATAGCATGGGCTAGCGCAGCGATTCAAGCATTGGCATCACATTGAAACGAAGCCCGCAGTAAGCGGGCTTTTTTTTCACGATATCTCCCCCATCTGGTATACCACCGTAGCACCCGGCACCAATCGGCGTCCGGCAAAGGCTCCGCGCCACCCACGAAAGGAAATATGGCTAAAGAAGAACTGATCGAAATGAACGGCCTCGTTACCGAAATCCTGCCCGAGATGCGTTTCCGCGTCGACCTCGATAACGGCCACAAACTGGTAGCATATACGTCGGGCAAAATGAAGAAGAACCACATCCGCATCCTGGCGGGTGATCGTGTCACCCTGGAACTGTCGCCGTACGACCTGAACAAGGGCCGTATCACGTTCCGTCACATTGAGAAACGCGGCCCAGTGCCAACCCATCAGGCGCGCCGTCGCTGATGTACCCCGCCGCTGATATGCGGCATTGAAGTGGCAATCCACTTCTGCAGCCCCCGTTAGCTGCTTCCCTCGTTGGGAAATCCAAGCGGGACCACGAAAACCGCCGCGGTATTCACCGCGCTGCGGCTTTTCGTCGTTAACGTACCGTTTTTTCTAGGCCGCGCTGGGTGCCGTCTCCGGCAATGGTCGCGTGACGGCGAACTGTGTCGTCAGGAACTGGGCGATCTTCTGCTGCGTGGCGGGCAGGTAGGGGATATTCATGTGGTCCGAATCGGGAATGATCTCGTCCTGGTGCACGCGCGTCATCTGCGCCACCAGCAGATCCGTGTGCGAGTGCGGCACGACATCGTCGCTGGCCGCCCGCACGATATAGGTCGGTGCGCTCAGCAGTGAAGCGTATTTGACGGACTCGAAGCGATGCTTCAGTACGAAGCTGACGGGCACGACACGGAACTTGCGCTGCGCCAGCGCCAGGATGGAATCGTAGGGCGTGATCAGCACGACGGAATGGGCCGGCCGCTCCTTGGCCACCTGCACGGCCACGCCGGAACCGAGGCTGCGCCCGACGACGGCCACGCGCGCCTTGTCGACATTGCTGCGGCCACAGAGCCAGTCGAACAGCATGCAGCCGTCCTCGATCATGTGTTCTTCGCCGGGCACGCCGCGCGAGTCGCCATAGCCCCGGTAATTCACCGCCAGCACGGCCATGCCGGGGAACAGGGTGCCCGCATCGCGCGCCACCCATGACACTTCTTCCGAACGGCCGCCGAAGTACACGACAGCCGGGTGCGGACCGGGCAGGTTCGGCGTCATCAGCCAGCCGGCCAGGCGCGTGCCGTCCTTGGCGCGCAGCACGACGGCGCGCGTGCGATGCCCGGCGCTGCGGGGACTCTGCACCTCGCGGATCAGGGTCGGGTTGAACAGCAGCTTGCGCTGGCTGGCCGCGATCATCGACACCAGGCTGGCCCACAGGAAGCTCGCCACACCGACCGTCACCACCACTTTTTTCGAAGTATTCATGAGCAGAGTCTACTCCCAAACCCGGCCGCACGTCGCGTATGGCATTGCGCTTTTATGTATGAAAATTGCACCGGTGTGAAGTAGTTAACTCAGCAGTGGCTGGCCTTGGGCAATGTCGCCCGAACACCGGTCGGTCCGCCACAGCGGTCTGACCGCTGCGGCGGACCGACCGGACTGGGGCGGCGTCAGTGCGAGCGCGTGGGGGTGCCCGCGGCGCGCAGCCGGTCGAGCTTGGCGGCGTAGAGTTCGTGGTCGCGCCGCGTGGTGCTGGCGTCCTTGGCCAGGCGCATATGGCGTTCGGCCGCGCGCAGGTCGCCCAGCTGGTAATGGGCGGCGGCCAGCCAGAAGTGGAACTCGTGATACGTGCCGTCGCGGCGCAGCTCGCGCTCGAACATGGCGCGGGCGCGGCGCCAGTCGCCCGCGGCCATGGCCTGCTGGCCCAGCTGGAAGTAGCGGAACGGCGGGTCGGGCTGCAGCAGGGCCAGTTGTGCTTTCAGCTGCGCCGCTTCGTCGTGGCGGCCCAGGTTTTCCACCACCTGGGCCAGGTTCGACAGGGCCATCGCATTGCGCGGCTCGCGTTGCAGGGCGTAGCGCAGCGTGGTTTCGGCGTGGGTCAGGTCGCCGTGGCGGCGGTAGACGACAGCCAGGGTGTTGTAGGCATACAGCAGGTTCGGATCGGCCAGCACGGCGTTGCGCGCCCACCAGTAGGCGTCATCGAGCTGGCCGCGCGCCAGCGCCTCGGCGGCGCGGTTGTTCATGAACATGGCGACGACGGTGCGCCGGCCGATGGCGATGCCCTCCTTTGCCCGACCTTCCGGCGGCGGCTGGAAATCGATGACGGTGTAGTGCTCGGGATCGTAGCTGCCGGGTCCTTCGCGCAGGATGCGGCCCAGCTTCAGGTTGACGTGGCCGCTGTTGAAGTAGATGTCGCCGCTGCGGCTCCAGCTGTCTTCCACGGGCACGCTCTGGAACACGACGGGGATGTTCAGTTCGTGCGCCAGCGCGGCCGTCATGATGACGAGCGACAGGCAGTTGCCCTGCCGCGCCTCGAAGGCCTGGGCGGCCGTGCGCGTCATGGCCGAATCGTATTCGAGCTGCAACTGGTCGCGGCGGTACAGGGCGTCGAACAGGGCGCGTCGGATTTCCTTGCCGCGCCGTTCGTGCAGCACGGCGGCCGTGTAGGCGCGCATGGCCGGCGTCAGGGCGAAGATCTGCTCTTCGGAGAGCTGGACGGTGGAAGGCTGGAACAGGCGGTCGCCGAACACGCCGGCGGGCGGCGCGGAGACTATCGGGCTGCTGGCGCAGGCCGACAGCAGCAGCACGGCGCAAAGGACGTGCAGTCGGGCCAAGGATGAAGCGAAAGACCGGGCCAGAGACGGGGCCAAAGGCTGAGCCAAGGACCGGACCCACCAGGGGTTGCAGTGACGCGGCAGGGATGGAAACTTCATGGCGCAAGTCCTCCTGGCCCAGTATCCCTCCGCTGCCGCGGCTTGTCAAAACGCGTTCACGCGTGCCGCGCTGTCCCGGTGTTACGGCGACGGCAGGACCAGCACCTCCAGGCCGGACGCCGTGGCCGGCGCGTGGTACACCCGCTGTGTCGCCTTCCTGAAGTCCTCCGGCTTGGCCTTCGGGATGTCCGTGAAGGTCTGCGGATTCAGGTCGACCAGCGGGAACCACGTGCTCTGCACCTGGACCATGATGCGGTGGCCGCGCCGGAACGTATGGTTGACGTCACCCAGGTGGTAATTCACCGCCTCCACCTTGCCGGGGGTGAACGGCTCGGGCTTCTCGAAGCTGTTGCGGAACTTGCCGCGCAGGGGATTGCCCCGCACCAGCTGCTGGTAGCCCGCCATCGAAGGCGCCGGCGGCGGCACGTCCTTGCTGCGTTCGCGCTTGGCGTCGGCCGGATACTCGTTCGGGTACACGTCGATCAGCTTGACCACCCAGTCCGCGTCCGTGCCGGTGGTCGACACGAACAGCTTGGGCCGCACGGGGCCGGCAATCGTCACGTCCTCTTCCAGGGGTTCGGTCTGGTACACCAGCACGTCCGGCCGGGTCGATGCGAAGCGCTGGTCCGACACCATGTACTCGCGCGGCACATTCGTGGCCGGGTAGCCGATATACGGTACCGGCTTTTTCGGATCGCTGACGTATTCGTCGTAGCCGGGGCCCGATTCGGGCTGGGTGGCGGGCTTCTGCCAACCCAGGCCGCCACTGGCGCCGAAGTACAGCACGCGGGGCTTGGCCTGCTGCGGCGGCCACGCCGTGTACTGGCGCCACACATTGCTGCCCGTCTCGAAGGCGGTCACCTCGGCGATGGCGCGCGCCGGCTTGACGCCTTTCAGGTGCTGCTCGAAGAAGGGGAACTGGATGTTCTTGCGGTAGTACTCGCCCGTCTTCGAATCGAACTGCACCCGGCCCAGGCTCTTGCCGTCGTTGCGCGCCCAGCCGCCGTGCACCCACGGGCCCATCACCAGGCCGCTGAAGGTGCCCGGGTTGTTGCGCTTGATGGCGCTGTAGGTGGTAAACGGTCCCTGCGCATCTTCCGCATCGAACCAGCCGCCCACCGTCAGCACGGCCGCCTTGATGTTCTTCAGGTGCGGCGCGATACTGCGGCTCTTCCAGAACCCGTCGTAGGTGGTGTGCTCGATGGTGGGCTGCAGCAGCACGCGCTGCTTTTCCGTGAGGCTCGACAGGATGTTCGACAGTGTCAGGCGCTGCAGGAAGTAGTCGTAGCCGTCGGCCACGCCGTAGTCGAACTGGGCCCACGTCTTCGGCAGCGGCGTCGGATTGGGTTCCTCCGTGAAGGCCGAATAGAAGCCGAAGTTCGCCGCCAGCATGAAGGCGCCGCCGTGGTAGGAATCGTCGCCCATGTACAGGTCCGTCACGGGTGCCTGCGGCGAAGCGGCCTTGATGGCCGGGTGCGAGTCGATGATGCTGGCCGACGTGTAGAAGCCGGGGTAGCTGATGCCGTGGATGCCGACCTTGCCGTTATTGTTCGGCACATGCTTGAGCAGCCACTCGACGGTGTCGTGCATGTCCTGGCTCTCGTTGCCTTCGCCGGCCAGGCGCGCCGTCTTCGCATGCGGTGTCATCTCCTGCCATTTGCCTTCGGACATATAGCGGCCCCGCACGTCCTGCTCGACGAAGATATAGCCGCTGTCCTCGAACTCGCGGGACGGGCCGATCGTCTCGGGCATGAAGTCCACGCCATAGTGCAGCTGGTCGTCGTCGCCTTCGACGCCGGCGCTGTACGGCGTGCGCTGCATCAGGAAGGGATAGCTCCTGCCCGTATCCTTGGGCACGTAGACGACGGTGAACAGCCGCGTGCCGTCGCGCATCGGAATGCGGTATTCATATTTGGTGTAGTGCTCGCGCAGGCTGCGCTTGGGTTCCTTGGCGTCCGCCGCCTCGGTGGTGGCGGCATGCGACTCCAGGCCGTGCGCGTGGGCCGCGCCGAATGCCAGCGCCAGCGACAGGGCCAGGAGGGAGAAGTGACGGGGCATGGTTTCCTTCGGTCAGTGAATACATGGGCTCGCCAGTGTAGCCGAGATCGAAGGATAGATTAAGCGAAGTTCCGTGGCTTCAGCGCCGCAGCACCTTGTCCTCATGCCCGCGCAGCCGTGCCAGCTTGGCGGCATAGATGTCGCGGTCGGCGCGCGTCGTGCTGCCGGCCACCGCCTTGGCCAGGTGATGGTCCGTTGCCGGCCGGTCGCCCAGTTGCGCCGCCGCCAGCGCCAGCCAGAAGTGGAACTCGTGGTAGTCCGGGTCGCGCCGCAGCTCGCGTTCGAACAGGCGGCGCGCGCCGGCGGCATCGCCCGCGGCCATGGCCTTGCGGCCCAGTTCGAAGAAGTGGAAGGGCGGATGGGGCTGCAGCGCCGCCAGCCGCGCCTTGACGGCCTGCGCTTCCCCGGGGCGGCCGGACTGCTCCAGTAGGTAGGCCAGGTTGGACAGCATCATCGTATTGTCGGGATCGAAGCCGAGCGCGTGGCGCAGGGCCGCTTCGGCCAGCGCGCCATTGCCGCGGCGCTGGTGCACGATGGCCAGCGTGTTATACGCCGGCAGCAGGGCCGGTGCGCTGGCGATGGCGCCCTTGGCCCACCAGTAGGCGTCGTCGACGTCGCCCCGCGCCAGGCTTTCCGCAGCGCGGTTGTTCATGAACATGGCCGTGACGGTGGCCTTGTCGATGCGCTCGGCGCGCAGCAAGGCGGCCTCGCTGGGCGGCAGGAAGTCCACCAGCGAATAGGCGTCCGGATCGTACAGGGGGCGAGTGCCGCTGGGCGGGCGCCCCAGCAGCAGGTTGACATGGCCGACATTGAAATACAGGCTGCCGCTGCGGGTCCAGGCCGCCTCCGACGGCACGCTCTGGTAGAGCACCGGCACGCCCAGTTCCTCGGCCAGCGCCGCCGTCATGATCACCAGCGACAGGCAATTGCCATGGCGCGCGGCGAAGGCCTCGGCGGCCGTGCGCGTGACGGCCGAATCGTATTCCAGCTGCAGCTTGTCGCGGTAGTAGAGGGCGTCGACCAGCGCCAGGCGCGCTTCCTTGCCGCCCTTGTTCTGCCGCACGGTGCGGGCATAGGCCTTCATTTCCGGCGACAGCGCGTGGATCGCTTCGGCCGCCAGCACGTGCCTGGGCGGCTGGAAGCGGCTGTCGTCGAACAGTCCCGGCGGCAGCGCCGCCGTGCGCACGCCGGCGCAGGCGCTCAACATCAGGACAATGAACAGTATCGACAGCCGTTTCATGATCGTCTCCCCAGCGTCCGGCCAGTATCCTCCGGCCCGCCGCGGCTGTCAAAAAGGCGCCAAAGAAACGGAATAATCCGGGAAACGGCCGCCGCTTAGTCGGGGCGCTGCGGGTTGACAGGCCGCCCGCCGGCGTCGAACCGCTCGGCCACCAGCACGTCGTCGATGCCAAGGGTAGCCAGGGCGTCGCGCACGTCGTCCACTTCCAGTTGCAGGTCGCTGCCCAGGTCGAACGGCCGCTCGCCGCTGGCCAGCAGCGTGTCGCCGGCCATCAGCTGCACCCGCAGCACCATGTCGCCGCCGGCATCGGCAGGTGCGATCACGGCCGTCGCGGGCCCTGCGTGGGCCGCCAGCGCTTCGTTCAGGACGGCCATCAGCGCCAGCATGGCGCGCTCCGCCATGCCCTGCTGGCGGGCACCGAAGAACAGGTCCTGGTAGAGGAAGTTCAGCTGCAACGAAGCGGCCCGCTCGCCCGTGGCGAGGCAGCGCGCCACCAGCGGCGCGGCGTCCTCGGTCCACTGGCGGTAGCGTTCCATGCGCGCGGCAAAATAGGCATCGGCTGCCGCTTCGCCCTCCGGCACCCGGTAGAACGGGTCGTCGGCGCGCTTCAGGGCAAAGCCCACCAGGAAGCGCAGCTCCACCGCCTCGTCGCCCGGGCCGAAGCCGGACGGCTGCCAGCCGGCGATGCTGCGCAGCAGGGCGGGCGCCTCGCTGACCTTTTTTTCCGTCAGCGCGGCGGCCGCCTCGCGCGCCATCGCGTTCAACTGGCTGTAGGTGATGCGGGCCGCTTCTTCGGCATCGTAGGCGTGGCGTACCAGCACGATCTTGGCCCGTTCGCTTTCCAGCCCGCCCGTGCGAAAACTTGCCAGCAGCGCCTCGTAGGCCTCCTCGTCCTGGAAGCCTTCTGCTTCCACCAGCCCGCCCTTGCTGTGCACGAACAGGGGAATGGCAAAGGCGTCGATTTCCTGCACCGGTGCGTTGTCGCGGCGCAGCTGGACGCTGGCGGCCGCTTCCTCGACAGCCGCACGCAGCAGCTGCCAGGCGCCGACATCCTCGTGACTGGCCAGGTCGATGGCGCCGTACAGGATGTCGTCCTTGCCCTGGGCCAGGTAGCGCCGCACGGTGCGGCCGAAGTCGGCGTTCTTGCGCGCCAGCTCGTCCGCCTCGGACTCGGCTTCTTCCTGCTCGGCCAGGTCCAGCGCCAGGCCGCACAGGGCGGCGATCAGCACTTCTTCCTTTTCCTCGGCGGGCGGGGCGGACTTGCGGGGGGCGGGGCGTTTATTCTTGGGCATGATGGAACCGGCGCAAATTGGAGTGGCGCCGATTCTAACCGATCGGGCAGGGCCGATCAGTGATGCTCGATATGGAAGGTCTCGTGCAGTTCGTCGAGCAGGTCCTCGGCCTCGTCGGCTTCCAGGCCCAGGTGGCGGCAGGCCGGCTCGCCGCCTTTTTCCCATTCCAGCGACGCGCCGTTGCCGTGGTAGCGCTGGATGCCCCGTTCGGCCAGCACCGAGGCGGCCACCAGCGAGCGGATGGCGTCGTCGGTGGCTTCGTCGTCCAGCACGGCGTAGTCGTGGTGATGCAGGATGGCCCACGACACGTCCGGCGACAGGCCCCAGTTGCGTGCCAGCAGGCAGCCGATGGCGGCGTGGTTGGTGGCGTGGCGCGCATCCTCGATGGCGGTGAAGCCACGTTCGCCGTCTTCGGCCGCGATGGCCAGGGTGTCGGCATAGTCCGTGAAGCGGTCCATCAGCAGCGGCACGCCGATGTCGCAGAACAGGCCGAAGGTGTGCGAGATGTCCGGTGGGGCGATGCGCAGGCGGCGTGAAATGAACACCAGCGCCTGGGCGCGGCGGGCCGACGTGTCCCAGAACTGGTTCAGCGAGCCGTCCTTGCCGTCGATGGCCTGGCGTGCCAGCAGCCCCGTCATCAGGGCCGCGCACTGGTTAATACCGAGGAAATTGATGGCCTGCTCGACCGACTTGGCCTTGCGGGCGGCGCCGAAGTAGGGCGAGTTCGCCAGTTTCAATAGCGCCCCGGACATGCCGACGTCGTTGCCGATGATGCGCGCGATGCGGCGCGGCGACGGGTCGTCCTCCGCCAGTTCCCGCTGCAAATCGACCAGCAGGCTGGGACGGGGCGGAATGCGGATCGAGCGCAGCAGGGCATCCTCGACGGAGGAATCCTTGGCGGGAGCGTGGGCTGTCGTCATGATGGTTTGATAGGGACTGCAATGGCGCCATTATCGCCTGTTTCGTTGCGGCAATACCATCCGGCGTCAGGAAAATCTTCGATTTCTGTGTCTAAAACAGCCTATCTGCGCCCTTTCGATGGCGAAAAGACAGCCCTATTTGTCAGCTTGCCAAGGCTGCCGGGCTTGCCGCGCGCGCCGCCGGACGCGGCCGCGCTACAATCGGCGCATGTCTACTCGCGTCTCTAGTGTTCTTGCAGGAATCGATTTCGAAGCCCCCGCGCAGGACGTCGCCCGCCTGCTGATCGGGGTCACGGTACTGGTCGATGGCGTCGGCGGGCGCATTGTCGAGACGGAGGCGTACGACCGGGAAGATCCCGCGTCGCATGCGTTTTCCGGCCCCACCTTGCGCAATATGGCCATGTTCGGCCCCGCCGCCCACGCCTACGTCTACCGCTCCTACGGCATCCACTGGTGCCTGAACTTCGTCTGCCGCGAGGCCGAGCATGGCGCCGGGGTGCTGATCCGCGCCATCGAGCCGGTGCAGGGCCTGGAGACGATGCGGGCCCGGCGCGGCGTGGAGGAAGCGTGGCAGCTGTGCTCCGGCCCCGGCAAGGTGTGCCAGGCGCTGGCCGTCACGCGCGAGCACAACGGCCTGTCGCTGGCGGCGCCGCCCTTCCAGCTGCTGCCGCGCACGGAGGAAGTCGAGATCGTCGCCGGGCCCCGCATCGGCATCTCCAAGGCGATGGACGTGCCGTGGCGCTTCGGGCTGGCCGGCTCGAAGCACCTGAGCCGGCCCTTCCGCGCACTGGCCGCCTGAGCGGCGCCCCCGGGTCAGGCGTGGCGCCGGGGCCGCGCCGGCCGCGCCATGGCGATGCCGCGCATCGGGCTGGCGGCGGCGCGCCGCTCCACTTCGACGATGCCGTCGTCCTTGTCCTCTTCCTCGGCTTCGTCGTCGTCGTCGTCCTCGTCGTCGTCGTCGGGATACTGGTGCGCCGCCGGCGTGCTCGCTCCCTGGTCGAACTCGAACACGTCCACCGCACGCGACAGGTTGATGGCCTGCTCTTGCAGGCTCTCGGCGGCGGCGGCCGCCTGCTCCACCAGGGCCGCGTTCTGCTGCGTCACGTCGTCGATCTGGCCCACCGCCACGTTCACTTCCGAAATGCCGTGCGCCTGTTCGGCGCTGGCCTCGCTGATGCGTTCGATGATGTGATTGACCTGTTGGACCGAGCCGACGATGTCGCCCATGCTGCTGCCGGCCAGGCTGACCGAGGCGGCGCCGTTGTCGATGGTCGTCACCGACGTGGCGATCAGCTCCTTGATCTCCTTGGCGGCGGCGGCCGAGCGTTGCGCCAGGGTGCGCACTTCGGATGCGACGACGGCGAAGCCGCGGCCCTGTTCGCCGGCCCTGGCCGCTTCCACGGCCGCGTTCAGGGCCAGGATATTGGTCTGGAACGAGATGCTGTCGATGACGCCGATGATCTCGACGATCTTGCGCGAGCTGGCGCGGATCGATTCCATCGTCGTCACGGCCTGGGCCACGGCGTTGCCGCCTTTTTCCGCCATCGTCGTGGCGGTGGCGGCCAGGCGGCACGCTTCGCGCGCATTGTCCGCGTTCTGGCGCACCGCCGTCGTCAGGCTCTCCATCGCGCTGGCCGTTTCCTGCAGCGAGCCGGCCTGGCGCTCGGTGCGGTTCGACAGGTCCAGGTTGCCGCTGGCGATTTCATGCGAGGCCGTGTCGATCGACTGCACGGCGCCGCGGATGGTGCGCAGGGTCTGGCCCAGGTTGGCGATGCTCTGGTCCAGCACGCGCGCCGTTTCGGCGATTTCGTCCTTGCCGTGGTTGGCGCGGCCGCCCGTCAGGCGGCCTTCGGCAAGGCTGCGCACGACGTCGGCGATCGAGCGGATATCGCGCAGCAGAACACTGCGCACCCGCATCGACACCAGCAGCGACAGCACCACCGACAGCAGACACAGGCCCGTCATCGTCATGCCCAGCTGGCGGAAGTCCGCGCCGGCTTCGGCGTAGGCCGTTTCGCTCAGCGCCTTCTCACGCGCGGCCAGGCGCACCAGGGCCGCGTCGAGCAACACGAACTGGCTTTCCGCCTTCTGCATCGAATTGGTGGCGATGGCCACGTCCATCTGCGCCATCTCGATGGTTTCCAGCACGCCCTTGCGGTAGGCCGCCAGCGCCGCCGCCGAAGCATCGACCAGCTTGCGCTCCTCGGCGTCGGCCAGGCGTCCCAGGCGGCCCAGCTCCTGCTCGACGGCCTGGTGCCGGCCTTTCAGTTCGGCCGTCAGCGCATCGAGCCGGTTCTTGGCGAAGCTGCCGTTGGTCCAGGCCAGCAGCTGGTAGATATTGGCGTGGGCCTGGCGCGTTTCGCCCGACACGTCGGCCACGGCCTTCAGTCGCGCCGCGCGCACCTGCACCAGGTTTTCCATCGACGCGTTCTGGCGCACCATGCCGTACCAGGCGCAGACCGTGATGGTCACCAGCAGGATCAGCACGACGCCGGGCGCCAGCAGCAGTTTCGGACCGATTCGTAATTTGTTCAGCATGACGACTCCCCGCCAGGGCCCGATGAACTGCCGCGTCGCCGGTGCGCGCGGACAGCCAGGGCCCCGCAATTATTTTTTATAGATGCCCGCTTCCAGCACGACTTCGCCGACGCGCAGGATGTAGGTGGTTTTCGGCTCGATCTTGCCGCTGACGGGGTTCTTGTACATGTAGTCGACCCAGCCCTTGCCGCTCTTGGCGGCCAGCTCGATGATCTCGCGGCGGTACTTCTTGCCGCTGGGGTCCGGCACGTCCGTCAGGTCCTTGCCGACGATGGAAGGATTGATGGGATGGGCCAGCACGATGCCCGTCTTCAGGTCGCGCATGTCGACATACAGCTCGCCCTGGACGAACTCGGGATCCTTGGCGGCCAGCTTCTTCATCATTTCGTCCTTGCCGTGCGCCTTGATGAAGGCGGCGCCCCGTTCGGCCATGGCGATGGCGTCTTTTTCGGTCGGTTCGGTGGCGGCAAAAGCGCTTGCCATGGCCAGGCAGGCCAGGCTGCCGATCAGCAATTGTTTCATGACGGGTTCCTTGAAAGGGTGGGGGTGAAAGGCGAGATGAAGTTCTCGGGAGTAATTTACGTCGCGCCCGGCCGTCCGGATTTGCGCTGGCGCAAACCGTGTCATTTCTGTGTGGAATTTGATTTCTGTCGGGATATTGATATATGGCAACGTCCAATCGTTGCCCGGTGGATAGCATTGACGTTCTCACCGCCCCGCCCATCAGGAGAAAGTCAATGACCTCGGAGTTCGCACCCCAGAAGTTCAAGCCCTTCACGCGCCAGAGCATCCGTCAGGCGCGCCAGTGGCAGTCCTTACCCCCGGACCTGCAGGAAGCCGTGCAGGTGGTGTCCCACGTGATGCCGTTCCGGACCAATGAATACGTGATGGACCAGCTGATCGACTGGAACAACGTGCCGGACGATCCCATCTACCGCCTCGTGTTCCCGCACCGCGACATGCTGCCGATCGACGAATACCGCACCTTGCGCGACCTGGTGATGGTCAAGCAGGACGATGCCGCCATCGCCGCCTACGTGCACCAGATCCGCATGCGCATGAATCCCCATCCGGCCGGCCAGATGACGCACAACGTGCCGCGCGTGAACGACACGCCGCTGCGTGGCCTGCAGCATAAATACAACGAGACGGTGCTGTTCTTCCCCAGCTCCGGCCAGACCTGCCACGCCTACTGCACCTTCTGCTTCCGCTGGCCGCAATTCGTCGGCATGGACGACATGAAGTTCGACGCCAAGGAGACGACGGAGCTGGTGTCGTACCTGAAAAACCACAAGGAAGTAACGGACGTGCTGATCACGGGCGGCGACCCGATGATCATGAACACCCGCTCCCTGGCCGAGTTCATCGAGCCGCTGCTGGGGCCCGAGCTGGCGCATATCCAGAACATCCGCATCGGCACCAAGTCGGTGGCGTATTGGCCACAGCGCTTCGTCACCGACCGCGATGCCGACGACCTGCTGCGCCTGTTCGAGAAGGTGGTCGCCTCCGGCAAGAACATGGCCATCATGGGCCACTACAACCACGCGGTGGAGCTGCGCCAGGAGATCGCCCAGAAGGCCGTCAAGCGCATCGTCGGCACAGGCGCCACCCTGCGCATGCAGGGGCCCCTGATCCGCCACATCAACGAAGACCCGCACAGCTGGGCCGAACTGTGGCGCACCGGCGTGCGCCTGGGCGCCATCCCTTACTACATGTTCGTCGAACGCGACACGGGCCCGCGCGAGTACTTCCAGCTGCCGCTGGCGCGCGCGCACGAGATCTTCCAGCAGGCCTACCAGATGGTGTCCGGCCTGGCGCGCACGGTGCGCGGCCCGTCGATGAGCGCCTTCCCCGGCAAGGTCGCCATCGACGGTGTCGTCACCATCAACGGCGAAAAGCTGTTCGCCCTGCAGTTCCTGCAGGCCCGCAATCCGGACTGGGTGCGCAAGCCCTTCTTCGCCAAGTACGATCCCGAGGCGACCTGGCTCGACCACCTGAAGCCGGCCTTCGGCAAGGAGAAGTTCTTCTTCGAGGAAGGCGGCACGCCCGACCAGGTGCCGCACGGCGCGGCCGTGGAGCGCAAGGTGATTCCGATCGCTTCCAGGCGCGAGGCCTGCGCCACCCACGGCAACGCGGCATAAGCCATGGGCAGCGCGCTTCCGAGGCATGACTGCGGCGCGGACCCGGCGGCGCGGGCGGGCCGGACCGGCCTGGAATGCCCGGTGGTGCCGCTGGCCGCCGCATGCGGCCCCGCCACGGCCGATCCGGTCCCCGCCGCGACGCCGGCGCGGGCCGGGTGGGGCGGGCGCCAGTACGTGCCGGGTGAGTTGTCCGGCGTGGCCGTGCTGTGCCTCGTCTTCATTCCCTACGCGCTGGGGCATTACCTGTCATGCCTGCTGCGCACGGTGAACGCGATCCTGGCGCCGCAGCTGATGGCGGCCGCCACGCTGACGCCGGCCGAACTGGGCGTGCTGACCAGCGCCTACTTCTTCGCCTTCGCGCTGGCCCAGCTGCCCGTGGGGCTGGCGCTGGACCGCTACGGCCCGCGCCGCGTGCAGTTCGCCATGCTGCTCGTGGCCAGCGTCGGCACCCTGGCCTTCTCCGGCAGCCAGACCTTCATGCAGATGCTGGCCGCGCGCACGTTGATGGGCCTGGGCCTGGCCGGCTGCTTCATGGCGGCGGTAAAGGCCGTGTCGACGTGGATCGCGCCGGCCAGGCTGCCGTCGGTGCAGGGCTACCTGATCGCGGCCGGCGGCCTGGGTGCGGCATCCGCCACCTTGCCGGTGCGGCTGTTCCTGCAGCTGGCCGACTGGCGCTGGCTGTTCATCTGGCTGGCGGCCGGCTGCGCCATCGCGGGCCTGTTGATCCTGTTGCTCGCGCCGACGCCGCCGGCCGCGCCGCACAAGCGCTTCGACCGCAAGGCCCTGCTCGACGTCTACCGCCACCCTGTGTTTCGCGAGACGGCGATGCTGGTGCTGATTCCGCACACGGTGTTCTTCGGCCTGCAGGGCCTGTGGATCGGCCGCTGGCTCACCGACGTGGGCCGGTTCCCGGAGCAGAGCGTGGCCTGGCTGCTGTACCTGGGCATGGCCGCCGTGATCTTCGGCGCCATCTCCGTCGGCATGGTGACGGAGTGGGCCGCCAGGCGGGGCGCCGACGCGATCACCGTGGCCGGCGTCGGCGTGTCGCTGTTCCTCGTCGTGCAGTGCGGCTTCCTGCTGGGGTGGAAGCCCAGCTTCCCCTTGCTGTCCGTGCTGTTCACCTTGATCGGGACGATTACCGGCATCGAGTACACCATCGTCGCGCAGGCCATGCCGCCGGCACTGACGGGGCGTGCCTCGACCTGCCTGAACCTGCTCATTTTCACGGGCGCCTTCATCGTGCAGGCGGGCTTCGGCGAGATCGTCGGCCTGTGGCAGCCGGATGCCTCGCACCGGTATCCGGCCAGCGCCTACCAGGCCGCGTTCGGCGTCGTGGTGCTGCTGCAGCTCCCCGGCATCGCCTGGTTTGTCTGGCGCCGCCGCAGGGTCGTCGCGCGGAACACTGTAGAATCTGCGTTTTGACAGCTGCAGTGTGTGGGAGAAAAAATGAAATTGGTGCGTTACGGCCGTATCGGCAAGGAGAAGCCTGGCCTGATCGACGATGAAGGCAAGCTGCGTGACCTGTCCGGCGTGATCGGCGACATCGGTGGCGCGAACCTGTCGGACAAGGCACTGCGCAAGATCGCCAAGATCGCGCCCGATACGCTGCCGCTGGTGCGTGGCAATCCGCGCTTCGGCGTGCCCGTCGCCGGCGTCGGCAAATTCATCGGCATCGGCTTGAACTATGCCGACCATGCAGCCGAATCGGGTCTGCCGATTCCCACCGAACCGATCGTGTTCATGAAGGCCATCAGCAGCCTGTCCGGCCCGGACGACGACATCATGCTGCCAAAGGGCTCGAAGAAGACGGACTGGGAAGTGGAGCTGGGCGTCGTCATCGGCACGCGCGCACGCTATGTCAGCGAGGCCGATGCGGAGAAGTACATCGCCGGCTACTGCGTCGTCAACGACGTCTCCGAACGGGAGTACCAGCTCGAACGGGGACCCCAGTGGGACAAGGGCAAGGGATGCGACACCTTCGGCCCCGTCGGCCCGTGGCTGGTCACGCGCGACGAAGTGTGGGACCTCGACGACCTCGACCTGTACCTGGAAGTGAACGGCAAGCGCATGCAGACGGGCAGCACGGCGACGATGATCTTCAAGGTGCCGCAGCTGGTCAGCTACCTGTCGCAGTTCATGACCCTGGAACCGGGCGACATCATCGCCACCGGCACGCCGCCCGGCGTGGGCATGGGCCGCACGCCCAAGCGCTTCCTGAAAAAAGGCGACTTCCTGCGCCTGGGCATCGCCGGCCTGGGCGAGCAGCAGCAGGAAGTCATCGGCTTCCAGCAGTATTGAAATATTTCCCGGAAAATGGGGACAGACCCCATTTTCCGGGCAACTTTTCAGCTTGGCCGGATCGCTTCCAGCGCCCGCGCCAGCCCATCCGACAGCCTTGCCACGATCTGCCCCAGGTCCGCTTCGGTGGCGATGAACGGCGGGGCCAGCAGGATATGGTCGCCGCGGCGGCCGTCGATCGTGCCGCCCATCGGATACACCATCAGGCCGCAGTCCATCGCCTTCTGCTTCACCGCCGCGTGCAGCTTCAGGTCCGGGTCGAAAGGCCGTTTGGTGTCGCGGTCCTGCACCAGTTCCAGTCCCAGGAACAGCCCGCGGCCGCGAATGTCGCCCACGTTCGGGTGGGTGCCGAAGGCGTCGCGCAGCATGCGCCGGAACGTGGCGCCCCGCACCGTGACGGCGCCCAGCAGGCAGTCGCGCTGGATCAGCTTCTGCACCGCCAGCGCGGCGGCGGCGGCCACGGGGTGGGCGTTATACGTGTGGCCATGCTGGAACACGCCGCTGCCCGCGCGTAAACGCTCGACGATGTGATCGCGCACCAGCACGGCGCCCACCGGCTGGTAGCCGGCCGCCAGGCCCTTGCCGAGGGTGACGATGTCCGGCACCACGCCTTCCTGCTCGATCGCGTACAGGGTGCCCGTGCGGCCCATGCCGCACATGACTTCATCGGCGATGAACAGCATGCCGTACCTGTCGCACAGCGCCCGCACGCCCTTGAAGTAGCCGGGCGTGGGCGGCACGGCGCCAAGGGTCGCGCCCACCACCGGCTCGGCGCAGAAACCGATCACGTTCTTCGGCCCGATATCGAGGATCTTCTGTTCCAGTTCCGCCAGCAGGTCGGCCGTGTACTGGTTGACGTCCTGGCCGGCAGGGCGCTCGCGGTATTCGTAGCAGGGCGACACGCGCGCCACGTCCATCAGCAGCGGTTCGAAGGGCTTGCGGCGCCACTCGTTGCCGCCCAGCGCCAGCGCGCCCAGGGTGTTGCCGTGGTAGCTCTGGCGCCGCGCCAGGAACACGCGCCGTCCCGGCTCGCCGCTTTCGACGAAGTACTGGCGCGCCAGCTTCAGCGACGTCTCGATGGCCTCCGAGCCGCCCGACACGAGGTAGACCTGATTCAGGTCGCCCGGCGCATCGGCCGCCAGGCGCGCGGCCAGTTCCTCGGCGACGTCGGTGGTGAAGAAGCCCGAGTGGGCGTAGGCTGTCGTCTTCAACTGTGCCTGCATTGCCGCCAGCACGTCCGGATGGCTGTGGCCCAGCGACGACACGGCTGCACCGCCGCTGCCGTCCAGGTAAGTCTTGCCTTCGCCATCGCGCACGTACATGCCGAAGGCGCAAACGGCGGCAGGCGGGGTCTGGCGCAGGTTTCTATGGATGAGTTGGGTCATGAAGGGTCTCTTTTTTCAGGTGTTGACGATCGACAATAGCCCGCGCCCCCCACGCCCACTTTGATTTTTCCCTTGCCCTATGCGAATATTTCCCTCATGACAGATCGCCTCGGCCCCATCCCCTTCGACAGCATGACGCCCGCGCAACAGGCTGCCGCCCAGACCGTCATCGACGGCCCCCGCGGCGCCCTGTATGGACCCTTCGTGCCATTGATCCGCAGTCCCGAACTGATGCTGGCTGCCCAGCAGATGGGCGAATACCTGCGCTACCGCAGCGCCATCGGCACGCGCCTGTCCGAACTGGCCATCCTGGTGACGGCGCGGCACTGGAACCAGCAGGTGGAGTGGGCCATCCATGCGCCCATCGCCGCGCAAGAAGGCATCGCCCAGCATGTGATCGACGCCATCGCGGCACGCCGCGTGCCCGAAGGCCTGCGGCCGGACGAACAGGCGGTCTATGATTTCTGCAGCGAGCTGCAGCGGGACAAGGGTGTCGCGGATGCGACCTATGCCGCCGCGCTGCACCTGTTCGGCGAGCACGGGGTGACGGACCTGATGGGATTGAACGGCTACTACACGTTCCTGGCGATGGTCATGAACGCGGCCCGGTCGGCGGTGCCGCCATCGATGGCGGCACCGCTGCCGGAATAATTACCGCCTGGGACTACGCCAGCACCTTCTTCAGCCAGGCGCCGATGTGCACGACCTCTTCCTGGCACAGCGAGTGCTGCATCGGGTACTCATGCCATTCGACCTGGTAGCCCAGTGCCAGCAGCGCGTCGCGCGAGGCGATGGCGCGCTGCACGGGAATGACGGGGTCCATGCGGCCGTGCACGAGGAAGATCGGCGTCTGCTTCGAGGCCTCGGTGCGCTCCGCGGCGACCTTGTCGGCCAGCGGCAGATAGCCGGAAAGGCACATCATGCCGGCCAGCTTTTCCGGATGGCGCAGGCCCGTCTGCAGGGTCATCGCGCAGCCTTGCGAGAAGCCGGCCAGCACGATGCGGCTGGCGGGGATGCCGCGCGCCTTTTCGCGGGCAATCAGGGCTTCCACCTGCAATTGCGCGGCGCGCAGGCCTTTTTCGTCTTCCTGGCGGCCCAGGTCCGTGTGGACGATGTCGTACCACGAGCGCATCACATAGCCGCCGTTGATCGACACGGGCATCGTGTTCGCGTGGGGGAAGACAAAGCGGATGCCCGGCAGGCCGGCCAGGTCCAGTTCATCGACGACGGGGACGAAGTCGTTGCCGTCCGCGCCCAGGCCGTGCAGCCAGATGACGGCGATTTCCGGCTTGTCCGAGGTGCACACTTCGATGTTCTGTAACAGGTCGCTCATGGTTTCCTAGAGTTTTAAAGGCGCGGGGGCAGGGCGCACGGCCGACTTGGGCCGGAACGCCTGGCACACGGCCGCGTCGGTTTCGATATACGGACCGCCAATCAGGTCGACGCAGTAGGGGACGGCGGCGAAGATGCCGGCGACGAGCTGCTTGCCGTCCGCATCCTTCAGGCCTTCCAGCGTTTCCCGGATCGACTTCGGCTGGCCGGGCAGGTTCATGACGAGCGCGGCATGGTCGGCGCTCTCGCGGATCACGGCCACCTGGCGCGACAGGATCGCCGTCGGCACGAAGCGCAGGCTGATCTGGCGCATCTGCTCGCCGAAACCGGGCATTTCCTTGGTGCCGATGGCCAGCGTGGCCTCGGGCGTGACGTCGCGCCGCGCCGGGCCGGTGCCGCCCGTGGTCAGCACCAGGTCGCAGCGGACCGTGTCGACCAGGTCGACCAGCGTCGCCTCGATGACGGCACGTTCATCCGGGATCAGGCGCGTCTCGACCCTGAAGCTGGTCGTGATGGCGCCCTTGAGCCATTCCTCCAGCGCCGGAATGCCCTGGTCCTGGTAGACGCCGCCGCTGGCGCGGTCGGAGATCGAGACGAGGCCGATCAGCAGCTCGCGCGCCGTGGCCCCGTGCTTCACTTCATTCGTCATCGCGGTCCTCGCGGCCATTGTCGTAATCGCCGCCATCCTCGTCCTCGTCCTCGTCTTCCGAAGCGCCGGCGGCGGCCTTGGCGGCGCGGCGTGCCTTGGCATCGAGGTCCTTCAGGATCTGGAAGATCTCGCGGTAGGCCTTGGGCGGCTTGTGCTCGGCCTGTTCCTTGCGGGCGTTGCGGATCAGGGTGCGCAGGTGCTGGCCGTCCAGTTCCGGGTGCTCGCCCAGCAGGGTGGTCAGGGCCTTGTCGTCGGCCAGCAGCTTCTCGCGGCGGCGTTCCAGCGCGTGCAGCGCGGCCGTATCGGCCTTCGATGCGCCCTTCCAGCCTTCGATGGTGCGCACGATGACGGCCACTTCCTCGTCCGACAGGGAACGCATCTTCTTGCCCACGTACTGCAGCTGGCGGCGGCGACCCTCGTGGTTCTTGATGTTCTGGCATTCCAGAATGGCATCCTTGACGTCGTCCGGCATCTCCATGCGCTTGACGCGGTCACGCGGCTGGTCGACCAGCTCATGTCCCAGCGCCTGCAGGGCGTCGGACTGGCGTTTCAGTTCGGTTTTGGAAGGGCGCTCGTACTCTTGTTCGAACTCGGTGGACTGGAAGCCGACGGCACCCCGGTTTGCATTTGGCATGATATGGACGGCGCACCGCGAAAGCGCGCCTGTAAAAACGGTAAACGGCTGCTATGATAACTGTTTTAACGCTTGGACCACCAAAACACCCCATGAGCGACTCCCACTTCACCCACAGCCAGGATCAGTTGAAACAGCTTGCACAGGACGTTCTGGCCTATGCACGCGAGAAGGGCGGCACCGATGCCGCCGTCGAGATCAGCGAAGGCAGCGGGTTGTCGGTGTCGGTCCGCAAGAGCAAGATCGAGACGATCGAGCAAAACAAGGACAAGGGCCTGGGGGTCACGGTCTTCGTCGGCAAGAAGCGTGGTAACGCCTCCACGTCCGACTTTTCCGCCGCCTCGCTGCGCGCCACCGTGGAAGCGGCATACAACATCGCCCGCTTCACGGCCGACGACGATTGCGCAGGCCTGGCCGAAGAGGAGCTGCTGGAAAAGAACCCGCGCGACCTCGAACTGTTCTACCCATGGGACATCACCACCGAGCAGGCCGTGGAACTGGCGCAGCGCGCCGAGGCGGCATCGTTCGCCGTCGACCCGCGCATCACCAACAGCGAAGGCGCCGGCGTGCACGTGCAGCAGTCGCACTTCGTGTCGGCCAACTCGCGCGGCTTCATGGGCGGCTATCCGTATTCGCGCCACACGCTGTCGGCCACGCCGATCGCCGGCAAGGGCGCGCACATGCAGCGCGACGACTGGTACACCTCGGTGCGCGATCCGAAGAAAATGGCCACGCCCGAAGCGGTGGGCCGCTACGCCGCCGAACGCGCGCTGGCTCGCCTGAACGCGCGCCAGATGACGACGCGCACCTGCCCCGTGCTGTTCGAGGCGCCGCTGGCCGCCGGCATCCTGGGCGCCTTCGTGCAGGCCACGTCGGGCGGTGCGCTGTACCGCAAGTCGACCTTCCTGCTCGACACGCTGGGCAAGGCCGTATTCCCCGACCATATCCAGATCAACGAAGATCCGCACGTGGTGGGCGGCATCGGTTCGGCCCCGTTCGACGAGGAAGGCGTGCGCACGCAGTACCGTGACGTCGTCAAGGACGGCATCCTGCAGGGCTACTTCCTGTCGACCTATTCGGCCCGCAAGCTGGGCATGCAGACCACCGGTAACGCGGGCGGCTCGCACAACCTGTCGATGACGTCGACCCTGACGCAGGCGGCGGACGATTTCGCCGGCATGCTCAAGAAGATGGGCACGGGCCTGCTGGTCACGGAACTGATGGGCCAGGGCACCAACTATGTGACGGGCGACTATTCGCGCGGCGCCTCCGGCTACTGGGTCGAGAACGGCATCATCCAGTACCCTGTCGAGGAAATCACCATCGCCGGCAACATGAAGGAAATGTTCCAGCAGATCGTCGGCATCGGCAACGACGTGCTGGTGCGGGGCACCAAGCAGACCGGTTCGATCCTGATTGAAAAGATGGTCGTCGCGGGGAACTGACCTTTCCATTTTTCTGATTGCCAGTTTTACAGCGTTTCCCTACACTGTCTCCAGCAGTAACGTTTTCCGAGCGTAAAAAAATATCCCCAGGAGACAAACGTATGGAACGTCGTTCATTCATCACCAAGGCGGCCGCCGGCGCGGGTGCCGGCATCATCGCCGCGCCCGCCCTGGCCCAGGCCCTGCCGACCATCAACTGGCGGCTCGCCTCCAGCTTCCCCAAGTCGCTCGACACCATCTTCGGCGCCTCCGACACCTTCACCAAGCGCATTTCCCAGCTCACCGGCGGCAAGTTCAATATCCGCTCCTTCGCGGCCGGCGAGATCGTGCCGGGCCTGCAGGTGATGGATGCCGTACAGGCCGGCACAGTCGAATGCGGCCACAGCGCCTCGTACTACTACTTCGGCAAGGACGCCACCTTCGCCTTCGACTGCGCCGTGCCGTTCGGCCTGACGTCGCGCCAGCACACGGCCTGGTACGACCAGGGCGGCGGGCGCGAACTGACGCGAGCCTTCTTCAAGGACTACAACATCATCAATTTCCTGGGCGGGAATTCCGGCACGCAGATGGGCGGCTGGTTCCGCAAGGAGATCAAGTCGGTGGCGGACCTGAAGGGCACCAAGATGCGCGTGGCCGGTTTCGCCGGACGCGTGCTGGAACGCCTTGGCGTGGTGCCGCAGCAGCTGGCCGGCGGCGACATCTACCCGGCGCTGGAAAAGGGCACCATCGACGCGGCCGAATGGGTCGGCCCGTACGACGACGAAAAACTGGGCTTCTTCAAGGTGGCGCCGTTCTACTACGCGCCGGGCTGGTGGGAGCCGTCGGCCTCGTTCTCCTTCTACATCAATATCAAGGAATGGGAAAAGCTGCCGAAGGAATACCAGGCCGCCATCGAAGTGGCCAGCTATGAAGCGCACGTGGGCATGCAGGCCGAATACGACGTGAAGAACCCGACGGCGCTGGCGCGCCTGTTGAAGAACGGCGTCAAGCTGCGCAACTATCCGAAGGACGTGATGGACGCCTGCTTCAAGACGGCGACCCAGGTGATGGACGAGGAAGCGGCCAAGAACGCCAAGTTCAAGAAGATCTACGAACCCTGGAAGCGCTTCCGCCAGGACCAGAACCAGTGGGCTTCCGTGGCCGAGGCAACCATGCAGAACTACCTGATCAGCGCCGGACGGGCGCCGAAGTAATCCCGCCAGCGCTGTCCTGACGGTGCCCCGCATGCGGGGCACTTTTCATTGATGGGCCTTACTTGCACAAGGCGCTGCGCGGCACGCCGCAGCTGATCAGGCTCCCTACGTCCGGATTGGCCAGGTAACCCAGGTGCGCATCGACCGGGTTTTCCAGCCAGCCGAAATACGTCCGCGCATTCGACACCAGCACGTTATGCACCTGCGCACCCTGGGCGCGGTAGCGTTCCGGCGGCAGCGTGTACGACAGCACGTCGTTCGGGTCCGTGAAGGCGATCAGCACCAGCGGGCCGCCGGCCGGCGTGCGGCGCTCGCGCGCCGGGGCACGCCGTTTCGCCAGCAGCTGCGCCAGGCTGTCCGGCGGCGCAGCCTGCATCGTCAGGCTGGCGCCCGCCTGCGGCACCTGCTCGGCCGTCTGCAACAGCGGAATCTGGTTGGCCGCCATGATCAGGTAAGCCATCCTTTCCACGTCGCGCTGGGCCGTCTGGGCCGCGCGGCTGCCCGCTTCCTCTTCGCTCATCGCCAGCAAGGTGTCGAACAGGATCTTGCTGCCGAGGCTTTCCGAGATCACCACCAGCGGCGCGGCCGGGTCGGCGCCTTCCGTGGCGGCCAGGATGGCATCGCGCATGCGCGCCTGGATCTCGCGCCGCGCCACCCCCTGGTAGACCAGCGCGTCGGGCAGGCAGTCGTCCACCAGCCAGTCCTTGACCTGTGCATTGATGCGCGCCCGCGTGGCGGGGAAGGGCGGGGTGCCCGTGCAGATGGCCGATTTATCGGTCTGGTCGTAGCACAGCTGCTGCTTGATGGGCGTCGTCAGGCCGGACCAGATCAGCGACTTGACCTGCAAGGTGCCGTGCGGCGCGGCGATGGTGGCGGGAATGATCTCGATGCCGGTGCCGCCGGTCCGGCTGCGTGGCGCGCTGGTATTGGCCGCCAGTTGCGCGGCCAGGGTCGCCACCGTCTCCGAGGCCCAGCTCGCATCGTGGGTGCACATGCCGTGGACCAGCAGCACGTCGGCGCGCTTGTTCTCGGCGCGGGCGACGAAGTCGATCAGGCCGGGGAAGCGGGTGTCCGCCTCCATGAACTGGGGCGGGCGGTAGGGCATCGTGCAGCCGGCCAGCAGGGCCAGTGCGGCCAGGCCGGCGGCCGAGGTGCGGGAAAAGGTGCGGGAGAAGGTGCAAAAGGAGCTTTGAAGGGAGCTGTGAAGCGAAGTACGCATGATCGTCTCCAGGTGGTCTTGTCATCGCCCTACTTTGCAAGCATTGATGCGCCTGGCGCTGCGCCCGCGCAAATCCGCGGCGCCCAGCGTTCGATCCTGGTCACCGGACCGTCGTCACCTTCGTCGCCGGATCGAGATTGCGGGCGAAACGCACGATCGAATCGGTGGTGATGGTGTCGATATGGCCCGTCATGCGGCGGTCGAACGGATGGTCGTCGAAGGCCACGTTGGCGCGGAACATGCGTGCACCCAGCCGCGTGCCGGAACGGATGCGCAAGGTGATCGGCTCGAAGCCGGCTTTTTTGAGCCAGGCCTGCGCCTCGGCGCGCGTTTCGACCTGGCCGGCCGGCGCGCTGGCGGCGGCATAGGTCTCCAGCACCCACTGGTTCGAATTCTGGTAGCGTGTCGAGAAGGCATACGACAGCATGTTGTACTGCGGCTCGTGCAGGCGGCGCGCCGTGCGGCTGGCCACCAGCTGGGCCAGGCGCGCCTGCGTGTCCGCATTGGGCACGACGATCTCGGCCTCGTAGCGGAACAGGCCGGACATGAAGAAATTGCCCAGTCCCTCGTTGTACAGGTTCGACGACGCCGTGCCGCACTCGTTCAGTTCATGCACGACGGTCCAGCGGCCTTCCGGATGGTCGCGCACGACAATGCCCATGTGCGAGTAGGTCAGGCCGTACTTGCTCAGGTCCTGGCCCACGCGCGAGAGCAGCGCCACCTGGGCGCCACTGGCGTCGAGGGCGGCGAAGGTCTTCTGCGCCAGGTCCATCGACTTGACGGCATCGTCGACGGGCATCGGGTTTTCCTCGCAGGAGCGGCCGGCCCACGCGGGCGCGGCCAGCACCAGGCAGGCGATCAACAGCAGGCGTTTCATCAGACCTTGACCTCCGAATGGTGCAGCAGCACCTTGCCCAGTTCATTCGGGATAAAGGCCAGCACCTTGCCCGAAGCGACCAGCAGATGGCCCGTGGCGCTGGCGACCACCTCCAGCGCGGCGCCCGTGCCGACGGACAGCCCGTGCGCCGCCTTGCCCGAGAACTGCACGGTGGCGCGGCTGCCGTCGGCCACGTTCCTGATGACGACCTCGATGCCTTCGCCGATGGTCTTGACCGATTCCACCACCACGCTGCCGGCACCGCCGACGGTGACGATGGAGCCCAGCACGACGAGGCCGGACAGGTAGCTCAGGCCTTCGGACCCGGCCGAAAGATTGGCCGCCTGGGCCGGCACGGCGGTAAAGTGAAGGGACGCCAGCAGCAGCGCGCAGGCAAGGGAAGGTTTCATCGGTACTCCAGGAAAATCGTCACGCAGCGATCATCGCCCGAGCAGCCCGTTTGCGCAATGCCCCCGGTGCAGCTAGCAGATTGCCAGTAACCGGCGGCAGTTGCCGAAACCGACCGGATGCCTCAGGAAGCCGGCGTGCTGCGCAGCAGCGCCTTGCCCGCTTCGTTGGGGATGAAGGCGATGGCCTTGCCGGACATGACGAGCATGTGGCCGGTGGAACTGGCGACCACCTGCAGCACGGTGCCGGCCGCAATCGACAGTTCCTTGGCCGCCTTGCCCGTGATGCGCACGGTGGCCCTGCTGGCGTCGACGGCATTCTTCAGCACCAGCTCGATGCCATCGCCGACCTTGTCGACGCTGACCACGATCAGGCTGCCGCCGACCAGGCTGGCGACCAGCGAGCCGGCTACCACATAGCCCGACGCTTCGGCGGAAGCATGCGACGGTGCCGAGGCATCGGCGGCGGCGGGGCCGCTGGCGGCGAAGGCGATGGCGAAGAGGGCGGCGAGCAGCTTGGCTTTCATTGGGGGATCCTGTTTGGTGAAGTGCCGCCATCATCGCCGGGTCCGCCCGGAGCCGCAAGCGCCGCGCATGGCGTATCCGCCAGGAAAGCTCGTGGTATCATTTTTCGATACTATTTCCCGAAAGAGAACGATAAATGTCCAGCTCGACACTGCTGATCGACGCGCTCAAGCGCCAGTTGAAGGCGCGCGGCATCACGTATGCGGCGCTGGCGGCGCGGATCGGTATGTCTGAAGCGAGCGTCAAGCGCATTTTCGCCCAGCGTAATTTCTCGCTGGAGCGGCTCGACGAAATCCTGGCCGTGCTGGACATGGACCTGGTCGAACTGGCCCACGCCGCGGCCGACGCGCCGCAACTGATCGCGCAGCTGACGTACGCGCAGGAGGAAGAGCTGATCGGCGACCCCCGGCTGCTGCTGGTGGCCGTGGCGGCGCTGAACGAGGTGCCCGTCGAGGCGCTGGTGGCCACGTATCGCATCAGCGAGGCCGAAGCGGTGCAGTGCCTGCTGCGGCTGGACCGCATCGGCTTCCTCGTCCTGAAGCCGAACAACCGGGTCAAGCTGCTGGTGGCGCGCACCTTCGGCTGGATTCCCGACGGCCCGATCCAGAACTGGTTCCGCCAGGAGGCTTATGGCGATTATCTCGACACTCACTTCAACGGCCCCGGCGAGCTGCTGCGGCTGGTGAGCGTGATGCTGTCGCCCGCTTCATCGCGTGCGCTGCTGGAGCGCCTGCGCCAGGTGGCGGACGAATTCGCGCGCCAGCACCAGGACGATGCGCGCCTGCCCTACGAGGAACGCACCGCCGTTACCTTCCTGCTGGCGGCGCGACCCTGGCTGCCGCAGGCCTTCCAGCAGATGCTGCGCACATGACGTCCACCAAATGAAAAGCCCCGCAACGGCGGGGCTTGCATGCGACGCAGCAGCGGCGAGAATCAGCCGCGCAAGGTGCGCAGCACCGGCTGCAGGATGGCCGCGCCCAGCTTCATCGAGCGGGCACCGTTCCAGCCGTTGACCGGGTCCGGGTCGTTGGCATTGTCCTTGAACGGCATTTCCAGGGTCAGCGCCAGGCAGTCGAAGGCATGGGTGATGTGCGGGGAGCCCATCGTCAGCACTTCCGGCGTGAACGGCGCGTCCGGGTAACCGAACTCACTCTGGAAGTCCGGGCTGGCGACCTTGAAGTCCTCGATGAACTTGTCCTGCTCGGCCTTCTGCGCCGGCGTGAAGTTCTCCAGCGAGTCGCTGCCGGCCACGAACACGTACGGCAGGCCTTCGTCGCCATGGATGTCGAGGAACAGGTCGCAGCCCGTTTCCAGCATCTTCTGCTTGACGAGGAAGACTTCCGGCGAGCGCTCCATCGATGGCGTGTTCCATTCGCGGTTCAGGTTCGCACCTGCCGCGTTGGTGCGCAGGTTGCCGCGCACCGAGCCGTCCGGGTTCATGTTCGGCACCACGTAGAACACGGCCTCCTTCAGGCACTGGCTGGCGAACGGATCGGCCGGGTCCAGCAGCGCTTCGAGCATGCCTTCGACGAACCATTCGGCCATCGTCTCGCCGGGGTGCTGGCGCGCGATGACCCAGACCTTCTTCGGTGCGTCCTCGTCGCCGACGATCAGCATGTTCAGGTCGCGCCCGTCGATGGTGCTGCCCAGGTCGACCAGCTGCGTCAGTGCCGACAACTGGGCGCTGTCCAGCAGTGACAGGTGGCGTTCCCACGAATACGGCTCGAAGTAGGCGTAGTAGACGCTGTCGTATTCCGGCTCGTGCTCGATCGTCATCACGTCGCCGTCGAAGCTGGTCGGCACGCGGAACCACGTGTCGCGGTCATAGCTGGCAACGGCCTGGTAGTCCTTCCAGCCATCCGGGTAGGCGGCCTGGCCGGCATTGAGGAAATTGATCGTCAGTGGGGTCGAGCGCGCGCCTTGCACGCGGAAGTAGAACCACTGGATGATGTCGGCGTGGGAGTCCTTGCGGATGTTCACATCGATATCGCCGGCGCTGGTAACGCCCACGACGTCGATGGCGCCAGCATCGAACTGGCTGCTGATCTTGATAGACATTGTGTGTCCTGGTTAAATGGGGAGCGTGCGTGACGCGACAGGCGCATGATACCGGCTTTGGCGGCCCGCCGCACCGTGGCCGTGGCCTTTTCGACATCCGCCGGCCGACCCGCTACAATGGGCCGGCGCCGGCGCCTCATCCATATGGCGCCCCATGTCGCCTTGATCGAACCATCATTCGACACCACAAGAACCAGCAGGAGACTTCATGCAACGTCGTTCCTTTCTGAAGAATACCGCCGTCGCCGCAGGCGCCGGTACCATCGCCGCGCCGTCCCTGGCGCAGGCGCAGGCCACCGTCAACTGGCGCCTGGCATCGAGCTTTCCCAAGACCCTGGACACCATCGCCGGCTCGGCCGACCACTTCGTCAAGCGCGTGGCCCAGCTGACGGGCGGGAAGTTCCTGATCCGCCAGTTCGCCGCCGGCGAGATCGTGCCGGGCCTGCAGGTGATGGACGCGGTCCAGGCGGGCACGGTGGAGATCGGCCATACCCCGGCCTACTATTACTTCGGCAAGGACCCCACGTTCGCCTTCGACTGCGCCGTGCCGTTCGGCCTGACGTCGCGCCAGCAGACGGCCTGGTTCGACCAGGGTGGCGGGCGCGAGCTGCTGCGCGAGTTCTACAAGGGCTACGGCATCGTCAACTTCATGGGCGGGAACACGGGCACCCAGATGGGCGGCTGGTACCGCAAGGAGATCAGGTCCGTGGCCGACCTGAAGGGCCTGAAGATGCGCGTGGCCGGTTTCGCGGGCCGCGTGATGGAGCGCATGGGCGTGGTGCCGCAGCAGATTCCCGCCGGCGACGTCTACGCCGCACTGGAGAAGGGCACCATCGACGCGGCCGAATGGGTCGGCCCCTACGACGACGAAAAGCTGGGCCTGGCCCGCGTGGCGCCGTTCTACTATTCGCCCGGCTGGTGGGAAGCGGGGCCGCAGCTGTCGTTCTACGTCAACGCCAAGGAGTGGGACAAGCTGCCCAAGCAGTTCCAGGCGGCGATCGAGGCGGCCAGCTACGAATGTCACGTCGTCATGCAGGCCGAATACGACACGAAAAATCCCGGCGCCCTGGCCCGCCTGATGAAGAACGGTGCCAAGCTGCGCAACTTCAGCAAGGACGTGATGGACGCGGCCTACAAGCAGTCCACCCAGGTCATGGAAGAAGAAGCGGCGAAGAACGCCAAGTTCCGCAAGATCTACGAACCCTGGAAGCGCTTCCGCCACGACCAGAACCAGTGGGCGTCCGTGGCCGAAGCAACGATGCAGAACTACCTGATCAGTTCGGGCCGCAAATAACCCCGTCGCCTGCGGCCGGGGCCGCGTCCGCCTTGTTGGGGGTGAAGGAGGGGTTTCAAGGAGCACGGCTCCTCGCCTACGCAGCGGGCAATGGCATGAATGCCAGGGCCTCCTTACAGACCCCGACAAAGACACGAGCTGGACAGTTGTGCAGAAGACGCGTCGATGTGGCTCATAGCCGAGGCCGTGTCCATGTCGGGGTCTGACCCCAAGGTGGACACAGACTCGGCAGTGGGTGGATCAGCCCAGCCCGCCAAACCGGTCATGGAAAGCTTCATGCGCCAGCGGTGCGGCCGGGTCTTCGCGCCGCAGGGCGGCAACGATATGCTCCTCGGCCGCCACATATGAAAGCTTGTACAGCTCGCGCGCCAGCTCGAAGGCGGCGGCGCCGGGCCAGGGGTCGGGCAGCAGCTCGACGGGCAGTTGCGGGTCGTGCAGCTGGACGCGGCGGTAGGCGTGAATCACCAGGGTGCGCACGATAAAGGCCTGTTCGGCCGGCAGCTGGTTCTGCTGCAATTGGCGCAGCAGCTCGCGCAAGGGCGCGAAGCGCTCGACGAAGCGCTCGTAGCCGCTCGCCACTTCCGATAAATCCCACCCCTCGGCCACCAGGTCGCCCAGCGGCTTGCCCTGCACGCCCGGCAGTTGCGCGGCCTGCACGACATACACTTTTCCCCGCAAGTCCAGGCGCCCCAGCAAATCGTCCAGCGCGGCCGCGTCGCCGGCCGGGTGTCCCGCGATACCGGGCGCGATCACGGCATAGCCCTCCCATACCAGCTCCTTGCGCAGCGCAGCCCGTTCCGTGGCCGTGAGGCCGTTCGCGCCCAGCAGGATGGTCCAGCTGCCGTCCCAGTGCACGCTGGGCGCCGCATACACGCGCCGGAACGCGCGCGTGAAGCGCTGCATCGCCTCAGGCGTGATGGCGTAATTGCTGCGCCGCCCGTCCCGCTGCGCGCCCAGCCAGCCTTCCTGCGCCAGCCGGAATACGGACGTGCGCAGCAGCCGGTCGTTGATGCCGAACGGCGCCGTCAGCTCGATCAGGCTGCCCAGCCACGCCAGCCCGCCGTGGGGCACGACGGCATCGCCGAAAATCGTCATCACCAGGGACTTGGAGCGGGGCGGGTCGAGCGTCAGGGACTGGTCGATCCAGTCGTTCAGGGTGGTGGGCGTGCGCATGGGCATATTGTAAGCGGGCCAATCGCCCGCTCAACAGGATACGGGAAAATAAAGTGACACAAAAAAACCGTAGTCAAAGCAGAATTCGTATCGTATTATGTTTCGAACGAGGAAGCGAACCCCGAGGAGACAGCATCATGTATGCACAAATGGTGGAAACCGGCCTGAAGAATGTCCGCACGGCGGCCGACATGGGCGACGATGAGCGCGCCTTCCAGGACCGCATCGACGCCGGCATCAAGATCGAGGCGAAGGACTGGATGCCCGAGGCGTACCGCAAGACCCTGATCCGCCAGATTTCCCAGCACGCGCACTCCGAGATCGTCGGCCAGCTGCCCGAGGGAAACTGGGTCACGCGCGCGCCGACCTTGAAGCGCAAGTCCATCCTGCTGGCCAAGATCCAGGACGAAGCGGGCCATGGCCTGTACCTGTACAGTGCCGCCGAAACCCTGGGCGTCTCGCGTGACGAGCTGCTGGCCGCCCTCCACTCGGGCAAGGCCAAGTACTCCAGCATCTTCAATTACCCGACCCTGTCGTGGGCCGACATGGGGGCCATCGGCTGGCTGGTGGATGGCTCGGCCATCATCAACCAGATTCCCCTGTGCCGCTGCTCGTACGGGCCGTATGCCCGCGCCATGATCCGTGTCTGCAAGGAGGAATCCTTCCATGCGCGCCAGGGCTACGACATCATGATGTCGCTGGCCAAGGGCACGCCGGAGCAGAAGGCGATGGCGCAGGATGCGCTGAACCGCTGGTGGTGGCCGTCGCTGATGATGTTCGGCCCGTCGGACGCGGAATCGGTCAACAGCGCCCAGTCGACGCAGTGGCGCATCAAGCTGTTCTCGAACGACGAGCTGCGCCAGCGCATGGTCGACCAGACCGTGCCCCAGGCCGAGTACCTGGGCCTGACGATTCCCGATCCGGACCTGAAGTTCAACGAGGCCACCGGCCACTACGAATTCGGCGAGATCGACTGGAGCGAATTCCACAATGTCCTGAAGGGCAACGGCCCGTGCAACCGCGAGCGCCTGCGCACGCGGGTCAAGGCCTGGGAAGACGGCCAGTGGTTCCGCGACGCGCTGGTCGCCCACGCGGACAAGCATGTGAAAACCAAGGCCGCGGCCTGAGGAGACAACGATGAGCAAGGAATGGCCCCTGTGGGAAGTATTCATCCGCAGCCAGCACGGCCTGGCCCACAAGCACGTGGGCAGCCTGCATGCGCCGGATGCGGAAATGGCGATCAATAACGCCCGCGACGTCTACACCCGTCGCAATGAAGGCGTGTCGATCTGGGTGGTGCGCGCGGCCGACATCGTCGCCAGCAGCCCGGCCGACAAGGGTGCCCTGTTCGAGCCGGCCAACAGCAAGGTCTATCGCCACCCCACCTTCTTCCCGATGCCGGAAGAAGTGAAGAACCTGTAGTCGAAGGAATGCGCATGGACGCCAAGACCAACTACCTGCTGCGCCTGGGCGACAACGCCCTGGTGCTGAGCCAGCGCCTGTCGGAGCTGTGCGGCAAGGGCCCCGCGCTGGAAGAAGACATGGCGCTGACGAACGTGGCGCTGGACCTGCTGGGCCAGGCGCGCATGTGGCTGACCTATGCGGGCGAGCTGGAAGGCCGGGGGCGCGACGAGGATGCTCTGGCCTACCGCCGCGATGCCCATGACTTCACCAACGTGCTGCTGGTGGAGCAGCCGAACGGGAACTATGCCGACACCCTGATGCGGCAGTTCTACTTCGATACCTGGCACTACTTCCTGATCGGCGCGCTGACCAAGTCCAGCGACGAGCGCATTGCCGGCATCGCGGAAAAGTCGCTGAAGGAGGTGACATATCACCTGCGCCGCAGCGGCGACCTGGTCGTCCGCCTGGGCGACGGCACCGACATCAGCCACCGCTACGCGCAGACGGCCGCCGATGAACTGTGGATGTACAGCGGTGAAGTGTTCAACTACGACGCCGTCGACGACGCGATGGTCGCAGCGGGCATCGCGCCGCCTGCCGCCCACCTGCGGCAGCAATGGCTGGACCACGTGGCCGACATCTTCGCCGAAGCGACGTTGACGATGCCGCCTGCCGACGCCTGGATGCAGAAAGGCGGCAAGCAGGGACGCCACAGCGAACACCTGGGCTACCTGCTGGCCGAGATGCAGTTCCTGCAGCGTGCCTACCCCGGCGCCGAGTGGTGACATGCAGGCCGCCGCGCAGCTGAGGGAAGAGCAGGTCTGGACCTGGCTGGCGGCCGTGCCGGACCCGGAGATTCCCGTGATCTCCGTGGTCGACCTGGGCATCGTGCGCGCCGTGCAGGTTACCGGCGACGATGCCGTCAGCGTGACGATCACGCCCACATATTCCGGCTGCCCCGCCATGCAGGTGATCGAGGATGCCGTGCGCGACGCGCTGCACCAGCGAGGCATTGGTCACGTCGATATCGTCACCCGGCTGTCGCCCGCATGGACGACGGACTGGATGAGCGAGGAGGGCAAGGTCAAGCTGAAGGACTACGGCATCGCTCCACCGTCGCAGCAGGCCAGCGACTTGCAGGTCATCGACACCAGTGGGCTGAAAAGCGGGCTGAAGAGCGGCCTGGCCGGCGCCGTGTCGCGCCGCGCCGTGCCGCCGCCCGTCGTCGCCTGCCCCCACTGCGGTTCGACCCACACGCAACTGACCAGCCAATTCGGCTCAACGCCGTGCAAGGCCCTGTACAAGTGCCTGGACTGCCGCGAGCCTTTCGATTACTTCAAGTGCCACTGACACCATGAGCAAATTCCACCCGCTGCCCGTTTCGAAAGTGCAAAGGGAAACGCGCGACTGCATCGCCGTCACGTTCGACGTGCCGCCCGAGTTGCGCGACAGCTTCCAGTACCAGCAGGGCCAGCACCTGACCTTGCGTGCCCTCGTCAACGACGAAGACCTGCGCCGCTCCTACTCGATCTGCTCGGCCGTGCAGGACGGCACGCTGCGCGTGGCCATCAAGCGCACCCAGGGCGGCGCCTTCTCCACGTGGGCGAACGAGACGCTGCAGCCAGGCGCCGTCATCGAAGTGATGCCGCCCATGGGCCACTTCAACGTGCCGCTGGACGCCGCCAGCCGCAGGAACTACCTGGCCTTCGCCGCCGGCAGCGGCATCACGCCGATCCTGTCGATCGTCAAGACCACCTTGCTGGCCGAGCCGCACAGCCGCTTCACGCTGTTCTACGGGAACCGCGCTTCCTCGTCCGTCATCTTCAAGAACGAATTGATGGAGCTGAAGGATATTTATATGGAGCGGCTCAACATCGTCTACGTGATGAGCCGCGAGCAGCAGGACATCGAACTCTTCAACGGCCGCATCACGAAGGAAAAGACGCGGCAATTCCTGCAGCACTGGATCGATATCGCCGACTACGACACGGCCTTCATCTGCGGCCCGGAAGACATGATGCACGGCGTCTCCGAAGCGCTGCAGGAAGGGGGCATGCCGAAGGCGGCCATCAAGGTCGAGCTGTTCGCCGCGTCGATCCCGAAGCACCAGCACAAGCCACGCGCCCAGCTGGACCTCGATGCGGCGCACCAGCTGACGGAAGTGACGGTGATCCAGGACGGCAATGCCGCCACCTTCACGATGGAGAAGGACAAGGAATCGATCCTGGACGCGGGCCTGCGCGCCGGCCTGGAAATGCGCTACTCGTGCAAGGGTGGCGTGTGCTCGACGTGCCGCTGCAAGGTCGTCGAGGGCAAGGTAGACATGGACGTCAACTACGCGCTGGAAGACTACGAGATCGCGCGCGGCTTCGTGCTCAGTTGCCAGAGCTTCCCGGCCACCGACAAGGTGATCGTCGATTTCGACCAGGCCGAGTAATCGATTACTGAGCAAATACGCAGCAAAGCACGGCGCAAATACGGAGGAGACAACGATGACCGAACAAAAAACCTACGACAACATCCTGTTCACCATCAAGGAAGGCATCGCCCAGCTGACCTTGAACCGGCCCGATAAGCTGAACAGCTTCACGCAGGCGATGCACCTGGAAGTGCGCGACGCCTTCGAGCGGCTGCGCGCGGACCAATCCGTGCGCGTGCTGCTGCTGACGGGGGCCGGCCGCGGCTTCTGTGCCGGCCAGGATCTGTCGGACCGCGCCGTCGAACCGGGCAGCGGTGCCAAGCGCCCCGACCTGGGCGACTCCGTCGAGCGCTTCTATGCACCGCTGGTCATGGCCATCAAGGATTTGCCGATGCCCGTCATCTGCGCCGTCAACGGCGTGGCCGCCGGCGCCGGCGCCAACCTGGCGCTGGCCTGCGACATCGTGCTTGCGGCCAAATCGGCCTCGTTCATCGAAGCCTTCTGCAAGCTGGGCCTGATCCCCGACACGGGCGGCACCTGGCACCTGCCCCGCCTGATCGGCCATGCCCGCGCCATGGGCCTGGCCCTGCTGGGCGAAAAGCTGACGGCCGACCGCGCCGAGCAGTGGGGCCTGATCTGGAAGGCGCTGCCGGACGAGACGCTGATGACGGAAGCGCTGGCGATGGCCGAGCACTTCGCCTGCGCGCCCACCAAGGGCCTGGCGTTCACCAAGCGGGCGATCCAGCTCAGCTACGCCAACAGCCTGCCCGAGCAGCTCAAGCTGGAAGGGGAGATGATGCGCGAGCTGGGTTACAGCCACGACTACCGCGAAGGCGTGGACGCCTTCATCAACAAACGCACACCGCACTTCAAGGGGGAATGATGGCCGCGCTCCAGCCAGGCAGTATCGTCGCCGTCATCGGCAGCGGCGCAATGGGTTCCGGCATCGCCCAGGTGGCGGCCGCCGCCGGTCATACCGTCAAGCTGTACGACACGCGTCCGGATGCGGTGGCGATCGCGCTGGCCGGCATCGGCAATATCTACAGCAAGCTGGCCGACAAGGGCAAGATGACGGGCGCCGAAGCGGCGGCGGCGCGTGCCCGCGTGCATTCCGTGGCCAGCCTGGCAGACGTTGCCGATGCGGCGCTGGTAGTGGAAGCCGTCGTCGAGGACCTCGACGTCAAGCGCGGCCTGTTCGCCGAGCTGGAAGGCATCGTCGCCCACGATGCGATCCTGGCCACCAACACGTCGTCGATTTCCGTCACGGCCATCGGCGCCAAGCTGCACCGCCCGGAACGGCTGGTTGGCATGCACTTCTTCAATCCCGTGCCGCTGATGCAGCTGGTGGAAGTGATCAGCGGCGTGGCCACCGAAGCGGCCGTCGCGCAGACCGTCTACGACACGGCGGCGAGCTGGGGCAAGAGCCCCGTGCACGCCAAGTCGACCCCCGGCTTCATCGTCAATCGCGTGGCGCGCCCGTTCTACGCCGAAGCGTGGCGCCTGCTGCAGGAACAGGCCGCCGATGCGCCCACCATCGACGTCGTGCTGCGCGAGGCGGGCGGTTTCCGCATGGGCCCCTTCGAGCTGATGGACCTGATCGGCCATGACGTCAATTATTCCGTCACGCGCTCCGTGTTCGATGCGTACTACGGCGATCCGCGCTTCACGCCGTCCGTGCTGCAGCAGGAACTGGTCAATGCCGGCTACCTGGGCCGCAAGACGGGCCGGGGCCTGTACCCATACGGAACCGACCACACGCCGCAGCCGGTGGCTACCGAGGCGGCCCAGCCACGGCCGGATTACGTCGGCCACAGCCTGGAAGCGGGCGCTGACGGCCGGCTGACGGCTGCCATGCTGGCCCGCTTCAAGGCCCAGGGTATCGACGTCCACACCCGTAATTCCACCGAAGGCCACCAGCACCGCGAGGCGCCGGCCTTCCATTGCAACGGCGCGGCCATCTACCTGACGGACGGGCGCACCGCCACGGCGCGCGCGCGCGACAACAGCCACGCCGATACCGTGCTGTTCGACCTGGTGCTGGACGCGGCCGGTGCGACCCGCATCGCCGTGGCCTGCGCCGACCAGTGCAGCCCGGCCGCCTTCCACGCCGCCGTCGGCCTGTTCCAGTCGGCCGGCTTCGCCGTCACGCGGCTCGATGACGTGCCCGGCCTAGCCGTGATGCGCACCGTCGCGATGCTGGCCAACGAGGCGGCCGATGCCGTCCACCAGGGTGTGTGCAGCGCCATTGCCGCCGACACGGCCATGCAGAAGGGCGTCAATTATCCGCGCGGGCCGCTGGCATGGGCCGATGCCGTCGGTGTCGACCATGTCGTCACGGTGCTGGAAAACCTGGCCGCCAGCTATGGCGAAGACCGTTACCGCGTGTCGCCGCTGCTGCGCCGCCGCCAGGCGGCGGGCACCGCCATCCACGCAGGAGTGCTGCATGCCTGATACGCGCACAAACACGGGCACAAACGCGGCGGTGGACGCGCAGGCGCTGGCCGAAGCGGCCGGCGCGGCCATGTTCGAACGCGACCCCGCCAGCCGGGGCCTGGGCATGAGCCTGGACGACATCCGCCCCGGCTACGCCCGCATGTCGATGGCGATCCGCCCGGACATGCTCAATGGCCACGGCAGCTGCCACGGCGGCTTCATCTTCACCCTGGCCGACAGCGCCTTTGCCTTCGCCTGCAACAGCCATAACCTCGTCACCGTGGGCGCCGCTTGCACCATCGACTACCTGGCGCCGGGCCGGCCAGGGGACGTACTGACGGCCGAAGCCATCGAGCGCACGCTGGCCGGCCGCACCGGCATCTACGACGTGGACGTGCGCAACGAGGAAGGCCGCGTCATCGCTACGTTCCGGGGCAAATCGCACCGCATCGGTGGCGATGTGGTACCCGCCCACGCCTAGGTTTCACCAAGTTTCATTCACAGGGGAGACACCCATGGTCCAACGCATTCCCGCTTCGGCGGACCTGGAACCGATCGAGCGTGCCAGCCGCGACGAACTGCAGGCCTTGCAGCTGCAGCGCCTGAAGCAGTCGCTGCGCCATGCCTACGACAACGTGGCGCACTATCGCGCCGCCTTCGATGCCAAGGGCGTCCATCCGGAAGACCTGAAAACCCTGGCGGACCTGTCGAAGTTCCCGTTCTCGGACAAGAAGACCCTGCGCGACAACTACCCCTTCGGCCTGTTCGCCGTGCCGCGCGAGAAGGTGGTGCGCATCCACGCTTCCAGCGGTACCACGGGCAAGGCCACGGTGGTGGGCTACACGCAGAACGATATCGACATGTGGGCCGACATGGTGGCCCGCTCGATCCGCGCCGCTGGCGGCCGGGCCGGCGACATGGTGCACGTCTCCTATGGCTATGGCCTGTTCACGGGCGGCCTGGGTGCGCACTACGGCGCCGAACGGCTGGGCTGCACGGTGGTGCCCATGTCGGGCGGGCAGACGGAAAAGCAGGTCCAGCTGATCCAGGACTTCAAGCCCGCCATCATCATGGTCACGCCGTCGTACATGCTCAACATCATCGAGGAATTCCAGCGCCAGGGCCTGGATCCGGCTGCGTCGTCGCTGCAGGTCGGCATTTTCGGTGCGGAGCCGTGGACGGACGCCATGCGCCGCGAAATCGAGGTGCGGGCCGGCATCGATGCCGTCGATATCTACGGCCTGTCCGAAGTGATCGGCCCGGGCGTGGCCAGCGAATGCATCGAGAGCAAGGACGGCCCCGTCATCTGGGAAGACCATTTTTATCCGGAGATTATCGACCCCGAAACGGGCGAGGTGCTGCCGGACGGTTCGGAGGGCGAACTGGTCTTCACGTCGCTGACGAAGGAAGCCATGCCCGTGATCCGCTACCGCACCAGGGACCTGACCCGCCTGTTGCCGCCGACCTCGCGGACGATGCGCCGCATGGGCAAGATCACGGGCCGCTCGGACGATATGCTGATCATCCGGGGCGTCAACGTGTTCCCCACCCAGATCGAGGAACTGATCCTGAAGATGCCGAAGCTGGCACCGCAGTACCAGCTGGTCGTCACGCGCGACGGTCACCTCGACAAGCTCGACGTCGTGGCCGAGCTGCGCCCCGAAGCGACGGTTTCGCTGACCGTCGGCGAGGTGGAGAGCCTGGCGCGCGAGCTGGAACACCATATCAAGACCCATGTCGGCGTCACCACCCGCGTGCGGCTGCTGGCCGCCGACAGCATCGAACGCACCGCCACGGGCAAGGCCCGGCGCGTGCTGGACCAACGCCCACGCGGCTGAGAAATCAGCTTTGAAGACAACCGAGGAAACCATGAACGAAGCCTTTATCTGCGATGCCATCCGTACCCCGTTCGGCCGTTATGGCGGCGCACTGGCCTCCGTGCGCGCCGATGATCTGGCCGCGCTGCCGATCGCCGCGCTGATCGAGCGCAACCCAGGCGTGGACTGGTCGCAGGTGGACGATGTGCTGTACGGCTGCGCCAACCAGGCCGGCGAGGACAACCGCAATGTCGGCCGCATGGCCGCACTGCTGGCCGGTTTGCCGCCTTCCGTGCCGGCCAATACCATCAACCGCCTGTGCGGCTCCAGCCTGGACACCATCGGCACGGCCGCCCGCGCCATCAAGGCGGGAGAAGCCCACCTGATGATCGCTGGCGGCGTCGAAAGCATGACGCGCGCGCCCTTCGTCATGGCCAAGGCCGACACGGCGTTCTCGCGCGCGGCCAAGATCGAGGACACCACCATCGGCTGGCGCTTCGTCAATCCGCTGATGAAGGCGAAATACGGCATCGACAGCATGCCGGAAACGGCGGAGAACGTGGCCGAGCAGTTCAACGTGAACCGGGCCGACCAGGATGCCTTCGCGCTGCGCAGCCAGCAGCGCTGGGCCGCCGCCCACGCGGCCGGCGTGTTCCAGGCCGAGATCGTGCCGGTGACGATCCCGTCGAAAAAGGGCGAGCCGAAGGTGTTCGACACGGACGAGCATCCCCGCCCCGACACGGGCATCGAGCAGCTGGCGAAGCTGAAGGGCGTCGTCAAGCCGGACGGTACCGTCACGGCCGGCAATGCCTCCGGCGTCAACGACGGCGCCTGCGCCGTGCTGCTGGCCTCCAGCAAGGCCGTCGAGCAGTATGGCCTGAAGCCCCGCGCCAAGGTGCTTGGCATGGCAACGGCGGGCCTGGAACCGCGCATCATGGGCTTCGGCCCGGCGCCGGCGTCGAAGAAGCTGCTGGCCCAGCTGGGCCTGACCATCGAACAGATGGATGTGATCGAACTGAACGAAGCCTTCGCGGCCCAGGGCCTGGCCGTCACGCGCGACCTGGGCTTGCCGGACGACGCGCCGCACGTCAATCCGAACGGCGGGGCAATCGCCATCGGCCACCCGCTGGGTGCCTCCGGCGCGCGCCTCGTCACGGCCGCCGTCAACCAGCTCGAGCGCACCGGTGGGCGCTATGCGCTGTGCACGATGTGCATCGGCGTGGGCCAGGGCATCGCCCTCGTCATCGAGCGCGTCTGAACGAAAGGCGCCGGATATGGTCAAGGTCTATGAGATCAACGGCGTGCGCCCGGTGGTGCACCCGAGCGCGTATGTGCACCCGACGGCGGTACTGATCGGCGACGTCATCGTCGGCCCCCGTTGCTATGTGGGGCCGCTGGCGTCGCTGCGGGGCGACTTCGGCCGCCTGATCCTGGAAGAGGGCGTCAATGTGCAGGATACCTGCGTGATGCACGGCTTCCCGGGCGCCGATACGGTGGTGGAGGTGGACGGTCATATCGGCCACGGCGCCGTGCTGCACGGCTGCCGCATCGGGCGCAACGCGCTGGTGGGCATGAACGCCGTCGTCATGGATAACGCCGTCGTCGGCGCCGAAAGCATCGTCGCCGCCATGTGCTTCGTCAAGGCGAACATGGCGATCCCGCCGCGCAGCATGGTCGTCGGCACGCCGGCGCGCATCGTGCGCGAAGTGACCGATGAGGAACTGGCGTGGAAGAACGTCGGCACGGGCCAGTACCATGAACTGGCCGTGCGCTCGCGCGAAACCATGCGCGAGGTCGAGGCAGCCACTGAGGTGGAGCCGGACCGCCAGCGCATGCAGTGGGAAAGTTCGCTGCCGCTGCATGAGCATAAGAAGAGCAAACCCTAGGAGACAACGATGGCAACGACACTGCAAAGCTTTATCGCCGGCCGCTGGCACGGCAAGGAAGCGCACACGCCGCTGCACGGCGCGCTGGACAACCAGCTGATCTATCACACCCACGCCGAGGCGATCGACTTTGCCGAGGCGCTGGACTATGGCCGCAGGACGGGCATTCCCGCGCTGATGAAGCTGGACTTCCAGGGCCGCGCGGCCGCACTGAAGGCGCTGGCGCTGTACCTGATGGAACGCAAGGAAGAACTGTACCGCATCAGCCACCTGACGGGCGCCACCCGTGCGGACAGCTGGGTCGACGTCGAAGGCGGCATCGGCACCTTGTTCGCCTACGCCAGCATGGGCAGCCGCGAGCTGCCGTCGTCGAACGTGCTGCATGAAGGCCCGGCGCTGGCGCTTGGCAAGCGGGGCGGATTCGCCGGCACCCATATCCTGGTGCCGAAAGGCGGCGTGGCGGTGCACATCAATGCCTTCAACTTCCCCATCTGGGGCCTGCTGGAAAAGTTCGCACCGTCCTTCCTGGCGGCGATGCCGTGCATCGGCAAGCCCGCCACGGCGACCAGCTACCTGACCGAGGCGCTGGTGCGCATGGTGCACGAGTCGGGCCTGCTGCCGGACGGCGCGCTGCAACTGGTCATCGGCAGCACGGGCGACCTGCTCGACCGCCTGGGCGGCTTCGACGCCGTTACCTTCACCGGTTCGGCCGACACGGCGGCCAAGCTGCGCGGCAACCGCAACCTGATCGCCAATTCGGTCGCCTTCACGGCCGAAGCGGATTCGCTGAACTGCGCCATCCTGGCGCCGGACGTGACGCCCGACGATCCCGAGTTCGACCTCTTCGTCAAGGAAGTGGCGCGCGAAATGACGGGCAAGGCCGGCCAGAAGTGCACGGCTATTCGCCGCATCATCGTGCCGCGCACCCAGGCGGACGCGGTGGCCGAGCGCCTGCGCGAGCGCCTGGCGAAAATCACGGTGGGCGACCCGTCCATCGACGGCGTGCGCATGGGCGCGCTGGCCTCGAAAGACCAGCAGCGTGACGTGGCGGCCCAGGTCGAACGCCTGCTGGCAGGGAACGAGCTGCTGTTCGGCCATCCGGAAGAACTGAAGCTGGTCGGCGACGGCGTGCACGAAGGCGCCTTCTTCTCGCCCACGCTCGTCATGTGCCGCAACGCGATGGAAAACGACGCCGTGCACGATGTCGAGGCCTTTGGCCCCGTCAGCACCTTGATGACCTACGACGGCATCGACGAAGCATTGGCCCTGGCCGCACGCGGCAAGGGCAGCCTCGTGTCGACCCTGGTGACGAAGGACCCGGCCACGGCGGCGTATGCGGTGCCGATGGCGGCGGCCCAGCACGGGCGCGTGCTGGTGCTCGACCGCGAGGCCGCCGTCGATTCGACCGGCCACGGTTCGCCCCTGCCGCAGCTGAAACACGGTGGCCCGGGCCGCGCCGGTGGCGGCGAGGAGCTGGGCGGCATCCGCGCCGTCAAGCACTTCCTGCAGCGCGCCGCCGTGCAAGGCTCGCCCACGATGCTGACGGCCATCACCGGCGAGTACGTGCGCGGTGGCGCCGTGCGCGAGAACGACGTGCATCCCTTCCGCAAGCATTTCGAGGACCTGGTGGTGGGCGACTCGCTGCTGACGCACCGCCGCACCGTCAGCGAGGCCGACATCGTCAATTTCGGCGGCGTCTCGGGCGACTACTTCTACATGCACTTCGACGAGATCGCGGCCAAGGACACGCAGTTCGGCAAGCGCATCGCGCACGGCTACTTCGTGCTGTCCGCCGCCGCCGGCCTGTTCGTCTCGCCCGCACCGGGCCCCGTGCTGGCCAACTACGGCCTGGACAACCTGCGCTTCATCACGCCGGTGGCCATCGGCGACACCATCCGTGCCCGCCTGACCTGCAAGCGCAAGGTCGACCGCAACCGCAAGGACGACAAGGGCGTCGGCCAGGGCGTCGTCGCCTGGGATGTGCAGGTGACGAACCAGCACGACGAGCTGGTGGCCAGCTATGACATCTTGACGCTGGTCTCGAAGAAGGCTTGATGCCGTTGCCCGACTGCGGTCGGTATGCCATCATGGTTTATTGCGCTTCGGGAGACCATGATGGCCATGCTGTTCCGCAAGGCGGAAATGGGGCGTAACCCTTTCGCCAGCCGGCGTAACGTGACCCTCATGGGTGTCGTTGCCGCTGGCTTTACGCTGTTCGTCTACACGTTGTTCTTGGACTGTCCCATGCTTGCATCTGCGCTCGCCGGCGGATTGCTGGGTTCCCTGCCTTCCGTTCTGATGGTGCTGCCAGTGCATGGCGCGCGTTCCCCATGAATGCCGTGCGGGTTTCGCATATCGTATTGCGGAGCTGGGTTTCATCGACAAGGGCGTTGGCCCGAACGGACACCTGTTCGAATACCAGGGGCCAAGCTGGGCGCGCTGGGATTCGAACTGCATCGTCATGCGCGAGCGAGCCGATGGCGATATCGATGCCACCATCCCGCTGTACGTTCATTGGCGGATCCATCGTTTAGCCGCAGTGGCTTGAGCGTGCTTGAACTTCACGCAGCCCGCCGCCACCAGCGCGACAGCAACCCACCGCGCCCGCCCCCCTCGACGGCATACGCCAGTGCCCCCGCCAGCGTCACTTCGATCCTCGTTCCCTGATCGAGCTGGCTGGCCAGGTGCATGTCCGCACCGATGCACGCCGCCCGTTCGCTCATTCCCACCAGGCCCCAGTGGCCCGGTCGCTGGCGTGCCTGCGCCACGGCCTCGGCCAGGCCGCGGCCGTCGTCGCCGACCCGCAAGGTGAACGCGCGCTTGCCGTACTCCAGTTCCAGCACGATGTTTTTCGCCTGCGCGTAGCGGGACGCGTTGAACAGTGCCTCGCGCGCGATCGCATAGATTTCCTCGTGCACGCGGGGCTGCAGGGGCCGCACGTGGCCGGTCACGCGGGCCTCGAAGCGGTGCGGCCGGTGCTCGGCCAGACCCTTGCCGAATTCCTTCAGTGCCAGGCCCAGTTCCTCGGGCGAGGCGGCCGCGCGCAGGTCGAGGATCTGGTCGCGCCCCTCGATCAGCAGCTGGTCGGCCAGGTTCAGGGTCTGGTCCAGGCGTGCCCGTTCGCGCGTGCCGGGCGGCAGCAGGTCGACGTGTGCATGGAACGACATGATCAGCCCCTGCACGCTTTGCAGCAGCGTGTCGTGCAGGGCGCGCGCAATGCGGGAGCGCTCGGCCAGCCGTTCGGCCAGCCGAGCTTTCATGCTGCGCTTGATGACGCGGATGCGCAGCACGTACGCGGCGCTCAGCAGCAGTGCCGCAAGTACCCCCAGCAGAAGCTTGAACCACGGCGTCTGCACGAAGGTGGGGGCGATGTGCAACGCCAGGGAAGCGCCCTGCCGGTTCCACACGCCGTCTTCGTTGGCGGCACTGACCCGGAAGCGGTAGCTGCCCGGCGCCAGGTTGGTGTAATGGGCCGCGCGCCGCCCACTCGGCTCCTGCCAGTCCGGATCGACGCCTTCGAGCCGGTAGCGGAAGCGCACCCGGTCAGGCATCGACAGGCTCAGTGCCGTGAAGGCGATCTCCAGGCTGTCCGTGCCTTGCGGCAGCTGCAGCACGGCGCCTTCACTGGCGGGATAGTCGCGGCCATGCACCTTGACGCCCCGGATCGCCACCGGCGGCGGCAGCGGGTTGCGGCGGATATCGGCCGGGTCGAGGCGGGCGACCGAGCTGACGGTGCTGGCCCACAGCTGCCCGTCCGGCCCGTGCAGCAGCGAGGGCAGGGGCCGGAATTGGGGCGCGCGACCCTGCAGGCCGTCGCGGGCGTCGAAACGTTCGTAGTCGACGGCGTGCGCCGGGTCGGCCAGCCACGCTTGAATCTCGGCCGTGGGGATGTGGAAGATGCCGTCGGCGCCGTGCAGCCACAGGGCGCCTCCGGGCAGGCGCACGATGCCGGACACGCCGCGGAAGGTTTCGCCGCCGCGGCCGTGCAGGGTGGCGAAGCGTCCGTCCCGATACAGGGCGGTGCCGCTTTCGCCGCCGGCCCACATCGTGTCGCCGTCCGGCCCCAGGTGCAGCACGGTGCCCAGGCGCAGGCCCTGGCGTTCGTCGAACCGCCGCACGGTGCCATCCACGTCCACCAGACTGACCTGATTGCGGGCGTGGCCCAGCCACACGGCGCCCTTCGAGTCCAGCGCCATTGACGTCGCCAGCACGTGCGGGAAGCCGGACAGGCCGCCGTCGCGCAGCCAGCGGCCCTGCGCCAGCTTGAACAGGCCGCCGCCGGAGAACGATACCCACAGGGCGCCGGCCCGGTCCTGCACGATGGCCTGCGGATCGAGGCCGGCCACGCCATCCGGCGGCGCGATGGTCGTGACGGTACCGTCGGCTGCTCGCCGCGTCAGGCCCCGGTCGTTGCCGGTCCACAGCGTGCCGTCGGCCGCGCGGTGGCTGGCCGACAGCCTGCCGCGCTGGACGACGGCACCGGCCCGGCCGGCCGCGTAGCTGCGCACGTCGTCGGCATAGCTGCCTACCCACACGTCCTGGTCCGGCCCCGGGACGATGGCCGGGTTTTCCAGCTGGTGCGGCACCTGCAGGGTCTCGATGCGGTTGCGCCGCAGGCGATCCAGGCCTGCGGCCGTGCCGATCCAGATATTGTTTTCGCGGTCCTGGAAGAAGGTCTGGGGCATCGGGCCGGACAGGCCCTGCTGGCGCGTCAGCCGCTGCTCCGGGTGCGCTGCGCCATCGGGCTGCCGGCGTTCCAGGCCATCGTTCTGCATCAGCCACTGGTTGCCCTGCCGGTCGAAGTGCATGCCGGTGCCCTGCAGGATGGGCCGTTGCGGATCGGCGGCCGTAGGCGCGGTGGTGCGCAGCCGGTAGTAGTCGTTCTTGCCGTCGGCGCCCCAGATAGTGCCGTCCGGGCCTTCGGCGAGGGCCATCAGTTCGCTGCGCGGCCACGCCTGCGTGTAGCGAGTATCGCCAGGGCGGCGGAAGAAGGCGCCGCCGTTGGAGCCGATCCACTGGGTGCCGTCACGTGCGAACAGGATCTGGTAGATGCGGCGTTCGGGCAGGCCGGCGTTGCCGGCAAGGCGCTGGAACCGCCGGGCGCCGGGCGCCAGGTAAGCCAGGCCATCGCGCGCGGCCACCCACACGGTGCCGTCGCGCGCCACTTCGATATGGAAGACGGCGCCGGCCGGCAGGCCCTCGCTTTCCATATAGGTGCGGGCGCCATCCTTGCGGAACACCGTGATGCCGCCCAGCTGATAGCCCACCCACAGGGCGCCATCGGACGTTGCCGCCAGCCCCAGCACGTTGGTGGAATGCAGGCGGTGACCGTGAACGGTGTCGGTGCGTTCGAACTGGAAGCCGTCATAGCGATACAGGCCCGTCGGCGTGGCCAGCCACAGCCAGCCGTCGGGGCCCTGGGCGAACTTGCGCACGTCGGCCGGGGCCGATTGCAGCGTGCCCCAGGCGTCGTGGGTGTAGTCGGACAGAAGCGGGGCGGCCGGCATCGCCGCGCAGTGCAGGTGGAAGGCCAGCAGCAAGCCGGCGAGGCAGCGGACACGGGGCGCGAAGATCAAGGCGGCCAAACGGAAGTTGCAGAACATCTACTATAGCGCAGCGGCGACAGCCGCATCCGGCAGTGCTCATGGCGCATCGAATGTTTCTTCTAACCCGCGCTCATGTGACAATTCGAGAGTTTTCTTTTTGGAAAATAATGTAGCATTACCGCCATGAAGAATTCCTACTTTCGCTGCGTGGTGGCTGCGCTGGCAGTCATGCTGACCGGCTGTGCCGTGCAGCATGTGCCGGCCACGCTGGCTGCCATTTCCCCGGCGTCAGCTGTCCTGTCGACCGCGGGAGTGATCACGCTCGATACGGGTTACACAAGGGTCCTTAATTCCGGCAGTCGCTGGCTGGCCGTCGGCACCGTGGCACAGGGAACCGTCCATAAGCCGGTGGGCGACGTGTTCACGCTGGAAGGTTCGCATATCCATGAGGCCTGGCTGGTGCTCGACCAGGGGCGCCTGGTGGGGTTCTATCTGCCGGCCGAACGGAGCTTTTCGCCGCTGGCGACACCCATTCCGCTTTCATTCAACTAATAACATCACTCCAGGGGAAACCATGAAAAAGATACTGCAACTGGGCGCCATCGCCCTCGCCACCGCGCTGACCGGCTGCGCCGCCACAGGTCCGAAATTCACGGAACAGCAAGCGACGACGCCGAAGCTGGCCGCGGACCAGGGCCGCGTCTACTTCTACCGCGTTAACAGCTTCGTCGGCGCCGCCGTGCGTCCTGACATCAAGCTCGACGGCGCAGCGGTGGGCGAGTCCACGCCGGGCGGCTATTTCTATGTCGATACGGCAGCGGGCAGCCATGAAGCGCAAACCAGCACGGAAGTGTCGAACAAGCTGACCTTCGTTCTCGACAAGGGCGAAACCAAGTACGTCCGCACGTCGGTGTCGATGGGCCTGATGGCCGGTCACGTCAAGCCGGAACTGGTGGGCCAGGAAGAAGCGCTGAAGGAACTGCCGGAACTGAGCTACACGGGCAAGGCTGCCGCGAAATAAGCCGGAAGGCGCTTGCCGCTGCGGCTACTACGCCGCAGCGTGCTGTTAGCGATATTTAATTAGGACTCCTTGACAAATCATCCGGGCATGGTATTCTGCATCCATGGACATTCAACCAGAAACCCCCTGGGACGGCACGCCGGATATCTCGGCCCGCATCGTCACCGCCATCGCCCGCATCGGCACGGTGCTGCGCGCGGGGATGTGGGAGGTGTCGACGGCCGAAGGCCTCAATCCGGCCCAGGCGGAAATCCTGCAACTGCTGCAGCATCGCACGCGCGGCGTGCGCCTGACGTGGCTGGCCAGGCAGTTGTCGATTTCGGCGGCCAGCACCAGCGATTCCGTCGCCGCGCTTGTGTCGAAGGGGCTGGTGCGCAAGGCCCGGGCGGACGACGACGGCCGCGCCACGGCCCTGCACCTGACGCCGGCGGGCGAGGGCGTGGCCGCGCGCCTGGGGCATGCGCTGTCGTTTGCCGACACGGCCGCGGGCGCGCTGCCGCAGGCCCAGCAGGTGCAATTGCTCACAGGCCTGTTCAAGCTGATCGCCCAGCTGCAGAAGACGGAACGTTTTCCGGAATTGCGGGCCTGCCTGTCGTGCCGCCATTTCGAGCCGAACAAGTATCCCGGCCAGCCGGTGCCGCACCACTGCGGCCTGGTCGACGCGCCGCTGCCGATCTCGTTCCTGCGCATCGACTGCGCCGAGCACGAGCCGACGGACCCCGCCAGCCAGCGGCGCAACTGGGAGAGCTTTGCCTGAGTTTTTTTTTGCGCCATATAGTTAGGAGTCCTATTTTAAAAGGGTGAATCGGCCGCACCCCTTCCACGGCCCGCTTCCGAAGGAGTACATCATGTCCCGCATCGAACTCGTCAACACCACCAATCTCACCGGCGCCCAGGGCGAAGCCGGCCAGTTGCTGGAGCAGATCCATGGCGCCTTCGGCGTCGTGCCGAACATGTTCCGCGCCGTGGCCAATTCGCCGGCCGCCTTGCGCAGCATGTGGAGCGCCTTCGGCGCGCTGGGCCAGGGCACCTTGGAGGCGCTGCTGGGCGAACAGATCGCCGTCGCCATCGCCGACCGCAATGCCTGCGAATACTGCCTGGCCGCCCACACGGCCCTGGGCCGCAAGGCCGGTGCCAGCGCGCAGGAGATGGCGGCGGCCCAGGCCGGGCAGTCGGACGACCCGAAGACGGCGGCGGCATTGACGTTCGCGCTGGCCGTGGTGGAGACCCGCGCCCAGATCGGCGACGCCGATGTCGCCGCCGTGCGTGCGGCCGGCTATACCGATGGCGAGATCGTCGAAATCATGGCGCACGTGGCCCTGAACCTGTTCACCAACTACGTGAACGTGGCTTTCCAGGTGCCGGTCGACTTTCCTGGCGTGAAGCTGCGCGCGCGATGATCGCCCCGACCTCGCAATCCGCCCCGGAATTCGAGGTCACGGCCTGGCTCAATGCGCCAGGCCCCGTGACCCTGGCATCGCTGCGCGGCCGGTTCGTTGCCGTGTATGCCTTCCAGATGCTGTGTCCCGGCTGCGTCGCGCACGCGCTGCCGCAGGCCAAGGCGCTGGCCCAGCATTTCGGGCCCGGCGAGCTGGCCGTGCTGGGCCTGCACACGGTGTTCGAACACCACGCGGCGATGAACGAACAAGCGCTGGCCGCTTTCCTGCACGAGTACCGGATCGGTTTTCCCGTCGGCGTCGACCGGCCGGGCGACCCGGGACCGGTACCGTCCACGATGGCGCGCTACGGCCTGCGCGGCACGCCGACCCTGCTGTTGTTCGACCGCGCCGGCGTACTGCGCCACAGCCTGTTCGGCCACCTGCCGGACCTGCAGGTGGGCGCGCTGATCGGTCGTCTGCTGGCCGAGGCGCCGGCGGCGGACATGTGTGACGATGGCGGCTGCCGCCTGCCGCAAAGGAGCGCTGCATGAACTGCCTGGCTGTGTATCACATCGCTTTCGAGGACCTGGGGACATTCGCGGCGCCGCTGCGCGAACGCGGCTACGCCATCGCGTACCGGCACGCCGGCGCGGCACCCCCGACGATGGAGGAGTGGCTGCGAGCGGACCTGGTGGTGGTCCTGGGCGGACCGCTCGGCGTGGGCGACATCGCGGCGTATCCGTGGCTGCACGGAGAACTGGCCGGCCTGGGCGAACGGCTGGCGCGGGGCCTGCCGACCCTGGGCATCTGCCTCGGCGCCCAACTGATGGCCGTGGCGCTGGGCGGGCACGTAACCCCGCGACCGCAGGGCAAGGAGATCGGCTGGGGCGAGCTGGCGCTGGCGGCGCCAGGCACCGTTCTCGACCCCCTGCGCGGCACGCCGGTGCTGCACTGGCATGGCGACAATATCGTCCTGCCATCCGGCGCACAAGCGCTGGCGGCAACGGCCGGCACGCCCTGCCAGGCCTTCGCGATGGGCACGCACGCGCTGGCGCTGCAATGCCACGTGGAGTTCGACGGCGCCGCGCAGGAGGCATGGCTGGCTGGCCACGCCATCGAGCTGGCGCACGCGGGCGCCGACCTGGCGACGCTGCGTGCCGGCACCGCGCGGCATGCCGTTGACCTGGCGGCGGCGGGAGCGGCCGTGCTGGAGCGTTGGCTGGACGGCCTGGCGGCTTAGGCCAGCCCGAACGGATCGTCGATCGACCGGGCCGGCTGGGTGAACCAGGCCGGCCCGTTTTCCGTCATGTAGAAGTGGTCTTCATGGCGGATGCCGAATTCGCCCGGCACGCAGATCATCGGCTCGTTCGAGAAGCACATGCCGACGTCCAGCGGCGTCGTGTCGCCGCCCACCAGGTAGGGCCACTCGTGGATGTCCAGCCCGATGCCGTGGCCGGTGCGGTGGGGCAGGCCGGGCAGCTTGTAGCCGGGGCCGAAGCCGTCCGCTTCCAGCGCGCGGCGGGCGGCGGCGTCGACGTCCTGGCAGGGTACGCCCAGCCGGGCCGCGGCAAACGCCGCCGCCTGCGCCGCCTTTTCGCTGTTCCACACGGCCCGCTGCCGGTCGCTCGGTTCGCCGTACACGTAGGTGCGGGTGATGTCGGAAATGTAGTTGTGCAGCTTGCAGCCCGTGTCGATCAGCACCGTGTCGCCCGGCTTCAGGCTCTGCACGTAGCTGACGCCATGCGGGAAGGCGGTGGCCGCGCCGAACAGCACGATGCAGAAGTACGAGCCGCTGGCACCGACCTTGCGGTGCGCGCGGGCGATGAATTCTTCCACTTCCACCGTCGTGATGCCTTCATGGAGGATGCTGGCCGTGGCCACGTGCACGGCCAGGGTCATGTCCATGGCGCGCTGCATCAGCGCGATCTCGGCGGCCGACTTGCGCGTGCGGCAGTGGGCCGTCACGCTGCGGGCATTCTCCAGCGCGTAGCCGGCGGCCAGCGGGCGGATGCCGTCGTAGATGAAGAAGGCGGCGCTCTCGCAGATGCCGATGCGGGGCGGCTTGCCCGTATCGGCGGCGATGCCCATGCGTGCCAGCACGGCGACGAACAGGGCGTACGGGCTTTCATGCTCTTCCCAGCAGTTCACGTGGCCCTTGACCAGCATGAAGTCGACCAGGGTGTCGTGCTCGAAGGCCGGCGCGATATATTCCAGTGCGCCCGTGGCGGGCAGGATGGCGCCCACCATGCGTTCGCTGGCATACCATTTCGTGCCGGTGAAATACAGCAGGTTCGAGCCGGCGTTCAGGTAGACCACCGCGATGCCTTCGGCGCGCATGAAGGCCTGGGCCCTGGCGATGCGGGCCTCGTGCTCCTCTCGCCCGATGGGCACCGCGCCTGCTGTCATATCCGACAGGGTTGCCAGTGCTTCGTCGAAGGTCTTGCCGCCGATGCCGTTCCTAGGTGTGCTGCTCATGCCGTGCTCCATGATGGTCTGTGTGGTCGAAAAATGCCTGCAATTGCACGGCGCCCGCGTCGCCGGCCTTCACCGTCAGCTTCGCGCCGCCCTTGAAACGCAAGGCGATATGGTAATGGGGGCCACCCCGGTCGCCGTATTCATCGTGGACTTCGTCGGCGATGGACTCGACGTCGGCGGCCTGCCACAGGTACAGGTAGTCCTCGTACGTGATGCCGCAGCGGCCGTTGTCGTCGCGCCAGGCCGTCAGGTTGCTGCGGTACAGGGGCTCGGGCACGGGCAGGATGCAGCCTGGCGCGAAACCGTACACGCTGCCGATGCCGGAACTGCGGATCGCAAACGAATGGCGCGGCGCGAAATCGGTCCGGTAGCGTGGATCGGCCCGCAGCATGCGCCGGTAGTGGCCCGGCGCGAAGGCGAGCGAGCCGAAACCGGCCGAGCGGTCGTAGCTGAGCTCCAGTTCCAGGGCTGGGCCGCGCAATTGCAGGAAGGTGCTCCAGCCGGCGTGGAACTCGACGCTCCAGCCGCCGGCCAGGGTCTTCGCCCAGCGTTTCACTTCATCCTTCATCCTCGCCGGGTGCGCTTCGCCATTGACGGTGGAGAAGCGGAAGAAGAACCGGCGTGGCGGCAGGTGGGCTTGATGGTGTTCTTGCCGCGAGGCTTCCAGCCGGGGGATCGAAAGCCCGTTCAGGTCCACCGGGCCGGGCAGGTTTGCTGCGGCCAGCGCAGCAGCTGTCGCGTCGTCGAGCGGTCCGAGACCGAGGTCGCCCAAGGTGGACAGCACGGTCAGCCACCGTTCGTCGTCGGCATCGAGGAAGTCGCGCAAGGTATCCGGTGCCAGCAGCCCCCGCGTGATGAGCTGGCGGTAGAACGGGTGTGACGGATCTTCCGGCATGGACACGGTGACGTCGCCCTTTTCCCAGCCGAGGATGGCCTGCAGCACCGGCAGATGATTCGTGTCGACGGCCTGCTTGGAAAAATGAATGACGCTCAAAGCTTCCCAGTCGACGCTGCCGGACTCGCCGTGGCGGGTGAACTCGATGCGCCCGGCCGTCACGCGCCCGACCGGGTCGCCCCGGAACATGACGGGCGAGCGGAAGGCCGTGATGGCGCGGGGTTTGGCGTCCAGGGTCCAGCGAGGCTTGACGCCGACGGGCGGGATGACGATCTTCTTCCAGGCCGACGCGGCGAAGCTGCGTTCTACCAGATCGACCAATACTTCGCGCCGCACCCAGCCCGCCTGCGGCAAATCCGGCTCGTCGCACAGGGGCGGCACCCATTTGACTTCCCACGCATACAGCTTGCGACCAATGGCATCGGGCTGCGGCGGCGTGAAGCGCGCGTGGCGGCCCCAGTCGCAGTCGCCGATGGCCAGGCTGACCAGCGGAAAACGGGTGCGGCTGTCGGTGAAACGGTGCTGGAAGGCGTTGCAGGTCGAATAGGAGAGCGGCGCGGACCCTGGCGGGGCTTGCCTGAAGATGCGGAGGAATTCGAACATGCCTGGCCGTTGACGATCTTGCGAGATTGACGAACAGGCATGATAGCAGGCAGGCGCCGGGGCGGCACCTGCCTGCGCTGCTACTTAGTCGCTTACTGGGTCAGCAGGCTGACCTTGTCGACCACGAACGAGGTCTGCGCAGCCGAGTCTTCCGTCATGGCGAACGACAGCGTCACGGTCTGGCCCTTGTACGGCAGCAGGTTGAAGGTACGCACCTGGTAGCCGGCGGCCGCGTTGACGTTGGTGTACGTCGCCAGGGTGCCCAGTACCGCGCCGGTGCTGTTCTTCACCGTGACCACCAGCCTGTCGTACACCGTGCTGCCCGTTTCCGCCGTGTCGATATGCAGCGCGAAGCTCAAGTTGGCCGCCGTCGCGGTGGACGGGATCGTGACGGCTTGCGTCAGCGTCTCGGTCGCCGTGGTGCCGTTGCCGCCCAGGTAGGCGTAGCGGGTGCCTTCGTAGGCCGTCTGGCCCGTGAAGGTGCCGATGGCGCCGGTGGTGCCGGCCCAGCCGGTGGTGCTCGACTCGAAGCCGCCGTTGGTCACGCGCTCGGTGGTGGTGCCGCCGCCGGTGCTGCTGACGGTCAGGGTGGCGTTACCGGAGGTGACGGTGACGGGGGTGGACGACGAATCCGTTACAGTGGCCTTGTAGACGGCGCCGTTGTCGGTCGACTGCGCGGTGAACGAATACGTGGCCGCGGTGGCACCGCTGATCAGCGCATTGTTCTTGTACCACCTGTAGCTGTAAGGTGCGGTGCCGCCGCTGGCCGCCACGGTGAAGCGTGCCGTGCCGCCCGGAGCCACGGTCAGGCTGGCCGGCTGCGTCGTGATCGACACACCCGTGCCGCCGGCCGTTTCAGGCACGTCGGTACCGACGTTGATGGCGGCGTAGGCACGCTTGACGGCCGTGGCTTCCTTGCTGCCCACGCCATACAGTTCTTCCGCTGCCTGCAGCACCTTGTTGCGCGCGTCGGCATAGTTGGTCGACGAGGTGAACTTGGTGGTATTGGCCTTGAACCAGATACGGAAGGCCTTGTCGCTGCCGATACCCGTCATGTTCTTCGGGTTCTGCGTCAGGTACTGGCTGTAGTAGTCGCTGGTGCTGGTGGCGTTCGAACCGTTGGCCAGGAAGTAGAACATGCGGTTGTTCGGGCCCGAGCTGTAGTGCACGTCGATGTTCTTGATCGTGCTGCTCCAGGCGTTCGGGCTGGAGCCGTCCTTGCTCGGCTTGTACATGTAGCGCAGTGGCGTGCCGGTCTTGCTGATTTCGGCGCCCATCACCCAGTCGTTGCCCGATGCCGGGATCACGGTGCCGGTACCGCCGGCACGTGCGTAGGCTTCCGTCATCTCGCCCTGGATGTCCGAGTTCGATTCGTTCAGGCCGCCCGATTCGCCGGCATAGACCAGGTTCGACGTGGCGTCCGTGACACCGTGACCCATCTCGTGGCCGATGACGTCGATCGAACCCAGGTTCTTGAAGCTGTTGCCGTCGCCGATGAACATGCATTTGCAGTTCGGATCGAAGAAGGCGTTGTCGTACTGGTTGTCGACGTGGACGGCGATGTAGGTTGCCGTGTTGTTGCCGTCCAGGCTGCGCCAGCCGATCACGTTCTTCATCGTGTCGTAGGTGTTCATCAGGCCCCACAGCGCGTTCACGGCCGCGGTCTGGCCATTGGCGTTGGTGGTGCTGCCGCCGTTGATGTACTGCTGGCCGTCGCCCCACACGTTGGTGGTGTTGGTGTAGATCGAGCCGGGCTGCGGATTGCTTTCGGGGCTGTGGTTGGCGTTCGTGATGGCCGCGCCGCCGAACTTGCCGCCGGTACCGCGCGTCGCGTCCAGCATCTGGTAGGTGCTGCCTGACAGCGTGGTGTTGATCGGCACGGTGCCGTTGTACTGGCTCTTGCCTTGGCCGACGACGGTCTGCAGCGCGTTCCATTCCTGCAGCACGGCACCCGTCTTGGCGCTGACGATGGTGTCGCGGTACACCAGTTTCTTGCCGGTGGCCATGCGCGTCTTGACCAGGTAGGCCAGTTCGTAACGGTCGACCACTTCTTCCAGGTCCAGCGCGTTCAGCGCCGCTTCCGCCTTCTTCTCGGCGCCCGCCACGCGCACCGTTTTCATCACAGGGTAGATCAGCAGTTCGGCTTCCGGCTTCCAGCGGTGCACGCCGACCGGCGCGACGCGCTTGACGACGCTGTTGATGGCTTCGTCGGCGGAGACCGTCGCCGTCACATCCGGCAGGCCCTGGCCACCGGCCACGGCAGCACGCGAGCTGTCCAGGCCACGGCGGCGGTCCGACGCGGACTCGCTGATCACTTCACCGTCGTCATCGCTGACCACGACCGATTCGGAGCCGAACACGCGCAGGCCACGGTAGGTGTGCTGGGCGCGCGTGATGCGCGTACCAGCCTCGCCCGGGTGCTGCAGCGTGATCTTGTAGCCATGTTCGTCATCCAGGCCTGCCGCGGCCCGGCGTGCGGCGAGACGGTTTTCGATATTGGCTTTGGCGGTGGCGTTCATGGGCTGGACCGGGGCGGCCATCAGGCTCTCTGGGAGGACGCCACGGGTCTGGGCGTTCGCATGCAGAGCAGGGAGTGCCGCGATAGCGGCCGCAATGATGCTCAAACGAAGGTTCATCTCATCTCCAAATAGTGCGGGTGTGGGGGAAGGCGGGCCGCCGGATGGGGCGGGTGTCGGCACACTATTCCTCCCCTTGTCGGGCTGTCAAAAAACTTGAGAAATGAGTCGCGTGGCCGAATTTTGTTAAGAATGAGACAGGTTCGACTTTCGGTAAGCGCAGTATTGCTCGCGTGAACATTATGTTTATTGTGTAGGTCGACGGATTGCCGCACGGCATTTAAGCACAAAAAACATTTTCGTGATGCATGCAACAAAACGCGCGTGCGGCAGTTGCCATGAATGAATCTGGCACCGTACACTACAGTGGCACCGAACGGCCACGTATGCCCGACGGGCTTATATAAGACAGCGCAGCTGGGTAAGGGGTAGTGAGTACCGGATGAGCCGCGGAAGTTCCCGCCAGTGGAACCAGTCAGGCTCGCAGGGTGCTCCAGGAACGTGTCGGAACCAGCATCGCCGCCGACGACCGGAAACGGACCTCGCGAGCGTCAGCAGTTTCGCCTTCCTTTCGCGCTGAGGCAAACTTCAGGGACGCAATCATGAAACACGAATCTGGCCTTCTCATTAGTACGCACATCCCCCTTTACCGGCCGGGCGCCGTCGCGCCACCCACATAGGCAGCAACCTTTCCGCGTCCACGCCGGCTCGATGCACGGGCGTCGCCGCGTCTCTTGAAAATTCAGACATGCCATTCTCCGCTGCCCGCGGCGGAGTGGCGTATTTCCTGTTCATTCAGAAAGGATGCCCTTGCGGGCAATTGCCATGCTGTCCATTGCTACCAAAGTAGAACGCATCGTCATGGACTCGCCCTTCCTCAGCGAAGGATTGCGGCGCGGTTTGATCAACCTGTCGGAACTGGCGCGCCAGTTGCAGCCGCAGCTGGAAAGCGATTTGTGGAAGCCGGTCGGCCAGGCGGCCGTCGTGATGGCCCTGCGCCGCGTGTCCGAGCGCCTGCCGGACCATGCCGCCAGCGATATCGTGCTGGCCCAGAAAACCGGGCAACTGACGGCCCGCACCGACCTGGTCGAACTGACCTACCGCCAGTCCGAATGCACCGACGAGTGCCACCGCCAGCTGCTGGCGCAGGCCGGCCGGCGCCGCGACCTGTTCCTGACCGTGACGCGTGGCGTCAATGAAGTGATGGTGATCTGCAGCCGCCTGTTGATTCCCCTCGTCGAGGAAGTCTTCGCCGGCGAGCGCCAGCTGGCGCGGCTGGAAAACCTGAACGCCGTCACCTTGCAGCTGACAGCCGAATCGCACCGCACCCCGGGCATCTACCACGCCATCCTGAAGAAGCTGGCATGGGACAAGATCAACCTGGTCAACCTGATCTCGACGCATTCGGAGCTCACGCTCATCATCGACAAGGACCAGACCGGGGCCGCGTTTGCCGTGCTGTCGAAGCTGGTGACGCACTAGCCGCCTGACCGGCCGGCGGCAGCCGGCCGGTTCCCCATTATTTTTTCTCCGCCTCGTCCGTCGAGAAGTTCAACTGCGGCGACTCTTCCTCCTTCGGCGTCTCCGACGGCGGCGTGCCGTAGTCGGCCGGCGCCTCGATCTGCAGTTCCAGCTGTTCCGTCATGTCCGTCTTGGTGGCCACCGAGACCAGGTTGGGGAAGGCGATGATCAGCGTCACCATCACCACCTGGATGCACACGAACGGAATCGCGCCCCAGTAGATGTCGGAGGTCTTGACCTCCTTCGGCGCGACCGAACGCAGGTAGAACAGCGCGAAGCCGAACGGCGGGTGCATGAACGACGTCTGCATGTTCACGCCCAGCAGCACGCCGAACCAGATCAGGTCGATCCCCAGCTTTTCCGCCACCGGCCCCACCAGCGGCACGAGGATGAAGGCCAGCTCGAAGAAGTCGAGGAAGAAGGCCAGGCCGAAGAACATGATGTTGACGACGATAAGGAAGCCCGTCACGCCGCCGGGCAGGTTCGTCAGCAGGTGCTCGACCCACAAGTCGCCGTTCACGCCGCGGAATACCAGGGCAAATACGGTCGAGCCGATCAGGATGAAGATGACGAAGCACGACAGGCGCGTGGTCGACATCATCGCCTGCTGCAACAGGCTCCAGCTCAGCCGCCGGTTCATCATCGCCAGCAGGATCGCGCCCAGCGCGCCCATGCCGCCGCCTTCGGTGGGCGTGGCCAGGCCGATGAAGATGGTGCCCAGCACGAGGAAGATCAGCGCCAGCGGCGGGATCAGCACGAACACGATCTTCTCGGCCATCTTCGACAGCAGGCCCAGTTTCAGGTAGCGGTTGGCACAAGCGAAGGCGAAGGCCCCGATGATGCCCAGCGCCGCCGAGAAGATGCCCACTTCGTCGGCATGCGCCTCGGGGTGGCTGCTTTCATAGTAGTGCGCGAAGCCGTAGGACGCAGCGACCGTGGCCGCCACCAGCACCAGCAGCGAACGCACGCCGGAGTCGCCGTTCGGCTCCTTCAGGTTGCGCGCCTCTTCCGGCAGCGCCGGTGCATGGTGCGGCTTGAAGATCGACACGGCCAGCACATAGCCGGCATACATCGCCGTCAGCAGCAGGCCCGGGACAAAAGCGGCCTTGTACATGTCACCCACCGAGCGGCCCAGCTGGTCGGCCATGACGATCAGCACCAGCGACGGCGGAATGATCTGGGCCAGCGTGCCGGAGGCGGCGATGACGCCGGTGGCGAGGCGCTTGTCGTAACCGTAGCGCAGCATCACGGGCAGCGAGATCAGGCCCATCGAGATGACGGAGGCCGCCACCACGCCCGTGGTGGCCGCCAGCAGGGCGCCGACGAAGATGACGGCATAGGCCACGCCGCCGCGGATGGGGCCGAACAGCTGGCCGATGGTGTCGAGCAGGTCCTCGGCCATGCCGGAACGCTCCAGGATCAGGCCCATGAAGGTGAAGAAGGGAATGGCCAGCAGGGTATCGTTGGCCATGATGCCGAAGATCCGGTTCGGCAGCGCCTGCAGCAGTTCGGGCTTCAACAGGCCCAATTCGATGCCGAGAAGCCCGAACAGCAGGCCGTTGGCGGCCAGCGCGAAGGCGACGGGAAAACCGGAGAGCAGGAATACGACGAGCGCCCCGAACATGATGGGCGCCATATTGGCGATCAGGAAGGCTTCCATTGTGAAGTCGGTCCTTCAGGTAAGGTGATTGGCGTTCTTGATCGCCGCGATTTCTTCTTCGGGCGTGACGGCGTGCTTGGTGAAGGCGCTGGCGTCGAGCCGGCCCTGCAGATAGGCCACGCGCTTGATCATTTCGGATACGCCCTGCAGGATCATCAGCGCGAAGCCGACGGCCACCAGCAGCTTGGCGGGCCAGACGATCAGGCCGCCGGAATTGCTGGACATCTCGCCGCTGCGCAGCGATTCGAGCCCGAACGGAATGCCGTAGTACAGGATGACCAGGCAGACCGGCATCAGGAAGAAGACGAAGCCGAGCAGGTCGAGCCAGACCTGGGTGCGGCGCGAGAAGCGCCCGGTGACGACGTCGATGCGCACGTGCTCGTCACGCCGCAACGTGTGGGGGGAAGCCAGCATGAACACAGCGGCGAACAGGTACCACTGGATTTCCAGCCAGGCGTTGGAACTCATATTGAGCGAATAGCGGATCAGCGCGTTGCCGGCGCAGATCAGCACCGCCAGCAGCAGGGCCCAGGATACGGCCGTGGCGATGGTGTCGTTCAGTTTGTCGATTGCCCGCGATACAAACAGCATGGTGTCTCCTCACTCCTCGAAGGGCGCTGCGTTGGCGCCCGGTTTTCAGGTCGATGATGATGCCGCGTGACGAAAAGGACGCGCTACATGGCGAGCTGGCTCCTGACGCGGGCAATCGCGGCGCGCACCTGGTTCGGCGCGGTGCCGCCCACGTGGTCGCGCGCGGCGACGGAGCCTTCCAGGGTCAGCACGGCGAACACGTCCTCGCCCACCAGCGGCGAGAAGGCCTGCAGCTGTTCCAGCGACAGGTCGGCCAGGTCGCAGCCGGCATCGACGCACTGGCGCACGGCGTGGGCCACGGCTTCGTGGGCGTCACGGAAGGGCAGGCCCTTCTTGACCAGGTAGTCGGCCAGGTCGGTGGCGGTGGCATAGCCCTGCAGCGCGGCCGCGCGCATCGCTTCGGGCTTGACGGTGATGCCGCCGGCCATGTCGGCGAAGATGCGCAGCGTGTCGACGACGGTATCGACCGTGTCGAACAGGGGTTCCTTGTCTTCCTGGTTGTCCTTGTTGTAGGCCAGCGGCTGGCCCTTCATCAGGGTCAGCAGGGCCATCAGGTGGCCGTAGACGCGGCCCGTCTTGCCCCGTGCCAGTTCCGGCACGTCCGGATTTTTCTTCTGCGGCATGATCGACGAGCCGGTGCAGAAGCGGTCGGCGATGTCGATGAAGCCCACCCGTGGGCTCATCCAGATCACCAGTTCTTCCGACATGCGCGACACGTGCATCATGATCAGGGAGGCGGCGGCCGTGAATTCGATGGCGAAATCGCGGTCCGACACGGCGTCCAGCGAGTTGTGGCAGACGTCGTCGAAGCCCAGCGTCTGCGCCACGCGCGGCCGGTCGATGGGGAAGGTGGTGCCGGCCAGCGCGGCCGCGCCCAGCGGCAGGCGGTTGACGCGCTTGCGGCAGTCGGCCATGCGCTCGGCATCGCGGCCGAACATTTCGACATAGGCCAGCATGTGGTGGCCGAACGTGATCGGCTGGGCCACCTGCATGTGCGTGAAGCCGGGCAGGATGGTGTCGGCGTGCTGTTCGGCCAGGTCGACCAGGGCGCCGCGCAGCTGCGCCAGCAGGCCCGTGATGTCGTCGATGGCGGTGCGCACGTACAGGCGGATGTCGGTGGCCACCTGGTCGTTGCGGGAGCGGCCCGTGTGCAGGCGCTTGCCGGCGTCGCCCACCAGTTCGGTCAGGCGCTTCTCGATATTCAGGTGCACGTCTTCCAGGTCGAGCAGCCATTCGAACTGGCCGCCGTCGATCTCCTGGCCAATCCGGGCCATGCCGCCACGGATCGCTTCCAGGTCGGCCGTCGGGATGATGCCTTGTGCCGCCAGCATTTCGGCGTGGGCCAGCGAGCCTTCGATGTCGGCCTTGGCCATGCGCTTGTCGAAGAAGACGGAAGCGGTATAGCGTTTGACGAGATCGGAGACGGGTTCGGAGAAGCGAGCCGACCAGGCCTCGCCCTTTTTGGAGAGTTGTGCAGTCATGATGTGGGTCCGGTTGTTGTGAAACCCCGGCGCGGCATTGGGGCCCCTTTGCCTGATTATAAACAAGGTTTGCCCGGCGGCGGCCTTTTAGTCGGCCTGACACCGGCGGTGTTATCGTTGTGTTTTTGTCGATAGGGAGCTGCGATGAAGAAGTTGGTACTCGGTTTGACCTTGCTGGCCGCCCTGGCCGGCGGCGCCTCGGCCCAGCAGGCCGCCGGCCCCAGGATGGCCGACACCGCCAGCGTGGACGGCGTCGTCGCCGCGCTGTACGACACCATCTCCGGCCCGGCCGGCAAGGCGCGCGACTGGGACCGGCTGCGCGCGCTGTTCCGCCCGGACGGGCGCATGATCGTGCATGGCCCGAACAAGGAAGGCGGCACCACCACGCGCGTGCTGACGGTGGAAGACTATATCGGCCGCGTCACGCCGCTGTTTGCCAAGGAAGGCTTCTTCGAGTCCGAGCTGGCGCGGCGCAGCGAGCAGTTCGGCCAGATCGCCCACGTCTTCTCCACCTACGAATCGCGCCACGCCCAGGATGAGGCGAAGCCGTTCCAGCGCGGTATCAACAGCATCCAGCTGATCCACGACGGCCAGCGCTGGTGGGTACAGTCGCTCGTGTGGCAGGCCGAATCGGACCGCCACCCGCTGCCTGAACGCTACCTGAAGGGGCGCTGATGACGGGCCGCTATACCGTCGACACCGACAAGGCGCGCCTCGACGTCGCCATGATCCACCGCTTCCTGGCCGAGGAATCCACCTGGGCGCTGGGCATCCCACGCGCGCTGCTGCAGCGGGCCATCGACCATTCGTTGTGCTTCGGGGTCTACGCGGAGGACGGCACCCAGGTGGCGTTCGCCCGCGTCGTCACCGACACGGCCACCTATGCCTATCTGCTCGACGTCTTCGTCTGTTGCGGCCACCGCGGCCAGGGCCACAGCACGCGGCTGATGGATGCCGTGATGGCGCATCCGGACCTGCAAGGGCTGCGCCGCTTCATGCTGGCCACGATGACGGCGCCAGGCCTGTATGCCCGCTACGGCTTCGCGCCGCCCGCGCTGCCCGAGGCCCTGATGGAGCGGTGCGTGGTCGATCCCTATCGCACCAAAGCGGCGCGCTGAAGGCGCGACGGTCGTGCACGTCCCGTGCGGGGCGTGGCTGCGACCCATCACTTCGTGCCAATTCGTGGCGTGCGGGTGTGTATGGGTTGAGTTTTGCCGTCGACCTGCGTACGATAAAACTATCGTTCTTTTAATATTGCCGGACGGCCAAGCCTATCCTGAGCGCCGTCGTCGTGTTTTCTGCAAGCGTCGTGCATGCGTTCCTCGAATGGTCTGGCGGCCCCACCGGCGCACAACAGTTCAGGAGCTTTGATGAGCAAGCCATATCGCCACGACCGCCATGCCGAAACGTGCCTTACCACCGTCGCACGGGCGGTACGCCAGTCGTGCACGCGCGGGCTTCACGCGGCCAGCCTGGCGGCGCTGGGCCTGACGGCAGTGGGCGTGCAGGCACAAACGGCGGCGCCCGGCACCGTGCCGATGCCCCGCGTCGAGATCACCGGGTCGGCCATCCGCCAGATCGAATCGGAAACCCCGCTGCCGGTGCAGATCGTCACGCGCGAGGAAATCGACAAGGCCGGCGTGACGACGGCGGCCGAACTGATGTCGCGCATCTCGGCCAACGTGGGCGGGCTGACGGACGGCGTCAGCATCAATGTCGGCGGCGACCAGCGCGGCTTCAACAGCGCCAACCTGCGCGGCATCGGCACCTCATCGACCCTGGTCCTGCTGAACGGCCGGCGCATGGCCAACTTCGCCTCGCCCGGCGACGATTCGGGCGTGGACCTGAACAATATCCCGGCCGCGGCGATTGCCCGCGTCGAAGTGCTGATGGACGGCGCCTCGGCCCTGTACGGCACCGATGCCATCGGCGGCGTGATCAACTTCATCACCCGCAAGGACTTCCGCGGCGTCGAGGCCAATGTGTACCGGGGCGCCACGGACGAAGGCGGCGCCGGCAAGAAGACGGCCACCTTGAGCATGGGGGCGGGCGACCTGCAGGCAGACGGCTACAACGTGTTCGCCGTGCTGGATGTGCAGAGCACCGAGGCGCTGCGCACGTCGCAGCGCAGCTTCATCCCCGAGCTGCGGATTCCGCAGCAGCTGGGGCACCTGCTGTCCAGCTGGACGAGCCCGGGCAATATCCGCCTGACGTCGGCCCAGCGCGACCACCTGCAGGAAATCGGCTTCCTTCTCAATGGCCGGCCCATCACGAACCGGCAGATCAACCTGTCGATCCCGAACTGCAGCCCGCCGGCCAACCTGTACCTGCCGGACGGCACCGGCGGCGTCGACGCCTGCACCTACGACTACATGGGCGACACGGAGCTGTATCCGAAGTCGAACAAACAGAACCTGTTGACGCGCGGCGTGCTCAAGCTCGACGCGAACAACCAGCTGTATGCGGAAGTGGCGCTGAGCCGCTCGCGCACCAGCTACGTGGGTTCGTCCGCCCGCGTCACCGGCTACCTCGACTACCGCCGCATCCCGGCGCTGGCCGGCACCGGCCTCGATACGCTGGAAGACGACGACGTTCCCGGCGAGATCGAAGTGCGCACGCGTCTGTCCGAGGCGGGTAACCGCACCAGCGAACTGACCAGCGAAAGCCAGCGCTACGTGATCGGCCTGCAGGGCACCGTGGCGGGCTGGGATTACGACGTCGGCATCAACCACAGCGTCAACACCGTCAAGGACAAGGACACCCACGGCTACCTGCTGTACAACGAGCTGCTGGAAGGGATCGCGTCGGGCCTGATCAATCCCTTCGGCCCGTCCGGTGCGGAAGGGCAGGCGCTGATCGACCGCATCCAGGTCAACGAGGAAGTGCGGCATGCGCGCGGCACGATGGACTCGATCGACTTCAAGGCCTCGCGGGCGCTGATGCCGCTGGCCGGCGGCGACCTGGCCATGGCCTTCGGCGGCGAAGTGCGGCGCGAGCGCACCGACTTCACGCCGTCCGCCCTCCTGATGAGCGATAACATCAACAACGACGCCGCGCCCGAAGGGGGCAAGGCCACCAGCGACCGGCGCCGCGTGGCCGCCATCTTCGGCGAAGTGCAGGCGCCGTTCACGAAGGAGTGGCAGGCGCAGCTCTCGGCCCGCTACGACCATTACGAGCAGGTGGGCGGGGCGCTGAGCCCGAAACTGGGCGTCAGCTACACGCCGGCGAAATGGCTGATGGCGCGTGCGTCGGCCGGGCGGGGCTTCCGCGCGCCGTCGATGACGGACCTGTATCGCCCCACCGTCTACAGCTCCACGGCGACCCTGCCGGACCCGGTCTACTGCGCCACCGTCGACAACAACTACGCCGACTGCGCCAGCAATTGGGACACGCGCCGCTACAGCAATGCCGACCTGAAGCCCGAGCGCAGCCGGCAGTACTCGGCCGGCATCGTCATCGAGCCGACCAGGTACGTCACGGCCAGCCTGGATTACTGGAATATCCGCCGCACGGACCTGATCAGCGAGATCGGCGACGACATCATCCTGTCGAACCTGGACAAGTACGGCGACCTGGTGCACCGCGACGAAGACGACTACATCGACTATATCGAGCTGCACAAGGAAAACCGCGGCGCCCAGGTGGCGCGGGGCCTGGACCTGATGGTCGACCTGCACGGCATCGATACGCCGGTGGGCCGCCTGGGTGGGCGCCTGAACGGTACCTATGTGCTCAAGTCGAAGGTGCAGACCGGGCCGGGCGACCCCTTCGTCAGCAACCTGGGGCGCTTCGTCACGGACATGGCCGTGCAGCGCTGGCGCCATACCATTACCTTCGACTGGGAGCGCGGCCCCCTGTCGACCAGCCTGTCGAACACCTACTCGTCCGGCTATACGGACCAGAACTCGGCCATCAATGTCGACGACGGCAGCGTGGTGGCGGCCAACCGGGTATCCTCGTATTCGCTGTGGAACCTGTCCGGTGCGTGGGAAGTGAACAGGGCGTGGCGCGTGCGCGCCGGGGTGCAGAACCTGGCCGACAAGAGCCCGCCCTATTCGAACCAGGCGTACTACTTCATTTCAGGCTACGATCCCACGTACACCGATCCGCGTGGCCGGCGTTACTATGCCAGCCTGAATTACGTGTTCAAGTAAGGGTATCCTTTCAAAGGAGTAGGCATGGCCAGGCTGTCGTCCGCACCGTCGTTCCGCCCGATGTTCGTTCATGTCTTGCGCGTTTGCGTGGCGCTGGCCGGCCTGGCCGGCTTGCATGGCGCCGCCCTGGCCGAGCCGGAGAGGGTCGTGGCCGAGCCGACGGCGCCGCGTGCGCCGCTGCCGGTGGCCAAGGGATCGCTCGTCATCATCGGCGGCGGCCTGCGCGGCGACAATGCGGACGTGTGGCAGAAGATCGTCAGCCTGGCCGGCGGCAAGGGCGCCCGCATCGCCGTGTTCCCTTCCGCCTCCGGCACGCCCGAGCCGGTGGCCAACACCATCATCGGCTACCTGAAAAAATATGGCGCCGATGCCTTCGCCGTGCCGGTGGCCGTGCGGCTGGCCGGCAGCGACTACCGCAAGGCGGCCGACGACACGGCGCTGGCCGAGAAGATCCGCAAGGCCGACGGCGTGTATTTCGCCGGCGGTGACCAGAGCCGCATCACGAAGGCACTGGTGCGCGAGGACGGCACCCGCACGGCGGCGCTGGAAGCCGTATGGGACCTGTACCGCCGCGGCGGCGTGGTGGCCGGGACGAGCGCCGGTGCGGCCATCATGAGCAGCACCATGTTCCACAACCCGCGCGCCATCCTGGCCATGCTGCGCGGCGGGGTCACGGAAGGGCAGGAGATCGCGCCGGGCCTGGGTTTCATCGGCGACGACGTCTTCGTCGACCAGCACCTGCTGGTGCGTGGCCGATTCGCCCGGATGATTCCGGCCATGCTGGCCAAGAACTACAAGATGGGACTGGGCATCGACGAGGACAGCGCAATGGTCATCAACGCCCAGCGCGAGGTGGAAGTGATCGGCTACAGCGGCGCGCTGCTGATCGATACGTCGCAGGCCGTGTGGGACAAGAGCAAGCCTGACTTCAATGTCAGCAATGTGCGCATCAGTTACCTGGACCGGGGCGACCGCTTCAACATCATCACGCACAGCTTCACGCCGTCGCCGGACAAGGCGGGCGGCCGGCTCGACCCGGCCCGCACGGCCCTGCGCGGCCCCGTCTACAGCAACGACATCCTGGGCAGCAACGCCGTGGTCCAGCTGATGGAAAGGCTGATCGACAGCGACCAGGAAGAAGCCATCGGCATCGCCAGCGGCAATCCGCGCAGCACGACGCCGGAAGTGTGCTTCGAGTTCCGCTTCACGAAGACGCCGGAAAGTGTCGGCTACATTTCCAGCGTGGCCGAAGCCTACTCGGTCCTCAATATCCGCCTCGACGTGCGGCCCATCGACATTCCCCGCCCCCTGTACCGCTACCGCTGACGGCAGGTTCTACATCGGCGAAACCGGGGACAGTCCCCTGTTTTGCGGCAACTGTTGCCCGACAACAGGGGACTGTACCCGGTTTTTCCGAAGTCCAAAAATAAAGTTAAAAAAATTGAATCCGGCGCGCTCGCCGTTGCGTATACAGCCACGTTGCATCCTCATTCACGCTTCACCCAGGAGGAATCACCGTGGCTCTTTCGTTCAAACACCCGTTACACCCGGCCGTCGGCGCCATGCTGGCGCTGCTGCTGGCCGCGCAGGCGCAGGCTTCCAGCCACCGCGAGGCGCCCTTCATCACGAATATCCCGAAGGCCGACGCGACCGACTTCTATATGTTCCGTTCCTACGAGCCGGGGCGCGAGCGCTTCGTCACCCTGATCGCCGACTATGTGCCGCTGCAAGACCCGTACGGCGGGCCGAACTACTTCATGCTGGACCCGAACGCGCTGTACGAAATCCATATCGATAACAATGGTGACGCGAAAGAAGACCTGACGTTCCAGTTCCGCTTCACCAATACCAACAAGGATGCCCAGTTCACCGTGGGCGGCAAGAAGGTGTCGATACCGCTGGTGATCAACGGCGGCGCCATCGACGGCGCCAACGCGGCCGGTACCAATGTGCGGGAAACCTATGCCGTCACCGTCGTGCGCGGCGACCGGCGCGGCGGCACCAAGGGCGCCGTCTCGAACGTGGACGGCGGCATCACCTTCGACAAGCCGATCGACAATATCGGCAGGAAGTCGATTCCCGACTACGCCGGTTATGCGGCCAGGCACGTGTACGAAGTGAAGATCCCCGGCTGCGAAGTGCCGGCGCGGATGTTCGTCGGCCAGCGCAAGGACCCCTTCGTCGTCAACCTGGGCGAGACCTTCGACCTGGTCAACATCAAGGCGCCGGCCGTCGAGTTCAACGCCAACGCCGAGCGCAATGCCCGCGACGACCTGTCCAACAAGAACGTGACGACGATCGCCATGGAAGTGGCCGCATCGTGCCTGGTGGCGCCCGGCGGCGCCGATCCCGTTATCGGCGGCTGGACCACGGCCAGCGTGCGCCAGGGCCGCCTGGTCAACCCGGCGCCGGGCACGGGAACGGGCGCGTCGAAGGAGGGCGGGGCCTGGACCCAGGTGTCGCGCCTGGGCATGCCGCTGGTGAACGAGGTGGTCATCGGCCTGAAGGACAAGGACCGCTTCAACCACAGCAAGCCGTCGAGCGACGCCCAGTTCGCCGACTACGTGACTCATCCAACCTTGCCGATGCTGGTCGAAACCCTGTTCGGCAGTGCCGGCGCCAAGGCCCCCACCAACTTCCCCCGCAACGACCTGGTGGCCGCCTTCCTGACGGGCGTGAAGGGCCTGAACCAGCCGGCGAAAGTCACGCCCAGCGAAATGCTGCGCCTGAACACGGCCATTGCGCCGGTGGCGATGGGCAAGCAGAAGCGCCTGGGCGTCATCGACGGCGACAACGCCGGCTTTCCGAATGGGCGCAGGCCGGGCGACGATGTCGTCGATATCGCGCTGCGCGTCGTCATGGGCAAGCTGTGCACCTTGAGCCTGGGCTGCGTACCGGCCGACGCACCGGCCGGCGCGATCCGCTTCACGGACGGCGCCTACCTGGACGATGCCGCCTTCACGATGGCCTTCCCGTACCTGAAACCGCCGCTGCCCGGTTCGCCGCAGCAGTAAGGAGAGCGACATGACACGTCAACTCCTTGCCGCGCTGTGCGCCGCGCTGTGTGCCATCTCGATGCTGTCCGCCTGCGGTGGTGGTGGCGGCGGTACCGATGCCGCCTCGCCCCCGCCGGTGCCACCGGCGCCGCCTCCCGTCACCGCCGGCGATGCCTTCTTTGCCGCCGTCATGGGCCTGTTTGGCCAGGACGGCGAGGGCGAACCTGCGCCGCTCGACGACGCCGCCGTCACCAGTTCCGACGCGACGGAACCGCAGGCGGTGCAGTAGCATGAAGTACCGGCTGTCGTGGCTGGCGCTTGCGCTGGCATCCGCCGCCTTCGGCTGCGCGGCGGAACCCTATCGCCCGCGGTCCGGCAGCGAAGTCGTGACGACCGTGGCGCGGCGTGCCGAGGCACCGGAGCTCGCGCAGTTGCGGCGCCGGCTGGCTGCATCGCCGCGCGACCTCGATACCGCGCTGGCGCTGGCGCGGCGCTACATCGCGCTGGGGCGGGCCGAGACCGATCCCCGCTATTTCGGTCATGCGCAGGCCGCGCTGGCGCCCTGGTGGCCGCGCGCCGATGCGCCGCCGGCGGTGCGCCTGCTGCGTGCCATGCTGCTGCAGAGCGGCCACCAGTTCGGTGCCGCGCTGGCCGACCTGGAAGCGGTGACGATCAGCCAGCCCGCCAATGCACAGGCCTGGCTGACGCAGGCCGTGGTGCAGTCGGTGCGGGGCGACGCCGAAGGCGCCATCGCCAGCTGCGCGCGGCTGGCGCCGTTGGCGGAGCAGCTGGCGGCCTTCACCTGCCTGGCCGCCGCCGGCGTGAACACGGCCA
>NZ_WNKZ01000080.1 GCF_009720835.1 Pseudoduganella buxea
GGTGCGCGCCTCGGCCTGGCCGAACTGGGCGACCTGCTGCACCTGGGCGCGGGCGTCACCCTGCGGCGCGGCGGCATGGCTTTGCGGGCGGCGCCGTCCTCCGGCGGGCTGTTCCCCAGCGAGCTGTATGTGCTGGCGCGCTCGGTGGATGGCCTGGCCCCGGGCGTCTACCATTACGATGCCGACGCGGGCCGCCTCGATGCCATCGGCCCGTTGCCGCCCGGCGCGGAGGATGCCGACGCCACCATCGTGCTGACGTCGGTCTTTCGCCGCACCGGCTACAAATACAAGAACCGCGCCTACCGCTATGCCACCGCCGACGCCGGCCACCTGCTGGAAAACGTGCGGGTCGCGGCACATGCGGCGGGCTTGCATGCGCGCCTGTCGCCCCGTTTCGACGAAGCGGTAATCGCCCGCACCCTGGGCGTGGACGGCGTCGAGGAAGGCGTGCTGGCGATGCTGACCTTGCACCGCAAGGCAACGGCGGCCCGAAGCGACATGCACCGCCTCGTGCCCGCACCCGTCGCCGCCGGCAGTGCCGTGACGACCCGGATTCACCAGGCCACGTCGCTGCAGCAGGCCTCCCGGCCGGCAGGGGACCTGGTGCCCTTGCCGCCCCCGCAAAAGGCATCGGCACCGGTGCGCGACGTGATCGCCGCGCGGCGCAGCCTGCGCCGCTTTTCGAACGAAGCCGTGCCGCTCGAAGCGCTGGCGTCGATCCTGGCCGACATGGACCAACAGCCGCAGCTCTCCGGCGCCATCCGCATTTCGCTCGTCGTGACCCGCGTGCAGGGGCTGGCGCCGGGTGTCTACCGGTACGGCCCGGGCCATGCGCTGACGCGGGTGCGTAGTGGCGCGTTCTCGACGGCGGCCCGGTCGGCGGCCTTGTCGCAGCAGGTGATCGGCGATGCTGCCGTCGTGCTGGTGCTGTCGGCGCAGCAGAGCCCGATGCTGGCCGAAGGGCCGCGCGGGTATCGGCACGGCTTCCTGGAGGCGGGCATGGTCGGCGAGCGCTGGCTGCTGGGCGCGACCGCGCGCGGGCTCGGGGCCTGCCCGGTCGGTGCCTTCTACGATGACGAAGCAGCCGCGCTGGTGGGCATCGACATGCGCCGCGATTGGGTGCTGCACTTCGCGGCGCTGGGCGTGCCTGCTGCTTGAAGCTGCGTCAGCTGCCCCGCTGCAGCAGCGTCCTGATCGCAGCATCCATCTCGGCATAACCGCCTTCACCGATCTGCGTGTGGACGATGCGGCCCTGCTGGTCGATCAGGTAGGCCGCCGGCCAGTACTGGTTGCTGAAGGCCTTCCACGTGGCGTAGCCGTTGTCCTGCGCGACCGGGTAGGTCAGTCCGAAGCGTCTGGTTGCGGTACGCACGTTGTTGGTGCTGCGCTCGAACGGGTATTCCGGCGTGTGCACGCCGATCACCACCAGGCCGCGGTCCTTGTAGGTCTCGTGCCAGCGCGCCACGTGCGGCAGGGTACGCACGCAATTGATGCAGGAGTAGGTCCAGAAGTCGACCAGCACCACCTTGCCGCGCAGGCCCTTCAAGGTCAGCGGGGCGGAATTGATCCACGTGTCCACGCCGGCCAGTTCCGGCGCCGGGCCACGGTCGCGCAGCGGTGGCGTCGCGGCGTGGGCAGAGGTGAAGGTGAACAGGGCGGCACAGCCGATGGCGCTCAGGATGCGGTTCATATGGTCTCCAGGGTCAGGTTGGACAGCCAGACGGCTGCCAGGGTGTCGTATTGGAAGAACATGGCGGCGGCCGTGACGACGATCAGCGCGCCGGCGATCTGCCGCACGAGGTGGGCATGGCGGGCGAAGCTGCGCACGCGGGTTTGCACGTACTGCCCGCCGTAGGCAATGGCCAGCATCGGCAGCGCGGCGCCCAGCGCATATAGCAGCAGCAGCGTGCCGGAGCGCCCGGGGCTGTGCGCGCTGGCCACCAGCGTGAGGATGGCGGCAAACGCCGGGCCGGCGCAGGGCGTCCACACGACACCCATGCCGGCGCCGACCAGCAGGCCGCCCAGGTTGCCGGCTCCCGCATGGCGGCCAATGTCCGCGCCTGCCAGCAGCGCGGATGCGCGCGCCGCCAGCGCTTCGAATGGGCGCGGCCACAGCAGCGAGATGCCGAACACGGCAAGCAGCACGATAGCGGTGCTGCGCAGCGTTTCCTGGGCCAGGCCCAAGGTGTCGGCAAAGGCGCCGAACAGCAGCGCGCCGCCGGCGAAGGCCAGCACGAAGCCCAGTGCGATGAAGAGGGGCCGCATGCGCGCCGTATCGTTGCCGGACGATGCGGCGCCCAGCAGGATCGGCAGCATTGGCAGGATGCACGGCGCCGCCACCGTCAGCAGCCCGGCAGAGAAGGCCAGCGGCAGGTCGACGGCCGTCATTGCACCGCTCCCGCCGCGCGCTGCCAGACCTGGGTGCGGCCGGTGGCCGGCGTGCCCTGGTAGGCATGCACGGTCAGCTGGTCCGGCCCGGCCAGGGAGAGCAGGCAGTCGTAGGTCTGGCCGTTCTCGCGGTTGTAGATGCGGCCCTGCCATTTGCCGCCTGCCACGGGCTGCAGGTCCGTCAGCACCTGCATGCCCAGCGCGGGCTTGTCGTCGGCCGGCTGCATCGGCTGGCCGGTACTCGCCATCATCGAGCGGTTGGCCAGCACCTTGACGACGGTGCCGCACAGGGCGCCGCCGCAGGGGGCGATTTCCACTTCCAGGTTGCCGCTGGCTGTCACCCAGCGGCCCGTTTCGTCCGCATGGGCCAGGCCGGAAAAGGTGACGACTGCGGCGACGGCGGCGAAGGCGAGGCAGGCTTTGAATCGTTGCATGGCGGGGCTCCCGGTAACGTTGCCGGCCACGTTGGCCGGTGATGTCATTAGGCGCCCGGCAGTTGTCGGCAATGTGTCGGCGGCGGCCCTGTCGTGCAAGCGCATGTATCCGGCGCCGCTGCGGATACATTGCGACACAAATGACTGCAAGCCGCCGCTTCCGCCCCGAACGGGAAATGGGCTATAAAGCAGGGTATGACCACGCCCGACCTGCCCGACCATATAGCCATCGTCGACGACGACCGCGAAATCCGCGAGCTGCTCGCCACCTACCTGCGCAAGCACGGTTTCAAGGTGTCGCTGGCGGCGGACGGCCGCCAGCTGCATGCGCTGCTCGAACACGACGCCATCGACCTGGTGGTGCTGGACCTGATGATGCCGGGCGAGGATGGCCTGGCCGTCTGCCGCACCTTGCGGGCCGGGCGCCACCAGGGCCTGCCCATCCTGATGCTGACGGCGCGCGACGAGGAGGCCGACCGTATCCTGGGCCTGGAAATGGGCGCGGACGACTACCTGACCAAGCCTTTTGCCGCGCGCGAGCTGATGGCGCGCATCCGCTCCGTGCTGCGCCGCACGCGCATGCTGCCGCCGAACCTGCGCGTGAGCGAGCCGGCCAGCGTGATCCGCTTCGGCGACTGGCGGCTGGACACGACGGCGCGCCACCTGCTCGACGCCGAGGGCACGATGGTGGCGCTGAGCGGCGCGGAATACCGCCTGCTGCGCGTGCTGCTCGATCATCCGCAGCGCGTGCTGAACCGCGACCAGTTGCTGAACCTGACGCAGGGGCGGGGCGTCGACCTGTTCGACCGGTCGATCGACCTGCTGGTGAGCCGCCTGCGCCAGCGGCTGGGCGACGGCGCGCGCGAAGCGCGCTACATCAAGACCGTGCGCAACGAAGGCTATGTATTCTGCGCCGCCGTCGAGCCGGCCCCATGACGCTCGTGCCACGCTCGCTGTTCGGCCGCGTGGTGCTGATCCTGCTGTGCGGCCTGGTGGCGGCGCAGGCATTGACGTTCGCGCTGATCTGGTACGAACGCGCGCATGCGTCGCAGGCGATGATGCTGTCCTACCTGGGCCGCGACGTGGCCAGTTCCGTCGCCATGCTGGAGCGCCTGTCGCCGGCCGAGCGGGCCGGATGGCTGGCAAAACTCGAACGGCGCACTTACCGGTACCGCCTGGGTGCCGTCGCCAACAGCCGTGAACGCACGCCGGTGTTCGACGATCCGGCCGCCGCCAGTGTCGCGCACAGCCTCGGCCCCGGCTATCAAGTGGAAGTCGAAGGCGGTATTGACGACGCGCAGCGGCGCCTGCACGTGCGCCTGCGCGACGGCACGCCGCTGGCCATCGAACTGGCGCCGGCCGGCCTGCCGTTCGCGCGGTGGCTGCCCGCGCTGCTGGCGGCGCAACTGGGCTTGCTGGGATTGTCGTGCTGGTGGGCCGTGCGTCTGGCCACCCGTCCGCTCGGGCAGCTGGCACGGGCGGCCGAGGCACTGACGCCAAGCCAGGGCGCATCGCCCCTGCCGGAACACGGCCCCGTGGAAGTGGCGCAGGCGGCCCGCTCCTTCAACGCGATGCAGGCCCGTATCGCCGGCCACCTGCAGGAACGCACGCGCATGCTGGCCGCCATCGCGCACGACCTGCAGACGCCCGTCACGCGCATGCGCTTGCGCACGGAGCTGATGGATGACGAAGGAGAGCGCGACAAATGGCAGGGCGACCTGACCGCGATGCAGGCATTGATCCAGGAAGGCATCGCTTATGCCAGGAGTGCGCATGCGGCTGCCGAACCGGCCGTGCGCTTCGACCTGGATGCGCTGCTCGACGCGCTGGCGGCGGACTACCGCGATGCGGGCCAGCCGGTATCGGTCGAGGGCGCCGTCGGCACGCCACTGCTGTCGCGGCCGCAGGCGCTGCGGCGCATCGTCACCAACCTGGTCGACAATGGCCTGAAGTTCGCCGACAGTGTGACGATCGAAGCGGGCAGGGACGAAGCGCACGTGTCGATCGCCGTGCTCGATCGCGGGCTGGGCATTCCGGAGGACCAGCTGGCGGCCGTGCTGCAGCCGTTTTACCGGCTCGAAGGTTCGCGCAATGCGGCTACCGGGGGCAGCGGCCTGGGCCTGGCCATCGCGCAGGAATTGGCGCTGGCGCTGGGCGGCACGCTGGTGTTGTCGAACCGGCCCGGCGGCGGGCTCAGTGCCCGGCTGGCATTACCCTTGCAGGCGGGGTGATCACACTACCGCCGCCTGCCACTGGCGCAAGCCGCGGATCGCCTCCTCCTTGTTCTTCGCCTCGATCTCGATCCACGGCGCCTGGGCGTAGGCGGCCGGCATCGTCTCGATCAGGTCCGAATGCTGGCGGTCGTTGAAGGCGGTGCGGCCGTTGGAGATATGCACCAGCTGGTGCTCCGGCACGGCCCACGTGCTGCGGGCCTTGGCCAGCATGTCGGCGATGCTGGGGTGGTCGTAGCTGTCCAGCTTCTCGTGCACGATATGGTGGTGGGCATCGAGCACCATCGGCACGCCGCTGCGCACGCAGATCTCGTGGATCTCTTCGGCACTGTAGGCGTATTCGTCGTTTTCCAGTCCCAGGCGGCAGCGGATCGCGTCGGGCAGGGCGGCGATATTGGCAACCAGGGCGTCGGCCCGGTCGGCCTTGCCGCCGTGGATCTCCAGCAGCGCCCACGGCGTGCGCGGCTGCGCCAGCAGGTCCATGATGTCCGCATGCATCTGCAAAATCTTGACGCTGTTCGCCACCACCCCGGCGGAATCGGAACTGAGCACGACGAACTGGTCCGGATGCATGACGAGGCGGATGCCCCGCTCCAGCGCCCGCGCCCCCGTGCGCGCCAGGGTCTGGGCGAAGGTGGCCAGCAGGTCGCGGCCGATCGGCTCGTCGGCAAAGGGGAAGATCGACGACGGCATGCGGTACAGCGCGATATTCTCTTCCTCGCAGTAGCGCAGTGCCCGGTCCAGCACCTGGATATTCGAGCGGTACAGTTCATCGAGCAGCTTCTGCTGCGATTCGAACGAATGCTCCAGCAGCCGCTTGCGCGTGATGGTGCGGTAGCGAACGTCGTTCGACACGGTGATGCAGACGAGGCCGAGATGGGGTGGCATAAGGGTAGGTCTTTAGAGTCGGGGTCTTTAGAGTCGGGTCTTGAAGGCCGAGGTTCGTGAAAGTGGAGGGCTGATGGTAGCGATTCGCCCGGGGCGGCAGCGCACCGGTGGCGCCGTTCGCGGGCAAATCTGCTTATTCTTGTATCGTCAAAACATGGGAGAAAGCCGTGCAACGTACCTTGATCGTCATCGGATTGCTGATCGCCGCCATCGGCCTGGCCTGGCCCTGGCTGGGCAAGCTGCCGCTGGGCCGGCTGCCGGGCGATATCCATATCGTCCGCGAAGGCGGCAGCTTTCACTTCCCCATCGTCACCTGCATCGTCGTTTCGATTGTCGTGTCGGTGCTGATCTGGTTATTCAGGCGCTGAGCCGGCACGCCTGCATCGCTCCGAACAGAATTTCACGTTCGCCCAGTCGCGCTCCCACTTCTTTCGCCACGCAAAGGGCAGGCCGCAATGCGCGCACGCTTTGGTGGGCAGGTCGGCTTTCTTCCGCATTTTCATCCCTCGTATTTTCCACCAAAAGGCAGCATTGCCGGGCCACGTATGCGGGTCACGGCGCTGTCTGTGAACAGGCCGGCCGGATACCTCCGGGGAAAGGTTCTCGGGTAACCATGATTTCCCAGTGTAATGGGGCTTATGTCCGTTTGCGCACCGAAGGCTTCCATGCCGGGTCGTATGCTCGGGTTAAGACTCAGCCGTAAGGCCGCGGGTCTGCAGGAATGCCGGGCCCCCGTCGGCCCGGCGCCTGGCCTATTTATAGAAGAACGACCATGCCTACCATCATCACAACCCCCGGTCCGAACGACGAGACACCGCCGCCGCCGAAACGCAAGCGCCGGACCCCACCCTTGTCGCTTGCGGCCTGGAAGCAATTCATTGGCGTGGCCAAGCCGTATTGGCTGGGCGAAGAGAAACGCAAGGCGTGGACCTTGCTGGTCGTCCTGATCGTCCTGATGCTGGCCGAGACGCAATTTGCCGTCATGCTCAATAACCAGGCCGGCGAGATGACGTCGGCGCTGGCGGCAAAGAATGGCGACCGCTTCTGGAATTCGGTCCACGCGTGCCTGTTCGTGCTGGCATTTGCCGTACCGGTCTACGCGCTTTACTACTATATGCGCGATTTGTTCGGCAACCACTGGCGGCGCTGGCTGACGGGCCGTTTCCTGGACGGCTACCTGAAGGAGCGCAAATATTATGAGCTGGGCGCGCACAACGACATCGACAATCCCGATCAGCGCATCAGTGAAGACGTCAATACCTTCACGGGGCGGTCGATCCATTTCCTGCTGATCTTCCTGGGTTCGATCATGCAGCTGGTGGCATTCAGCGCCGTGCTGTGGTCGATTTCGCACCTGCTGGTGGGCGTGCTGGCGATTTATGCCCTGTTGGGCACGGCGGTAGCCTTGTATATATTCGGCAATCCCTTGATCCACCTGAATTTCTGGCAGCTGCGGCGCGAGGCGGATTTTCGCTTCAGCCTGATGCGCCTGCGTGAAAACGCGGAAAGCATCGCCTTCTACCGGGGCGAGGCGCAGGAGCGCGCGCATATCGACAGCAAGTTCGACAAGGTATTCCATAATTTCGCCAGGCTGATCAAGAAGCAGCGCTCGCTGAACCTGTTCCAGCGCACCTTCAGCCAGCTCACCCTTGTGCTGCCTGGCGTGATCCTGGCCGAGCGGGTCCTGTCGGGCGAACTCGAGGTGGGCCGGGCGATCCAGGCGGCGGGCGCCTTCACGGCTGTGCTGGGCGCCGTCGCTGTCATTGTCGACAACTTCGAGAGCCTGAGCCGTTTCGTGGCCGGCATCGGCCGCCTGCAGGCACTGTCGAACCTGGTGCTGCCCGGTACGGCGCCGGCCGCCACGGCTGAAGACCCTCACCCGCGTATCCAGAAGCGGGCCGGCAAGCACCTGGCGCTGGAAGCCGTGACCTTGCACCCGCCCCGGTCGGACCGGGTGCTGATCAAGGAATTGACCTTGGCGCTGAAACCGGGCGACGCGTTGCTGATCACGGGCGACAGCGGCTGCGGCAAGAGCTCGTTGCTGCGCGCGATTGCCGGCCTGTGGCATACGGGCAGCGGCGTGATCCACCACCCGCCCGTGGAGGACTTCTTCTTCCTGCCCCAGCAGCCCTACCTGCAGTCAGGTACCCTGCGCAGCCAGCTGATCTACCCCAGCGCGCATTCGGACCTGAGCGACGAGCAACTGCTGGCCATCCTGGAACAGGTGCATCTGCCGCACCTGGCCAAGCGCGTGGGCGGCCTGGGCGCCGTGCACGATTGGGAAAAACTGCTGTCCGTCGGCGAGCAGCAGCGCCTGGCCTTCGCCCGCGTGCTGGTGCACGAACCGACCATCGTCATCCTGGACGAAGCCACCAGTGCCCTCGACAGCGGCAACGAAGCGTCGCTGTACAAGCGCCTGCGCGAGAGCGGGGCCACCTTGATCAGCATCGCGCACCGGCCTGCGGTGCTGCAGCACCACACCCACGTGCTGCACCTGATGGGGGAGGGCGCGTGGAAAGTGCATCAGGCTTGCGATTTCCGGTTCGATGGGGATGTTGCGGCCGTGCGCAGCGGGGTGGAGAAGACGCCGGTGGTCAAGCCTCTCGTGGCTGTTGCCGGTTGACGCGGGTTCCGAGGCAAGCAGCGTTACCAGGGGAGTTCAGCGCCGTTGTAGGATCGGAACGAGCCGCTGTCGGCCGGTGTCAGCGCATCGAGTACGTGCAGCATGTCAGTAGCGGCGTCATGGGCCGGGCGCCCAATGGTCTCGCCACGAAACGGTTGCGACAGGCGCGAGTTGACGGTGCCGGGGTGCAGTGCCACCAACACGCTGTTCTTATGCGTGCGCGCCACTTCGATGGCAGCGGTTTTCACCAGCATGTTCAGGGCCGCCTTGGATGCGCGATAGCTGTACCAGCCACCCAGCCGGTTGTCGCCGATGCTGCCCACCTTCGCCGACAACATGGCCATGATAGCCCGCTCGGGCGCCAGCATTGGCGTGAAATGGCGCAGAACCAGGGCCGGCCCGAAGGTATTGACCTGGAAGGTGGCCTGCATCTGCGCGTAACCCAGGTCGGCCAGGCGCTTTTCCGGCATGAACGCGCCGCTGTGCAGCAGGCCGGTGGCATTGACGATCAGGTGGAAACGCCGGCCAGCGAGGGCCGCCGCCGCCCGGGCGACGCTGGTTTCGTCGGCGAAGTCGATGGCAGGCGCCGAGTTGCGATGCAGGCCCAGCACCGAAGCGCAGCGGGGCGAATGCTCGAGCAGCTCGACGAAGGCCGCGCCGATGGTTCCCGTTGCGCCGATGACGAGTGCGTGGAACTGGTCGGGCAGGGTGTGCAGCATGATGTCGTACTCCGTGTTGGACGGTGTCGAGTGTAGCGAAGATGGTTCACCGAAGGGTGTAATGCTGCTGGCGATGGCGGGTCAAGCCGTCTCGAACGGACCGAAGGGCCGGATTGCAGAGCACAAAACAAAAACGCCACCCGAAGGTGGCGTTCTGCTTGCAGCTGAATTCTTGGTGGCCCGGGGCGGAATCGAACCACCGACACAAGGATTTTCAATCCTCTGCTCTACCAACTGAGCTACCAGGCCAAGAGGCAGCATTATAGCAGGGGAATTTGAGTTTGCAAGAGTCATCTTGCATTTTGGTCGAAACGTACCACTCCTGACTGGGAACCAGCGCGCGGAGGCGCCCGATTGAGCCGGACGGTGATGTCTCCGGCGGCGGCGATACTGTTCCCCTTTGTCGGTGTTTTGTAAGGAGGCATCGCGAGGACGCCGCTTCCTGCCGGCGATGTTTATAATGGCCGGATGACCAAGCCATCCACCTCATCGGCCACCCGGCAGCACGTGCAGACCGCCGTCTGCATCGTCGGCAATGGCGCCATCGCCAAGACCGCAGCCCTTGCGTTCGCCCAGTCCGGGCAGAGCGTCACGTTGCTCGGGCCGCCGGCGGCACCGGCGCCGGCGTCCACCGAAGGGTGGGATGCGCGGGTGTATGCGCTGAACCATACGGCGCGCAGCTTGCTGTCGTCGTTGAAGGTATGGGATGCGATGGATGCCGGCCGCATCGCGCCGGTCGACGCCATGATCGTCAAGGGCGACGGCGAGCAGCCCGGCCATATCAATTTCGACGCCTACGGCGCCCATGCCGATACGCTGGCGTGGATCGTCGAGGACCGTAACCTCAACAGCGCGCTGGATGCGGCCTTGCGCTTCGCGCAGAACGTCCACGTCGTAACGGGCCGCGCCACGGCGCTGCACACGACGATGGACGGCGCCACCATCGACCTGGACGACGGCAGCCACCTGCGCGCCGCGCTGGTCGTCGGTGCCGACGGCGCCCAGTCGTGGGTGCGCGGCCAGTGCGATATCGGCCTCGATTACAAGCCTTACGGCCAGCAGGGCGTCGTTGCCAATTTCGACTGCGAGAAGCCGCACCACGGCGCCGCTTTGCAGTGGTTCACGTGCACGCGCGGCATCGTCGCGCTGCTGCCGCTGCCGGGCAACCGGGTCTCGCTGGTGTGGTCCGCGCCCGATGCGCTGGCCGATACGCTGGTTGCCGAGGGCGCACAGGCGCTGGCGGACCGGCTGGCCGAATTCGCCGCCGACAAACTGGGCAAGCTCACGCCCGTGCAGCCGGAGCAGGTGCGCGCTTTCCCGCTGACCCTGATGCGGCCGCACTCCCTGGTGGCCGAACGGGTCGCGTTGATCGGCGACGCCGCCCACGTCGTGCATCCGCTGGCCGGGCATGGCATGAACCTGGGCTTCGGCGACGTGCGCGACCTGGTGGCGGCCGTGGCCGAGCGCGAGGAGCACCGCTCCATTGGCGACGACCGCGTGCTGGCCCGCTACAGCCGCGCGCGCAAGGAAGAGGTATTGGCCATGCAGGTCACCACGGACGGCTTGCACCGCCTGTTCACGGCCAACCTTGAGCCAGTTCGCGTGGTGCGCAATTTCGGGCTAAACTTGCTGGACAAGCTGCCGATGATCAAGCGGCAGCTGATGTCGCATGCCCTGGGCCGGCAGTGACGGTCTGCATGACGGTCTGGACGAGGGTCTGCAGTACAGCCAGCCCACTATAACGATAATCAACCACCTACCGCTGCGCTGCCGGGCAAACGGCCGGCGCGGCAATGTCCGATTCCGGAGAGAGTTCCATGAAAATCCTGAAAACCGCGCTGGCGATGTCGTCGCTCCTGCTGGCGACTTGCGCCGTTGCCCAAACCGGCAGCGTCGAGGCCACAATCCGCAAGAACGTCGAACCCAAGCTGGGCGAAGGCGTCAAGATCGATTCCGTGCGCGAGACGCCGTATGCCGGGCTGTACGAAGTGCGGGTCGGCGGCGATGTGCGCTACACCGACAAGACCGGTACCTACCTGATCGTCGGCCACGTCTTCAACCTGAAGACGAGCGAGGACCTGACCCAGACCCGCATCGACGATATCAACAAGATCAAATTCAGCGAACTGCCGCTGGACATGGCCATCAAGACCGTCAAGGGCAACGGCAAGCGCGTCATCGCCGTGTTCGAGGACCCGAACTGCGGCTACTGCAAGCGCTTCCGCCAGCAGACCCTGGCCCAGGTCGACAACGTGACGATCTACACCTACCTGTACAACATCCTGTCGCCCGATTCGGCCGTGAAGTCGAAGAACGTGTGGTGCGCGCCCGACCGTGCCAAGGCCTGGGACGACTGGATGCTGAACAACAAGGCGGCACCGGCGGCGCCGGCCAACTGCACGACGCCGAACGACAAGGTGTTCGCGCTGGGCCAGAAGCTCAATATCAACGGCACCCCGGCGGTCATCTTCGCCGACGGCACCCGCGTACCCGGCGCCATCGACATCAAGACCTTGGAAGCGAAGCTGGCGTCGCAGAAGTAACGCCGCCGCAGTACCCAGGAACAGAGCGGGCCGCAGACCCGCAGGAACCGGCGCGCCAGCAGAGCGCGCCGTTTGTACATCCAAACCAGGAGCATGCATGCTGACCTTGAACATCAACGGCCGCGACACCCAGGTCGACGCCGATCCTTCCACCCCGATCCTGTGGGCCCTGCGCGACAACCTGAACATGACCGGCACCAAGTTCGGCTGCGGCGCGGCCCTGTGCGGCGCCTGCACCGTGCACCTGGGCGGCCAGCCGATCCGTTCCTGCATCACGCCCATCTCGGCCGCCGTCGGCCAGAAGGTGACGACCATCGAGGCGATGGAAGGCGACAAGGTCGGCAAGGCCGTGCAGGATGCGTGGGTGCGCCACGATGTGCCGCAATGCGGCTACTGCCAGAGCGGCCAGGTGATGAGCGCGACGGCCCTGCTGAAGTCGAACAAGGCGCCCACCGACGCCGACATCGACAGCGCCATGGCCGGCAATATCTGCCGCTGCGGCACCTACCAACGCATCCGCGCCGCCATCAAGGACGCGGCCAAGACCCTGGCCTGAGGAGAAGACATGCGCACGCAATGGTTCAATCAAGGGTTCAATCAAGGCAGCATGGCAGGCGCCATCGACAACGGCAAGGATAAGAACAACGACAGCGACAGCGCCGGCGGCGTATCGCGGCGCGGTTTCATCAAGGCGGCCGGCGCCGGGCTGGTGCTGGGATTCACGTTCACGGGCGGCGGGCGCATGGCGCGCGCGGCCGAAGCCAAGGCGCCGGCGCAGCCGAACGCCTTCCTGCGCATCGCGCCGGACAACACCATCACCGTGCAGGTCAACCGGCTCGAATTTGGCCAGGGCGTGCAGACGGCGCTGCCCATGCTGATCGCCGAGGAACTCGATGCCGACTGGTCGCAGATGCGCGGCGTGCTGGCCCCGGCCGGCGAAGCGTATAAAGACCCGCTGTTCGGCATCCAGATCACGGGCGGCTCCGGCACGGTGGCCCACTCGTGGGTGCAGTACCGCGAAATCGGCGCGCGCGCCCGCGCCATGCTGGTCGCCGCGGCCGCCGAACAGTGGAAGGTGAGCCCGAACCAGGTCAAGGCCGCGCAGGGCGTGCTGACCGGGCCGGGCGGCAGGAAGGCGACATATGGCGAGATGGCCGAAGCGGCAATGCGCCAGCCGGTGCCCGGCCATGTGGTGCTGAAGAACGTCGAGGACTTCCGCCTGATCGGCAAGCCGATGCCGCGCCTGGACGCACGCGCCAAGTCGGACGGCAGCCAGCAGTTCGGCATGGACTTCAAGCCCGAAGGCACCAAGGTGGCCGTGGTGGCGCGCCCGCCCGTGTTCGGCGCCAAGGTCAAGAAGGTCGACGCGACCGCTGCCAAGGCGGTGCGCGGCGTGATCGCCGTGCTGCCGGTGGCGCTTGACCGTGGCGGCGACGGCATCGCCGTCATCGCCGAAGGCTACTGGCAGGCCAAGCAAGGTCGGGATGCATTGAAGATCGAATGGGACACGGCCGGCCTGGAAAAGGTCGATACGACGAAGCAGTTCGCCGCCTACCGCGCACTGGCCGCCAAGCCGGGCCTGGTGGCGAAAAAGGCCGACACGTCCAAGCTGGCCAGCGCGCCGAAGAAGATCAACGCCGTCTATGAATTCCCCTATCTGGCGCACGCGCCGATGGAGCCGCTCAACTGCGTCGTCGACCTGAAGCCTGACGCCTGCACCGTCTGGGCCGGCAGCCAGTTCCAGACGATGGACCAGGCGGCGGCGGCGAAGACGGCCGGCCTGAAGCCCGAGCAGGTCACGCTGCACACGATGACGGCCGGCGGCGGTTTCGGCCGCCGCGCCGTGCCCAGCTCGGACTACATCGTCGAAGCGGTCAACGTGGCAAAGGCGTATGCGAAGGAAGGCAAGGCCGGCCCCGTGAAGGTGATCTGGAGCCGCGAGGACGACATCAAGGGCGGCTACTACCGGCCCGCCCACGTGCACCGCGCGGCGCTGGGCCTGGACGCACGGGGCAATATCGTCGCCTGGGATCACACCATCGTCGGCCAGTCCATCATCGCCGGCACCGCGTTCGAGCCGATGATGGTGAAGAACGGCGTCGACTCCACCATGGTCGAAGGCATGGGCGACCCGTACAAGGTGCCGCTGAACCTGTCCGTCCACAACGTCAAGGCAAACGTGCCGGTGCTGTGGTGGCGCTCCGTCGGCGCGACCCACACGGCCTTCGTGATGGAGACCCTGATCGACGAGGCGGCCCACGCGGCCGGCGCCGATCCCGTGGCCTACCGCAAGAAGCTGATCCCGGCCGCCAACGAACGGCACCACCTGGCGCTGGACCTGGCCGTCGGCAAATCCGGCTACGGCAAAGTCAAGCCACCGAAGGGCCATGCCTACGGCGTGGCGGTGCACGAAGCCTTCGGCACCGTGGTTGCCTATGTCGTCACGGCGTCGGTGGAAAACGGCGTGCCCAAGCTGCACACCGTCACGGCCGGCGTGCATTGCAACCAGGCCGTCAATCCGCTGACCATTGAGGCGCAGGTGCAGGGCGCCGTGCTGATGGCCGTCGGCACCACCTTGCCGGGCGCCGCCATTACCTTGAAGGATGGTATCGTCGAACAGAGCCAGCTTTCCGACTACGCGGTGGCACGCCTGCCGGACATGCCGAAAGTGGAGGTGCACATCGTGCCGTCGAACGCGCCGCCGACCGGCATGGGCGAACCCGGCCTGCCGCCGCTGGCGCCGGCCTTTGCCAATGCCATCTTCAACGTCACCGGCAAGCGCCTGCGCAAGCTGCCCTTCGATCTCGCGTCGGCGGTCAAGGCCTGATGGTGGCGAACGGCCGGCACATCGTCGGCATCCTGCTGGCAGCAGGGCGCGGGCGCCGTTTCGATCCAGCCGGCGCGAAGAACAAGCTGCTGCAGCCGCTGGACGGCCTGCCCGTGGTGGTGGCCAGCGCGCGGCACCTGCTGGCGGCGCTGCCGCACGTGGTGGCCGTCGTTCGTGCGGATGACGACACCACGGCCGGCCTGCTGGCCGCGCTGGGCTGCGACGTTACGCGCTGCGTTGACGCCGACACGGGCATGGCCGCTTCGCTGGTGCACGGCCTGCGTCATGCCGGTGAAGCCGATGGCTGGGTAGTGGCGCTGGGCGACATGCCCCGCGTGCTGCCGTCGACCATCGCCGCGCTGCGCCAGGCGGTGGAGGAGGGCGCGGCCATCGCCGCGCCGCTGTACCAAGGAAAACGGGGCAACCCGGTGGCGTTCGGCCGCCGGCACCTGCCCGAGCTGCTCGCGCTGGGGGGAGACCGAGGCGCGCGCGGCATCGTCAACAACAATCCCGTCAACGATGTGGCGGTGGACGATCCCGGCATCCTGCTCGATATCGATACGCCGTCGGACTTACGATGAAAAACAAGAAAACACCCAAAACGGCAGCGGCGATCGCCTATGCCATCGAAGCGAAGGACCTGGCCGGCCACCTGTTCCAGGTCACGCTGACCGTGGCGGCTCCCGATCCCGCAGGCCAGGTGCTGGCGCTGCCGGCCTGGATCCCGGGCAGCTACATGATCCGCGAATTTTCCCGCAATATCGTCCAGATCCGGGCCGAAGCCGACGGCCACGCCGTGCCGCTGACGAAGCTGGACAAGCACTCCTGGCAGGCGCCGCCCGTCGCCGGCGCGCTGGTGGTGCAGTACGACGTATATGCGTGGGACCTGTCGGTACGCACGGCGCACCTGGACCAGAGCCACGGCTTCTTCAACGGCACCAGCGTGTTCCTGCGCGTGGCGGGCCAGGAAGCGGCCCCGCATATCGTCGACATCCGCAAGCCGGCCGACGAGGCGGCGCGCACGTGGCGCGTGGCGACGGCGCTGCCGGAGCTGAAGGCGAAGCGCTACGGCTTCGGCACCTACGTCGCGGCCGACTACGATGAGCTGATCGACAGCCCCGTCGAGATGGGCGACTTCGCGCTGGCCACGTTCACGGCCCACGGCGTGCCGCACGACGTCGTCATCACCGGGCGCGTGCCGAACCTGGACATGAGCCGCCTGTGCGCGGACCTGCAGGCCATCTGCGAGACCCAGATCGAATTCTTCGAGCCGAAGACGAAGCAGGCGCCGATGGAGCGCTATGTCTTCATGACGCTGGCGGTGGGCGACGGCTACGGCGGCCTGGAACACCGCGCCTCGACGGCGCTGATCTGCAACCGCGCCGACCTGCCTTCGCTGGCTGGCCAGGGCAAGGATCGCAGCGACGGCTACATCCAGTTCCTGGGCCTGTGCAGCCACGAATACTTCCACACGTGGAACGTCAAGCGCATCAAGCCGGCCGTGTTCGCGCCCTACGACCTGCAGGTGGAGAACTACACGCCGCTGCTGTGGCTGTTCGAAGGCTTCACCAGCTATTACGACGACCTGTTCCTCGTGCGCGCGGGCCTGATCACGGAGCAGCAGTACTTCAAGCTGGTCGGCAAGGCCGTCGGCGGCGTGCTGCGCGGCGCCGGCCGCACCAAGCAGAGCGTGGCCGATTCCAGCTTCGACGCCTGGGGCAAATACTACCGCCAGGACGAGAACGCCCCGAACGCCATCGTCAGCTACTACGCCAAGGGGTCGCTGATCGGCCTCGCACTCGACTTGACCATTCGCGCAAAAACCGGCGGCAAGCGCTCGCTGGACGACATCATGCTGGCGCTGTGGCAGCGCTGGGGCCGCGACTTCTATCCGGATGGCCGCCGTGGCGTCACCCCAGGCGACGTGGAAGCCCTGTTCGACGAGATCAGCGGCATGAAGCACAAGGCCTTCTTCGAGAAATACATCCGCGGCACCGAAGACCTGCCGCTGGCGAAGCTGCTGGCGCCGTTTGGCATCAAGTACACGGACGAGCGCAAGGGCGACAAACCCAGCTTCGATGCCAATATCGGCCGCGATGGCGCGGACTGCAAGCTCACGGCCGTCCATGAAGGCGGCGCCGCCCACCGCGCCGGGCTGTCGGCGGGCGACCTGCTGGTCGCCATCGACGGCCTGCGCGTCACGGGCAACCCGTCCAACCTGGACAACCTGCTGGGCCGCTACCGCGTCGGCGACACGGTGCAGGTGCACGCCTTCCGCCGCGACGAGCTGCGTACCTTTGCCGTGCAGTTGCAGGGCGAGCGGGTGCCCGGCATTACCCTGGCCATCGACACGGCGCGCAAGCTGGCGGTGCCACGGCCGACGATGGCGCGGTCGGGACGTTAAGAAGGATTGACGCGGGATGCGCCGGCTTCAGGCCGGCGTGAACGCCATCGTCCAGTTGGTTTCCCAGCTGGCGCCGGCGTCGGCGGAAAATGCCTGTTCCCAGCGGGGAGGATGGCCCGGCTTCGCGGTCCACGTAAAGCGCACCTTGATGGGCCGGCCATCCAGTACGTCGTCGGCAAGGAAGATGCCGATGCCGTCGCTGAAGCGGCCCACCACCGGCACGTCCAGTGTCGTGGGATTGCGTCCGTCCAGCCACCAGATCGACCATGTGCCGGTCGCGCTGCAATAGGCGCGTACGGCGATGGCGCGGAACGCGCCTTCCGGGAACTGCAGCAGGTTGTCCTCCAGGTTGCCGAAGCCGCCCAGCGTCCTGACCGTCGACGACAGGCCATCGAATTCGACCCATTCGGTGCAGCCGTTCAGGCGCGATTGCAGGCGCCGGTGCCTTACTCGCCAGTCGCCGATGATGAAATCGAAGTCGCGCGGGGCATCCGGTTCCAGGGGTAGGGGCATGGTCGAGCTCTTGTCGGATCAGGCAAACAGGCGCCGCAGCTCGGCGCCCGGGTCTTCGGCGCGCATGAAGGCTTCGCCCACCAGGAAGGCATGGACGTCGGCTTCGCGCATGCGCGCCACGTCGGCCTTGTTCAGGATGCCCGATTCCGTGATGACCATGCGTTCCTTCGGAATGCGCTCCAGCAGGTTCAAGGTCGTGTCCAGCGTGACGTCGAAGGTACGCAGGTTGCGGTTGTTGATGCCGATCAGGTTGCTCTTCAACTTCAGCGCGGCCGTCAGTTCGTCGCCATCGTGCGATTCGATCAGCACGTCCATGCCCAGCTCGTGGGCGCAGGCTTCCATCTCCGCCATCAGGCCATGGTCCAGCGCCGAGACGATCAAGAGGATGCAGTCCGCACCCATCGCGCGCGCTTCGTAGATCTGGTACATGTCGACCATGAAGTCCTTGCGCAGGACCGGGATGTCGCATGCCGCGCGGGCCTGCTTCAGGTATTCGCTTGAACCCTGGAAGAACTGTTCGTCCGTCAGCACGGACAGGCAGGCCGCGCCGCCGGCGGCATAGCTCGCGGCGATGGCGGCCGGCTGGAAGTCGGCCCGCAGCACGCCTTTCGACGGCGAAGCCTTTTTCACTTCGGCGATGACGGCCGGGTTGCCGGCCTTGATCTGGCGGCGCATGGCGGCCTCGAAGCCGCGCAGCTGGGCGCGCAGTTCCCCATCGCCTTCCACGTCGGCGCGCAGGCTGGCCAGGCTGCGGTATTTCTTGGCGGCGGCTACTTCGTCGGCCTTGACGGCCAGGATCTTGTTGAGGATGTCGGACATGGTTTTTTCAGGATTTAAGTGCGTTCGGCCAGCGCCAGGCGCGCGCCCAGCAGCAGGAACAGGCCGCCCGTCACGCGGTTCAGCCACAGGGCCACGCTCGGCTTGACCTGCAGGCGCGCGCTGGCGAATGCCGTGAACACGGCCAGGCCGTTACACCACAACATGCCGTTGAAATTGAAGATGCAGCCCAGGACGATGAAGGCCAGCGCCTTGTTGGGCGCATCGGCGTCGATAAACTGCGGTACGAAGGCCAGGAAGAACAGCGCCACCTTCGGGTTCAGGACGTTGGTCAGGAAGCCTTGCGCGAAGATGCGGCGGTAGGGCAGGCGGGGCGGGGTAGCCGGTGCCTGTGCCGGCGCGTCAGCGTTCTTCAGTTTCGCGCGCAGCATGCCGATGCCGCACCACACGATATACGCCGCGCCCACCCACTTGACGACATTGAAGGCCGCCGCGGAGGTTGCCAGCAAGGCCGACAAGCCGATGGCCGCGGCCAGCACATGCACCATCGTGCCGGCGCCGATGCCCAGCGCCGTGACGACGCCGGCGCGCCAGCCCTGCGTGGCGCTGCGCGTCATGATGAGGAGGGAATCCGGGCCGGGCATGATGTTCAGCAGCAGCCCGGAAACGATGAACAAGGTCAGGTCGTGGATGCCGAACATGACGGCCCCTTAGTTGTTGGCGCCGAGCGTTTGCGTCACGTCGACGAACTGACGCAGCTTCGCCATGGCCGCGCCGGAGGCGACGGCTTCGCGCGCCCTGGCCAGGCCGTCCTCGATGGACGGCGCCACGCCGGCCGCATACAGCGCCGTGCCGGCATTCAGGGCGACGATGTCGCTGGCCGGGCCGGGCACGCCGGACAGGGCCTCGAACACCTTCTGCTTCGATTCGGCGGCGTCGGCCACCTTCAGGTTGCGGCTGGCGATCATCGGCAGGCCGAAGTCTTCCGGGTGGATTTCGTATTCGCGGATTTCGCCGTTCACCAGTTCGCCGACCATGGTACCGGCGCCCAGCGACACTTCATCCATATTGTCGCGGCCATAGACGACGATGGCATGCTGGGCACCGAGGCGCTGCAGCACGCGGACCTGGATACCGACCAGGTCCGGGTGGAACACGCCCATCAGGATGTTCGGTGCGCCGGCCGGATTGGTCAGCGGGCCCAGGATATTGAAGATCGAGCGCACGCCCAGCTCGCGCCGCACCGGGGCCACGTGCTTCATGGCCGCGTGGTGGTTCGGCGCGAACATGAAACCGATGCCGGACTGCGCGATCGACTGGGCGATCTGCTCGGGTTTCAGGTTGATATTGGCGCCCAGCGATTCGATCAGGTCCGCGCTGCCGGACGACGACGACACGCTGCGCCCGCCGTGCTTGGCCACGCGCGCGCCGGCCGCGGCGGCCACGAACATCGCCGCGCTGCTGATATTGAACGTGTGCGCGCCGTCGCCACCCGTGCCGACGATGTCGAGCAGGTTGGTGGTGTCGGCCATCGGCACCTTGGTCGAGAATTCGCGCATCACCTGTGCGGCGGCGGTGATCTCGCCGATGGTTTCCTTCTTCACGCGCAGGCCCATCGTCAGGGCGGCCACCATCACGGGCGACATCTCGCCGCTCATGATCTGGCGGAACAGGTGCAGCATTTCGTCGTGGAAGATTTCGCGGTGCTCGATGCAGCGGACCAGTGCTTCTTGGTGAGTAATCGGCATGATGGCTCCTTAGCGGACGAGGAAGTTCTTCAGCAGGGCATGGCCGTGCTCGGACAGGATGGACTCGGGATGGAACTGCACGCCTTCGATATCGAAGTCCTTGTGCTTGACGCCCATGATTTCACCGTCGTCGGTCCATGCCGTCACTTCCAGACAGGCGGGCAGCGAAGCGCGCTCGATCGCCAGCGAGTGGTAGCGGATCACCGTGAAGGGGCTGGGCAGGCCGGCGAACACGCCTTCACCCGTGTGGGCGATGGCCGACGTCTTGCCGTGCATGACCTGCTTGGCGCGGATCACCTTGCCGCCGAAGGCTTCGCCGATGGCCTGGTGGCCCAGGCATACGCCCAGGATGGGCTTCTTGCCGGCGAAGTGCTTCAGCACGTCCACCGAGATGCCCGCCTGCGCCGGCGCCTTCGGTCCGGGCGAGATGCAGATGCGCTCCGGGTTCATCGCCTCGATCTGTTCGATCGTGATTTCGTCGTTGCGGAAGGTGCGCACGTCTTCACCGAGCTCGCCGAAGTACTGCACGATGTTGTAGGTGAAGGAGTCGTAATTGTCGATCATCAAGAGCATGTCAGAACTCCCCATCCAGGCCATCTTGCACTTGTTCGGCCGCCCGCAGCACGGCGCGCGCCTTGTTTTCCGTTTCCTGCCATTCCATCTCGGCGATCGAGTCGGCCACGATGCCGGCGGCTGCCTGTACATACAGCATGCCGTCCTTGATGACACCGGTGCGGATGGCGATCGCCACGTCCATTTCGCCGCCGAAGGACAGGTAGCCGCAGGCGCCGCCGTAGATGCCGCGCTTGGAGATTTCCAGCTCGTCGATGACTTCCATCGCGCGCACCTTCGGCGCCCCCGTCAAGGTACCGGCCGGGAAGGTGGCGCGCAGCACGTCCAGGTTCGACATGCCGGCTTTGAGCTTGCCTTCCACGTTCGAGACGATGTGTTGCACGTGCGAGTACTTTTCGATGACCATGCGGTCCGTGACCTTCACGCTGCCCGTCTCCGAGATGCGACCCAGGTCGTTGCGGGCCAGGTCGATCAGCATCACGTGCTCGGCGATTTCCTTCGGGTCGGCCAGCAGCTCCTCGGCCAGCAGCGCATCCTTTTCCGGCGTGGCGCCACGGGGGCGGGTGCCGGCGATGGGGCGCAACGTCACTTTCTTCTCGCCGTCGGGCAGGGTCTCGTTGCGCACCAGGATTTCCGGCGACGCGCCGACGATCTGCATATCGCCGAAGTTGTAGTAGTACATGTACGGCGACGGGTTCAGCGAACGCAGCGCGCGGTACAGGGTCAGCGGCGAATCCACGTAGGGCTTGCGGATGCGCTGGCCGATCTGCACCTGCATCAGGTCGCCGGCCATCACGTATTCATGGGCTTTCGCAACGGCCTTCAGGTAGTCTTCCTTGGCGAAGTCGCGGATGATTTCAGTGCGCACGGAGGACGACGTGACGGGTGCGTCGACGCCGCGGCGCAGCAGCGCACGCAGTTCCTTCAGGCGCAGGCGCGCCTTCGAAAACGATTCCGGCTGCGTGGTATCGGCGTATACGATCAGGTACAGCTTGCCCGAGAGGTTGTCGATGACGGCCAGTTCTTCCGTCACCATCAGCTGGATGTCCGGCAGGCCCAGGTCGTCCTTCGGTCCCGCGCCGGCCAGCTTCTTCTCGATATGGCGCACCGTGTCGTAGCCGAAGTAGCCGGCCAGGCCGCCGCAGAAACGGGGCATGCCGGGCCGCAGCGCGACCTTGAAGCGGGCCTGGTACTGCTCGATGAATTCGAGGGGATTGCCGTCGTGCGTCTCGATCACTTCGCCGTTGCGGATGATCTCGGTGTGGCTGCCGTGCGTGCGCAGCACCGTCTTCGCCGGCAGGCCGATGAAGGAGAAGCGGCCGAAGCGTTCGCCGCCGACGACCGATTCGAGCAGGAAGGTGTTCTTGCCCGTGTTCTGCGTCTGCGCCAGCTTCAGGTACAGCGACAGCGGCGTTTCAAGGTCGGCGAAGGCTTCCGCGATCAGGGGGATACGGTTGAAGCCTTGCGTGGCCAGCGATTTGAATTCGAGTTCGGTCATGTTTCTCTCCAGGGAGCCGGGCGCAATGGTGGCGCGGCTGAGGATTCAAAAAACCTGCCGGGGGAGTGGACGTGGTGATCGGACGCACGGGGCGCGGGAGATGAACACAAGTCACAACGTCGAGCAAAAGCCCCGACGGCAGCAATCAGTTTGGCTTAGACAGCCCAGGATTGCCAGCGTCGCCATAGCCAGGCCTCAATCGAGCCTTGGTGGGTAACGTTGTGTCTTTTGTTCAGAAACATCGGTCGTTTAGTGTGCTTGCTGCGGTTGGGTAGAGTCGCCGGCTGCGGCACCGTCTGTGGCACCTGCTGTGGACTCGTTATGCAGCCCAATCAGTTGGGCTGCGTGAAGCAACGTGTCAACTATACCATCGGAATCCGTTTCGTGTATAGACTCACCGTGGTTATAACCATATGGCACCGTCAGCACGGGGCAACCGGCGGCGCGGGCCGCTTCGGCGTCGTTCGACGAGTCGCCAATGGCCACCACCTGGGCCGGCGGCAGGCCGAAGAATTCGCAGGCCTTCAACAGCGGCATCGGGTCCGGCTTCTTCTTCGGGAAGGAGTCGCCGCCGTAGATGACGTCGAAATAACCGTCCAGTTCCTTCAGCTTCAGCAGGGGCAGGGCGAAGGCCAGCGGCTTGTTGGTGACGCAGGCCAGGCGCAGGCCGGCGCCTTTCAGCTCGGCCAGGCCGGCCGCCACGTCCGGATACAAGGTGCTGTGGTGGCCGTTGATGGCCAGGTAGTGCCGCTGGTAGGCATCCATCGCGTCCGTGAAGTGGCGCTCGATGCCGGCGTCGTCATGGTCCAGTGCCAGCACGCTGCGGATCAGGTTTTCCGAGCCCTTGCCGACCATGTTCTTGATCTGCTCGGCCGTGATGTGGGGCAGTCCCAGTTCGTCGCGCATGCGGTTGATGGCGACGTGGAAGTCCGGCACGGTGTCGAGCATCGTGCCGTCCAGGTCGATGATGGCGGCGCGCACGCCGCACAGTGGGTGGGCCGCCGTCGTCATTTACACCCCCGCCAGCTGGGCGCGCATGGCGTCGATGACGGCCTTGTAGTCGGGCTGGCCGAAGATGGCCGAACCGGCGACGAAGGTGTCGGCACCGGCTTGCGCAGCCGCGGCGATATTGTCGACCTTGATGCCGCCGTCCACTTCCAGGAGGATGTCGCGGCCGGATTCGTCGATCAGCCGGCGTGCCTCGGCGATCTTCTTCAGGGTCTGCGGGATGAAGGACTGGCCGCCGAAGCCGGGATTGACCGACATCAGGAGGATCATGTCGACCTTGTCCATCACGTGCTCCAGGTACGACAGCGGCGTGGCCGGGTTGAACACGAGGCCGGCCTTGCAGCCGTTATCGCGGATCAGCTGCAGCGAGCGGTCGATATGGTCCGATGCCTCGGGGTGGAAGGTGATGATGTTGGCACCGGCCTTGGCGAAGTCGGGAATGATGCGATCGACCGGCTTGACCATCAGGTGCACGTCGATCGGTACCTGCACATGTGGGCGGATCGCCTGGCAGACCAGCGGGCCGACCGTCAGGTTCGGCACATAATGGTTGTCCATCACGTCGAAGTGGATGATGTCGGCGCCGGCGGCGACGACGTTGCGTACTTCTTCACCCAGGCGGGCGAAGTCGGCGGACAGGATGCTGGGGGCGATGCGGTAAGTAGTCATGGCGGGCGGCTGATAAAAAGATGCGCTATTTTACGCTGCGGTGCGCAAGGCGCGCAGCGCACCGTGCGAAACGGGCCGATTTCGGCCGGAACGGGCTGCCCGCGCCCCCGCTCACCGTGCGCCTTGAATTTTCGGCATAATTGCAGGTCAAACAAGGGGCGCGCGCCCGCGCTGCCCAGCAATCACCAAGGAATATCGATGGCCCAATATGAATTCGCCGTGACGGTCAGGACCCAGTACCTGCCCGAACAGTCCGACCCGGAGCGCACCAACTTCGTGTTCACCTATTCGATCACGATCAAGAACACGGGCACGGTGGCGGCCCAGCTGATCTCGCGCCACTGGGTCATCACCGACGCCAACAACCATATCGAGGAAGTGCGGGGCCTGGGCGTGGTCGGCCACCAGCCGCTGCTGCAGCCGGGCGAGCAGTTCGAATACACCAGCGGCACGGCGCTGCGCACGCCGCAAGGCTCGATGGTGGGCGAATACTTCTGCGTGGCCGAGGACGGCCACCAGTTCGAAGCGAAGATCCCGGAATTCGTACTGTCGCTGCCGCGCACGCTGCACTGAGGCGCTGTCGTATCATGAATCGTCCGGCCGCCTGGCCGGCGGTTTCTTTTTCTTGCCCGGCATCGTCCACCACACGATAAACACGAGCAGGAACAGCGCCACCAATGCTTCGATCATCAGATACCACATAGCTCCCCCATGTCATTTGTACGCCGTAGTCTACTCTTTTCCACTCTGCCGTTGGCCGCTGCCCTGCTGCTGGGCGGTTGCGCGACGCCGCCGCCCGCACCACAGCCGGTCCCCCAGCCCGCACCGCAGCCCGCACCTCAGCCAACTCCGCAGCCGCCGGCACCGCCGGCACCGACCGGTCTGGTGCCGGCCACGTTCGCCGAACTGCCCGGCTGGGCGCGCGACGACCTGCGCGCCGCCTGGCCGGCATTCCTGTCCTCTTGTTCCGTGCTGGGCAAGCGGGCCGACTGGAGGGAATCGTGCACGGTGGCGCGGACGGTCGACAAGGGCAGCGAAGCAGCGATCCGGCTGTTCTTCGAGACGTTCCTGCAGCCGCAGCGCGTCGTCGCGCCGGACGGCAGCGACAGTGGCCTCGTCACCGGATACTACGAACCGCTGCTGCGGGGCGCGCGCAAGCAGGGCGGCCCGTACCAGACCCCTCTATATAGAGTGCCGGACGATCTGCTGACCATCGAACTGGCCGGCCTGTACCCGGACCTGAAGGGCAAGCGCCTGCGGGGGCGGCTGCAGGGCCGGAAGGTGGTGCCATATTCCAGCCGGGCCGAGATCGCCCAGGCCAGCTTCACCGGCAAGGAACTGCTGTGGGTGGAAGACTCGGTCGAGGCCTTCTTCCTGGAAGTGCAGGGCTCCGGGCGGGTGCAGCTCGATTCGGGCGAAACGGTGCGGGTGGCCTACGCAGACCAGAACGGCCATCCGTACAAATCCATCGGCAAATGGCTGATCGAGCAGGGCGAGCTGACGCCGGAACAGGCGTCGGCCCAGGGCATCAAGGCATGGATCGCCGGCCACCCCACCCGCAAGCAGGAACTGTTCAACGCGAACCCCAGCTATGTCTTTTTCCGCGAGGAGAAGCTGCCCGACCCGTCGATCGGCCCGAAAGGCTCGTTGGGCGTGCCCTTGACGCCGCAGCGTTCGGTGGCCGTGGATGCGTCGCAGGTGCCGCTGGGCGTGCCGCTGTTCCTGTCGACGACGCAGGCGGCCAGCGATATCCCGATGCAGCGCCTGGTGATGGCGCAGGATACCGGCGGCGCCATCAAGGGCGCCATCCGGGTCGACTTCTTCTTCGGCTTCGGCACGGAGGCGGCGGAGAACGCCGGCCGCATGAAGCAGCGCGGCCAGGTGTGGCTGCTGCTGCCGAAGCCGCAGTAAGCACGCTTCAGCGCAGCACGAGCACCGGCAGCGTCGTGTGGGCCAGCACCTTCTGCGTTTCGCTGCCGAGGAACAGCTTGTTCAGGCCCTTGCGGCCGTGGGAAGCCATCAGGATGATGTCGCAGTTGTGCTTTTCGGCGGCCGCGACGATCTCCTCGTAAGGGCTGTGCGAATTGGCGATGATGCCTTCGAACGGCACGCCGGCGGCGGCGGCCGCGTTGGCGATCTGGTCCAGGTTGCGGCGTGCGGCCGCGTTCAGCTGCGTGTCGAACACTTCCGCATCGGGCACCACGGCCCCCTCGGCCATCGGGAAGAAGGGGAAGGGCTGGATCACCGAGATGCCGACGATGCGGGCGCCATGGATCTTGGCGAAATTGACGGCGATGGCGGTGGCTTTTTCCGACAGATCCGAGCCATCGGTGGGCAGCAGGATATTCTTGAACATGGCGGACTCCCTTATCAATAAGGCAAGCGCCCAGTGTAGGTCCGTGCCCTGTTCAGGGGCGCACGCTTCGGATCGCGCGCGAAGCGAACAGTCCGGCCGTCAGCAGCACGCTGCCGGCGGCAATGCAGGCCAGCGCCGTGCGCACGCCGAAGCTGTCGGCTACCGCTCCGGCGGCCAGCGCTCCCAGCGGCGCTACCGCGATGGTGAGGAAGCGCATCGTCGAGATCATCCGGCCCAGCATCTCGTCCGGCGTGACGCGCTGGCGCAAGGCCTGGTACGGAATAAAGAACAGCATGACGCCGCAATCGAAGAAGAACACCAGCGCCGCGTAGGCCGCCGTGGTGGCGTGCGCGCTGCCGAACAGTTCGCGCGGAATGGTGGGCATCAGCACGAAGCCCACCGCCGTGCCGGCGGCGCCGATCAGCATCGTCACGCCGGCGCCGTAGCGGGCGTTGAGCGGCTTGATGACCTGGGAGCTGACGAAGACGCCGATCCCGCCCAGCATCTGCGCCATGCCCAGCATGCCGGCGCTCATGCCCAGTTCGCGCGTGGCGAACAGCACCGTCAGCGCCGAGTATCCATAGAAGAGCAGGTGCCAGATGCCGGCGCCCCAGGCCAGCGCGCGCAGCAGTGGCTGGCCCCAGATGAAGGCAAAGCCGGCCTGGATATCGTGCAAGGGGTGGCGGCCCGTGGGCACTGGCGCCGCCTCCCGCACCTTGACCCTGACCAGGTTCCATGCGGAGACGAGGAAGGCAAAGGCGTCGACCAGGATCGCCACCGGCGCCGTCAGCCACTGGATCAGGACGCCGGCCAGGCCGGGTGCCAGCAGCCGCGAAACCGAATCGGTGGTGGCAAAGCGCGACTGCGCTTCCACCATGCGTTCGCGCCCCACCATCAAGGTCAGGAAAATCTGCTCGGCCCCGCCGCCGATGACGGAGCAGACGCCCAGCGTGGCAGCCACGCCGTACAGCCAGGGCATCGACAATAGGCCGCACCACCAGGCCACGGCGATCGACGCCAGCGTCAGGCCGTGCAGCAGCTTGGTCGCCAGCAGGATGGGCTGCTTGCGGTTGCGGTCCAGCCAGACGCCCGCCGGCAGCGCAAAGAAGGCAAAGGGAATCGCCTGGCAGGCGGTGAGGATGCCCATCTGGGCCGGCGTCGCATGCAGCAGCAGCACCGCGCACAGCGGCAGCGCGAGGGCGCCGATCTGGCCGCCGAAACTGGTCAGCACGAGGCTGGCCCAATAGCGACGGAAGTCAGGGCTGGCCAGCAGCGGGTCGCCGCGCCATCGTTCGGTGATCTGTCGGCGTAGGGTGGTGAACATCGGTCGGCCGATCATAGCAGTCCACCCCCGATGACGCTACAATCGGCGGATGAATTGCCACCAGAGCCCACCCTTGAGGAGACCCGCATGCAATATGAAGACCTGATCGTCGAAGTCCACGGCAAGGTTGCCCTGATCCGCCTGAACCGTCCGAAGGCACTGAACGCGCTGAACGACCGCATGATGAACGAACTCGGTGAGGCGCTGGCCGCGTTCGACAAGGATGCCGATATCGGCTGCATCATCCTGACCGGCAGCGAGAAGGCATTCGCGGCGGGTGCCGACATCGCGGCCATGGTCGACTATACCTACCAGGATACCTACCGCGACAACTACATCACCCGCAACTGGGAACATATCCTCAAGGTGCGCAAGCCCGTGATCGGCGCGGTGGCCGGCTATGCCCTGGGCGGCGGCTGCGAGCTGGCGATGATGTGCGATTTCCTGATCGCGGCCGACAGCGCCAAGTTCGGCCAGCCGGAAATCAAGATCGGCGTGACGCCGGGCGCCGGTGCCACGCAGCGCCTGCCACGTGCCATCGGCAAGTCGAAAGCCATGGATTTGCTGCTGACGGCTCGCACCATCGATGCGGCGGAAGCGGAGCGTATCGGCCTGGTGTCACGCGTGGTACCGGCCGACAAATTGATCGATGAGGCGTTGGCGGCCGCCAATACCGTCGCGGCGATGCCGTTGTCGGTGGCGATGATGGTGAAGGATGCCGTCAACCGCGCGTTCGAGACGACGTTGACCGAAGGCGTCAATTACGAACGTCGCCTGTTCCACGCGGCGTTCGGCACGCCGGCCCAGCGCGAGGGGATGAAAGCATTCCTCGAAAAGCGCTTGCCAAACTTCGAGGGGCTTTGATATAGTTCTGTCCCTGCCGCAGCGTAGTAGTGAAAACGAAACGAAGCGGTGGTGCAAAGCCCGGAAAGCCGGGCCTAGCGAAGAAAAAGAGATGTTGACGAGCTGCACGAAACACCGCATAATCTCATCTCTCTGCTGCTGACAAACACAACGATTTGTCGGGGTCGCAAGACCAGCAGCAAGCGCCTTAGGGCAGAATTCTTTAACAATCAACAGTCGA
>NZ_WNKZ01000081.1 GCF_009720835.1 Pseudoduganella buxea
GGCTGCGGGGTACGGGCAGGCTGCGGCTGCGCCGGCGCGGCCGGCACGTACGCGTCGGCCGTGCGGGCCGGGGCCGACCACTGCATCGGCAGGGTCAACGTGAAGGTGCTGCCCTGGCCTTCCGTGCTGGCCAGGGTGATGGTGCCGCCCAGCAGGGTGGCCAGGTCGCGCGAGATCGACAGGCCCAGGCCCGTGCCACCGTATTTGCGGCTGGTGGTGCCGTCGGCCTGCTGGAAGGCGCCGAACACGGTCTCGTGCTGGTCGGCGCGGATGCCGATGCCGGAATCCTCGACGGCGAAACTGAGCTGACCGTTGGCGCCTGGCGCCACGCGCAGCACGATGCGGCCTTCGTCGGTGAACTTGACGGCATTCGACAGCAGGTTCTTCAGGATCTGTTCCAGGCGCTGGCAGTCCGTGTAGACGGTGTCGGGCAGGCCGGGCGCCATCTCGACGACGAAGGCCAGGTTCTTCTGCTGGGCCAGCGGCTCGAAGGTGCGCTGCAGGCCCTGCACCACCTGCTGCAGGCGCAGTTCCTCGGGATTGAGTTCCAGCTTGCCCGCTTCGACCTTCGAGATATCGAGGATGTCGTTAATCAGGTTCAGCAAATCGTTGCCGGCCGAATAGATGGTCTGGGCGAAGCGCACCTGCTCGTCGTTCAGGTTGCCCTGCGGATTATCGGACAGCAGCTTGGCCAAAATCAGCGAGCTGTTCAGCGGCGTGCGCAGCTCGTGCGACATATTCGCCAGGAACTGCGACTTGTACTGGCTGGCCCGCTCCAGGTCGTGCGCGCGCTCTTCCAGCTGCAGCTGCACTTCGTTCAGCGCCGTATTTTTCTGGTCCAGCGCCACGGCCTGTTCAGCCAGTTGTTCGTTGGTCTGTTCCAGCTCGGCCTTCTGGTTCTCCAGGGTGGCCTGGGATTCTTCCAGCACGCGCGACTGTTCTTCCAGTTCCTCGTTGGCCGTGCGCAGTTCTTCCTGCTGCACCTGCAGTTCTTCGTTCAGCTGCTGGGTTTCCTGCAGCACCTCGTGCAGGCGCTGGCGCGACAAGGTCGATTCGATGGCCGTGCCGATATTGCCGGAGACGAGCTTCAGGAAGTCCAGCTCCTGCTCGCCGACGGGGTGCAGGAAGCCCAGTTCGATGACGCCGTTGACTTCGCCATCGCTTTCCAGGGGTGCCACGATGATCTGGCTGGGCGAGCCGTTGCCCAGCGCCGATGTCAGTTTCAGGTAGTAGTTCGGCAGGTTTTCCAGGTGGACGATGCGGCGCTCCGCCGCGGCCTGGCCGACGATGCCTTCGCCGGGCTGTATATCCTTGCCGAATTCCTCGTCGCCGACGACAAAGCCGTAGCCGGCCGTGCGGTGCAGCACGCCATCCGGGCCGCGCACGTACAGCGCCGCCACGGCCACGTTCAGGTAGCGTGCCAGGAAGGTGAGCAGCGCGCTCGACAGCGCCGGCAGCGAGCGCTGGCCGATGCCCTGCTCGGCCAGCTTGCTCTGGCCGGAGCGCAGCCAGGCCTGGCGCTCGACCCGGTCGGACTGGATGCGCTGCTCGTCCAGCGCCGTGCGGTAGACGGTGGACAGGCGCATCAGCTCGCGGCGGCCCCAGTAGGCCAGGAAGCCGCTGATGATCAGGCTCAGGGTCAGGTAGCCGGTGACGGTAACGTAGGTGACGGTGCGGGCCGTGTCCGAGCGTTCCGAGCGCAGCCGGGTTTCGTACGCGATAAAGGCCTGGAACTGGTTGCGCAGCTCGTCGAATTCCAGCTTGGCCCGCTGCGACTTGATCATGCCCAGGTAGTCGCCGCCCGTGGTGCGGGCGTTGACCATGTCCTGGGCCACCTTGTCCCATTGCAGCTGCTGGGCGCGGATATTGCGCAGGCGGTCGATCTGCTCCGGATTGTCCACCACCAGCTCGCCCAGGATATTGAGGTTAGTGGCGATCTTCGGCTTGGCCAGCCGGTACGGCGCCAGGAACGATTCTTCCCCCGTCAGCAGGTAGCCGCGCATGCCCGTTTCCATGTCGACGGCCAGCTTGCGCAATTCCTGGGCGTTGCCGATCACGCGCTCCGAATGCTCGACCCACGTCAGCGCATTGAGCAGGTAGGCAAACACCGCCACGAACACGGCGGCACTGACCACGCCGGCCACCAGGGGCAGCGTGATATTGCGGTACATAATACTGCGGAAACTTTGTTCGTCGTGGCGGGATTGACCGGGCATGTTATTGATTGGACAAGCTGGGAGAAAGCTGCGAGTTTATCCCAAATGCAATGAGTACCGTGCCCAATCGTGCGCAGCCGCTATAATCGGCGGCAACGATATCGTCCCCCTCTTGCCATCATGCGTACTCTGACGACAGCCTTGAGCCTGCTGCTGCTGGCCGGCTGCTACAACGACTCCGCCACCTACTATGCCGACAGCACGCAGGATCACCGCCTGACGGTGCGGCGCCAGCAGGACTATTTCTGGAGCGAGCAGGGCCGCTTCACCCTGATGGCCGCGCGCATGCCGGAGTGCCAGCGCGTCATTCCGCTGGGGGAGCTGCCGCTGGAAGAAACGAAGCTGGAATTGTTCAGCGAGGGCGACAAGCGCTGGAGCCTGCGCAGCGGTGCGCAGGTGTGGCACGTGGACACGCAACGCTGCGCGCTGGTGGAAGACGGCGGCGAGGTAGCCGGCCGGAAACTGGGCGAATTCCACGCCGAGATCGACCAGTTCGCCTTTATCGAGGCGCCCGGTGCGGCCCCGTCCGAAGACGCGGCCGTGCCGGCGCGTTAGTACTTATAACCTGACACTTAGCGCTGCAGCGACGACGTGCGCAGGCTGGCCTGCACCGGCTGTGCCTGCACGCGGGGCTGCAGGCCGTTGGCATACTCACGCGGATAATTCACTTCGTTCAGGTCGAGCAGACCCGAGGCCCGCGCGGCCAGCACTTCGGCCCGCACCTGCGCCCGCGTCAACATCGACGGCTGCGCCGCGATATGGGGGTAGTCACCTTCCGTGATGTCCAGTTCACCGTTGGCACGGGCCTGCACGGCTGCGGCCAGCACCTGTTCGCGCGTCAGGGTCGACGGCTGTTCGGGCATGACGGGGAAATGCGCCTCCGTCATGTCCAGCAGGCCCGCGGCACGGGTCTGCTGCACCTGGGCCGCCACGTCGGCACGGGTGAGGCCGTCGGCCAGGGCGGCGCCAGTGGCGGCAAGCAGGGAAGCGGCGGCAAGGATGTGTTTGACAGTCATGATCTTCTCCAAAAAAGTTCCTTCGATGGAGATATCTTAGGCCTCGTTCACCCGATAAAAAAGCGCGATTTTTGATGCCGAATCATCGTATTTTCCGATAACTCGGCTGCATTGCTGATGAACCCGTGTCCACCTTGGGGTCAGACCCCGACATGGACACGGTCTCATCAGTCCTTGCCAACTTAAGCGACCGATTGTCCACCTTGGGGTCAGACCCCGACATGGACACGGTCTCATCAGTCCTTGCCAACTTAAGCGACCGATGACGCGCGCAGCACTGCTGCCAGTTCTGATATGGAAGAGGCCGTGTCTTTGTCGGGGTCTGACCCCACGGTGGACACGGACTGGTCAGTCCCGCGCCAGCGCGAGGAACTCGGTGCGCAGGCCCAGGTTCGGCTGCAGCTCGCCCAGCATCGACGACGTGATGGTTTCCTCGCCCGGCGTGCGGATGCCGCGGCTTTCCATGCACATGTGGCGGCACTTGATGACGACGCCCACGGCCTTCGGTTCCAGCACTTCCATCAAGGTATTGGCGATCTGTACCGTCAGGCGCTCCTGCACCTGCAGGCGCTTGGCGAAGCAGTCGACCAGGCGGGTCAGCTTGGACAGGCCGACGATCTTGCCGTTGGGCAGATAGCCGATGGTGGCCTTGCCGAAGAACGGCGCCAGGTGGTGCTCGCAGTGGCTGTAGACGGGGATGTTGCGTACCACGATCAGCTCGTTGTACTGCTCGGCGCCGTCCTCGAAGGCCTTCAGCAGCTCGACCGGGTCCTGGTCATAGCCGGAGGTCCAGTGTTTCCACGCCTTGGCCACCCTATGCGGCGTTTCCGCCAGTCCTGGACGGTCCGGGTCCTCGCCCAAGGTGGCCAGGAAACGGCGCCAGTCGTGTTCGGAAAATGCTTCTTTAGACATAATGAGAGGCTACTTGTTTGAAAGAGTATCCGCCAGTATACCCAACATCGGCCAAGCTCACCGGCTTGCCCGCCCCGGCCGGTTGGCGGCCAGCAGCGCGCTGGCGATCGACACCTTGTGCGGCGTCTCGGGCCACTCGTCGTCCGGGCCGAACCAGCGCGCTTCCTCGATCTCGGTGGGATCGACGCGAATCTCGCCGTCCACGTATTCGGCCGTGTAGGCGATCATCAGCGAATTCGGGAACGGCCACGACTGGCTGCTGAAGTAGCGCAAGTCGCGCACGCGCACGCCCACTTCCTCGAACACCTCGCGGTGCACGGCTTCCTCGATCGATTCGCCCGCCTCGACGAAGCCGGCCAGGGCCGTGAACATGCGCGTGGGCGAGCGCGTGTGCTTGGCCAGCAGCACCTTGTCGCCGTCGCGGATCAGCACCATCATGGCCGGGCATATTTGTGGGTAGGCCAGGTGGCCGCAGGCCGTGCAGCGGTAGGCGCGCTCGCCGGCAGCGCGCTCCATCGGGCTGGCGCAGGCGCCGCAGAAGCGGTGCGTGCGGGCCCAGTCGGCGATCTGGCTGGCGCGCCCGGCCAGGCCGAGGAATTCATCGTCGACGGTGCCGAACAGCGAGCGCAGCGGATGCCAGGCATGGTCCCCCGGCACCAGCGCCATATCGTCGGCCCACGCGGCCTGGCAGTAGCGGCCCTGCCACAGGCCCACGGGGTGCAGCCGCTCGGGCGGCAGGCCAAGCGCCGTCACGTCGTCCGGCACTGCCAGCTCCGCGCCGCGCAGCAGCACGTGGCCCCGGTGGAAGACAAAGGTCAGCGGCGCTTCCATGGCGGGCAGCGGGTCGATCAGCGGCGTGAAAGCGGTGGGCGTCTTGAGCATGGCTGGCGGGCGGCGTGGGAAATGAGCGGGATGTCATCTTAACCGCTTCCGGCACGCCTTGCCCGTGCGGGAATGTTGCCTATTAGCACAAAACCTCCCGGGCGCCACGCGCATCGGAGTATGATTACGCTTACTGCAGCGCTGCTGCGCTTCACTCTGGACAAGACCAAAAGGATGAGTGTGACCGCGAACCCGACGAGCCCTTCCGATGCAATGTTCCGCCAGGCCGAACGCGGCGTGCTGCCGCTGGGCGAACTGTTTGGCGGCGCGCAGACGCTGATCGACCAGGGCGCCCCGCAGCAGGCCGTTCGGCTGTATGAAACCTGGCTGGCCCACACCCAATCGCCGCTGGCCTATGCGGTCTGGTTCAACCTGGCCATCGCCCACAGCGGTATCGGCAACGACGTGCAGGCCGAGGGCGACTACCTGAAGGCCATCGCGCTCAATCCCGGCTTCATCGAGGCGCGCCTGAACCTGGGCACCTTGTACGAGCGCCTGGGCCGTCCGGACGATGCGCTGGCCACGTGGAACGCCATCCTGGCCGAAGTGGCCGACCTGCCGGCCAGCCCCGTGCTGCACGTGCAGACCCTGAACAATATCGGCCGCCTGCTGGAAATCCGCAAGCGCCTGCCCGAGGCGGAAGCCATGCTGGCGCGCAGCCTGGAACTGCAGCCGGACCAGCCCAACGCCATCACGCACTGGGTGCACCTGCGCCAGAAGCTGTGCCGCTGGCCCGTGTACCAGCCGTTCGGCGGCGTGACGGTCGAAGCGATGCAGCGCTGTACGTCGGCGCTGGCCACGCTGGGCGCCTCGGCCGATCCGGCCGGCCAGCTGGCCGCCTCGCAGCGCTTCATCGACGAGAAGGTCAGGCGCGACGTGCCGGCCCTGGCCGATCCGGCCGGCTACCCGCACAAGCGCATCCGCATCGGCTACCTGTCGTCGGACCTGTGCTCGCACGCCGTGTCGATCCTGACGGCCGAACTGTACGAGCTGCACGACCGCTCGCGCGTGGAGGTGTATGCCTTCAGCTGGAGCCGCGAGGACAATTCGCCGCTGCGCGCCCGCGTGGTGGGCGCGATGGACCACTACATCCGCATCGACCGCATGACGGACGAGGAAGCGGCGCGCTGCATCCGCGCCCACGAGATCGACATCCTGGTCGACCTGCACGGCCTGACCCTGGGCGCCCGGGCGGACATCCTGTGCTGGCGCCCCGCGCCCGTGCAGCTGACGTGGCTGGGCTTCCCCGGCCCCACGGCCATTCCCGGCGTCGACTACGTCGTGGCCGATGCCTTCGTGCTGCCGCCCGAGCTGGAACCGTACTTCACGGAGAAGCCGCTGCGCATGCCGCACACCTTCCAGATCAACGACCGCCAGCGCGCCATCGGCCCGCGCCTCGAACGGGCCGGGGCCGGACTGCCCGAAGGGCGCTTCGTGTTCTGCTCCTTCAACAGCAACTTCAAGTTCACCCCCGACGTGTTCGCGGCATGGATGCGCATCCTGCGCCGCGTGCCGGAAAGCGTGCTGTGGATCGTGGCCGACGTGCCCGACACGCGCGAGAACCTGGTGCGCGAAGCGGAAGCGCAAGGCGTCGACGGCAGCCGCCTGCTGTTCGCCGCGCGCGTGCCGCCGGCCGAGTACCTGGCCCGCTTCGCGCTGGCCGACCTGTTCCTCGACACGGCGCCGTTCAACGCCGGCACCACCGCCAGCGACGCGCTATGGGCCGGGCTGCCCGTGCTGACGTGGGCCGGCCGCACCTTCTGCTCGCGCATGGCGGGCAGCCTGCTGCACGCGGTGGGCCTGCCCGAGCTGGTGACGCATTCGCTGGAAGCGTACGAGGAACTGGCCGTGGCACTGGCAAGCGATCCTGCCCGCCTGGGCGAGCTGCGCCAGCGCCTGGCCGAGAACCGCGACAGCAGCCCCCTGTTCGACACGCCCCGCTTCGTGCGCGACTATGAAGACCTGCTGGCCGGTGTCGTCAAGCGCCCGGCCGGCGTGCCCCTGAACGACGAGCCGGACCCGATCCGCCTGCATGCGGTGCCGGACCCGGCGCCCGGCCAGCTGAGCATCCAGCAGGACAGCATGCTGGCGCTGATGCGCGCCGGCATGCACAGCGTCGTCGAAGTGGGCGGCGCCTCGCTGGCCCAGGCCTGGCGCGCGCGCCAGCCGAACTCGCACTTCACGGCCATCGCCCCGGCGCCGGAGGCCGGCTGGAGCACGGCATCCATCGCCGCCGATCCGGAAAGCCTGGACGAGCAGCAGTGGCAGCAGGTGGCGCCGGCCCAGTGCTGGCTGTTCCCGGAAACCCTGGAGCGCCTGCGCGATCCGTGGGCCTTCCTGCAACGCGTGCGGCGCCAGGCCCTCGGTGGCGTCGAGCTGGTTGCCTGCGTCAACAACAGCCAGAACTGGCTGGTGCAGTCGCTGCTCGCTTCGGGCAACTTGCATTATCAACAAAGTGGAGTGCCGGACCGCCGCACCCTGCACCTGTTCACACGCGCGTCGCTGGCCGAGATGCTGCGCGAGTGCGGCTTTGCCATTGTCGAGATGACGGCCGTGAACGCGCACCAGCCGGATCCGGCCGTGCTGGCCGCGCTGCGCAACTTCGCCGCCGCCACCGGCGCCGACCCGGCCCTGGCCGAGCAGGATGCGCTGCCCTACCAGTACCTGCTGCGCGCCGTCGCTGTCTGACGACATCCGGCTTATGCGCGAGTGCCAGCTTCCCCCCATAAGCGCTATGATTGACCGCGCCCGTTACACTGTGAAAGACCGATTGTATGGCTGATAATGCAAACCGAGCACACGACGAACTGCTGCAACAGGCCGGTGCCGGCACGCTGTCGCTGGAGGCCCTGTTCAACGAAGCGGGCGCGTTGACGGGCGCCGGCAATGCAGCAGCCGCCATCGCCCTGTACCGGGCCTGGCTGGACCATGCACCGGCCGGTACGGGCCTGCGTTTCGCGGCCCGCTTCAACCTGGCACTGGCGCTGTCCGGCACGGGCGACAGCGCCGGCGCGGAACAGCAATACCGCCTGGCGCTGGAGGAAAACCCCGGTTTCGCGCAGGCCCGCCAGAACCTCGAACTGCTGCTCGAACAGGGCGGCCGCGGCGCCGAGGCGCAGCAGCTGCGCGACCAGGCCGCGGTGGAGCAGATTCCCATCGTGACGGTGTCGTACAACTCGCCGGACCTGATCGACGCGCTGCTGGCCAGCATCCGCCGCCTGTATCCGAATCCCGTGTACGTCATCGACGGCTCGCATCCGGACATCGCCGCGCGCATCCGCCCCGTCGCGGAGCAGTATGCGGGCGTGCGTTTCATCCCCTTCGGCTACAACATCCACCACGGTCCCGGCATGAGCTGGGCCATCAACAACCTCGACCTGCACGGACCCGTGCTGTTCCTCGACTCGGACGTGGAAGTGCTGCGGCGCGGCTTCCTCGAATCGCTGCGCGAGGCGCTGACACCCGGCCTGTACGGGGTCGGCAGCCTGCAGTACGTGAACGAACTGGGCCAGCCGCTGGAAAACGACGGCTACCTGTACCTGCACCCGGCCTGCATGCTGTGCGATATCGACGTGATGCGCCAGTGGCCGCTGCCGATCAAGCATGGTGCGCCGATGATGCCGCCGATGGTGGCGCTGCACAAGGCCGGCCGCTCCGACCTGATCCGCAATATGCCGTGGGTACAGAACGATTTCGGCAAGACGCCCGAGCGCATCTTCATCAAGCATGACTGGATGGGCACGGTCACACGCACGGGTGGCTACCACTACGACCTGCCCGTGGCCACGCAACAGGTCGACGAGCAGTTGCTGGCGCTGGTGCCGACGGACGCCATCAAGGTGGTCGAAGCCGGCTGCGGCGACGGCTCGTTCGCCAAGGCCTACAAGGCGCGCAATCCCCTGTGCGACTACACCGGCATCGAGCCGGCCCGGGCGGCGGCGGACCAGGCCCGCGCCCATTGCGATTTCGTCTTCAACGAGGACTTCGATCACGACAGCCCCCAGCGCCAGGTCTACACGAGCAACGCCGACTGCTGGGTCCTGCCCGGCACGCTCGACCGGCTGGACGATCCGGCCGCCTGGCTGACGCGCATCCGCGGCAGCATGCGCCCCGGCGCCACGCTGGTGGCGTCCGTGCGCAATGCCCAGCACTGGCGCACCCAGGTGCAGCTCAATGCCGGCAACCTGCAGTATGGCGGCGACGGCGCCCTGCTGCCGGGCCAGCGCCACCTGTTCACGCGCGGCACCTTGCTGCGGCTGCTGCAGAAGACGGGCTTTCGCGTCACGGGCGGCGGGGCCCGCATGGCCGACGAACCGGAACGCGAGCCCTACCTGACGGCCCTGCGCGCGCTGGCGGCCGTGGGCGGCGGCGACCCGGATGCGGCCGTGCAGGATGCGCTGCCGCTGCACTACCTGCTGGTGGCCGTCGCGGCATGAATATCCTGATACTGGGCGGCTCCAACTCGCTGCTGAAGGACGGTTATGTGCAGCACCTGGAGCAGGCCCTGGCCGCCAGCGGACCGGTCCAGGTACGCCAGCTGTCGGTGGGCGCCACCAGCACCCTGGCCGCCATCGGCCGCCTGTACGACACGGCCGGGCTGGCCGACGTCGACGTCATCCTGTACGAATACTCGATCAACGACGCCGGCCACTTCGCCTGGCGCCCGGACGGTGCCCGCTCCTGGCTGCTGTGCCTGCACCTGCTGATCCAGGCGGCGGCCCAGCTCTATCCCCGCGCCGTGCTGGTGCCGCTCGTATTCGCCATGCGCCGCTTCGCTCCGCTCCACGTGAACGATCCGTTCTACCAGGCGCAGACGGAAACCTTCGCGGCGCTGGGCCTGCCGACGATCGACCTGCGCCAGTGGTTCGCCGACCTGTTCCTGGGCCGCGTGCCGGACTGGCTGTATGGCGACGAAGCCCATTACGCGGCGCCGCACGGCACCACCTTGATCGGCTGCGAGATCGCGCGCCGCCTGCCCCGGCTGCTGCAGGAAGCGGCACCGCTGGAAGCGACGTGGGCGCGCATGCAGGCCGTCTCGCCCCATGGTTCGCTGGCGATGTTCTACGTGCCCGCCGCCGGGCTGGCGCAGTTCGCCAGCGGCCCCGTCGAAGTGCGGCGCGACGCCAACCGCCTGATGGACCTGACGTTCCTGCGCCTGGGCGCCGGCAGCGCGCTGGCCATGCGCACGGAAATGTTCCCGCTGGCCGTGTACCTGAAATCGGACGCGCAGCACCACGACCTGGCGCTGACGGTGGAGAGCGAAGGCGTGAATGGCACCGTCGTGACGGCCACGCGCCATGCCGACACGGCCAGCTTCCGCTTCATCTGCTCGAACCTGCCCGTCCCTCTCCTGTTCGGCAATACGCTGGCCGTGCCCTTCGGTCCGGCCAGCTTCGAACTGGCCATGACGCCGCCGGCGGCGCCGGCCGTGCGCGCCGACTTCGACTGCTTCGGCGCGGCCGCGCAGCCGCCCCCGGCGCCGCACTGCGACCTGTGCGGCATCCTGTTCGTGGCCCGGGCGGCATAAGGGCCGCCAGCGCGGGCCGGGCCGGCACTCCACGATTCCAGACCTTTTTTCGACACCATCATGAGCACTGAACTGAAGCACTTCCTGGCCGAGTACGGCAACGGCGACGGCGTCTTTTACCTGGGCCACGCGGGCATCCTGGCCGTGCTGAACGGGCGCAAGATCCTGTTCGACCCGATCGTGGAATCGCAGCCCTACGGCGACTCCTGGGTGTTCTATCCACCCCAGGTGGACGACGCGCTGCTGTACGACGTCGACGCCGTCGTCGTCTCGCACATCCACCAGGATCACTACGACAAGCGCTTCCTGCGCAAGCTCAAGCCGTCGGTCAAGATCGTCATCGTCGGCGGCCGGCCGTCGTTCATCGCCGACATCACGGCCAAGGTCTCGCATGACGTCACGGTGATCGCGCCGGAGACGGTCACGCAGCTGTTCGACGGCGTCCACCTGTATGGCGTGATCCACGAAAGCAATGGCATCGATGCGTCGATGATCGCCTACAGCGAGCGCTTCTGCGTCTACCACGGCAACGACAACTACCTGCAGCCGGCCTCGATGACGAAGTTCACCCAGGTCGGCCGCGCCATCGACGTGGCCTGTATTCCGTACGCGTACATCCACTGGTATCCGTTCCTGATGGAATACCCGGCCGGCCAGGAGCACGAGAAGGAAGCCGAGGCCGAGCGCCTCGTCAATGTCTACATGGACGATTGCGTCAACGTGATCGGCATCCTGCAGCCGAAGGTGGTGATCCCGTTCGGCGCGAACCTGCTGATCGACGACGGCAATATGCATTCGGACATCAACATGGCCGTGCGCACGCCCATCGAATTCGTCGACTATGCCCGCGCCAGGCTGCCGGCCGAACAGCGCGACGTCGTCAAGCCGATGCTGGCAGGCGACTACTGCGGCCTCGATGGCGACGCCCTGCGCATCACCATCGCGCACGAATTCAGCGCCGACGAATACCGCGCCGCGGCGGACAGCTTCCTGCAGGCGCGGCCACCGAAGACGCCCCGCGCCGGCGCCGCCAACGTCGACCTGGAAGCCTTCCTCGCCACCGTCAATGCACGCCTGCAGGACAGCGCGCTGGTGGACGCGCAGCGCAAGCCGGTCGACAACCTGCTGCAGTTCGAACTGCAGGGCGAACACGGCGTGCTGCGCGTGGAAGTGGATTGCCTGGATTACCGGGCCCGCATCGTCGACGCCTTCACCGAAGGCCGGCCGCTGCACCGCTTCCGCCTGGACGCCGTGTCGTCGGCCGAATGGCTGAGCGGCAAACGCTTCGAGACGATCATCGGCATGCGCCGCTTCACCCTGCTGCGCCAGCCCAACCTGTACCTGCCCGACGTCCTGAAGATCGCCAATACCGTCATCTGATCCCGTGCCCCTTAACGCCAGTCATCCCATGTCCCTGCCCCTCGTCAGCATCGTCATCCCGTCGTACAAGGCCAGCCACTTCGAGCAGTGCCTGCGTTCGGCGATCGGCCAGACCTATCCCAACACGGAAATCCTGGTCAGCGACAACTGCCCGACCGAGGAGATCCGCGACATCTGCGCCCGCTTCCCCGGCGTGATCTACCAGCGCAGCAGCGTCATCAAGACGGACAATATCCTGGGCGCCCTGTACAGCGCCAAGGGCGTCTACGTCAAGCCGCTGTTCGACGACGACCTGCTGCACCCGTTCTGCGTCGAGCGCATGGTGGCCGCCTTCAGCGGCCGCGACGACGTGTCGATGGTGTTCGCCGCCTCGCAGGTGATCGACGCCGGCAACCTGCGCACGGAGACGCGCCGGCCCTACGAAGCGAGCGGCCAGATGCGGGGCGCGGACCTGCACCGCAACATGACGCTGGGGATGCGCAACTTCGTCGGCGAATTCACCGGCATCATGTTCCGCCGCTCCACGCTGTGGCAGATCGGCTGGCAGCGGCTGTTCCACGTCGGCTCGCACGACTGCACCATCGGCCTGGCCGATATCGCCGCCTACTTCAACTTCGCCGCGCACGGCGCCGTCTTCTACGTCGACGAGGAGCTGAGCTATTTCCGGCGCGACGCCACGCTGCAGTCGAACTCGAACTACAACGCCAATCCGAACCTGGGCTACTGTTTTTCGGACTACATCGACCTGCTGTGGGCCTCGCACGAGATCGGCATGATCAGCACCGAGGAGCTGCTGGCCACGCAGGAGCAGGTGCACGCCGTGTTCCTGTCGCTGCAGGGCGTGTTCGAACAGATCGGCCGTTCCTACGAGCGCTACCAGGCGTATATCCAACGTTTACAAGGCTGACACCATGCCCATGATGGACCATTGCCGCATCATCGACCTGCCCAAGCATTCCGACCCGCGCGGCAACCTGTCGGTGGTCGAAGGCGGCATCCAGACGCCGTTCGACATCGCCCGCGTCTACTATCTGTACGACGTGCCCGGCGGCTCCTCGCGCGCCGGCCACGGCCACGTCGAGCTGCAGCAGCTGATGATTGCCATGTCGGGCAGCTTCGACGTGATCGTCGACGACGGCTACGAACGCAAGAAATTTCACCTGAACCGTTCCTACTACGGCCTGTACATCCCGAAAATGATGTGGCGCGAAGTGGAAAACTTTTCCTCGGGCGCCGTTTGCCTGGTGATGGCGTCGACCAGATTCGACAAGAGCGATTATTTCTACGACTACGACGACTTCGCCGCGATGGTGAAGCGCCATGACCAGGACAAGGACAAGCAATGAGCGTTCCGTTTCTCGACCTGAAGGCCATCAACGACAGCCAGTCGGCCGAACTGGACGCGGCGTTCCGGCGCGTGCTGGCCTCGGGCTGGTATATCCTCGGCAAGGAAGTCGAGGCCTTCGAACAGCAGTTCGCCGCCTATTGCGGCTGCGCCCATGCCATCGGCGTGGCCAACGGGCTCGACGCCATCATGCTGGTGCTGCGCGCCTGGGGCATCGGCCCCGGCGACGAAGTCATCGTGCCCAGCAATACCTTCATCGCCACGTGGCTGGCCGTCAGCCAGTGCGGCGCCACCCCGATTCCCGTCGAGCCCGTCGAAGCCCACTACAACATCGACCCGGCCCGCATCGAGGCGGCCATCACGCCGCGCACCAAGGCCATCGTGGCCGTGCACCTGTACGGCCAGCCGGCTGACATGCAGGCCATCATGGCCATTGCCGCGCGCCACGGCCTGAAGGTGCTGGAGGACGCTGCCCAGGCCCATGGCGCCACCTGCCACGGCCGGCGCGCCGGCCAGCTGGGTCATGCCGCCGCGTTCAGCTTCTACCCCGGCAAGAACCTGGGCGCGCTGGGCGACGGTGGCGGCATCACCACCGACGACGCCGAGCTGGCGCAACTGCTGCGCACCTACCGGAACTACGGCTCGCAGAAGAAATACCATAACCTGGTGCAGGGCTTCAATTCGCGCCTGGACGAGCTGCAGGCGGCCTTCCTGGCCGTCAAGCTGGGCGCGCTGGACGAAGGCAATGCCCGGCGCCGGGCCATCGCTGCCCGCTACAGCGAGCAACTTGCCGGCATCGACGGCCTGACCCTGCCGGCCGTCCCATCCTGGGCCGAGCCCGTGTGGCACCTGTACGTGGTGCGGCACGCCCGCCGCGACGTGCTGGCCGAGCGCCTTGCCGAGCACGGCATCGGCACCATCGTCCACTATCCGATCGCGCCGCACCAGCAACAGGCGTATGCTGAACTGGGCCACGGCGCCGGCGCGTTCCCCATTGCCGAGGCAATCCACCGGGAGGTGCTGAGCCTGCCGATCGGCCCGCACATGAGCCTGGACCAGGCCGACGAAGTGGCCGCCGCCGTGCGTGCCATCGTCCCCACCTTGTAAGCGGCCCCGCAGAACAGGAGAGAGCATGAGCATCCATCCCACCGCGCTGGTATCGCCCCGGGCGCAACTGGGCGCCAACGTCACCATCGGCGCCTACACGATCGTCGAGGACAATGTCGTCATCGGCGACAACAGCACCATCGGCAGCCACTGCGAGCTGGGCCACCCGTCGCGCCTGGCCGACGGCAGCCCCCTGCAGCTCGGCAGCGGCGCCCTGGTCCGCTCGCACAGCATCTTCTACGAAGGCTCATCGTTCGGTGACAACCTCGTCACGGGCCACCGCGTCACCGTGCGCGAAGGCACGCGGGCCGGCAAGAACCTGCAGATCGGCACGCTGTCGGACTTCCAGGGCCACTGCGAGATCGGCGACTACGTCCGCACCCACAGCAATGTCCATATCGGCCAGCATTCGAAGGTGGGCAACTTCGTGTGGATCTTCCCGTACGTGGTGCTGACGAACGATCCCCATCCGCCCAGCGACGTCATGCTGGGCTGCGAGATCGGCGACTACGCGATCGTGGCGACGATGTCGGTCGTGCTGCCCGGCGTGAAGGTGGGCCAGCACGCGCTGGTGGCCGCGCACAGCAATGTCGCCCGCGACGTCGATGCCTTCACGGTGGTGGGCGGCAGCCCGGCCAAGTTCCTGTGCCCGACGGAGAAGATCCGGCTGAAGGACGGCACCGAGCGCCCCGCCTATCCGTGGCCCAGTCATTTCCAGCGCGGCTATCCGCCGGAAATCCAGCAGCAGTTGCGCGACATGTTCGGCGCCTGACCGTTTCACAATGCCGGCCCGGCATGACATGCGCCAGCCGGGTCCACCAAAGGATTCTTCATGATTTACGTGATGGGCATGAGCCACACGGTTTGCCTGCTCCGGGCCGTCGCCGCCGGCCACGCCCTCGAGCTGGACGAGTGGATCCACAGCAAGGCCACGGAATTCACGCCGATGGCGACCCGGCCCGGCATGCTGCCGGGCGACGTCATCAACAGCCTGATCATTTCCGACCAGGGCTGGGACAATATCGTGCACGTGCTGCGCCACCCGGACGGCCGCCGCGAGCTGCAGGGGCATCCCGGCTACATCGGCCTTCTCGAGCAGCTGCAGCCGCGCCAGCAGGAGGCCATGCTCGTGTCGATCCTGCACGGCAGCGCCCATTCGGCCCTGTCGCTCGTGCAGCACCCGCAGCCATTCGACTTCACCCTGGCCGGCCATCCCGAGCTGCCCTTCATCGACGGCGCCCAGCCGGTCGCGGAAAGCATCGTGCGGCGCCAGCTGCAGCCTTACCTGATGTCGACCATCGCCACCCTCGCGCTGGCCCGCGTGGCGCTGCCGGACATCGACCTGGTGCACGTGTTCGCGCCGCCGCCGACGGAGTCGGAAGCGGAAATCCGCCGCGTGCCGGAAGGCTTCCGCCAGCACCTGGACCACTACGGCATCGCGCCGCTGTCGCTGCGGCTGAAATACTACCTGCTGTCGAACCGGATGATCCGCGAAGGCGTGGCCGAGCTGGGCGTGCAGGTCGACTTCGTCGACGCCCCGCCGCAGGCCGTCGCCCCCAGCGGCGGGTTAAAGGGCGAATACGCCTTCGGCGCCACCCATGGCAACGATGCCTACGGCGCCCTGCTGGCCGCGCAGCTGAACCAACGCTACCTGGAACGACACTGACATGCACCCCTATTCCGACCTGCCCGACCAGAACTTCTGGAACCGCTTCGTGGCGCGGGCCCCGTGGCGCGACCTGCAGCTATGCCCCACGCCCAAGTTCCAGCTGCACAAGAGCGACCGCATCGCCACGGCCGGCAGCTGCTTTGCCCAGCATATCGCGCGCTACCTGAACCACGCGGGCTGCGGCCGCTACCTGGCCGAACAGGCCCACCCGCTGGCGCTGGCCCACGGCGGCGAGAAGGACAGCTACGAGTTGTTCACGGCCCGCTACGGCAATATCTACACGGCGCGCCAGGCCCTGGAACTGTTCCGCCAGGCCTTCGGCCAGATGCCCGTCATCGACGACTACGCCGAGCACGACGGACGCTGGTACGACCTGATGCGCCCCAATGCCGTGCCGGACGGCTTTGCCACGCTGGAGGACGCCGCCCATGACCGGCGCTACCACCTGGCGTGCGTGCGCACCATGTTCACCACGGCCGAGGCCTTCGTCTTCACCCTGGGGCTGACGGAATGCTGGTATCACGCCACGGGCGGCCACACCTACCCGGCCTGCCCCGGCACCGCGAAAGGCCGCTTCGATCCGGCCGTCCACCTGTTCCGCAACCTCTCGTATGCCGAGGTGGAAAGCGACCTGGAAGCGCTGGTGCAGTCCGTGCGGGCCGTCAACCCGGCCGTCAAGATCATCCTGACCGTCTCCCCGGTGCCGCTGGTGGCCACCTACGGCGAGCAGAACGTGCTGGTGGCGTCGACGTATTCGAAGTCGGTGCTGCGCGCCGTGGTGGGAGCGGTGGAAGCGCGCCATGGCTTCGTCCAGTACTTTCCGTCGTACGAGATCATCAGCCACGCCGCCTCGTTCGGCCAGTACCTGGCATCGGACCTGCGCGACGTGGCCCAGCGCGGCGTCGAGCACGTGATGAGCAGCTTCGTGGCGGCCCTGCTGGCGCCGGACGGCGAGGCGCGCGCAACCGACACGGCGCCCACCTTCGACCCGGCCGAGGCGACGGCCCGCTTCGTCGCCGCCGAGTGCGAGGAAATCTATAACGAGGCGCCGCGCTGACGCGGCCGCACCCTATAATCCACAGAAAAACCCACTGCCCAGTCCCATGACCACTGCCCCAGCGTTCTACTGCATCAGCCACAAGGATCCCGGCTGGCCCATCCCGCCGTTCATGACGATGGTCGGCACGGGCGGCTTCGTGCCCGCCGGCGGCATCGGCATGAGCGTGCACTGCCCCCAGTTCGCCTTCAAGAACAACCAGCTGGGCGAATACGCGGCACTGTTCATGATCCGCCGGCTGCTGGAGGAAGCCCATGCCACCGGCTTCGTCGGCATCTGCCACTACCGGCGCTACGCGCTGACGGTGGAAATCGGCGAGGCGCGCGGCTTCAACTTCCACGCCCATCCGGACCAGCTGCAGGGCCTCGGCCCGGAAGCGTTCTACGGCGACGGCGCCACCCCCATCATCTCGGTGCCGGTGGGCTTTGCCGGCACCGTATTGCAGCAGTACGCGGCCAACGCGGTGGCGCGCGACCTGCTGATGTTCTTCGGCGACGCCATCGACTGCGGCGTAGTGAGCAACGACGCGGCCGCCAATTTCCTCAGCGGGAACTCGTTCATCACGGCGGGCAATGTCGGCTTCATTCCGGTCGACTGGTTCATCGACATCGTGCGCGGCGTCGAGGAAGTGGTGGCGCGCTTCTCGCACAACCATTACATCCGCCGCGAAGGCTACGACGAACGCAGCATCGGGCTGTGCTGCGAACGGCTGCATTCGCTGCTGCTGACCAACAAGGTGCTTGCCTACGGCCAGGACAAGGTCATCGTGCGGCCCCTGACGGTGCTGACGGCAACGGGCAGCCTGTAACACCGAACACTACGGGAATAACTATGAAAGCAGTGATACTGGCAGGCGGTCTGGGCACGCGCATCAGCGAGGAAACCTCCGTCAAGCCCAAGCCCATGGTGGAAATCGGCGGCAAGCCGATCCTGTGGCACATCATGAAGAGCTACTCGGCCCACGGCGTGAACGACTTCGTCATCTGCTGCGGCTACAAGGGCTACGTCATCAAGGAGTATTTCGCCAACTACTTCCTGCACACGTCGGACGTCACCTTCGACATGCAGAACAACCGCATGGAAGTGCACGCCCGCAGCGCCGAGCCGTGGAAGGTCACCCTGGTCGACACGGGCGACGAGACGCTGACGGGCGGGCGCCTGAAGCGCGTGCGCGAGTACGTCAAGGACGAGGAAGCGTTCTGCTTTACCTACGGTGACGGCGTCAGCAACGTCGACATCACGGCCCTGGTCGCGTTCCACCGCGCCCACGGCAAGCTGGCCACGTTGACGGCGATCCAGCCGCCGGGCCGCTTCGGCGCGCTGAACCTGGAAGGCGAGCGCATCGCCAGCTTCCAGGAAAAGCCCCAGGGCGACGGCGCCTGGATCAACGGCGGCTTCTTCGTGCTGTCGCCCCAGGCCATCGACTACGTCGACGGCGACGACACCACGTGGGAAAAACAGCCGATGGAACGGCTGGCGCACGACGGCCAGATCCAGGCCTACTTCCACCGCGACTTCTGGCAGCCGATGGACACGCTGCGCGACAAGATGCACCTGGAAGACCTTTGGAAATCCGGGCAGGCGCCCTGGAAAACGTGGAAATCATAATGTTCGACAATATCTATCGCGGCAAGAAGGTCCTGATCACGGGGCACACGGGGTTCAAGGGCACGTGGCTGGCGTGCTGGCTGCTCAAGCTGGGCGCGCGGGTGGCCGGCCTGTCCGACTGCATTCCCACCCAGCCGTCGATCTTCGAGGTCACCGGCATGGCCGGCCATGTCGAACACCACGTGGGCGACGTGCGCGACCTGGCCACCGTGCAGAACGTGCTGGCCGCGTTCGAGCCGGACTTCGTGTTCCACCTGGCCGCGCAGCCCATCGTGTCGGTGTCCTACGAGGCGCCGGTCGATACCATCACCACCAACGTCATCGGCACCACCAACGTGCTGGAGGCCTTGCGCCGGCTGGACCGGGAGTGCGTGGCCGTCATGATCACGTCCGACAAGTGCTACGAGAACGTCGAGTGGCTGTGGGGCTACCGGGAGACGGACCATATCGGCGGGCGCGACGTCTACAGCGGCTCGAAGGGCGCGGCCGAGGTCATCATCCACGCCTACTACTACTCCTTCTTCCGCGCGCCGGACAGCAAGGTGCGCCTGGCCAGCGGGCGGGCCGGCAACGTCATCGGCGGCGGCGACTGGGCGCGCGACCGCATCGTCGTCGACTGCATGCGCAACTGGAGCGAAGGACGCAAGGTCGAGATCCGCAGCCCCCAGGCCACGCGGCCGTGGCAGCACGTGCTGGAGCCGCTGTCGGGCTACCTGGCTCTGGGCGCGGCCCTGCAGCGCGACCGCGCCCTGTCGGGCGAGGCCTTCAACTTCGGTCCCCGGGCCGAGCAGAACCGCACCGTGCTGGAATTGCTGGGCGACCTGTCGCGCCACTGGCATTTCGCCAGTCCGGACCAGGCCTACGACGTGACGGGCAATATCCCCTTCCATGAAGCGGGCCTGCTCAAGCTTAATTGCGACAAGGCCCTGTTCCAGCTGCGCTGGGAAGCGAACCTGAACTACGAGACCTGCGTGCGGCTCGTCAGCGACTGGTACTACCGCTACTACCGCGAGGCGGCCGACATGCATGCGCTGACGATGGCGCAGATCGGCGAATTCGAGGCGCTGGCCACGCAGCGGGGACTGGCATGGACGCGCTGACCCGGCCGGCGCCGCTGACCGTCACGCCGCTGGCCCGCATCGCCCATCCGCAGGGCGACGTGTACCACGGCATGAAGGCCAGCGACGACGGCTACGCCGGCTTCGGCGAAGCCTATTTCACGACCGTGCACCACGGCGTCACCAAGGGGTGGAAGCAGCACACGCGCATGGTGATGAACCTGGTGGTGGTGGCCGGCGACGTCACGTTCCACCTGCACGATGCCGCCACCGGGCAGACCGTCAGTCATTGCCTGGGCACGCAGCACTACGCCCGCCTGACGGTGCCGCCCGGCTGGTGGATGGCCTTCACGGGCACGGCGCCGGGCCTGAACCTGGTGTGCAACCTGGCCAGCATCGCGCACGATCCCACCGAGGCGGTCAACGTGCCGCTGGCCACCTACCCGCTGGCGCCGTGAGAATCCTGCTGACGGGGGCCGGGGGCCTGCTGGGCACGGCCGTGACGGCCGCCGCGGGCGCGCGCGGCTGGACCTGCACGCCGCTGCCCCGCCCGGCGCTGCCCGATGCCCCAGGCGCGCTGGCGGCCCGCCTGGCCGAAGGCTGGGACCTGCTGATCCACGCCGCCGCCAACACCAATGTCGAGGCCTGCGAAACCGACCCGTCGGCCTGCTACCGCGACAACCTGCTGCTCACCGAACTGATCGCCACGGCCACCGCCCGCGCCGGGACGAAACTGCTGTTCGTCTCCAGCACGGGCGTGTACGGCGACGCCCAGGCCACGCCCTGGCGCGAGTACGACGCCGTGGCGCCCACCACCCACCATCACCGCAGCAAGGTGCTGGCCGAGCAGTGCGTGCTGGCCGCGGCTGCCGGTAACCTGGTGGTGCGCACGGGCTGGCTGTTCGGCGGCCCGCCCGCCAATCCGAAGAACTTCGTGGCGCGGCGCCTGGACGAGGCGCGCGCCGTGCTGGCCGCCGGCACGGTGATGGCATCGAACGCGCAGCAGCGCGGCGTGCCGTGCTACAGCGCCGACATCGCCGGCCGCATGCTCGACCTGGCCGCCGGCGGCCTGGCCGGCGTGTTCAATTGCGTCAACGGCGGCAGCGCCTCGCGGCATGAATATGTACAGGCCATCGTCGATGCGGCCGGGCTGGCACTGGCCGTGCAGCCATCCGCCGCCGCTTCGTTCCGGCGCGTGGCGAAGGTGTCGGACAACGAGATGGCGGAGAACTGGAAAGCGGCCATGCTGGGCTGGCCGGCCATGCCGGACTGGCGTACCAGCCTGGCAGGCTACGTCCTCTCCGAGCTGGACGAATATGCCGGGCAGATCCGGCGGGAACAGGCAAACCATGGAACAGATTGACATCGTCATCCTGGGCGGCGGCATCGCCGGCCTGGGCGCGGCACTGAAGGCGCGCGAACTGGGCCGCCAGGCCGTCATCTTCGAGGCCCGCGACAGCGCCGGCGGCCTGCTCGACAACTTCACCATCGACGGCTTCCGCTTCGACCATGCCGTCCACCTGTCCTTCGCCAGCGAGCCGAAGGTGCGCGAGATCTTCGACCGCACGCCGTACCTGACGCACCCGGCCGATTCGACCTGCTTCGACGACGGCTACTGGCTCAAGCACCCCGTGCAGAACAACCTGTTCCCGCTGCCGGCCGAGCAGCGCGTGGCGCTGATCAAGTCCTTCCTGGCCCGGCCCGACACGGTGGCCGGCGACGACTACGAAAGCTGGCTGCGCCACCAGTACGGCGACGCGCTGGCCGAACGCTACCCGATCCGCTATACGCGCAAATACTGGGCCACGCCGGCATCGAAGCTGTCGACCGCGTGGATCGGCAACCGCATGCGCCGCGCGGAACTGGACGAAATCCTGCTGGGGGCGCTGACGGCCGACACGCCCAACACCTATTACACGAAGGAGATGCGCTATCCGCAGGCGGGCGGCTACAAGGCCTTCATCCAGCCCCTGATCGACCAGTCCGAGATCCGCACCGGCCACACCGTCACGGCGATCGACACGGCCGCGAAGGTGGTGCACTTCGCCAACGGCGTCCAGGTGGGCTACGGGGCGCTGGTCAGCACCCTGCCGCTGCCGGTGCTGGTGCAGCTGGCCAGGGAGGCGCCCGACGCGGTGCGCCAGGCCGGCGCAAACCTGCACGCGACGTCGATCGACTTGATTTCGGTGGGCTTCGACAAGCCGCTCGTGCGTGACCTGTGGTTCTATATCTACGACGAGGATATCCTGGCCAGCCGGGCCTACTCGCCATCCGTCAAGTCCCCCGACAACGCGCCACCGGGCTGCAGTTCGCTGCAGTTCGAGATCTACAACTACGGCACCGGCACGGTGCACGATCCGGCTGACTTGAAGGCCAATACCTTGCAGGCGCTGCGCCGCATGGGCATTGCCGACGAGAGCGACGTCGTCGTGCTGGACCACCGGCGCCTGCCTTATGGGAACGTGATTTTCGAGCAGGGCATGGAGGAGCCGCGCGGCGCCGTGCGCGCCTGGGCGGCCCAGGCGGGCATCGCCACGTGCGGGCGCTTCGGCGAATGGGACTACCTGTGGAGCAACCAGTCCCTGCTCAGCGGCTATAACGCCGTCACCTGACGGCGCAGGGCGTCACGGTTCGCGGATCGATTCGTCCATAGCCTTCGTCAGGGGCCACAGCAGGTAGGACATGATGGAGCGGTCGCCGACGACGATTTCGGCCGTGACCGTCATGCCCGGCATCAGCTGCGTGCCCGGCTCCATCTTGCGCAGCTTGACTTCGCCGTATTCGACGCGGGCCAGGTAGTACGCATCGGTGCCCTGGCCGGCCGCCACCTGCTCGCGCTTGAACGAGTCGGAGCTGACGGTGCGCAGCTTGCCATCCAGCGCGCCATGCTTCTGGAACGGGAAGGCATCGAGCTTCAGGTGCACGGGCGCGCCCTGGCGGATATAGCCGATATCGGCCGAGTCGATCTGCACTTCCGCTTCCAGCTTGGCGCCCAGCGGCACCAGGGTGAACATCTGCTCGGCTTCGCGCACGATGCTGCCCTGCGACAGCTTGCCCATTTCCAGCACGACGGCGTCCACCGGCGCGGTGACGCTGACCATCTGGCGGCGCTTGTCCGCCTTGGTCAGCTGCTCGTTGATGCTGTCGCGCTCGCGCGTTACGAGAAGCAGGTCTTCCAGCGACTTCTGGCGCCAGCCCCGGCCGAAGGCGGATTGTTCGGCCTCGGCCGCGGCCAGTTCCTTGGCCAGTTCCAGTTCGCGGCTGCGGCCGTTGACGAGGCTGCGCTCCACTTCCAGGCGGCGGTCGCGCGCTTCGAGCAGCTGCATCTTGGCGCCGAAGTTCTCGGCCACCAGCTTTTCCTGCATGGCTTCGATCTGGGCCAGCGACTTCAGGCGTTCGGCCAGCACCTGCTGGTCGCGCCGGTTGGTCTCGATGCTGGCGCGCAGGCGCAGCACGTTCTCGTCCAGCCGGCGTTTCTGGGCGTCGAAATTGCCCTGGCGCTCGCCCGACAGCTGCGCCTGCAGCTGGTCGTCCACGCCCCGCGTGCCGGCCGCCGGCGCGCGCTTGCCGGCCAGTTCGGCCTGCAGCCCGGCCACTTGCGTGTCGAGGCTGCGCAGGCGGTTGCGCAGCTGCTGTTCGTCGGCCTGGGTGAAGGTGGGGTCCAGTTCGGCCAGCACTTCGCCCTTCTTGACGACCTGGCCCACGCGCACGTTGACGCGCTGGACGATCGACGTCTCCAGCGGCTGCACGACGATGTTGGCGGTAGGGTTGACGAGGCGGCCATGGGCCGTCACGACGGACTCCATTTCCGACAGGCTGGCCCAGACGATGAACGACACCAGGGCCAGGGCCAGCAGGTAGAGCGTGGTGCGCACGTAGCGCGGCAGCGGGCTGCGTTCGATCGCGTCCGCATCGGGCAGGAAGGCCACTTCGGTGTCGGATTCCTCGCCCAGGCGGCGGGCCAGGCCGCGCCGCTCGCCTCTTACAGGTGACTTGTTTGCTGGTTCCATAGGTGCTGGTAAGTGTCGCTGCGCGTCAGCAGCTCTTCATGCCTGCCGGCGTCGACCAGGCGGCCGCGCTGCATGACGAGGATCGAGTCGGCGTTGACGAGCGTCGACAGGCGGTGCGAGATCATGACGACGGTACGGCCGACGGCGATCTTCGACAGGTTGCGGATAAAGATCGCTTCGCTTTCCGGGTCCAGCGCGCTGGCCGCTTCGTCCAGCACGAGGATGCGCGGCTTGCCCAGCAACGAACGGGCAATCGACAGGCGCTGCTTCTGGCCGCCGGACAGGTTCGAGGCATTTTCTTCCAGCAGCGTGTCGTAGCCGGCCGGCATGCGCTCGATGAATTCGTCGGCCCCCGCCGCGGCGGCCGCTTCGGCGATCTCGTCGAAGGTGGCGTCCGGCTTGGTGACGAGCAGGTTCTCGCGGATGGTACCGCGGAACAGGAAGTTTTCCTGCAGGACGACGCCGATCTGGCGCCGCAGGTGGGACAGCTCGATTTCCCGCGCGTCGAAGCCGTCGAAGCGCACGATCCCTTCCTGCACGGCGTACAGGCCCTGGATCACCTTCGTCAGCGTGGTCTTGCCCGATCCGCTGCGGCCGACGATGCCGACCACGGTGCCGGGCTTGATGGTGAAGGCGGTGCGGTCCAGCGCATTGACCTGGCTGCCCGGGTAGCGGAACGTCACATCCTCGAACTTGATTTCGCCCGTCAGAACGGGGCGCAGGCCGCCGGCGCCGGCACGCCCTTCCGGCGCCCGGTTCATCACTTCGCCCATCATCTTCACCGACAGGGCCGTTTCCTGGTATTCGTTGACCAGGCCGACAATCGAAATGAGGGGCGACGTCACCCGTTGCGACAGCATCTGGAAGGCGATCAGGGCACCGATCGTCAGCGTCTGGTCGAACACGCCCTGGGCGCCCACGACGATCAGCGTGACGGGCATCAGCTTGCCGAGGAAGTCGGTGACGGCGTTGCCCGTGATGGAAATCTGGCCGACCCGGAAGTGCATCGTGATGGCTTCGGCGGAGCGCTGGTCCCAGTCGCGCCGCTGGGCCGGCTCGATCGCCAGCGCCTTGACGGTGCGCATGCCGTGGATGGTCTCGACCAGCATGGCCTGGCGCATGCCCTCGGCCGCGTACAGGGCGTTCAGGCGGCGCTGGAAGGTGGGCACCATGGCCATCACCACTGCGGCGATCAGGGCCGAGAACAGCAGCACGATCATCGTCAGCTTGAACGAATACGAGAACAGGATGGGCAGGAATACCACCAGCGACAGCAGGTCCAGGCCCGTGAAGAAGAGGCGCCCCGTCAGGAAGCTGCGGATCTTCTCGAGCTGCTGCATGTGGCGCGTGATGATGCCGGCCGTGGTGGTTTCGAAATAATCGATCGGCAGCGACAGCAGGTGGGCGAACACGCGCCGCGTCAGGCGCATGTCGATCTTGTTGGTGGCGGCCAGGATCAGGACCTGGCGCAGGTAGCCGAACAGCGCGTCGAACACGAGGGCCATGACGATGCCCACCGTCAGCACCCACAGGGTCGTGATGCTCTGGTGCGTCAGCACCTTGTCGATCACCAGCTGGAAGAAGATGGGCGAGGCCAGGGCCAGTACCTGCATCACGATGGCGGCCAGCAGGATGTCGCGGAAGGCGCCCTTCTGCTTGAGCAGTTCGGGGATGAACCAGCGCAGGCCGAACGGCTGGGTGGGATCGGTCAGCTTGTGCTGGCGTTTCAGGAACAGCACCTCGCCGGTCCAGTGGCGCATGAAGTCGTCATGGCCGACCTGCACCACCTGGCCGTTGTTGGCGGCCGGGTTCAGCACGGCCACCTGGGCACCGGTGCCCTCGCCCTGGGCGCCGACGATGATGACCATATTGCCATCGGCGAGGCGTGCCAGCAGCGGGTAGACCCCTTGCTGCACCAGCAGGCGCTGCCAGGTGAGGCGGTCGGCCTTGGCCTTGAGCCCGATATCGGACGCGATGCGCAGCAGCTGGCCGTCGTTCGGTTCCTTCGCCGCCAGGGCGTAATCGTCGATCAGGCGGTCAGGATTGATCTGCAGCCCGTGGTGTTGCGCGACGGCTGTCAGGCACTGGATGGCGGTATGGGGGAATTTATCGGGCATTGTTTGGACGAATGTTTTCGCCAGCAGATTCTACCCCAGCCACTGGTGTTCGGGCGCCTGTTCCATCTGCCGAACAGAGGGGTAAAAACGACGGACGCGGCGGGAATAAAAAAACGGCAGGACCGTAGTCCTGCCGTTCCTGCCGGGACGGGGCAACCGGCTGCTGCCGGTCGCCTCCCGATGGCGCGATTACTTCGACGGGCTTGCCAGGAAGCCGTGGCCTGCGGTGCTCTGCAGGGCCTTCAGGCGCAGCGTTTCTTCGCTGGAGGCCATCGACTCGGCGCCGGAGCGCAGCTTGTTGGCGTCGTCGAAGGTCTTCATGGCGCTGGCCAGGTTGGCCACACCCGAGGACAGGCTGTTCGACGGCGTCGCATCGAGCTTGAGCATGCCGCTGGCCGGAGCCGGCGTCGCCGTGCCGTACGATGCGATGGCGGCGGTCAGGCTGCCCACGCTGGTGGTGACCTTGCTTGCCGCGAACCAGACGTCGGCCGCAGCATGGGTCTGGCCATCGGCCGTTTCGTACGTGGACTTCAGGCCAACGATGTTGCCGTTGTCCATGCTGCCATCCACCGTCGATTGCAGGCCCAGCTTCGTGATGTTCAACTCGGCCAGCGACTTCAGTTCGCTCGCATCGCTGAGGCCATCGGCGTTGCCGTCCACCCACACACGCAGCTGGCTGAAGGCGCTGTCGCCGGCGGTCAGGCTGCCGTCGCCATTCGAATCGAGCTCAGCCATTGCCTGGTAGCCGTTGGTGGCCTTCTGGCCGCTGGCCAGCGTGGTGCCTTCGCCGAACAGCTCGGAGCCGTCGTTGATGACGCCGTCGCCGTTGCGGTCCAGTGCCAGCAGGCCGTCCTTGCCACCCACCCAGCCCGTCGCCAGCTTCTCGCCGCTGCCCAGCAGGTCGAACTGCACGCCTGCCGACTGGGCCACGGTATCGATGCCGTTACCGTCCAGGTCCAGCACGATTGGCGTGTAGAACGTCGGGTTCTTCATCGCGCCGATCTGGCTCGACGACAGCGCCTGCGTCTGGGTCGAGGTCAAGGCGCAAATCTGCGCGCTGGTCAGGGCCGCCATCTGCGACGTCGTCATCGCCTGCAGCTGGCTGGTCGTCAGACCGCGGATGGCCGCCGTCTTCAGTGCCGCCACGTCGGCCGTTTCCAGCGCAACAGCTTGCTGGGTCGTCAGCGCGGCGACCTGGGTGCTGGTCAGGGCCACGATCACGTTGGTGCGCAGCGCCACGATGTCGTTCGTGCTCAGGGCCGAGATCTGGCCCGTCGTCAGCGACGCCACCTGGGCCGACGTCAGGGCGTAGGCCTGGGCCGTCGTCAGCGAGGCCACCTGGGCGGTGGTCAGGCCGCCGGCGATATTGGCCGTGCTCATCGCCACGATCTGGCCCGTGCTCAGGGCGGCGATCTGGCCGGTGGTCAGTGCCGCCACCTGCGCCGTACGCAGCGTGGCGATGGCTGCCGTCTTCAGGCTGGCGATATCGGCCGTTTCCAGCGCCGCGATGCCTTGCGTGCTGAAGTTCGAGACCTGGGCCGTCGACAGCGCGGCGATCTGGCTCGAGGACAGTGCCACGACCTGGTTCGTCGTCAGCGCCGCCACCTGGTGCGTCTTCAGGCCGCCGATGGTGGAGGTCTTCAGCGCGGCCAGGTCGGCCGTTTCGAGGGCTGCCAGGACGTCCGTTGCCAGCGCGCCGATCTGGGCCGAGTTGAGGGCCGCAGCCTGGTTGCTCGACAGGGCCACCACCTGGTTGGTCGACAGCGACGCCAGCGAAGCCGTGGTCAGTGCCGCCACCTGGTTGGTGCCCAGGGCACCGATCTGGTTGGTCGTCAGGGCCGCCACCTGCGCCGACTTCAGCGCGGCGATGACGTTGGTCTTCAGGCCACCGATATCGGCCGTCTCGATCGCGGCAATCGCGTTGGTCGACAGCGCACCGAACTGGGCGGTGTTGAAGGCACCCAGCTGGTTCGAGCTCAGGGCGACGATCTGGTTGGTCGTCAACGCGTTGGCCAGTTGATTGGTCGTCAGCGCGGCGATCTGGCCGGTGGCCATGCTGCCCA
>NZ_WNKZ01000082.1 GCF_009720835.1 Pseudoduganella buxea
CGCCCGCCAGCGCATCCGCCCGCCGCCGCGAAACCGCCAGCGCCGCCCGTGCCCCCGAAGAAGCCTGCGCCACCGCCCCCGCCGAAGCCGGCGGTGGCCGTGCAGCAGCAGCGCAGCGAAAAGCAGCATCCCGTCACCCTCGTATCTACTTCGGCGCGGATACCGAGTGGACCGGACTGGTGGGAGAAGTTTCCAGGCAGTAGCTCTCTCAGCTCACTGAATGACGCGTTCAGGCCTAAGGCAACCGCGTTCGTGCAGGCCCTCAGGGATGCTGGCATGAAGGTCAGGATCAATGCAGCATACCGGCCCACTGAGCGATCGTACTTAATGTACTATGCCTTCATGATTTGTCGCGGGACTGACCCAAGCAAGGTTGAACCCTGGCCCGGTGTGAATATTGACTGGGCCCATCGCGATGTCAGTGGAAAGCCTAATCTGGTTGCCGCAAAAAAGGCGGCGGAGCAAATGTGTGAGAAATATTCTCTCAAGCCTCATGATCCAAAGCAAAAGGTCGGGCGGCCTGGGCGTTCGAACCACAATAAGCGCCAAGCGATTGATATTAATATCGAGAATTATGAAGGTAAGACTGTGAAAAACGCCAACGGGGAGGACGTGAAAATTGACTCGCTCTCAAAACTCTACGCTGTAGGGAGAACGTATGGCGTCATTTACTTTAGTGGTGAGAGAATGCATTGGTCTATTGATGGTAGGTAAAAATATGATGTTGAAAAGAATCGTTTTGACGTTAGCTCTCTTCGCCGGATTTCCCGGCGCGAGTGTGGGGGGGGAACCGGTTGTTGGGCTTTGGGAAAAAATCCCGGTTTTTAAGGGTGGACAGGTCCTTGCGCGGCCGAGCTTTGTTTTTACAAACGAAAAACTCAAAGAGGCAGTTGTTTTCACTGGGCTGCAAGATAGTGGTGGAGAGCTTCTAGTCGTCTGTTGCGTCGCAGTTACCGATTTGAAACCGGTTGACCTGGGAAAAGTGCTGCGTAAATATGCCGCTGACACAGAGTTCGTCGATCATTTGAATAGTATCAAGGGCTTGCCGTTCGTCTATAAAGCAGATGCGATATCGAAATCGGAGTGGAACAGCCAGATGGTGGTAATCATGAGTCATGAGAATGATTCGACCGATGGCGTTCCCTACTCAGTTCCGGTGATAAGCCAGAAACTGGGTAAAGCGGCGAGCATCAAGCCGAGTTTCAACAAGGATGGTAAGAGTATTCGACTATCAACTGTTTACTCGAAAGACGGTGCACGGGTGTCATATGAATTCAACATTGATGGTCTCAAGACAAAATTTTCGGAGGCCGCGTTTCCGGTCGATTGATGCCGTCGCGCGATGAGACCGACCGCTGTATGTGTACCGGCAGGAGGGTCATGAAGACGTCCTTTGTACTTGCAATGCTTGTGGCCGGGAATGTCAGCGGCGCCAGCGCACTGACAGGCCCCGTCGTCGGCGTGTGGCAGCGCCTGCCCGTGATGTCGGGCGACAAGGTCGTGGCCGTGCCGAACCTGGTGTTCACGAACCGCAAGCTGGAAGCACGCACCACGTTCACCGGCTTGCAGGACGCGGGCAAGCACCTGCGCGTCATCTGCTGCGTGGAAGTGGTGAACCTGGTGCCGTTGAAGACGGCGGACCTGGTGAAGAAGTATGCCGTCGACGCCGATGTCGTCGGGCAGATCAGGAGCGTCAAGGGCCTGCCCTACATCTACGACGCCGCGCCGGTGGACAAGCGTGAGTGGAGCGGCTTCATGCAGAATGTCATGGCGTACAGCCATAATCTCGACATGGAAACGCCGTTTTCCGTGCCCGTGACGGCTGCGCCGCTGGGCAAGGTGGCGAGCGTCGACAAGGCATTCAAGGTGGGCGACAGCACGCACGAACTACAAGTCGTGTATGAAAAGTCTGCCGACCGTGTCCGCTATACCTATAAGGGCGGCAACAACGTCGTGCCGTTCTCGGAAGCCTCGACTTCGGCGGAGTAAGCATGAAAGCAATTCTTGCGCTTGTCATTGTTGCGTCGAACCTGCTCGCCAGTGCGCGCGCTGCTGGAGAAGCAAACCCTTTTGAACGGGTTTTTTCACTGATTTCCACCCAAAAAACAATCGGGACTGCCCGTGCGCGGCTGATGTCGCAATTGGCGCCGGTATGCAGGAAAAGTACCCTGCCGAAAACCGAACAGTATAAGCACGGCAATATTGAGTGCATTACCGCCGTCGGCGCGGACGGGTTTTCCGTCTCGGCCGATGGCGATGGGCCGGTCGGCATGCTGCGGGTGAGTTTTCGAGGTGCAGCCCGGTGTACGCACGTGAAAAAAGTCTTGCTTGCCAACTTCGGCAAGCCCACCATCGCCAAGGGGCCGTGCAGCATGGACTGGCAGCTCAAACCCCTGTCCAGGGGCGGTCCGGCGCGCTATGTCGGGTTTGAAACCTCGACGGAAGACAACCGCATCCATTATGAGATCGGTGAAGAGCAGGGGCCATGATGCCGGTCCGGTCGAAACGGTCCGACTGGCGCGTCACGCTGGCAATCCTGTTGGCCGGTGTCGTCGGCGCCGCTGGCGCGGAAACGGGCACCGTGGTCGGCCTGTGGCAGCGCTTGCCCGTCGCGTCGGGCGGCAAAATCGTCGCCGTGCCGAACCTGCTGTTCACGAACCGCAAGCTGGGCGCCGCCACGACATTCACGGGGCTGCAGGATGCCGGCCGGCACCTGCGCGTGATCTGCTGCGTCCAGGTGCGCAAACTCGAACCCCTGAAGGTCGCGGACCTGCTGAAGGCCTATGCCGCCGATGCCGATGTCGTCGGACGGATCAAGGCCGTCGAAGGCTTGCCCTACGTGTACGAGGCCGCGCCCGTCGCCAGGACTGACTGGAACGAGTTCATGCACAATGTCATGCATTACAGCGACAAGCCCGAACTGGACGTGCCGTTCTCCGTGCCGGTAACGTCTGCGCCGTTGGGGAAGGCGCTGCGGGTCGACAAGGCGTTCAAGGTCGGGGAGGGCAGGCATGAACTGGCGATCGCGTATGACGACGCCGCCGGCCGTGTCCGCTACCGGTACAAGGACGGCGCCGACGTCGTCACGTTTTCCGCCAACGCGCCTTCCGGGGAATAAATGCCTCGCAAAGCCGCCTGTCTTGCCGTTGCCGCGATGCTGCAATGCCTCGGCCCGGCGTCGCTCGGCCAGCCCGCCATCGCTGCCCCCGCCTCGGATGCAGCCGCCTATATCGCCCGCCAGGGCTGGACGCCGTTCGACAGCAAGGTCCGGCCGCGCATGCCGGCCGGCGACCTGGCGCCGCTGATGTACTACCGGCAGGGCAGCGCCGTGCCCAGTTGCGCGCTGCTGGCCAGGCGCGCCGGCGGCCTGGATTTCTTCGAGATCCTCGCCGCCGAGCCCGGCGAGGACTACCCCCACTGCAGCGCCATCCATGACGGCGCCAGCTTCCCCTTCGCCGGAAAATCCTACCTGGTGGTGCCGTACACGAGCCGCGACACCCGCGACGAAAGCTACACGGCCTTCTTCTATCTTTCGACCGGCAAGGACGGACGCCATGCCGTCGAGAATGCGCTGAACGACGCGGTCGCGCCGGGGCTCGGCCGGCTGGCGGCGTCCGATGGCATTCGCGGCGCCAAAGCCGACCTGATACGGCGTAGCGAACCGGCACTGCAATTGCTGGAACGGGATTTCATCGCCGACGGCGGCAAGGCCTTCGCCATCCTCAAGGACAAGGCCGGCCACCGCTGCACCTTCGTCGTTGAAACGAAGGGCGACCTGGCACGATATGGCAGTGAGCTGTTCGGCGGCGGCCGATGCCGCGGCGTGCTGGCATCCGGCAGATTCGATACCCCCGCCGCCACCTATTTCCTCGGGCTGTTCCGGGCAGACGGGCCGGCCACGAAGCTGGCGCTGTTTGCTGTGCCGAAAAGCGGCGGCGCGGCGCAAGCGGAGCCCGGTCTCGCCGCCGAGGCATTGCGGGCCGGCAGGACAGGCGACATCAGGACGGCCAAGGCCTTCCTGCGCAGGGCCACTGCCAGCCATTCGCCCCAATGAGGCTGCACTCGCTGTGCGTCTTGTTCGTGGCGCTTGCCGCCACGGGCGGCGCCGCCCACGCGCAAAGCGAACCGTTAGACTTCCACGTGGGCGCCGTGCGCATGACGGACAGCACGGCGGCGATCACCATCCATGCCGAGCCGCCGATCACGGTGACCGTGCTGCCCGGCGGGCGCCTGCAGCCTGCGCTGACCTTGGCCGAGAACGGCGATATCCACGTCGGCAATACCGTGCTGGCCGCGCGCGATGGCCGTGTGCTCGCGCGGGCCGGCAATGACACGCTGCTGCTGCCCCATGGCGTGCAGGTGACGCCGCTGGCGGGCGCATACCGCATCGTGCGCGGGACCAGGCACTGCACCCTGAGCGCGCGCGCATTGGGCTTGCAACCGGGACAGCCGGCCGAACGCGGCGCCGTCATCTTCGCGCCGTCCCGCCACGGCCTGGTCGCGCTGGTGCGCCGCGCGACGTGGGACGTGCGCGACACCAGCTATGTGGCTGCCCGCATCGACCTGCGCCGTTGCCGCGCCACCCTGGCGCCGCTGGGCAATCCGGACCTGCTGGTGGAACTGGGCCAGTCGTCACGGGGCGGCTGGTGGCTGACCGGTTCGATCGAACAGACCTTGCTGCAATCGCGGGACGGGCGCCACTGGCGCCGGGTGCGCTTGCCAGCCGGGCTGTCGTCGCTGGTCGGCGGCTATATCGTCGATGCGCGCGAGATCTGGCTGGCCGGCCTGTTCGGGCCCGACTGGGAAAGCGATACGCAGCTGGTCCACACGGCCGACGGCGGCAGGCATTGGCGCAGCCTGCCGCCCGGCGACCCCGTGCTGGCGCGCCTGCCCCCCGGCTGGCTGGAAGGGCTGAAGCGCCGCGCCATTGCTTCACCCGTGCGCGCGGGCGACGGTCCCCAGCGCTAGACTGGTGCCATGAAACGCTATCGCAACCTGGACGGGCATTCCGGCGTGGTGGCCTATGCCATCGCCGACGACGCCATCGACGTCAAGTTCACCGGCGGCGACGTCTATCACTACAGCTACCGCAAGCCCGGGCGCGAACATGTCGAACGGATGAAGGCACTGGCGCTGGCGGGGCAGGGCCTGTCCACCTATATTTCGCAGCAGGTGCGCGAGCATTACGAACGCAAGCGCGAAGCGTGACAATCCGCGCATTTTGACGGCCCCGTTTGGGGTTATCGTAGCGGCATGAACAAACCTGCCTTCATCAAAGCCGGCCTGGTGCTGGCCATGTCCGCCATCGGGCATTCCACCTTGCACGCGGCCGCGCCCGATGCGGCCGGCGCCGCCCTCATGCGCGACCTCGCTGTCTGCGCCAAGCCGGCCTGGCCGGCTGCCGCGCTGGCCCGGGGCGTGACGGGCAAGACGACGCTGGCCCTGCGCATCGACGGCGACGGCGACGTGATCGACGCCCGCATCGACGTCTCCAGCGGCCATGCCGATCTGGACCAGGCCGCCGTGGCCGGCGTCAGGGGCTGCCATTTCCACGGGTTCGCCGCCGCCACCACGGCCGAGGCGAGGTCTGCCTGGAAGAAGATGCAGTTCGTATGGACCTTGCCCACCGGGTCGGCCCTGCCCGCGGCGGAGCTTGCCGCGTTGATGGCCAAGGCGGAAGGGGGCGATGCGGCGGCCCAGGTCAGGCTGGGCTGGTGGTATCAGGCCGGCGTGCATGGCACGCTCGACCTGGCGCAGGCCGAAGCGTGGTATCGCCGGGCCGCCGATGCCGGCAACCCGCAGGGCCAGGTGCAACTGGGCAAGCTGCTGCAGTCGGGGCCGGAACCGCGCCCCGAGGAAGCCGTCGAGTGGCTCCGCCGTGCCGCGCGTGCGGGCGATGTAACGGCGCAGGGCGAGCTGGCGCGGACCTACCTGTCGGGCGCCGGCGTGGTCCGCGACGCCGGCGAGGGACTGCACTGGATGACCCAGGCCGCCGCCAGCGGCAAGGCGATGTACCAGGTCGCGGCAGGTGTCGAGATGCTGCGCCAGGCCGGTGACGATGCCGACCGTGCCGCCGCCGTCGACTGGCTGGCCAAGGCGGCCGCGCAGGACGACCCATATGGCAAGCTGTTCCTGGCGCACAGCCTGGCGTCGGGCCAGGGCATCGTGCGCGACGACGGCCGCGCCGTCGAGCTGTACCGTTCTACCGTGGGACGCACGGCGGGGCAGGCCGAAGTGGCCCTTGGCTCGATGCTCGAAGAAGGACGTGGCGTGCCGGCCGACCCGGCCGCGGCCGCCGCGTTGTACCGGCAGGCGATGGCGGTGCCCCATGGCCCCGACTTTTACCGCTACGGGCGCCTGCTGGCTACCGGGACGGGTGTCGCGCAGGACCGCGCCGCTGCCATCGACGTGCTGCTGCAAGGCGCCAACCTGGCCGATTGCAATGCGATGCGGCTATTGGGCCAGCTGTACCTGGAGGGCGGAGAACGTGCCGAGCGGGCCGAGAAAGCCTACGGCTGGATCGGCCGCGGCATCTATTGCCGGGCCCGTGCGGGACTGCCTCTGTCGGACTGATGCGCCGTCCGGGCGGACGGCGCCCGCGGGTCAATCGAAGTCGAACAGTTCGCCCAGGAAGCCTTCGCGCTTCTTCTTGTGCGGGTAGTGGTGGCCGTGGCCCGAATGGTGGCCCTGCTGCTGGTAGCGCGGGTCCGGCGTGTTGTAGCGGGGATCGGGCTGGCGGAACTGTGGCGCCGGGGCCGGTGCCGGGGCGCCGCCGACGGAGCGTTCGATGATCTTGTCGAGTTCACCGCGATCGAGCCAGACCCCACGGCAGGTGGGACAATAGTCGATCTCGATGCCCTGGCGTTCGCTCATCACCAGGCTGACGTTTCTGCATACTGGGCAGTCCATGATTGCTTCTCCAAAAAATGACTGGCCCGCACGACGGTGCGTGGGCCGCTGCAGCGCTTGCCCGCCGCGTGACGCGGCGATGTCCATGCGCTAACTTCAATACGCTATCTTGCCACATCCGTGCGCGGGCCGGGCTGCCGCCGATGCGCTGGCGGGCGGCCCGGCTATAATGCATCGAGCATGGCCCCGCGCCGGCCATGCCGCCACCTTTCTCCCCGGCCATGAGACTCACTTCCTTCACCGACTACACCTTGCGCTCCCTGATCTACCTGGGGATGAACCGCGACCGCCTGGCGACGATCCAGGATATCGCCGACCTGCACAAGATCTCGAAGAATCATTTGACGAAGGTGATCCACCAGCTCGGCGCCAGCGGCCTGGTCGAGACGGTGCGGGGCCGCAATGGCGGCCTGCGCCTGGCCTGCGAGCCCGAGCAGATCAATATCGGTGCCGTCATCCGCCGCACGGAGCCGGATTTCTTCATTGCCGAATGCTTCGACCAGTCCAGCCACGACTGCATCTTCACGGGTGCCTGCAGCCTGCAGCACAAGCTGGGCGAAGCCATGAACGCCTTCCTGGCCGTGCTGGACGGCGTGACCCTGGCCGATGTGCTGCCCCGCCCGCGAAGCCGCATGGGCCAGGCGCTGCAGGAGCAGCCCGTTACCCTGCACGGTCTGCTGGCAAGAGTCGCCGGCGGCGACTGAGCCACGAAAACAACAAAGGACGACATCGATCCGGGCTGCGACATTTTGTCCTGGTGACGCGACGGCTTAAACATGTAAAATGAACGCATGTTTAAAACGAGGAGTAAAAAAATGCTGTCCGCCGCCCACCGTGCCATCGTTTCCGCCACCGTACCGATCCTGGAGCAGGGCGGGGAAGCGTTGACGACGCACTTCTACCAGATCCTGTTCGTCGACTACCCGCAGGTGAAGGCCTATTTCAACCAGGCCCACCAGCACGACGGCGGCCAGCCCCGGGCGCTGGCCAACAGCATCCTGATGTATGCGAAGAATATCGATCGCCTGGAAGCGCTGGGCGACCTGGTGTCCGTGATCGTCAACAAGCACGTGTCGCTCAATATCCTGCCGGAACACTACCCGATGGTGGGCGCCAGCCTGCTCAAGGCCATCCGCGAAGTGCTGGGTGCCGACGTGGCGACGGACGCGGTACTGGAAGCGTGGGGCGCGGCCTATGGCCAGCTGGCCGACATCCTGATCGGCGCGGAGCGCGCCGCCTATGACGGCCAGGCCCACGCCCACGGCGGCTGGAACGGCCTGCGCCGCTTCGTCGTGGCCGAAAAGCGCGCCGAGAGCGAGGAAATCGCCAGCTTCGTGCTGCGCCCGGAAGACGGCGGGCCCGTGATGGACTTCGTGCCGGGCCAGTACATCGGCCTGCGCGTCGCCGTCGACGGCACCGAGCAACGGCGCCAGTATTCGCTGTCGGCTGCCGCCAACGGCGTGTCGTACCAGATCAGCGTCAAGCGCGAGCCGGGCGGCAAGGTGTCGAACTTCCTGCATGACGCCGTGAACGTTGGCGACGCGATCGAGCTGCTGCCGCCTTCGGGTGCCTTCACGCTCAACGACAGCGTCCGTCCGATCGTGCTGATCAGCGGCGGCGTCGGCATCACGCCCACCCTGGCCATGCTGCAGCGCGCACTGGCCACGGGCCGCGAAGTGCGCTTCATCCACGCGGCCCGCCACGGCGGCGTGCACGCCTTCCGCGACCACGTCGATGCGCTGGCCGGCCGGCACCCGCAACTGCGCCGCCACTATATCTACGCCGAGCAGCGCGACGGCCAGGCCGCCCCGGATGCCCTCGGCCTGCTCGACCGCGACACCTTGGCGGGTTGGCTGCCCGAATCGCGCGACGTCGAAGCCTATTTCCTCGGCCCGACGCCATTCATGAAGGCGGTCAAACAGTCGCTGCGTGAATTGGGCGTGCCGGAAAAGCAGACGTATTTTGAATTCTTTGGTCCCGCCGCTGCGCTGAATTAACGCTGCAGCATGGTCGCATTTGAATCCGCCGGCTTAACCCGGCGGATTTTTTTATGCGCGAAGATTGCATGGAATCCATTGTCAAGCACAGCCTTGAAAATAATTATCGACAGCGAATTCGGCAATAAAATAATCGAAAAATTGTTTGCAGTGGCGCCACTGTCGTTTTACGCTGATGTTACGCTGTGCTTTAGATTGAATCAAAGGCCGCGCCAATAAGCGGTCATTACCCGTGGTGCGAGAGGGAAGGTGCATTATCGCGCGCCACGCGGATATCCAAGACCGTCCTGGTCATGTTATTTCCATCGCTCAGGGACATCCATCAGGGAGGAGATCATGTGCAGCTTAAGGCATGCAGTATGCATCGCGTCTGGCATCGCAATCGCGCAGGGGGCGGCATTTGCCGCAGCGCAGGATAGCAAGACCACCGCGATCACCCGCGACAATCCGGCCGCCAAAACACTGGTCGAGCCGGCCGTGAAAACCCAGGAAGACCTCGAGAAGGCCAAGCCGCTGGACTGGACCAAGACCATCGGCACGCCCAAGCACGTCGAGCCGACGGCGGCGGAGCGGAAGGCCCTGCGCGAGGCGAAGCCCGCCTGGGTGGAAGGCAGTCCGCCCAAGGACGACGACGAAGCGGCGCGCGGCATTGCGCCGGAAGAACCGAACCCGCGCGAGCGGCAATGACCACGGCACCAGGAAAGGAGCTTCGACATGAACCGGATTTCACTCTCGGCCTGCCGTGCCTGCGCACCGGTGCCGTTCTTGCCTGCCTCGGCCTGGCAGGACATGCCCTGGCCGGCACGCCCGGCGTCTACACCCAGTATCCCGAGCCGAACCGGCCAGGGGTGGCCGGCTTCAATGCCAGTGCGCCCCGCGCCATCGGCAAGCTGTTTACCAACAGCGGCACCTGCTCGGCTTCGGTCATCAGTCCGAATAATATTATCGTGACGGCGGCGCACTGCTGCTGGAACCGGTCGACCAATGCGTGGATCGGCGGGTGGACTTTTGTCCCGGCCTATCACGACGGACTCGGTACGCCATTTCCTTGGGTGTCCGCAAGGGTATTAAACAGCTGGGTCGTCAATGGCGACACGCCGTCGGATATTTGCCTGATCCAGCTGGGCCCCAATGGGGGAGTGAATGTCAGCACCCATGCCGGCTGGCTCGGCCGCATCTGGGACATGCCGGGCAGTGTCGATAATTACCATGCACTTGGTTACCCGGGAAATATCGGCAATGGGCAAAGGTTGCAGCTTTGCACGGCTGAAAGTTTCGCCCAGCCGTCGACCGGCTGCGGGGCTGGACCTGTCCTGAATATGGGCTGCAATATGACCTACGGTGTCAGCGGTGGGCCCTGGATAAGACGGTACCGGACGAGTAAGCTCGTCAATTCCGTCGTGCACGGCTGGCAGAGCACCACCTGCACAGGGGCATTCGGGTCGACCTTCAACGGTCCGAAGTTCACGTCCAATAATATCGTGCCGCTGTGTAGCGCCTCCGGCTGCTGACCGGCCGGCGCGGCGGCGTGAATGGCGTCAGACCAGCATCGCGCTGTTCATCGCCGCCGCTTCCAGTTCGGCCTGCGCAACGATGCGCCGGCCCATCTCCTCGTCGATGAACAGGTCGACGACGGATTCGGACGCCGGCAGTTCCTCGCGGGCCTTGGCCAGCGGCGACGGCACGGGGCAGAAGTGCTTGGCCAGCAGCAAGGTGTCCAGCAGGGTGTCCGGCGGCACGCCCAGGAAGCCGTCGCGCAGGCCTTCGATGGCGCTGGCCACGGGTTCAGGAATGCCCAGCTTGTGCATCACTTCGCGCAGGATGATTTCCTCGCTGGCCGGCTGCCAGTTGTCCGGGTCCGGGTCCAGCAGGCCCGGGAACTCGTCGGCGCGCGACAGCAGGTAGAAGCCCACCACCTCGTGCACGATGCCGGCGAACAGGGCCGTGTCCTGGTTCACTTCCGTCACTTCGCGGGCAATGATGCGGGCCAGGCAGGCCACGTGGATGGTGTGCTGCCACAGCTGCTCGGCCTTGGCGCGCAGGGCCGGATCGGCGATCTTGCTGCCGAACTGGCGCACGACGGTGGCGGCGGCCAGTGCGTACAGGTTGTGGTAGCCGACGCGGGTGATGGCAGCGCGCACATTGGTGATGGTGCCGCCGCCCCGGTTGAACATGGCGGAATTGGACAAGGCGACGGTACGTGCGGCCAGTTGCGGCTCGGCCAGCACGAGGCGAATCGCGTCGTCCATCGGGCAATCGGGATCGTCGAGGGCCAGTTGCACGCGCAAGGCGGCGTTGACGCTGGTGGGGAACACCAGGTCGCCGCGGATGGCCAGTGCCGCGATATGCCCGAAGGCTTCCAGTTTATTCATGCATGAAATTATACGCAGGGGCGGGGGGCGGCACAAATGCGCGCGCCCTCAATTGCCCCGGGCGCGTCGCCCTGACAACAACTCAGGCGCCGGCAAGTTGCGGCTGGCGCACGGCGGCGTCGCGGCGATAGCGGGCTACCGACAGGTCGTCGGCGAAGATGGCGGGCCGCCTGGCCGACATGATGTCGGCCAGCAGTTGTGCCGAGCCGCAGGACATGGTCCAGCCCAGCGTGCCGTGGCCTGTGTTGACGAACAGGTTGCGCAGCGCCGTGCGGCCGACCACGGGCGTGCCGTCCGGCGTCATCGGCCGCAGGCCCGTCCAGAAGGTGGCGCGGGCCGTGTCGCCGGCGCCGGGGAACAGGTCGTTGACGACCATTTCCAGCGTCTCGCGGCGGCGCGGGTTCAGGCGCTTGTCGAAGCCGGCGATCTCGGCCATGCCGCCGACACGGATGCGGTCGTCGAAGCGGGTCACGGCGATCTTGTAGGTCTCGTCAAGGATGGTCGACGCGGGCGCACGTGCCGCGTCGACGATGGGCACCGTGATCGAGTAGCCCTTGAGCGGATAGACGGGAATGTCGACCAGGCCCTTCAGCATCGGCGTCGAATAGGCGCCCAGGGCCACCACGTACGAGTCGGCCGTGACGAGTTCAGCCCCGCAGTGGACGCCCGCGATCTCGCCGCCGGCCGTGGCCAGGCCCGTGATGTCGACGTTGTAGCGGAACTTGACGCCCAGTTCCTCGGCCATGGCCGTCAGGCGCGTCGTGAAGAGCTGGCAGTCGCCCGTCTCGTCGTTCGGCAGGCGCAGGCCGCCGACCAGGCGGCCGGCCGCTATGCCGGGCTCGGCCGATAGCAGCTCTTGCGCGCCCAGCAGTTCGAACGGCACGCCCGTTTCCTTCAGCACCTCGATGTCCTTGGCCGCGTCGTCCATCTGTTTTTGCGTACGGAACAGCTGGGTCGTGCCCTGCTGGCGGCCTTCATAGGCGATGCCGGTGGCCGCGCGCAGGGCCTTGAAGCAGTCGCGGCTGTACTCGGCCAGGCGCACCATGCGTTCCTTGTTGATCGCATAGCTGTCCGCATTGCAGTTCTTCAGCATCTGCCACATCCACGCCAGCTGGAAGCGGGTGCCGTCCGGCGTGATCGACAGGGGCGCGTGGCGCTGCATCATCCATTTCACGGCCTTCAGCGGAATGCCAGGCGCGGCCCAGGGCGACGCGTAGCCGGGCGAAATCTGCCCCGCGTTGGCGAAACTGGTTTCCAGGGCGGGACCGGGCTGGCGGTCCAGCACCGTCACGTCGTGGCCGGCCTGGGCCAGGTAGTACGCCGTGGTGACACCGATAACGCCGCTGCCGAGAATGACTACGCGCATGATTTGCCTCGAAGTTGGAATTTTACCTGCTAATATCCACTATGATATCGGCGATTAACCAGTGCTTGTTACTGTAAAAATTCACTAATTCAGCAAAAAATCATGCGTACACAAAAAGAGTCCGTCCGCACGCTCGACAAGCTGGACCGCAAGATCCTGCGCATCCTGCAGGATGACGGCCGCATCTCGATGAAGGATTTGTCCGAGCAGGTGGGGCTGTCCATCACGCCCGCCATCGAGCGGGTCAAGCGGATGGAGCGGGACGGCGTCATCACGGGCTATCACGCGCGGCTGAACCCGGCCGCCGTGGGCGCGACCCTGCTGGTGTTCGTGGAGATCACGCTGAACCAGAAATCGGCCAGCCATTTCGAACAGTTCCGCCGCGAAGTGCTGCGCATCCCGGAAGTGCAGGAATGCCACCTGGTGTCGGGCGACTTCGACTACCTGATCAAGGCGCGCATCCACCAGATGGCGGAGTACCGCAAGCTGCTGGGCGACATGCTGCTGAACCTGCCCGGCGCGGCCCAGTCGAAGAGCTATGTGGTGATGGAGGAAATCAAGGAGACGCTGGTGCTGGCCACCGACGTCGCCTGAGCCGGATCAGTGGCGCGGCAGGAGAATCTCGGCGATCATGTCGCCATCCTCGATGACGCCCGTTTCGGCGAACCCCAGCGAAGCGTAGAAGGCGCGGGCAACATGGTTCTCCGGCTTGTAGCAGATCGTGATGCGGTGCACGTCGGACTGGTCGCGCAGGCGCCCCAGCAGCATCTCCATCGCGCGCCGGCCGATGCCCCGGTTCTGGTATGCATGAAGCACCATCAGCCGGTAGATGCCGTAGTTGCCGGGAATGTCGTGCGACGCCACATCGTACAGCATGAAGCCGACGGGCTTGCCGTCCAGGCAGATCGCCAGGGGGCGGAATTCTGGGTAGTAATGGGCCTGCGCCACGGACTGGGCATTGGTGGCGACGAAGCCGGCCTGGTCGGGCGGCAATTCCATCTCGATGATGTCTTCGAAGTTGTCGATCGTGACGGGTTCCAGCGTGATGTTCAAGGGACGCTCCTGGTGGTTGGCGGCGCCTGCATTGTTGCATATTCGATAATTCACCACAATGGCCCGGTCGCGCACGACTGCGCGGCGGTTCCCGCCGCGCGGCGCTTCCGCTAGAATGTCAAAACGGCATCAAAACACTACCGGGGGCCACCGTGAACGATGCAACCGCAACAGAGCAACTCACGCCGGCAGCGCCGGAGCACAGCCTGAAACTGCGCACGCTCGACGAGCACATGTGTTCGGACCAGAGCTTTGCCTCGGCCCTGGCCCGGGCGGTCGGCGCCATCGCCGTCGGCGAGGACGGCACGGTGACCCTGGCCCAGTTCGCGGCCGTCACCGACATCGCCGGCGACGGCAAGGCCTCGGCCGTCTTCACGGCCCTGGTGCTGAACGCAATCGAGTCGGGCGTCACCGTCGAATGGGCCCTGAACGCCCTGGCGCGCAGCAGTCATGATGCGGACCCGTCCGCGCGCGAAGGCGCCTTCGTCATGATGCGCCCCTTGCTGGCACTGCACGGCACCCGAGCCCGGCCGCTGGCGCAGAAGGTGGCACGGGCGCTGGGCATCCGCCCCACGCCCGAACACTTCTATTCGCTGCCGCCGGAACAGGAACGGCGCCTGCTGAACAATATCGGTACGCAGGCGCGCAAGCTCGTCAAGGGCAGGGGCCTGGTCGACGCGATCGCCGACTTCGGCCGCAGCACGGGCCAGACGGAGTTGCTGGACCATGCGCGCGGCTTCAACGGCGGCATGCTGGGTCACGAGCAGCTGCGCGACGCCGTCCAGCGCGCGGTCGACACGATCAGCCTGGGCATTGCGACCTACCAGGAACATGCGTCCGCGCCGTTGCCGGCCGAGGCCGGTGCCGCCGGCCTGTCCGCCACGGCCGAGCAGTTACGCCAGCAGGTGCTGCAGCGCCTGGCGCTGATCGATGCCCGCATCGCCTACGAGCGCCGGGTGCTGTGGCAGGACATCGACGACGCCGTCCACGACGCCGGCAACGCGGTGGAACTGGCCATCAGCGAGCGCCTCGACAACGAACAGTGGAAGGACGAGCAGGTCTGGTCCAGCATCGGCCGCCAGCAGTTCGCCCAGGAGATGGAAACCCGGCTCGAGCGCGTCACGCGGCGCAAGCAGGAAGCGCTGGACCTGCTGAACCATGACCTGAAGCTGTTCCAGTCCCATATGCGGCTGGCCCAGGCCACCGTGCTGGAACGCCAGCACAGCGCCGCGCTGGCCCGCCTGATGCCGCGCCTGCGCATCGGCACGCGCCTCGTCAACACGGTCGACACGGCCGCCAACCTGACCCTGATGGGCAGCGCCGTCGCCGCCGCCGGCACCAGCACGGCGGCCTACCTGTTCGGCGTGGCCGTCGTGGTGCCCGTGGTGGCGCCCGTCGTGCCCTTCGTGGGCGGGGCCGTGCTGCTGGCCAGCGCCTTCAAGTGGGCCACCGACAGCAACAAGCGCAAGCGCGATGAAATCCGCGACAAGCGCCGCGCCTTCGAGGAGGAGCTGCGCCGGCGCATGAAGGAGGCGGAGGAATCCTTCGTCGTCCAGCTCGACCGTATCGGTGCGGCCTTCTACGAATCGGCCAGCCAGCTTCTCACGCCGCTGATCCTGGAGGCGGAAGCGGCGGGGCGCATCCAGGGCGTGCGCAAGCGCATTGCCGACAAGGTCATCGCCCAGTCGCAGGCCGCCATTGCCCAGCTGGAGGCGGCACTGACGCGCGCCGCCTGATTTCCTCGACGACAGGACGGTCGGCGCCGGCCGCTGTATGTACGCTGGCATACACACGAAACGGCCAGGCTCGGTACAATACAGTTGGCCTTGCCTTCCCCCGTCCTGAACATCGAGCACATGAAAAACCTGATTCTTTCCGCAGCCCTGCTGGCGCTGTCCTCACTTAGCGCCGCCCAGGACGTCGGCGTGTCCATCAATATCGGCCAGCCGGGCTTCTACGGCCGCATCGACATCGGCAATACGGCGCCCCAGGTGATCTACCGCGAGCCCGTGCTGGTGCAGCGGCCCGCCCGCTACATCGCCGAGCCCCTGTACCTGCGCGTGCCGCCGGGCCACGCGAAAAAATGGAGCAAGCACTGCCGCGCGTACAACGCCTGCGGCCGCCGCGTGTACTTTGTGCGCGACAGCTGGTACCTGAACGATTACGCACCGCGCTACCGTGCCGAGCATGGCCACCGCGGCCACGACGCACACCGCGACTACCGCGAACGCCAGGAAATGCGCGAGCACCATGACCGCCGCGACGAACGGGGCCATGGCAACAAGCACAACGACAAGCACAACGACAAGCATCACGACAAGCATGACGGCGGCAACGGCAACGGCAAAGGGCATGGCAACGGCCACGGCCGCGACTAGGCGTCCGGCCGGCACGCGCTGACGGCCGTGCACCGCCGCGACTCTACTAACCGAGGAGAAGCGTTTGCAGAGCAAATACGTCATCGTGGGAGGCGGGGCAGGCGGCCTGGAGCTGGCCTGCAAACTGGGCCGCAAGCTGGGGCCGGGCAAGGTGATGCTGGTCGACAGCCGCCTGTACCACATCTGGAAACCGTCGCTGCACGAAGTGGCGGCCGGCACCCTGGACATCCATGCCGAAGGCCTGTCGTACCAGATGCTGGCGCACGATAACGGCTTTACCTACGTGTATGGGGCGCTCGAAGCGCTCGACGCCGCCACCCGCACCATCACCGTCAGCCCCATCGAAACCCAGACGGGCGAATCCGTGCTGCCCCAACGCGCCATCCGTTATGACTCCCTAGTGCTGGCCGTGGGCAGCACGTCGAATTATTTCGGCGTGCCCGGTGCCCGGGAACACACGATTTCATTGAATGCGACGGAAGACGCGGAACGCTTTCGCCTGACCTTGCTGAAGCTGCTGGCCCAGGCCGCCACCCGCAAGGACGAAGCGCGGGGCGGTGCCGGCGGGGTGGACATCGTCATCATCGGCGGCGGCGCCACCGGCGTCGAACTGGCCGCCGAGCTGCGCGAGGCCAGCGGCGTGTATGCCGCCTACGGCTTCGGCCACCTGCAACCGCTGCAGGACGTGCGCATCACCATCCTGGAAGGGGCGCCGCGCATCCTGGCGCCGCTGCCGGAGCGGGTGTCGGCGGCAGCCGTCAAGTTGCTGGCCGAGCGGGGCGTCACCGTCAGCGCCGACACGCGCGTTACCGCCATCGATGCCGACAAGGTGACGGTGGCCAGCGGCACCGTCTACCCGTCCGACATCACCGTCTGGGCCGCCGGCATCAAGGCGCCCGATTTCCTGGCAAGGCTCGGCCTGCCGACGGTGAAGGGCGGCCAGGTCGACGTGACGGACCGCCTGGCCGTCAAGGGCATGGCCGATATCTACGCGCTGGGCGACTGTGCCCTGTGCCTGGGTGCGGACGGCAAGCCCGTGCCGCCCCGGGCGCAGGCGGCGCACCAGCAGGCCGACTACCTGGTCGATGCCTTCCTGCGTCGCGAAAAGGGCAAGCCCCAGTCCGGCAAGCCTTACGTCTACCGCGACTACGGTTCGCTCGTGTCGTTCGGCCAGTCGACGTCGGTCGGCAGCCTGATGGGCTCACTGCAGGGCAGCAACTGGTTTGTCGAGGGTTTCTTCGCACGGCTGATGTACACCAGCCTGCACCTGATGCACCACCAGGCCATCATGGGTACCTTGCGCACGGGCGTGCTGGCGCTGGCGCGCTTCCTCATCAAGCGCAGCACGCCGCATGTGAAGTTGCACTGACGGGGAAGGGCGGCCTCAGGCCGCCGGCGTCTTCGGCAGGATCAGTGTCAATACGCAGCCGCCGTCGGGGTGCGCTTTCAGGTCGAGGGTGCCGCCAAGGTGGCGGGCCCGCTCGCGCACGAGGCGCAGGCCGAACTTGTCCGCAGCCGGATCGGTGGTGCCGGGGCCGCAGCCGTTGTCGCGCACTGTCAGCATCATCTCGTCTTCGTTATCGTCCAGGATCACGTCCACTTCCGTCGCATTGGCGTGGGCTGCCACGTTGCGCAGGCCTTCCTCCAGGGTGAACAGCAGGGCCACGCCGTGCTCGCGCGAGCAGGCCGGCTCGTCCTCGGGCAGGCTGTAGCGGGCCGTGACGCGGTACTTCTCGCCGAACTGCAGCACCAGTTCGCTGAAGGCGACCTTGATGCCGAGGAACTCCAGCTTGTCGTTCCACAGCTTGTGCTGCATGCCCCGGTTGTTTTCGATAATCGTGTGCAGCAGGTTCTTCATCTGCGCGGCGCGCTCGCGCAGGGCCGGCGGCTCCTCGGGCAGCTTGGCCGTCAGCAGGCCCAGGTGCATGGTCAGGGCCGTCAGCGACGAGCCCACGCTGTCGTGCAGCTGGCGCGCCATGGCGCGGCGCTCGTTGTCCCAGCAGGTATTGACGTGACCCAGCAGGGCACTGAGCTCGGCGACGCGGGCCGCGTCATCGTGATTTTCCGGTGCAAATTCGGACATGGTGGGCTTTTTATTGTATGCAATCGGTAACATTCCGATGATACATGAGGTTTTAAGGAAATGTCGCACCGGCACCATCGTGAACTGCCGCACATACGGCGCGCTGTAAAACTGACAAGATGAAGCCATCACCCAACCGACACAACAAGGAGCAGCCATGAGTGCCACAGCCAAGCCGCAAGATGCAATCGCCCTGCTGAAGAAGGACCACGACGAAGTGAAGGCGATGTTCGAAGAATACGATGGATTGGGCGACCGCGCATTTGCCAGCAAGAAGAAGCTGGCCGACAAGATTTGCCTGGAACTGACCAAGCACGCCATCGCAGAAGAGGAAATCTTCTATCCGGCCGTGCGCGGTGCGTTCGATGAGAGCGAAGACCTGGTCGACGAAGCCACTGTCGAGCACGCTTCCGCGAAGGATCTGATCGCCCAGATCAGCAGCATGGATCCGCATGACGACCTGTACGACGCCAAGGTCAAGGTGCTGGGCGAGTACATCGACCACCACGTGCAGGAAGAGGAAGAAGAGATGTTCCCGAAGGCGAAGAAGGCCGACCTCGACATGGTCGAGCTGGGCCAGAAGATCCAGGCCCGCAAGGACGAAATCGACATGATTCCGCCCGAGCCGATGCTGTCGACCAAGGCTGCTGCCGGCACCCAGCCACGCCTGTAAGTCGTCCCTGTGACCCGAACAGCCTGGCTTGCGCCAGGCTGTTCGCGTTTATGGCCTGCGCGGCCTCCGCGTCACACGTGGACGTGGCCGAGGTATCGCTTCAGGCCGCCGGCGTCGTGCTGCCGGACTTGCCCGTCAGGTTGCCGATGGCCTTCATCAGGCTTTCGATATCGACCGGTTTCACCAGGTGCATGTCGAAGCCCGCTTCCAGTACGCGGCGCTGGTCTTCCGCCAGGCCGTAGCCCGTCAGCGCGATCAGCCGGATAGCGCGCGTGGCGTCGTTCGCGCGCAGGCGCCGCGCCACCTCGTAGCCGTCGATGCCGGGCAGGCCGATATCGACCAGCGCCACGTCGGGCCGGTAACTGAGCGCCTTCTCGATGCCGGCCAGGCCATCGGCGGCATGTTCGACGTCGTAGCCGTAGCAGTCCAGCATCATCGCCATCATTTCGCGGCCGTCGTCGTTGTCTTCAATCAGCAGCACATTGGGCTTGCCGGGTTCGCTGGTATCCATGGTTCGTGTCTTCGTTTCGGTTATACGTTCGGTTCGGGGCAGGCGCAGCGAGAACGTGCTGCCCGCACCGGGCCCCGCGCTTTCGGCTTCCACTCTGCCACCATGCAGTTCGACCAGGCGCCGCACAAGCGCCAGGCCGATCCCCAGTCCGCCCTGGGCCCGATCGAGCGTGCTGGTACCCTGCACGAACACATCGAACACATGCGGCAGCAGCTCGGCCGAGATGCCCACGCCCGTATCGTGCACGGTCAGCACGATGTCGTCGCCATCGAGTTCCATCACGATATCGATGGCGCCGCCGGGCGGCGTGTACTTCAGCGCGTTGTCGAGCAGGTTGGAGAAGATCTGCTCCAGCCGTGTCGAGTCGCCTTCGACCCAGCCTCCTTCGAGCTCCACGCTGACATGATAATCCGCCGTGCGGCCCGTGGCGCGGTAAGTCTCCAGGCAATTGCCGATCAGGGCCACCAGGTCGAGTGGGGCGCGGTTCAGCAGGATCTTGCCGGACATGGCACGCGACAGGTCGAGCAGGTCGTCGACAATGCGGCCCAGGTGCTGGCTCTGGCGCTGGATGATCTTCTTGGCGCGCGCGGCGCCGTCCACCGACACGCCGGGCAGGCCGATCAGCGAGGCGGCGCTGCTGATGGCGGACAAGGGGTTGCGCAGCTCGTGGCCCAGCATGGCAAGGAACTCGTCCTTTGCATGGTTCTGCCGCTCGGCCGTCTTGCGCTCCTCGATTTCCTGCAGCAGCCGCTTGTTGCTGCTGATGAGATCATTGGTGCGCTGGCTCAGCTGGCGCGCCTGCTTCTTCAATTCCTCGTTCTTCATCGCCAGCGCGACGAAGACGGAAATCTTGGCGTGCAAAATCTGTGGAATAACAGGCGTGAACAGGAAATCCGCGGCGCCGCGCTGGTAGGCCTTCAGGCGGTCCAGTTCGTCGGCCACGAAGGCGGTGATGAAGATGATGGGAATATTGGCCGAGCGGCCCCGCTGGTGAATCGCCTCGGCCGTCTCGAAGCCGTCCATTCCCGGCATGTTCACGTCCAGCAGGATGACGGCGAAATCGTGCAGCAGGACCTGGCGCAGCGCTTCCTCGCCACTGCGCGCGGCAATGACCTCGTACGATTCTTCCTCTGCCCATTGTGCCAGCAAGCTCATCAGGGCAAACAGGCTGTTGGCGTCATCATTAACGACGAGAATCTTGGGTTTGTCCAATTTAGGCACGTTATTTTAGTTTCGTTATCGCGTCGTAAAAACAATACTGTCAGACAAACAACCGGACGATCATAGCAACAGCATATCGCAAAGTCAAAAGTCCCGGCGGCAACGGAACGGCGTCTGAATTGTTCGATTGCGCACATACAGCAGGGGGTAAGTCATGCCATATTGAAAGCGTAGACACCATGGCAATTCAAAACGAAAGGACCCACCATGAATATCGATACCGTCGTAGACAATAAACACCTGGGCAAATGCTTCAAGGATCTGGCCGATGCGCCCGTCAGTGCACTGCGCGGTGTCAGCGAGAAGGATGCCAAGGCCCTGCAACAGGCGTTCAACGTGACGACCGTGCGCGAACTGGCCAACCTGAACTTCATCAAGTGGGCCGTCGCCATCACGACCCTGGCCGACGAAGAGCAGATGCAGCCGGCCGAGAAAGCCAAGGAAGACCTGCTGGACGACGCCGTCGAAATGACCTTCCCCGCCAGCGACCCCATCTCGGTCGACTCCGGCATCACCCGCATCGAAGTCGCACCGGACAAGGTCGACGCCCACACCGACCACCAGCACGCATCGAAAGTCGAGGAATCGACGGAGACGGGCAAGGAGCGGGAAGCGGCCGCGCATTAAGCGCACCCGGCATCACAGCGCCGCGCATGCTGCGCGCGGCGTCGACATCGACATTTATATGGCCGGGGCCGTTTTGCAAACGGCCCCGGCCATTTGTCATGTCATGTCCATGGACGAAAAAAAGCCGCCTCGCCGGCGGCTCCGCATGTCCTGCGTTCAGGCGGCCGTCGTCGCCACGCTCTTCAGCTGAGGGGGCAGGGCACCGACGGCGGCCTTCGTGCTGCCGGGCGCGGCGCAGAACCGGTTCTTGCCCGAGCGCTTGGCGTCGTACAGGGCGTTGTCGGCCGCGTGGATCAGGTCGCCCACGGTATTGGCGTCGTCCGGGAACAGGGCGATGCCGATACTGGTCGACAGGCGCAGGGTCAGGCCCTGCACGATATACGGCTCCGACACCACTTCGATCAGCTTCGACGCCGGCTCGCGGGCATCGTTCAGGCCGCAAACCTCGCCCAGTACGATGACGAACTCGTCGCCGCCCACGCGCGCCACCGTGTCCTCCTTGCGTGAAGAGCCCACCAGCCGCTGGGCGACCAGTTTCAGGATCTCGTCGCCATAGGCGTGGCCATGCGTGTCGTTGATGGACTTGAAGCCGTCCAGGTCGAGGTACATGACGGCTGCCTTGCGGCCGTTGCGCAATGCATGCTGCAGGGTGGTTTCGATGCGGTCTTCCAGCAGGCGGCGGTTCGGCAAGCCCGTCAGCGGGTCGTGCAGCGCCAGTTCCTGCTGCTTCTTGCTGTACTGGGCCAGCTCCTTGTACAGCAGGCGCACCTCCAGCATATTGTGGATGCGCTTGTGCACTTCGAGCAGGTCGAAGGGCTTGCTGATGAAGTCGCGTGCGCCGGCCTCCAGGGCCGCGATCTTGAAGCTGGGCTGGGCCGTCAGGGCCAGCACGGGCAGGTAGCCGTCCTGTTCGATTTCCTTCAGGCCTTTCATGACCTGGAAACCGTTCAGCCCCGGCATCTGCAAATCCAGCAGGATCAGATCATAGCAATGCTGGCGATGCAGGGCACATACCTGATCGGGCAGCATCGTGGCCGTGACATCGGTGTAGCCGGCTTCGCGCAGGATCTCGAGCATCAGATCGACATTGTCCGCGCAATCGTCCACCACCAGGATCTTGGCATTCAGGATCTCATCTGGGCTGGGCATAGATTATCTCGCATTACGGGCTCCGGCGTTTCTTCGGCCTGGAGCGGAACACCAAGTGTAGCGCCGCAGGGTTCGCTGCGTCGCACGTATTGAAAAATTCTTTTCCAGGAGAAGAATTTTCAGATGCTGAAGTGTATCAAATTCGCGGGAGTTTCTTGTAGGACATTGCCGCGTGAGACAGTAGGAAGCCGGGCAAAAATCGTGTTTCTAGTAAATATTCGTTGTATTTTGGTCGCGGCGTACACAAAAAACAACAGATTGCTTGAAGCTATTTACGTTGCACCGCAGCCAGCCCGACGATTGCGATCAGTTCGGCCGGCTCGACCGGTTTCGACAGGTGGTCGTGGAAACCCGCCTGCAGGGCCCGCAGCCGGTCTTCCGGCTGGGCGAAGGCTGTCAGCGCGATGACGGGCATGGCACCCTCGCCGGCCATCCCGGCGGCGCGAAGCTGCGCCAGCAGCTCGAAGCCGTCCATGTCGGGCATGCCGATGTCGCTGATGACGAGCTCCGGACGCACGCGCGGCAGCAGTGCCAGCGCCTCGGGACCGTTTTTCAGGTTGCCCAGCGGCGCAGCCAGGGCCAGGGCCTCGCGTCCGCCTGGGCCCTCCGCATCGGCGCTGTAGGCCCACAGGCCGAAGTCTTCCTCGGCGACGAACAGCGTGGCCGTGGCATCGTCGACGCGGCAGTGCTTGACCTTCGGCGGCAGCGCCAGCCGGCGCACCTGGCGGTGGCCCTGCGCGCCCAGCAGCCATTGCTCGGCCTGGCCGTCCTTGCCGATCAGGAACAGGTGGTCCAGCGCCTGGCCGTCGCGGTACAGGCAGGCCGCCTCGATGCCGAAGCCGGGCGCCGGCAGCGGCGGCAGGTGGACCAGCCGGCCGTTTTCCACCCGCAGGGGCTGGGCGCGTTCCAGGTTGGCGTCGATGACGACGGCCAGCGTGCCGGCCGCGCCGGTACGCACATCGAGCTGGCGGCCCCGCAGCGGCATGCTGGCGGCCTCGCTGCCATCGGGGCGCAGCAGCTTCAGCGCGTGGCGGTCCAGGGCCAGCCAGCCGCCGTCCGGCAGCGCGGCCAGGTCGTGGGCGGCGCGGGTGGATGCCGGTGGCGCGGCCATGGCGCCGGCTGCGGCGAGCATCAGGAACAGGAAGGTGGTTTTCATCAGAACAGGCTCGCTTTCAGGCCGATTTTATAAGTGCGGCCGTATTGTTCGTACTGCACATTGCGTTCTTTCGTGCCCTGGTAGACGTAATACTTCTCGTCGTTCAGGTTGGCCGCCTCGAAGGTGAGCTGGACCCGCTTCGTCAGCTGCCAGGCCAGCGAGAGGTCGAGCTGCTTCTGCGCGTCGACGATGCGGTCCTGCGATGCATCGAGCACGTCCTCGCCCAGCTCCAGCAGGTAGGGCGACTTGTAGTTCAGGGCCAGCCGGGCCGACATGGGTCCCCGCTCGTAACCCACCATCAGGTTCATCACGCGGTCGGACTGCCCCGGCATGCGGATCTGGCGGCCGCGCCGCGCCGTGCCGTCGAAGCTGTCGATATCGGCCTTGGCATCAGTGAAGGCGCCGTTGACGCCGACCAGCAGGCCGTTGAACGGTGCCGGCAGCATGCGCAATGGCTGGTGCCAGGCCAGTTCGATGCCGCGCACGGACGCCTTGTCCCCGTTGGCGTACGAGGTGGCCGTCGTGTAGCCGGCCCAGGCGCCGCTGCCGGCCAGGTTGGTGGCGTAGGTGAAGTCGCGGATGGCCTTGTGGAAGACATAGGCCGATACCGTGCCGTCGGTACCGAGGATGCGCTCGATGCCCAGGTCCAGGTTGTGGGCCCGCAGCGGCGCCAGGTCCGGGTTGCCGATGGTGGCCTCGGTGGCGCTGTCCTGGCTGATGCCGGGCGCCAGCTGGCTGAAGTTGGCGCGCACGACGGCATTGGTCCAGGCGGCCCGCACGCTGGTGTGGGCGTCCAGTTCATAACGGCCCTGCAGGGTCGGCAGCCAGTTCGTGTACGACTGTTTGCTGTGGCGGTCCGTGATGTCGTCCTCGGCTACCTGCTTGCCGCTGGCGGCAAAGCGCGTGTGTTCGGCACGGGCACCGGCCAGCAAGGACCACGGGCCCCTAGCGAGGGTCGCTTGCAGGTAGAAGGCGTCGATATCCTCGTGCATCGCGTAGTCGTCCAGCGCCGATTCGGCTGCCAGCCTTGCGCCGGCGCGCGGCAGGTTGGCCACGCGGGCGCGCACCGTCGCGGCGTCGATGGCCGTGCCGATGCGGCCCAGCGGATAGTCCAGCTCCTGGCCGCCGGTGAAGCCGGCCAGCGACGTGGCGCCGGCGCCCCAGTAGTTGCCGCTCGATGCCTTGCTGCTGTTGTAGGCCCACTGGTTGGTATCGTTGTCCTTGTCGCGGCGGCTCGCCTTCATGCCCCCCTTGATTGCCGCCTGCCAGTCGGCCACGTCGAACTTTCGGGTCAGGTCGAACCGTGCGTGCTTCTCGCGGTCGTTGGAATCGCGTTGCTGCAGGGTGATGCCGTTCAGCGCGAAGCTGGCCGGGTCGTACACGGATGCGGGGGCGAGCAGGTGCGGCCGTTCGCCGTTCGTGTAGCCGATGCCGGCGAAGTTGGCGGTGCCCCGGAAGCGCGCGTCGTTGATGCTTTCCGGCGTGTCTTCGTCGGCCCGGCTGGCGGCAGCCTCGACGTGCAGCTGCCAGGCGTCCCACTGCTGCTCGGTGCTGGCCACCAGCGAGCGGATCTCCTGTGTATATTTGCGCTGGCGCAGGCGGCGCTCGACCCGGGCCGTATCGGTCACGCCATCCGCCAGTGCGTCGTTCTTGACGTTGCCGACCGTGAGGCGGTCGCGCACCTCGTCGTCGGAAAAGCGGCTGGCGAAGGTGCGCAGCGCGTAGCTGCTGCCGGCCGCCGGGCGGTAATCGACGTTCAGCGCGGCCGCATAGCGTTCGCGCACGGGCAGGTAGTCGCGCAGTTCGAAGCCTTCCAGGCCGTCGTCGCTCCAGGCGCCGCCCGTCTCGACATTGTCCGAGCCGAACTTTCGCTTTTCACCCGACAGGCCGCCGGCCACGCCCAGTTTGCCGTCCATGAAACGCCGGGCCCACAGCAGGCCGGCCGATGGACTGGTCTTGCCCGTGTTGTCGTCATGGCTTGCGCCCGCGCTGATGGCAAGCTGGGTGCCCGGCAGGTCGAAGGCGGACAGCGTCTTCACTTCCACCGTGCCGCCCAGCGAGTTGGCGTCCTGGTCCGGCGTCAGGGTCTTCGATACTTCCAGGGTGCGGATCAGGCCCGCCGGCAGCACGTCCAGCGCCACGGCTCGGCGTCCCGCCTCGGGCGAGGGCACCAGCGCGCCGTTGATGGTGACGGCGTTCAGGTCCGGGCCCAGGCCGCGCACGGTGACGTAGCGGCCTTCGCCCTGGTCGCGCTGCACGGCCACGCCGGGCAGGCGGGCCAGCGCCTCGGCGGCGTTCTTGTCGGGCAGGCCGCCGATATCGTCGCTGCTGACGACGCTGACGATATGGTCGGCCTTTTCCTGGGCCGCGATGGCGCGCGCCAGGCTGGCACGCTGGCCGGAGATGACGACGGCGCCGGCCAGCAATGCGTCGTCGGCCGGCGGTGCGTCGGCGGCGTGGCCGGGCAGGGCGGCGATGATGCTGGCGGCAAGGATGGTCAGGCGAATGGCCGGAGTGGTGGGTCGCATGGTCTGTGCTGGTGGTTGAAGTGGGGCGGATTCTAGGCAGGCCATGTGACGTTTCCATGACAGGTGCGCCCGGCCTGCGGCGCTTTCCCCGGCAAATGAGAGCAAACGACAGCAAATGAGCTGAAATGACCCGGGCCCTTGCCGGGGACCAGGGGCCGGGGGCCGCAACGCAGGGCCTCGCCCGTCTTTCGGTGAGCCGTTTGCACCCGGCGGCCTTGTCATCATGCCGTCATGCGGCGCCCTTACCCTTGCCGGTCCGACCACGATTTGCCCTGCCATGCCCGCTCAACGCCATGCCGTCATCGTCGCCGCCGCACTGGGCGCCTGCTTCCTGATGTACGCCGTCTTCGGCGTGGCCAAGGAGGTGGCCGAATGGCGGATCATGGATATCGTCGGCGAGGGCGGCACGGCGCTGGTGGCGCTGGCCTGGACCCTGATCGTGCTGACCAGCCGGCCCGGCGGGCGGGTGACGCGGCTGCTGGCGCTGGGGCTGGGCGCCATCATGCTGGGCTCCTGGGCCGACTGCCTGGACGAGTTCTACCGCGTCGACAAGGCGGCCCTGTGGGACAACGCCCTGGAAGCGCTGGTGCCGGCCGGGATGGCCGTGCTGACGGCCGGCCTGTTCTCCTGGCGCCAGGAACAGGAGCGCCTGACCGAGCACCTGCAAAAGCGCGAGCGCCTGTTCCGCCAGCACCGCGGCTTCGACAAGGTGACGCAGCTGGCCGGCGCGGCCTACCTGCGCGAGCAGCTGCGGCGCGAACAGGCTGCCCACCCGCAGGGGCAGTGCGCACTGGTGCTGCTCGACATCGACCGCTTCCACGCCATCAACCGCGAACACGGCCGGGCCGAGGGCGACCGCGTGCTGCAGGCGGTCAGCCATATGCTGCTGCTGAACCTGCGCAACGACGACCTGCTGTGCCGCTACGCGGGCGACCGCTTCGCCGTGCTGATGCCGGGACTGGACGAGCAGGCCGCGCGCGGCGTGGCTTCGCACCTGTGCGCGATGGTCGAAGGGATGCACCATCACGCCGGCACCGTGCGCCTGCCATTGACCCTGCGGCATGGCTGCGCCGGCGCCTCCGCCTTGGCGACCGGCGGCGCCGGCGGCGTCGATGCCGTGCTGGCCGACCTGGCGCGCCGCATCGACACGGCCACCGCATGATCGCGTGGCGGCTCGCCAGCGATGCCACCATCCCGGCGCAATTGCAGCCGGCGCAGATCCTCGACTACGCGCGCAGCCGCGATGCGCCGGACGCGACGCTGCTGCGCGGTACCGGCCTGGCCGCGCCGATGCCGGCCGGGCC
>NZ_WNKZ01000083.1 GCF_009720835.1 Pseudoduganella buxea
GCCCCGAAGCCCGTGCCGGGGCAAGGCTTGCGGCGGTCGACCGGCGACGGCGCCGGACAAGACGACCGCCAGCGGGGCGCCGACAGCGGGACCGGCTGGCTCAGTGCCAGGTAACGTTGCCCAGGCCGCGCGCGCTGGCGTTGCGGCTGGCCGGCTGGCCGTACACATTGGCCGAGCCCAGGCCCGTCAGGCGCAGGCTGGCGGAGCTTTTCGCGTATACGGTGGCGCCGCCCAGGCCCGTCATGTCGACGTCCACGCTGTCCGAGCGCAGCTGCTGCGCATCGAGGCTGCCGACGCCGCCCAGCCGTGCGCGCAAGTTGCGGCTCTGGCCACTGACCACCATCTGGCCGGCGCCGCGCAGGTTCAGGTCGACGTTGTCGGCCAGGCCCGTATTGACGGTCATGCTGCCGGCGCCGTTCAGGTGCGCATCGACGCTGCGGTACTGGGCGTTCACGCGGATCGCACCGGCACCGTCCAGCGCCACGCGCACCTTGTCGCCCGAGAAGCCGTGCACGTCGGCGCTGCCCACGCCGGCCGACACCAGCTCGTTCAGGTTCGGCAGGACCAGCTCGGCGCGCAGGTTGGGCCGGCCCAACTGGATGCCTTTCAGGTCGGTGCCGATGCGCAGCGTGTCGCCGCGCTGGGTCACGATCACCTTCGCCAGGTAACGGGGATCGCCCGAGATCACCAGCGCCGCGCTGGGTCCCTGCTTCAACGTCAGGTCGATGACGCCATCCAGCACCACCTTGACCGTGCGCGCATCGACGGCACGCGCCTGGCTGGCGATATCGCCGGCCTGCGCACTGCCGGCTGCGCTGGTGTAGAGGGCCACGGCCATCATCGTGGCATTGACGAAGTTGTTCATCGGCGTCTTTCGAAAGGTGAGGGTGCTTACAGGGCGGCTTTTTCGGCGGCGGAGAGGCGCTTGGCCGCCACCACTACCACCGGCATGGCGCCATCCTGTTTCACCGTGACGCTCGTGGCAACCGTCGCAACCGGTGCCGGCGCGGCGGCGCGCTGCAGCTTCGGCACGGCGGCCGTGGCCAGGCTGGTGGCGCCGATGATGACGACTGCGGAGAGGAAGATGGCTTCCATGTTCTTGGCGATGTTCATGATGTGCTCCTTGGGCGGGTGGGGTTCGTTGCGATGGTTGAACTATAGGGAGCAAGCCCGCCCGGCACTACCGGCGTGCGATGAACTGCCGATTCGGCGACATGAACTGCGCCCAGGGCCGTCCAGGCCCCGCGTCGTGTATCACTCGCGGCGGATCAGCCGACCAGCGCCGCGATGGCCTGGCCCATCTGCGTGGTGTCGGCCGTGCCTTGCATGTCCGGCGTGCGCGGGCCATCGACCAGCACCCGTTCGATCGCGGCCATGATGGCGTCGTGGGCCTGGCGGTAGCGTGTGTCGCCATTGCCGAGGAAGTCCAGCATCATGGCGCCGCTCCAGATCATCGCCACCGGGTTGGCGATGTTCCTGCCGTAGATATCCGGTGCCGAGCCGTGCACGGGCTCGAACAGCGACGGGAAGGTGCGCTCGGGATTGAGGTTGCCCGACGGGGCGATGCCGATCGTGCCCGTGCAGGCCGGGCCCAGGTCGGACAGGATGTCGCCGAACAGGTTCGAGGCCACCACCACGTCGAAGCGCTCGGGACTCAGCACGAAGCGGGCGCACAGGATGTCGATGTGGTACTTGTCCCACTTCACGTCGGCGTAGGCGGGCGCGATGGCCTCGACCCGCTCGTCCCAGTACGGCATGCTGATCGAGATGCCGTTCGACTTGGTGGCCGAGGTCAGGTGTTTTTTCGGGCGCGACTGGGCCAGCGCAAACGCGTAGTTCAGGATGCGGTCCGTGCCGGTGCGGGTGAACACCGATTCCTGCAGCACCGTTTCGCGCTCGGTGCCTTCGAACAGGCGACCGCCCACGGACGAGTACTCGCCCTCGGTGTTCTCGCGCACCACGTAGAAGTCGATATCGCCCGGCTGCTTGTTCGCCAGCGGGCAGGGCACGCCCGGCATCAGCCGCACGGGCCGCAGATTCACGTACTGGTCGAAGCGGCGGCGGAACTGCAGCAACGAGCCCCACAGCGATACATGGTCCGGCACCAGGTCCGGCATGCCGACGGCGCCGAAGTAGATCGCGTCGAATTCGCGCAGCTGGGCGAACCAGTCGTCCGGCATCATTTTTCCGTGTGCCAGGTAGTAGTCGCAGCTGGCCCAGTCGAAGCTGGTGAATTCGAGGGGCAAGGCAAAGCGGCTGGCCGCCGCCCGCAGCGCGCGCAGGCCTTCTGGCATGACTTCCTTGCCGATGCCGTCGCCGGGAATGACGGCAATGCGTTGGGTCTTCATCAACGGTCTCCTGTGGGGTGATGCAGGCAGCATAGCGCTTTACCGCTTGGATATAATCGACCAATTCGCAACTTCACCATGCACGCTCCGTGAATAATCGCCCCCTGCTGGATGACCTCGACCTGTTCTGCGCTGTTGTGCGGCACACGAGTTTCACGGCCACGGCCCGTACCCTGGGGGTGTCGAACGCCTATGTCAGCAAACGGATTGCCACACTCGAGCACTGCCTGGGGGCCCGTTTGCTGCACCGCACGACGCGCAGCGTGGCGCTGACGGAGCAGGGCGGGGCCGTGCATGCGTGGGCCCTGCGCATCCTGGAAGACGTCGAGCAGCTGGGCGAGGCGGTGGCGACGGAAAAGCAGGCGCCGGCCGGCCTGCTGCGCATCTGCACCAGCTCCGGTTTCGGACGCAACCGCGTGGCGCCGGCCCTGTCCGCGCTGGCGCTGCGCTACCCGAAGCTGGAAATCCAGCTGGAGCTGCTGGACCGCGCCGTCGACGTCATTGGCGAGGAGTTCCACCTCGATATCCGCGTGGGCCAGGCCCATGAGCCGCACCTGATCTCGCGCCGTATCGCCGCCAACGCCCGCGTGCTGTGCGCGGCGCCGGCTTACCTGGACCGTCACGGCAGCCCCGCGACGCTGGCCGACCTTGCCACCCACCGCTGCATCGTCATCCGCGAACGCAACGAGGACTTCGGCCGCTGGGTACTGCACGGCCCGAACGGGGTGGAAAGCGTCAAGGTGGGCGGGCCGCTGTCGGCCAGCAACGGCGAAGTGGTGCGCGGCTGGGCGCTGGACGGCCACGGCATCATCCTGCGCTCGGTCTGGGATGTCGCTCCCGCCCTGGCGCAGGGCACGCTGGTGCGGGTGCTGCCGGCGTACGAGCAGCCGGCGGACGTGTGGGCCATCTATCCGTCGCGGCTGTCGACGTCGGCGAAACTGCGCGTTTGCGTGGAATTCATCGAAGCCTGGCTGCGCGGCGATGAAACCGGGTGAAACCAAGGACAATCCGCTGTTTTAAGGCAAGTTTGCCCGACAACAGGGGACTGTCCCCGGTTTTTTCGGCTTACGCGGCGGCCTCTTCCTCGTCCACCTTGGCCGCGCGCATCCACTGCACCAGCGGGTAGGCGTCCTTGAAGCCGGCGGCCAGCAGGGGCAGCAGGGCGTCCGGGTCGTTCAGGTCCAGGTCGATATCGGTCCAGATGAAGAAGCTTTTCAGCTTGATGAATTCGATGTGTTCATGGTCGGCATCGAAGCCCTTCGGCGGCCGCTGCAGCTTGCCTTCGTTCTGGATGGTGCCGTAGCGGGCCTTCAGGCCCTTGTGGTTCAGCACCTTGCGAAAGCCCGCCGCGTCCTCGACCATGTGACGGCGCAGTGCGCGCAGGCGGTGCGGTGGCGGCATGTACTCGCCGGCGCCGAACTGCAGCTGGCCGGCGCCGTTCAGCTGGAAGTAGTAGGTCGGGCCGCCCGCCATGCTGGGGCGGCGCATGTCGTTCGGCGCCACGGCGGCCGAGAAATTGGTCTTGTAGGGCCGCTTGTCGTGGGCGAAGCGCACGTCGCGGTTGATGCGGAACATTGCTTTTTTCGGATTGCAGAACTTCACGGCCGGGTCGAATTTGCCCAGCTCGACGATCACCGCCGTCACCAGTTCGAGGAATTCCTCGCGCAGGATGTCGTAGCGGGGCTTGTTCATGATGAACCAGGGGCGATTGTTGTTCTCGGCCAGTTCCTGCAGGTAGCCGTTCAGGTCGCGCAGATGCATGGGATGTCTTTTCCTGTTCTTTGCAGCGTGATGCGTTATTTTTTCGGGAGGGGGCGCTTGCCCACGGTGACGGCCAGCTGGGCCTCGCGGTTCTTGCGCAGTACGCGCATCGTCGATTTGCCGCCCGGCTCGAGCTGGGCGATCAGGTTCAGCATTTCCGTCGTGTCGCGCACGGGCTTGCCGTCGACGTCGAGCAGGATGTCGCCCGGCTTCATGCCGGCCTTGTCGGCCGGGCCGTTACGCACGACGCCGGCGATGATGGCGCCGCTGTCGCGTTGCAGGCCGAAGCTTTGCGCCAGTTCCGGCGTGATCTCCTGCGATTCCACGCCGATCCAGCCGCGCACCACGTGGCCGCTCTTGATGATCGATTCCATCACGGTCTTCGCCGTCGTCACGGGAATGGCGAAGCCGATGCCGACCGAGCCGCCCGTCTGCGAATAGATGGCCGAATTGATGCCCAGCAGGTTGCCATTGGTGTCGATCAGCGCGCCGCCCGAGTTGCCGAAGTTGATCGCCGCGTCCGTCTGGATGAAGTTCTCGAAATGGTTGATGTGCAGGTTGTTGCGGCCCAGCGCGGAAATGATCCCCATCGTAACGGTCTGGCCGACGCCGAAGGGATTGCCGATGGCCAGCACGACGTCGCCCACCTTGGCCTGGTCGGCGTGGCCCAGCACGATGGCGGGCAGCTTGTCCAGGTCGATCTTGATGACGGCCAGGTCCGTTTCCGGGTCCGTGCCCACCAGCCGGGCCGCGCCCTTGCGGCCGTCGGCCAGCACCACCTCGATCTCGTCGGCGCCTTCGACCACGTGGAAATTGGTCAGGATATAGCCGTCCGTGCTGACGATGACGCCCGAGCCCAGGCTGTTCTGGTCATCTGCCTCCTCCTCGCCTTCGCGGTCGCCGAAGAAGCGCTTGAAATACGGATCGCGCAGCAGCGGATGCTTGCGCTGCACGGCCTTCGACGTGAGGATGTTGACCACCGCCGGCATGGCCCGGCTGGCGGCCGAGCGGAACGAGCCGGGCGTGGGTGCGGGCGCCGCCACCGTGGCGGCGGCCGGCTGCGTGGCCGTGCCCAGCTGCTGCACGGTGCCGGGACGGGCACGGGGCAAGTCCCGGCCGACGGCGGAATACACGAAATACAGTGCCAGGACGATGGTCACCGCTTGCGCAAACAATAACCAGAGTCGTCGCATGAGTTTGTTTCAGATGGCAAGTTAGGGAGGAGCCATTGTGGCCCCGGATGGCTATTTTCGCAGGGCGTCGCGAATTTCGCGCAGCAGCACGATATCCTCTGCCGGCGGCGCTTCTTCGGCCGGCTTGGCGTTCGCTTCGAGCTTGTTGCGCGCCTTGTGCACCAGGCGCACCATCTGGAAGATGATGAAGGCGAGGATGACGAAGTTCAGGAGGATCGTCAGGAAGTTACCGTAGGCCAGCACGGCGCCCAGTTTCTTGGCTTCGACGAGGCTCAGGTTCGGGTCTTGGTTGTTCAGCGGCAAGTAGTAATTGGCGAAATCGAGTCCGCCGATCAGCTTGCCGATGGGCGGCATGATGATGTCCTGCACGAGAGAATCGACGATTTTGGCGAAGGCCGCACCGATAATGACGCCGACGGCCAGGTCGATGACGTTGCCTTTCATCGCGAACTGTTTGAACTCGTGCAGCATAGCCATGTAACTCTCCATCAGTAAGGGATGCTGCGATGATACTGTTTTTTCAATCTTGTCCCAAGCGGGCCGTGGGGGAAAGCGGGACATCGCTGGCGGACGATGGGACATTTTGGCCAGTTGCACAATGACGCGGCACTCTGTATTTTGACCCGTGGCGAACGGAACACCGGGGTTTTTACCCTGCAGTGCAGCATCCGGCAAGCTTGAGCACTTTGCAACGTTTCGCTTTAATAAGTGATGCTGTTCACTTATAATTTAATGTTGCAAGATGGTCTGTTGTCGCTTATCAAAGATTCGAATTTTTATAAAGATTGGGGTTTGTATGAGCATCGAGAAGCAGGTCGATCCCAGCCGGCGAGGCTTGTTGGTCGCAACATGTGCGGCGGGTGGCGTCGTGGGTTTGGGTACAGCAGGCACACTGGTCAGCACTTTCCAGCCGTCCGAGCGTGCCAAGGCGGCCGGTGCACCGGTCGAAATAGACATCTCCACCTTGCAGCCCGGAGAAATGCGCACCGTCGAATGGCGCGGCAAGCCCGTCTGGGTCCTGAAGCGCACGCCGGAAATGCTTGCTTCCTTGCCGAAGCTGGACGGCGAAGTGGCCGACCCCGCGTCGGAGCGCAATCCGGACGAATTCACGCCTGAATACTGCATCAACAAACACCGCTCCCGGAAACCGGAAATCCTCGTTGCCGTCGGCATCTGCACCCACCTGGGCTGCTCGCCGTCGACCAAGTTCGTGCCCGGCCCGCAGCCTTCGCTGCCGGACGACTGGGCCGGCGGCTTCCTGTGCCCCTGCCATGGTTCCACCTTCGATATCGCCGGGCGCGTCTTCAAGAACAAGCCGGCACCGGACAACCTGGTGGTGCCGCGCCATATGTACCTGAGCGACAACAAGATCCTGATCGGCAAAGACGAGAAAGGCGAGGCATAACATGGCGGCGTTCAAGGAGACGAAATTCCCGGCCGATGCACCGGCGGCGCAGAAAGCGCTGGGCTGGGTCGATGACCGCTTTCCACTGACCAAGCTGTGGAACGACCAGTGGGGCAAATACTACGCCCCGAAAAACTTCAATTTCTGGTACATCTTCGGTTCGCTGGCCATGCTGGTGCTGGTGCTGCAGATCGTCACGGGCATCTTCCTGACGATGCACTACAAGCCGGACGCCAACCTGGCCTTCGGTTCCGTCGAATACATCATGCGCGAAGTGCCGTGGGGCTGGCTGGTGCGCTACATGCACTCCACCGGTGCGTCGGCCTTCTTCATCGTCATCTACCTGCACATGACGCGGGCCCTGCTGTACGGTTCCTACCGCAAGCCCCGTGAACTGATCTGGCTGTTCGGTTTCGCCATCTTCCTGTGCCTGATGGCCGAGGCCTTCTTCGGCTACCTGCTGCCATGGGGCCAGATGTCGTACTGGGGCGCGCAGGTGATCGTCAACCTGTTCGGCGCCATTCCGCTGATCGGTCCGGACCTGTCGCTGTGGATCCGCGGCGACTACGTCGTCTCCGACGCCACCCTGAACCGCTTCTTCGCCTTCCACGTCATCGCCATTCCGCTCGTTCTGCTGGGCCTGGTCGCTGCCCACCTGATCGCGCTGCATGAAGTGGGCTCGTCCAACCCGGACGGCATCGAAGTGAAGGAAAACCTGGGCCCGGACGGTCATCCCGTCGATTCGATTCCGTCGCACCCTTATTACACGGTGCACGACCTGTTCGGCGTGTCGATCTTCCTGCTGATCTTTTCCACCGTCGTGTTCTTCGCGCCGGAAATGGGCGGATATTTCCTGGAATATAACAACTTCCTGCCGGCCGACTCGTTGAAGACGCCGTTGCACATCGCCCCGACCTGGTATTTCACGCCGTTCTACTCGGTGCTGCGCGCCACCACGGCCGAATTCATGTGGGTGCTGATGTTCGCCACGGCCGCCTATGTCGCCTTCCTGTGGCTCAAGTCGCGCCTGTCGTTCGTTGCCAAGGCCGTCATTGCCGCCATCGCCATCGTCGCCATCATCGGCATGCTGCCGCAGGTGCTGGATGCGAAATTCTGGGGTGTCGTGTTCTTCGGTGGCTCCGTCGTCATCCTGGCCTTCCTGCCATGGCTGGACCATTCGCCGGTGAAATCCATCCGTTACCGTCCGCAATGGCACAAATACCTGTACACCCTGCTGGCGCTGGCCTTCCTGGCGCTGGGCTACCTGGGCACCCAGGCGCCAAGCGTGATCGGCACCATCGTGTCGCAGGTGTGCACCTTGTATTACTTCGCGTTCTTCCTGCTGATGCCGTGGTGGAGTGCCATGGGGACGTTCAAGAAAGTGCCGGACCGCGTCACCTTCCACGCCCACTGAGCCGATAAACGCAAAGGATACGTAGAATGAATTTCCACAAGAAAATTCTTGCACTGCTGGCCCTGCTGCCCGCGCTGGCCTTCGCGGCAGAGGGCGGCCACCCGCTGGACCGGGCCCCGGACCGCTCGCACGACATGGCTGCCTTGCAAAATGGCGCCAAGTTGTTCGTCAATTACTGCCTGAACTGTCATAATGCGTCTTCGATGCGTTATAACCGCCTGCGCGACCTCGGCCTGACGGAAGAGCAGATCAAGAACAATCTGCTGTTCACGGGCGAAAAAGTGGGCGAAATGATGACCACGTCGATGCCGGCCAAGGATGCCAAGGCCTGGTTTGGCGTGGTGCCGCCGGATTTATCCGTGATCGCGCGCGCCAAGGCGGGCCCGGGCGGAACGGGCGGCGACTATCTGTACACGTACCTGCGCACCTTCTACAAGGACGATACGCGCCCGACCGGTTTCAACAACCTGGTCTTGCCGAACGTGGCCATGCCACACGTGCTGTGGCAGTTGCAAGGGATACAAGGTGCAAAAATGGTGACGGAGAAAGATCCGCACGATGCCAGCAAGACGATCCACAAGTTTGCCGGCTTCGAGCAGCTCACCCCCGGCACCATGAGCAAACTGGAATTCGACACCGCGGTGGCGGATCTGGTGGGCTATATGGAATGGATGGCCGAACCGGCCCAGCAACTGCGCAAGCGGCTGGGCGTGTGGGTCGTGCTGTTCCTGACCGTCTTCGCATTCCTGGCCTGGCGCCTGAACGCCTCGTACTGGAAAGAAGTCAAATAATTAGCGTGTGCCGGCAAGCTGCGAAGCGGGCCGGCACGGATTTTTGCGCTGCCCGCCGCAAGCGGGCGGCCCAACTGGGGTGAACCGTTTTCGCGGTCTCGCCCCGCTTTGTTTCTAAGGAACTAGCAAAATGATGGTTCTCTACTCGGGCACCACCTGCCCATTCTCGCAGCGCTGCCGCCTGGTCCTGTTTGAAAAAGGCATGGATTTCGAAGTGCGCGACGTCGACCTGTTCAACAAGCCGGAAGATATCTCGACGATGAATCCCTACGGCCAGGTGCCGATCCTCGTCGAACGTGAATTGATCCTGTACGAATCGAACATCATCAACGAGTACATCGACGAGCGCTTCCCGCACCCGCAACTGATGCCGGCCGACCCGCTGATGCGTGCCCGTGCCCGCCTGATGCTGTTCAACTTCGAAAAGGAGTTGTTCGTCCACGTGCACACGCTGGAAAGCGAACGCAACAAGACGAACGACAAGAGCCACGACAAGGCCCGTGCCGAAATCCGCGACCGCCTGACGACGCTGGCACCGCTGTTCCTGAAGAACAAGTACATGCTTGGCGACGAGTTCTCGATGCTGGACGTGGCCGTGGCCCCGCTGCTGTGGCGCCTGGATCACTACGGCATCGAACTGTCGAAGACGGCCGCGCCGCTGATGAAATACGCCGAACGCATCTTCTCGCGTCCGGCCTATATCGAAGCGCTGACGCCGTCCGAGAAAGTGATGCGCCGCTGATCGGCGCTTTCGCGTAAGCTTTCGCTGTACCAGCCACGCCGCCCGTGCGGCGTGGCGCTGCCCGCCTGACACCGCTTCGCCTGACACTGTTTTTCTACCGCCACCCTATGTCCGAAATCTCCACCAAGCCCTATATGCTGCGCGCCATCTATGAATGGTGCACCGACAGCGGCTACACGCCCTACCTGGCCGTGAAGGTCGATGCCGCCACCACCGTGCCGATGGAATACGTCAAGAAGGGCGAGATCGTCCTGAACATCAGCTACGGCGCCACCTCGGGCCTGAAGATGGACAACGACAGCATCCGCTTCCACGCCCGCTTCGGCGGCGTCTCGCGCGAAATCTACATCCCCGTCAACAATGTGATGGCCATCTACGCCAACGAGAACGGCCAGGGCATGGCGTTCGAGCCGCAACTGGGCACGTCGGCCCCCGCCGCCGCCCCGAGCGCCGCGGAAGAACCGGCCACGCCGATCCTGTCGTCCGTGCCGTCGCCCGCCGCGGCCCCGGCAGCCGTGCCGGCCCCGCGCAGCGACGACGACAACGGCCCAGACGACGGTGGCGACGCGCCCAAAAAGGCCGGCCGCCCCACCCTGACGCGCATCAAATAGGCTATAATTCTCGACCGTAAGGGACCTGCCGCCGCACCGCAAGGTCCCCGAAAAGTTTCGCCGGCTTAGCTCATTTGGTAGAGCAGTTGATTTGTAATCATCAGGTGGCCAGTTCGAAACCGGCAGCCGGCACCAATAAAATCGAAGGGTCGCAGCGTTCAGCGCTGTGACCCTTTGTCGTTTCTGGGGAGAAGCTGTGTTGTTGAACTGTTCTCATGCTCAAACTGGAGCAATGTCATTGCAAGTGTCGAAGATCGCAGTCCTCATCGAGGGACCACAAAAATTATCCGCCATACGGACATAGCATCTATATCCGTTATACGGATATATTCAAATTATCCGAAATTCAGATAAAATTCATGTATCTGGATAGCGGATACGTAAGATGACTCCTGAACCCAACCCTCAACTCCTGCTCACCGCGTCGCAGCTGGGCCAGTTGCTCGTATCGACCCGCAAGCGGCACAAGCTCACCCAGGCGGCTGTGGCGACGCGTGTCGGCTTGAGCCAGAACCGTATTTCATACCTCGAGAGCCATGCGGACGAAATCAGCGTCAAGCAGTTGCTGAGCTGGTGTTCCGTCCTCGGGCTGGACCTGCTCCTGGGCGAGCGCGATACCTCCACGGCCAGCACCGCGGCGGAGTGGTAGTCATGGGCCGCCGCTCGCACAGCCAGACACTGCACCTGTGGGCCAATGGCGACTACGTCGGCCGCTGGACGGTCAACCCCAATGGCATCTCCGAACTGGCGTACGACGCCGGCTGGCGTCAATCAAGGCTCGGTCGCCCCATCTCGCTGTCGTTGCCGTTCAATCTGCGCAATGAGCCGCTCAAGGGCGCCAATGTCTCGAACTACTTCGAGGGCTTGCTGCCGGACAGCGACATCATTCGCAAGCGAATTGCAACCCGATTCAAGACAGGCTCCCTCGACGCTGTCGACCTGCTCGCGGCCGTTGGCCGGGACTGCGTCGGCGCCTTGCAGCTGCTGCCGGAAGGTACCGAGCCGGAAGGGAATGCTCAGGTCGACGGCATCGTCGTCAGCGAGGAGGACATCGAGCGCCACCTGCTGGAAGTGGTGAACCTGGAACGGCACGGCGCCGCCGATGCTGTCGATGACGACTTCCGCATTTCGCTTGCCGGGGCGCAGGAGAAAGACGCATTCCTCCGGTGGGATGGAAAATGGATGAAGCCGCGCGGTGCCACGCCGACGACGCACATCTTCAAGCTCCCCATCGGGATGGTAGGCGGGAAGCGGGCCGACTTCACCACGTCGGTCGACAACGAGTGGTTGTGCCTGCGCCTCTTCAGGCAATTCGGGCTGCCCACGGCCAATGCGGAGATAGCGACATTTGGCGCGCAACGCGTGCTCGTCGTCGAGCGCTTCGACCGCACGCGTTCGGCCGACGGCAGGCAGCTGTACCGGCTTGTGCAGGAGGACCTTTGCCAGGCAACCGGCACCTCCCCGCTGCTGAAATACGAACATGACGGCGGGCCCGGCTTGAAGCAGATGTTCACCCTGCTGCAGCAATCGCAGCAGGGCGCGGCCGACATGCACACGCTGATGGCCTCGCAACTTCTGTTCTGGATGCTGCGCGCACCGGACGGCCACGCCAAGAACTTCAGTATCCAGCTGCTTGCCGGTGCGGGGCGCTTCAAGCTGACGCCGATCTATGATGTGATGTCCGGCTATCCGGTGATCGGCCCGGGTCCGAACCAGTGGGGCGAACGGACGCTCAAGATGGCAATGGCCCTGCTCGGGCGCAACCGGCACTACCTGGCGCATGGCATACAGCGGCGCCACTTCAACAGCACTGCGAAAGCGGTCGGCTACGGCGCGGACGCCGAGCCGCTGCTGCAGGATTTCATCGCCCGCACGACCGACGTCATCGACAAGGTACGCGCCGAACTTCCTGCCGGGTTTTCCGAACAGGTGGCCGACAGGATCCTGGGCGGCCTGCTCGCCTCGGCGCAGGCGCTGGAACGAATGTCCCCGGCCTGACCGGACACCTTGCCTGCCTCGCAGTGGCAGCACCCCAGGGCAGCCCGGCTGGGGCAGCGACGAGTTGTCGATACGGCGAGATTCCCGGCTACGGGAGTTGTCACGTAGCAGTGCGGCCTACTTGGCCGGCTCCGGCGGCGTGATCGAGCCCTTCAGGTGGAATGCCTTGGGGTCCGGCTTGGGCGGCGGTGGCTCGTCCGCGGCCTGGACCGACACCAGTTCGGCATCCTTGTCGTCGCGGGTCAGCGCCTTCGGTACCGTGCGGACGGTGTCGCCGGCCGCCGCCGCCAGGTCCTTGCGATAGGTGTAGAGGAGCGGTTTCGGCGTGACCGTCACGTCGAGCAGGTAAAGTGGTGTCGGCTTGGGGGGCAGGCCCTTTTTCACCGCTGCCGGTGGCGCCGTGATTCCCCACCGGAGCGACAGCTTTTCCTTGACGGGAAACAGGCCCAGCAGGGTTTTGCCGGTCTCGTCCGTCGCGCTGGTCGTCGATTCGGTCAGGGTACCGTCGCCCGCCAGCTTGAACGTGCCGGCGCCGCTGCCGAACAAGGGCACGACATGGGTGATGTAGTAGCGCGTCTCCGAAACGCGCGATTCCTGCTTCAGCAGGTTGGCCACCGGCGTACGGCATTCGCCCAGCGTTTTGTCGCTTTGCTTGACCAGGCGCTCGATGGCGTCGTTCATCGCCTGGGTCACTTCGGGCAGGGTGCCGCTCTCCGGCAATTTGCTGTGCAGGTCGGCCACTTCGCGGAACGTCTCCGCCTGCGTGGCGCAGCGCAGCGTCACCGACCCGGGCGACAGCAGGGGCTTCTCGGTGCCTTCCCGGTACAAGGTCAACGCGATCTCATAGCGTTCCTCCAACTGCTTCGTTTCGTGCACCAGTACCGGCACCTTGACCCGCATGGGAATGCCGGGAACGCGGTCGAGCACCGGCGCGGCGGCGCTGCCGTCCCCCTGGGCCGTCGACGCCGGCCGTTCCTGGCTGACCCGCAAGCCGGCGCAGCCCGTGATGGCCAGCGACAGGCAAACTGCTCCAAGTAGTATCCCATTCTTCATCGCTCTTCCTTTCGGTGTCGTCGCCTGCATGCTGGCCCCGTGCGGGGAGGGGAGGATCACTGCAAAATGCCGTGCTTGCGAAAATTGTTCTCAAGGACCTGGGCGTGGGGCTTGCCCGGCGCGAGTGTTTTCGCCGCTTCGACCGTCTTGCGCGCCAGTGCCGGCATGTCGAAGGCGCTGCCGATGGTCGTCATGCCGGCCAGGATCACGGCGTCCACCGATTCGATCGATTCGCCCAGCGCCCGCAATTCGAGCAGCGACGACACCAGCGGCGTGGACCACAGCTCGTCGGCAATGAAGCCACCCAGCGCCTCGTGCGCCTGGTAGCGTCGCGACGGCGCGAACCTGGCGTTGGCACGGTCGACCCGCCGGCCGCCCCAGCAGGCATCGATACCGTCCCACACGAACACCTTCCCAGGCAGGAAGTCCCAGCCGCCGGGTGCGCGCAGGCGGTACGACACCGCCCAGTAGTCGCCGAAGCCTTCGCCGATGGCGCCGGAATCGCCCCCGTACCAGTCCGGATTCAGGTGATAGTGGATGGCGTGGGCCAGTTCATGCAGGATGACGTCCGTGTCTTCGTTATCGTTCACGCAGCCGTGGCCGAACCCCAAGCGGTCGCTGCCGGGGACATAATGGGACTGGTCCGCGCCCATCAACCCGTCCGTGTCCACCGCCAGGCCGTTCGGAAACAGCTCACCCGTGCCCCGGTATCCCAGCTTGCGAAGGTATTCCAGGTTGCTGCTGATGTGGTAGAAGGTCATGAAGTCGTTGAAGGCGTTATCGCCCCGCCGGGCCGTCCACTCCACGCTGGCGGTCGACGGCGCCATCGTTCGCCCGCCCACGCCGGGTTCGAAATCCTCGATGCGAACGAAGGCATTCTTCAGCACGATCTGCTGGTTCGCCCGGCTGGCATGGCTGTGGCTGACCTGCCGGTAGGCGTCGTTGAAGCGGTTCGGCGGATCGCCGTAAAGGAGCGTGCCATCCTTGATGGCAGTAACGGGATTGGTCTCGAAGATATAGCCCTTGACGCTGTCGCTGCCCGGTACGACGGGCACGGCGTGGAAGGCCTTGCTGGCCGACGCCATGCGAAACGCCCGTTCGGCCGCGATCCGGGGAATGGGCAGGCGCGGTGTCGCGCTGGCGGCATCGGCCTGGCCCGTCAAGCGCTTGATGCGGCGATCCCGCTTGGCGGCGATCCGGCCCGTCGTGGCATCGACCGTGTATTCCCAGTAGCCGAAAGGCTCGGTGACGGCCAGTTTGATGACGTACACCAGCGTGAGGACGTCCTGCTCATTGAGGTAAGCCTTTTCGATATCGGGCGGCTCGATCAGTTCCCCGGTCACGCCAAGGTCGTTCCATGCGATATCCTTCGCCGCCTGTTCGTCGAGCTTGGCGGCCGTCGGGATGCTGCCCTTCTTCCCCGCCGGGATGGTGACGACATTCTTGGCCACGGATTCGACCGTGCCGGCATTCGATACGGCGATCTGGATATTGCCGCCGATAACCCGCATGCCGTTCAAGTTCTGTTGCAGCCGGATGCGTTTGCCCGTGGGGAAATCCTTGCTTTCGACCACCGGGAAGGTACCGGCCGTGCCGTCCAGGCCCAGTTCCTTGCTGTTACGCGACAGGAATTCGCGCGTGGCGGCATCCACGTTTTTGCCGGCAGGCTGTTCCGGGGCGGATAGCGCCTTGATATCCTTGATCCGGGTCGTGGCGTCCGCCGGTGAAGCCGCCGCCCCGCCCGGCAGGTAGATGGTGGCGGGAGACGGGCCGATAACTGGCGCCGGTACCTGCCCATGCGCCGGCAGGATCGCCGAAGCGGCGACGTAGGCCAGGAAAAGTCGCGCGTGCACGGATGATGTCATCGTCATCTCCTCTTGTGAAATCCGCAGGATGCAGACACACGACTGCAAGGAGTATGCCAATCAAGAAAACCCCCGGCTTATCAGACGCTTATAACTAAAAGGCGGTTACGCCGCCGGTGGGATGTAAGTTCCATCGACAAAACAAGCCGGCATATCCGGCGCATGGCAAGCGCGACTGTTCGTCACTAACGGACCCTGCTGGAGCTCAGCCATAAGCTGACCCGCGATTGTCCCGCCTTCCATGCCGCACGGCAGCGGGATTTGAAAAAAACTTCCATCGCACGCTTGAATGGGTAACCATGCATCAAAATCCATGCGGTATCATGAACTGAAGACTTATCAAACTCATCATAACCGGGCGCGGCGGAAGGATAGGCATGGCGACAGAGACACGGCGGTTCAGCGGGAGTATCGAACGGGCCGAGCCTTCGGAGGATGAGGTCCAGCTCGTGCGGCAGGCCGTCGATGCGCGCATCGGGCAGTTGCTGCCGGAAGGCGAGCAGGGCGATGCCTTGACCGGGGCCATGCGCGCCGCCGCCCTGGGCAGCGGCAAGCGCATGCGGCCCCTGCTGCTGATGCTTGTTGCGCGCGACCTCGGTTGCACGTCGCCGGCGCTGCTGGACGTGGCCTGCGCCGTCGAGCTGGTGCATGCGTCGTCGCTGGTGCTGGACGATATGCCGTGCATGGACAACGCCCGTCTGCGCCGCGGCCGGCCGGCCGTGCACGTGCAGTTCGGCGAGGATGTCGCCATCCTGGCCTCGATCGCGCTGCTCAGCCGTGCCTTCTGCATCCTGTCGGCGGCCCAGGACATCGCCCCGGCCGTGCGTTCGCGCCTGGTCTGCACCCTGGCCGAGACGGTCGGTGCCCAGGGCCTCGCGCGGGGCCAGTTCCAGGACCTGCATGGCGGCGGCAAGCGCTCGGCGGACGACATCGCCACGACCAATGAACTGAAGACGGGCGTGCTGCTGGGCGTCACCGTCGAAATGGCCGCCATCGTGGCGCAGGCGGACGAGCAGGTCGCCGGCTCCTTGCGCGCTTTCGCGCTGGCCGCCGGCCACGCCTTCCAGATCCGCGACGATTTCGCCGACGGCAGCGACAGCGCCATCACCGGCAAGGACACGGGCAAGGATGCCGGCAAGGCCACCTTTATTTCCACGCTCGGCTCGGCCGAAGCGGCGCGCCGGCTGAACGGCTACCTGCAGGAAGCGGAGCGCCACCTGCACGATGCCGTCGGCGCCCGCTCGCGCACGCGCCGCTTCGTCGAGCGGCTGTTTCCGCAGGCGGCGCCGGAAGCGCGCTATGTCAGCGGCATCGTGGCGCGGCCGGCGGCCCGCCTCGACGCGCGCATTGGCTGAGCCACGGAACGAAAGGCATCGCATGGCGCATTTCGGTGTGGTGGCACCTGCGTTCCACAGCCATTTCAATGCGCTGGCGGCCCTCGCGCTGGTCCTGGTCGAGCGCGGCCACCGCGTTACCTTCCTGCACCGCCCGGACGCAGCCGGCTACGTCACCGACGCCCGCCTCGGCTTTCATGCCGTCGGCGCCACGACCCATCCGCCCGGCTCACTGGCGGCATCGCTGCGCCGCGCCGCCAATCCCGGCAGCCCGCTGGGCCTGCGCCGCGTCATCGTCGACATGGCGCAATCGACCGACATGCTGTGCCGCGAGCTGCCGGCCGCCATCGAGGCGCTCGGCATCGACGCCATCGTGGGCGACCAGATGGAAGCGGCCGCCGGCCTGGTGGCCGAGGCGCTGGAACTGCCCCTTGTTTCCGTCGCCTGCGCGCTGCCCGTCAACCGCGAGGCCGGCGTGCCGCTGCCCGTGATGCCATTCGCCTGGGGGCAGGACGAACGCGCGTTGAAGATGGTCGAAGGCAGCACGCGCGTGTATGACTGGATGATGGCGCCGCACCGCCGCGTCATCGAAACGCGCTCGCGCGCCTTCGGCATCCCCGTGCGCGGCATGCTGCACGAGTGCCTGTCGCCGCTGGCGCAGATCAGCCAGACGGTGGCCGCCTTCGACTTCCCGCGCCGCCACCTGCCGGCCCACTTCCACCATGTCGGCCCGCTGCGTCATGGCGCCGCCAAGGCCGTCTCCAGCAGCCCGATGCCGCCCATCACGGGCGACCGGCCGTTCGTCTTCGCCTCGCTCGGCACCCTCCAGGGCCAGCGCTTCGGCCTGTTCCGCCGCATCGCCCAGGCCTGCCGCATGCTCGACGTGCAGCTGCTGGTGGCGCACTGCGGCGGCCTGGATGCGCGCCAGTGCGAAGCCATTGTCAAGGCCGGGGCGGACTGGGTCTGTGCCTTCGCGCCCCAGCAGGAAGTACTGGCCTGCGCCGATGCGGTGGTGTCGCACGCGGGCCTGAACACGGCCATGGATGCGATTGCCGGGCGCACGCCCATCCTGGCGCTGCCCATCGCCTTCGACCAGCCCGGCGTGGCCGCCCGCATCAGTCATGCCGGCATCGGCCTGCGCGCCTCGCCGCGCCTGGCCAGCGCGCGCCAGCTGGCAGGGCACCTGCGCCGGCTGCTGGACGAGCCGGCGTTCGGCCACCGGCTCGACACGATGGCCGGCACCGTGCTCCATGCGGGCGGCGCGCCGCGCGCCGCCGATATCGTCGAGAAGGCGCTGGGCCTGCAAGGGGCCGACGCTGCGGCCAGCGCCAGCGCATGAGGGCAGCATGAGCGGCGCCGCATACGACGTGATCCTGGCCGGCGGCGGCCTGGCCAACAGCCTGATCGCCTGGCGCCTGCGCAGCTTGCGGCCGGCCCTGAGCATCCTCCTGATCGAGGCGGCCGACCGCATCGGCGGCAACCACACGTGGTCCTTCCACGACAGCGACCTGACGGCCCGCCAGCGCGCCTGGACCGCGCAACTGGTGTCGGCGCGCTGGCCCCGCTACGACGTCGTCTTCCCCGAATTGTCCCGCACGCTGGAAGGGGGCTACGCGAGCATCGCGTCCGGCGACTTCGCCCGCGTCATCGAACGCGACCTCGATGGTGCCGTGCTGCTGGGCACGCGGATCGAAGCGATCACGCCGACGTCGGTGCGGCTGGCCGGCGGCACTGTGCTGGAGGCGGGCGCCGTCATCGACGGCACCGGCATGGGCGCCAGCACGCAACTGGCGCTGGGCTACCAGACCTTCTTCGGCCAGGAAGTGCGGCTGACCGCGCCCCATGGCCTGTCGGCGCCCGTCATCATGGATGCCAGCGTGGCCCAGCAGGGCGGCTACCGCTTCGTCTACCTGCTGCCGTTCGGACCGGACCGCGTGCTGATCGAGGACACCCACTATATCGACAGCGCCGCGTGGGAGCCGGCCCGGCTGCGCGCCAATATCGCCGCCTACGCGCAGGCGCGCGGCTGGCAGGTGGCCGAGGTGCTGCGCGAGGAACAGGGCTCGCTGCCGATCGTGCTGGCCGGCGACTTCGAGCGTTACTGGGCCGACCTCGGCGCGCAGCCCTGTGCCGGCCTGCGTGCCGGCCTGTTCCACCCGACCACGGGCTATTCGCTGCCCCATGCCGTGCGCCTGGCCGACCGCATCGCCACCTTGACGGACCTGCGCGCGCCGGCGCTGCGCGAGGCCATCCACGCCGAGGCGGCGGCGGCCTGGCGCTCGCAGCGCTTCTTCCGGCTGCTGAACCGCATGCTGTTCCTGGCCGGCCTGCCGGACGACCGCTGGCGCGTGATGCAGCGTTTCTACCGGCTGCCGCCGCCGCTGATCGCCCGCTTCTATGCGGGCCGCCTGCAACTGGGGGACATGGCCCGGCTGGTGGCCGGCAAGCCCCCCGTTCCCGTGCGGCAGGCCATTGCCGCCGCATGCAAGATCCACCCTCGTCAAATCAGGAAAAACCCGAATGAGTGAAGCAAAAACTGCCGTGGTCGTGGGCGCCGGCTTCGGCGGCCTGGCGCTGGCGATCCGCCTGCAGGCCGGCGGGGTGCAGACCACGCTGCTGGAAAAGCGCGACAAGCCGGGCGGTCGCGCCTATGTCTACGAGGACCAGGGCTTCGTGTTCGACGCCGGCCCCACCGTCATCACCGACCCGTCCGCGCTGGAGGAGCTGTTCACCGTGGCCGGCAAGCGCATGAGTGACTATGTCGAGATGCTGCCGGTGGCGCCGTTCTACCGCCTGTGCTGGGAAGACGGCAGCCACTTCGATTACGCCAACGACCAGGAGGCACTGGACCGCCAGATCCACGCGCTGAACCCGGCCGACGTGGCCGGCTACCAGCGCTTCCTGTCGTATTCGAAAGCCGTGTTCGACGAAGGCTACCTGAAGCTGGGTGCCGTGCCCTTCCTGTCCTTCCGCGACATGATCCAGGCCGGCCCGCAACTGGCGCGGCTGCAAGCCTGGCAAAGCGTCTACAAGCTGGTGTCGAAGTTCATCCAGGACGAGCACCTGCGCCAGGCCTTCTCGTTCCACTCGCTGCTGGTGGGCGGCAATCCGTTTGCCACGTCGTCGATCTACACCTTGATCCACGCACTGGAGCGGCGCTGGGGCGTGTGGTTCCCGCGCGGCGGTACCGGTGCGCTGGTCGATGCGCTGGTGCGCCTGTTCCAGGATATCGGCGGGCGCATCGAGCTGAACGCGCCCGTGGCCCGCATCGAGGCCAGCGGCGCGCGGGTGAGCGGCGTGCTGCTGGAAGACGGCCGCCGCTTCGCCGCCGATGCCGTGGCCTCGAATGCCGACGTGGTGCATACCTATGCCGCGCTGCTGGGCCAGCACCCGCGCGGCGTGGCCGAAGGCAAGGCGCTGACGAAGAAGCGCTTCTCCAATTCCCTGTTCGTGCTGTACTTCGGCCTGGACCGCCACCACAGCCAGCTGCAGCACCACACGGTGTGCTTCGGGCCGCGCTACCGGGGCCTGATCGACGACATCTTCAAGGGCGACACCCTGGCCGACGATTTCTCGCTGTACCTGCATGCGCCCTGCGTGACCGATCCGTCGCTGGCGCCGCCCGGCTGCGGCAGCCACTATGTGCTGGCGCCCGTGCCGCACCTGGGCAATGCGCCGATCGACTGGGACGTGGAAGGACCGCGCTACCGCGACCGCATCTTCGCCTACCTGGAGGAACGCTACATGCCGGGCCTGCGCAGCCAGCTCGTCACGAGCCGCATCTTCACGCCGCATGACTTCCGCGACCAGCTCAATGCCCACGTGGGCTCGGCGTTTTCGCTGGAACCGATCCTGACGCAGAGCGCCTGGTTCCGGCCCCATAACCGCGACGCCGAGCTGGCCAACCTGTACCTGGTGGGCGCCGGCACCCACCCCGGTGCCGGCGTGCCCGGCGTGATCGGTTCGGCCAAGGCCACGGCCGGCCTGATGCTGGAAGGAGCGCTGGCATGAGCGAAGCGTTGATGGCGCACGCCGAGCGCACCATCGAAGTGGGCTCGAAGAGTTTCGCCGCCGCCGCCCGGCTGTTCCCGCCGGAAACGCGGCGCAGCGTATTGATGCTGTATGCCTGGTGCCGCCATTGCGACGACGTCGTCGACGGCCAGGACCTGGGCATGCACGCGGTGGCGCAGGACAGCGCCGAGGCGGTGCGCGCGCTGGCCGGCCTGCAGGCGCAGACGCGCCGCGCCTACACGGGCGAGCCGATGCGCGACCCGGCCTTTGCCGCCTTCCAGGAAGTGGCGCTGCGCCATGCCATCCCGCCCGCTTTTGCCTTCGACCACCTGGCCGGCTTCGCGATGGACGTCAATGAGACGCGCTATGAAACCATCGACGACACCTTGCGCTACTGTTACCACGTGGCCGGCGTCGTCGGGCTGATGATGGCCTCGATCATGGGCGTGACGCGCGCGGATGTGCTGGACCGTGCGTGCGACCTGGGCCTGGCCTTCCAGTTGACCAATATCGCCCGCGACATCGTCGAGGATGCGCAGATGGGGCGCTGCTACCTGCCGGCCCGGTGGCTGCGCGAGGCCGGCATTCCGCTGGACCAGGTGGCGCACCCGCGCCACCGGGCCGCGCTGGCCACGGTGGCGGCGCGCCTGGTCGACCATGCGGAACCGTATTACGACTCGGCCCTTGCCGGCATCGCCGATTTGCCGCCCCGTTCGGCCTGGGCCATCGCCACGGCGCGCAACGTCTACCGGCAGATCGGCATCGAAGTGAAGCGGCGCGGCGCGCATGCGTGGGACGAGCGCGTGGGCACGTCGAAGGCGACGAAACTGTGGTTGCTGGCCAAGGCCAGCGGGACGGTGCTTACGTCGCGTCTGCGGACGATGCCGCCCCGTCCGGCGACCTTGTGGCGCCGTCCCGGCCATGCTGGCGCGGCGGACCCTGGTGCAGCGCATGCAGCTGGCGCTTGAGCGTGGCCACGGGCGGCGCGTACAGGAAGCCGAACGACACGGCGCCTTCCTTGCCGGCCACGGCGTGGTGCATGCGGTGGGCCTGGTACAGGCGCTTCAGATAGCCGCGCCGGGGCACGTAGGTGAACGGCCAGCGGCGGTGCACCAGGCCGTCGTGGGCAATGAAGTACAGCATGCCGTAGGCCGTCATGCCGGCACCGATCCATTCGAGCGGGTGCCAGCCGCGCGTGCCGTACCAAATCAGCGCGATGGCGATGCCGGCGAAGACGACGGCATACAGGTCGTTCTTCTCGAACCAGCCGGTGCGGGGCTCGTGGTGCGAGCGGTGCCAGCCCCACCCGAAGCCGTGCATGACATACTTGTGGGCGACGATGGAAAACAGCTCCATCAGCACGACGGTGACCACGACGATGACGGCATTGGCGAGCATGGGTGACAGGTTCGATTGGGGACCGTCACAGCGTAACATAGGCGAGAAGCCGCGCACTGTCCGGCAGCGGGTCATCGGCGATTTGGTCCACCGTGCCGGTGGGCCTGCCACCCCAACTACAGGAAAAAGGAGTTCCATGTTTTCACGAAGCGGTTTCGCACGATGCTGCGGTATTTTCTCGATCATGCTGGCGTCGCAGACGGGCGCCGCCACCGTCGAAGTGCGCGTCTCGGCCGTCGAAGGCACGACCGGCAAGGTCAACGTGGCCGTGTGCGACAAGGAGCGCTTCCTGAAGGACTGCGCATACAGTGCCTCGGTGCCCGCCAGGGCCGGCACCACCACGGTGACGGTGGAAAACGTACCGCCCGGGACCTGGGCCGTGCTGGCCTACCATGACGAAAACGGCAACGGCAAGCTCGATCGCAACCTGCTGGGCATCCCCAGCGAGAACTACGGCTTCAGCCGCGACGCGGCCGGCAAGTTCGGCCCACCCGGCTTCGAGGCGGCCGCCATCGAGGTGGGCGAGGGCACGACGGTGGCGCCGATCAAGCTGCACTGAGCCGGCCGCGGGGGGCGCACGCTTGCGCGCGGGGGGCGGACTCACTGTTAAAATGTCATCCTCTTTCGTCACAGCGGCGTGCCCATGACACTGCAGCAAAAACACAATATCACCGTGCTCGGGAAAGGCCCGGCCATTGTCTTCGCCCACGGCTTCGGCTGCGACCAGAACATGTGGCGCTACATGGTGCCGGCCTTCACGGGCTCGCACACGGTGATCCTGTATGACCTGCTGGGCAGCGGCAAGTCCGACCTGGCCGCCTACGACCGCAGCCGCTACGGCACCCTGCACGGCCATGCGGACGACCTGCTCCAGATCGTGCGCCATGTCGCGCAGGGCCCCGTCACCGTGGTGGGCCATTCGGTCAGCGCGATGATCGCCCTGCTGGCGACGAACCGGGCGCCGGAGCTGTTCTCGTCGCAGGTGATGGTGGGCCCGTCGGCCTGCTATATCGACGATCCCGAGGACGGCTACCGGGGCGGCTTTACCCGCGCCGATATCGACGACCTGCTCGACACGATGGAAAGCAATTACCTGGGCTGGTCCAGCGTGGTGGCGCCGCAGATCATGGGCGCGCCCGACCGGCCCGACCTGCGCGAGGAGCTGACCAACAGCTTCTGCCGCACCGACCCGGAAATCGCCAAGCATTTTGCCCGCGTCACCTTCCTGTCCGACCACCGGGCCGACCTGGCCCACAGCCGGCTGCCGACCCTGATCCTGCAGTGCACCGACGATTTCGTCGCGCCCGTGTCGGTGGGGGAATATATTCACCGGGTCATTCCCAACAGCGAGTACGTGCTGATCGACAATACCGGCCACTGCCCGCACCTGAGCGCCCCGGATGCCAGCGTGAACGCGATTCGCCGCTTCGTGGACGGGCGCGGCTGACATGGAACAGCGCGCCGTGCCCGCGCCCGATGCCGCCTGGCTGCGGGCCCCGTGCGGCCTCCTGATCGCGGGCAGCAACGGCCTGATCGAGCGCGTCAACGACACCTTCTGCAACTGGCTGGGCTACCGGCGCGACGAACTGGAAGGGCGCGAGCGCTTCGTCGACCTGATGCCGATGGGCGCGCGCCTGTTCCACCTGACCCACTGGCTGCCGTTGCTGCAGATGCAGGGCTCGATCGCCGAAGTGCAGCTGGACCTCGTGCACCGGGACGGCCGCCGCGTGCCGATGCTGCTCAATGCGCTGCGGCGCGAGGCGGACGGCAGCTTCACCGACGAGATCGGTGCGATGGTGGCGACGGACCGCAAGAAATACGAACGGGAGCTGATCAACGCCCGGCAGCGGGCCGAAACGGCCGAGGCGGGCCAGCGCGGCCTGAACGAGGCGCTGGCGCGCGAGGACCGCCGCAAGGACGAGTTCATCGCCACCCTTGCCCACGAACTGCGCAATCCCCTGGCGCCGTTCGCCAACGTGCTGGAAGTGTGGCGCCAGCGCCCGGATGACGCTTCGCTGTGGCACTGGGGCCAGGCTGTGCTGCAGCGCCAGCTGGACCAGCTGACCCACCTGGTGGACGATTTACTGGAAGTGTCGCGCATCTCGCAGGGCAAGCTGGACCTGCGGCGCGAGGTGCTGGACCTGGGGCCGCTGCTGGCCAACGCGGTCGAATCCGTCATGCCGGCGGCGGCGGCGGCCGGCCAGACCCTGTCGACCAGGTTGCCCGAGCGGCCGCTGCTGGTGGACGGCGACCGCACCCGGCTGACGCAGATCGCCTGCAACCTGCTCAACAACGCCAGCAAGTTCACGCCCGAGGGCGGCGCCGTGACCCTGTCGGCCGGCATCGACGGCGACTTTGCCGTGATCGAAGTGGCCGATACGGGCGCCGGCATACCGCCCGAACACCTGGAGCGCATCTTCGACATGTTCTCCCAGCTGACGCCGCCGCTGGAACGCTCCACCGGCGGCCTGGGCATCGGGCTGGCGCTCGTCAAGGGCCTGACCGAACTGCACGGCGGCGCCGTCGCGGCCCGCAGCAACGGCCTGGGCCACGGCAGCGTGTTCCAGGTGCGGCTGCCGCTGGTGGCTCCCACGCAAGCTCCGACGGACGCGCCCGCCGAGCCGTCCGACCAGGCCGTCACGCCACGCCGGCAAAGCACGCGCGTGCTCGTCATCGACGACAACGTCGACGCCGCCGAAACGCTCGTGATGGCGCTGGAACTGCTGGGACACACCGTGCGCAGCGCCCACACGGGCCTGGCCGGCTTGGCCGCATTGGAGCAGTTCCGGCCGGATTGCGCGCTGGTCGACATCGGCCTGCCCGATATCGACGGCTACGAACTGGCCCGCCGCACCCGCGCCGCGCCGTGGAGCACGGACATCGCCATGATCGCCGTCACGGGCTGGGGCCAGGAAGCGGACAAGCAGGCGGCGGCCCAGGCCGGCTTCGACGCCCACTTCACGAAACCCATCGACTTCAACCGGCTGGATGCGGCGATCGGTGAGCTGCTGGGGCGTTGAGGGCCTGTCCCCTTGGCTGCGGCTGCCTCAGCGCGAACTGCCGGTGCGAAGCACTCATCGTATAGCCGGGCGCAGGTGTGGCGTCGAAGCGCAGCAGGCACCGTTCCACCAGGGTGCCCAGCAGGTCCAGCGTGCGGCCGATATCGCGCCGAGCCTGCCGTGCCATCAGGTCCTCCAGCGAGAACGGCGCCGGCAACTGCGCCGTCTCGCACCACAAGGCCTGCTCGTCCGGTTCCAGCAGGGCATAACTCCAGGCAATCGCGTCGTACAGGCTGCACTGGCGCGCCTGCGTGCCGGGATGCACCGTCGCCAGCACCGTCAGGCGCTCGTCCAGGCGCCGCAGCAGGCCGGCCACGCCCAGGGCCGGAATGCGCGCGGCAGCCAGTTCCAGCGCCAGCGGCAGGCCGTCGAGCTGCCGGCATAGTTCGATCGCATCGGCCAACACTGGGCCCGCCAGCGTGAAACGGTGGTCATGCCCCCGTGCACGCGCCGCCAGCAGTTCCAGCGCGCCGTATTGCAGCGCTTCGGGCAAGGGGCTGCCGGGCGGCGGCACCGCCAGCGGCGTCAGGCGATATACCTGCTCCTGCGGCAGGTGCAGGCGCACCTGGGTCGTCACCAGCACCCGGGTGGCCGAGCGGGCCAGCAGCGCATCGACCAGCGGCGGCAGCGCACCGGCCACGCGGTCGGCATTGTCCAGCACCAGCAGGCACGGGCGGCGGCCGAGATGGCGCACCAGGGCCTGGACGCACGGCACGTCCGCATCCAGCCCGACAGTGCCGGCGACGGTTCGCAACATCGTGTCGGCATCGGCGCACGGGGCCAGGTCCGTCCATGCCGACACCATGCCGGCGGTGGCATGACGTGCCAGCAGGCTCTTGCCCACGCCGGAGGTGCCCAGGACGCTGACCAGCCGGTGCTGTGCCATCAATTCGAGCAGTTCGGCCAGGTCGGCGGCCCGGCCATGCAGCATGCCGGGCGCGACGGGCGGTGATGTCTCCGTGCCCGCGGCGCCGGGGGTTACGGGCAGGTTCAGGCTGTAGCCGAAACCGGGCACGGTCGTGATGGCGTCGCGCCCGAGTATCTTGCGCAGCAGCGAAACCTGCACCTGCAGATTGTTTTCCTCCACCACCAGGCCGGGCCACACGCTATTCATCAGTTCGGCCTTGCCCACCAGGTCGGGATGGCGGGCCGCCAGCAGGGCCAGCACGTCGAAGGCGCGGGCCGTGATGGCGACGGGCCGGCCGTCCTGATGCAGGCGGCGCGCTGCCGGCCACAGCTCGAATGAGCCCAACCGCAGCGGCGTGCGCAAGGCCTGCCGTTCAGGGACGATTAAGCCGGGTTTCAGGACCGCTAAAGGATTTTCAGGCATTTCGATCCGATAATTTCTGACCAGTGAGCCCGGCATGCGGGCAGAGTCCGTGCCTCGCTTAGTGGATAGCATATTTGCAAGCCAGGCGCAATGTGCCCCGCGCCGGCAGCCGCACGGCTGTTTCACGGCTGTGGCGGCACCACCACATGCGGCACGTCAATGCCAAACGGGAAGGTTCGCCATGCGCTCATTGTCCATTACCTCGTCCATTTCCTCGTCCGACGTCTCGTCCAGTCCCTTCCCGTGCCGTTCGACCCGCCGCAAGCTGCGGCTGGTGCCGTTGCTGCTGTCCCTGGCCGTCAGCCAGGCTTACGCCGTGACGGTGACCGGCTCGCCGGGTGCGCCCGGCACTTCGGGTGCCGTGCCGGGCGCGGCGGGCACGGCGGGCGGTCCCGGCCAGCCGGCCGTGGCGACATCGGGTCCGAATGCCAGCAACAGCAACACGGCCGACGCCACCGGCGGTAGCGGCGGCACCGGTGGCAGCGGCGCGGCGGGCAATGTCGGCCAGAATGGCGGGGCGGCCGGGGCAG